>JBBIPK010000017.1:0-57585 GCA_037442885.1 Acidobacteriota bacterium | reverse complement strand
GCACGGCAAACCCCACGCGGAGCAAGACCAAATAGGGGAGGAGGACTGACCCGGTCCGCACCGTCCCGAACCGTTCGGGACGAGTTCACTCCCGGGTAGGTCGCCTAGAGGAATGGTCACCCTCCCGCTCGAGAGCGGGAGACAGAATCCGGCTTACAGACTTGCCCACCAACTCACTTCTTCTCAGGAATTCCGTATCGAGCGCGGTAGATTCGGGAGAGCACGCTCTTGCACTAGACGTACCGAACTCCTGCGCTACTGCGAAACGCGCGTCTCCCGATGAGTTTCTTCTGCTTCGGCCGAGGCCTCCAATTCCCCGGCGAGCGTCAGAAAGCGTTGCGCCACCTGCTCTCTTATGCCTGGAATCGCGGTGATCCGGAGCCACGCATCGCGGTCAAGGTGTTGGCACGGGAAGGCCTCACCACGGTACTCTTCTGGTATGAAATCACCGAGTAAGCAGCCCTCGCAGGTTTCCGGCCGCAGCACTTGCGCCAGCAGGCAGGCGAACTGGTGGCTGAACATGTCCGTGAATCCGTGCTGCCGAATGCTCTCAGCTTCGGCACGCAGGATGCGGGCGACCTCGCGTCTCGATGTGAGTGTCATCGTCGCCTCCTAACAGCGACTCTGCCCTCGAAAAGGCACGCTCGATTCCATTTCGACGCGGGTTGAGAATGGGCGCAAACGGTGGGCCGAACTGGCGCTGCTTCTGCATTTTCCCCCGCATCGCCCCATCGAACCCACTCCGGGAAAACGCACCCACCTGGGCCACTTGCCCCAGCAGGAGGGTTTTTTCGCTCATTCCCTCAGCCGCCTAGGCACTCGAAACACCAATCATCCTCCAGCGCAGACGGCTTGGGGATGATCCGCGCCGGGAACGGAGCCAGCCCCAGGCTCACGCGTTCCAAGGCAGAAATCCCTCCGATCAGCCGCGCCACATGCCGGTAGTAGCCGTCGGGCGCAACGCGAGCAAGCAAACGAGCATAGGCCGGCAGCCACCACCCCACATGCTCCTGGAAGAATTTTCGTCGAGCCTCCCGGCACACTTGAACCGCTTCCTCGTTCCCCGCCTCAAGGGCAGCCGCCTCTTTGGCCAGCAGCACGTACATGAATTCCGCTTCCACTACGATGTGGTCCAGCCGCTCTCCTGCTTGCGTCGAAGCTCGCAAACCAAAGGCGTTATAGAAACCTCCGATGTCGGCCATTTGCTGGGTGCGGTAGGCGATGTCGGCATTCGGTTCGTACTCGATTTCGCATGCCGGGCATTGCGGAGCGACTGCCGTCAGGCCGAAGATCTGACGGTAGGTGGCTTCGATGCCGGCGCAGTCCGCATCGAAGGCAGCGAAGAGAGCGGCCGGCGAAACCTCCTCCGGTGCAACCTCTCCCGGCCCCAGCACGAGCGCGGGATTTTCGGCCGCCAGCAGCGCAGCCGCGGCCACGGTTCGCTGACGGAAGGCCCGATCCTCCAGCAGCGCGAATCGCTGCCGGTGGTAGGGGTCCACGGCCGCTACCGAAGCCAGCAGCCAGAGCTCGCGCCGTGCCAGCAGCGGTGACAGTTCCAGTTTTTCCGCGCCCATGACGATTCCTTCAGATACTGTTGGGATGCTTGGCGGGCCGCTCGAAGATCGGCTCCTGCACGGTGAGCTGAACGATCTCGCGGCCGTTCGTGTCATAGCCAATTACGGTGTCGTTGAAAATCTCCAGGGTTTTCGTCTTTCCGCTGGGAAGGGTGACTTCGCTTTCGCCCACCTTCTGGCCCTTGATCAGTTTGAACTTGGAGATGACCTTCTGCGTGACCCGAAACAGTTGCAGAAGACCCAACATCCGGCGCGACGGGCAGACGTAGGCTTCGACGGCCGACTCCACTCCTGGGCCAAACATCTGCACCAGGTAGTCTCGCGGGACCCAGCGCGGCGGGATGTAGAAGCCGTTCGGCTCAGTTCCGAACTGAGGATAGAGCGGCAGAGCAATCTTCTCCTCCCGCACCATATAGTAGATGGGATTCTCCGGATCCTTCCGCCACGTGCCATCCTTCGCAACCTTCACGAAGCCCTGCATCCGAATCTTTCCCACACAGGCAGCCATGCAGCGCGTCTCGATGGGCGCGCCATCCGGAGTGAGGACTGAATCCTTGCCTTCCAGCCGGGGATAGCAAGCGATGCATTTCTCGCTTGTGCGCGTGGTGGCGCGATACATCGGCTTCTTGTAGGGGCAGGCTTCCACGCACTTGCGATAGCCGCGGCACCGCTCCTGGTCAATCAGCACCACGCCATCTTCTGGCCGCTTGTAGATGGCTTGCCGGGGACATGCTGCCAGGCAGCCCGGATAGGTACAGTGATTGCACAGCCGCTGGAGATAAAAGAACCACGTCTGGTGGACGGGCAGCGCTACGCCCTCTCCACCCCAGCGCCACCGCTCTGTCCGCGGGCATCGAGCCGTGTCCTCGTAGATATTCGGCGCGTCCCACTCCTCGTCGCTCGGCAGATAGCCCAGCACACGGCCGGAGGTGGTTTGAAAGGTGTCGGCTTCCGGATGTTGCTCTTCCGAGAGCGCCTCAAAAATGGTCTTCCCCTCAAACACCCCATAGGGCGCGCGGTCCCCGTTCTTTTTCCCCGCGTTCCAGACCTGTCCGCCCGGGTTCGCGCGCTCGAGCAAGGTCAGAATTTTCTGATCCCAGAAGTGCGGGTAGCCGCCGTAGGGTTTGGTTTCAACATTGTTCCACCACATATATTCCTGCCCGCGGGAGAAGGTCCAGGTGGACTTGCAGGCCATAGTGCACGTTTGGCAGGCAATGCAGCGGTTGATGTTGAACACGAAGGCAAACTGTCGCCGAGAATGGCGTTCTTCGTAGGGATAGAGCATTTCCCGCCCCAGTTGCCAGTTGAAGACCTTAGGCATTGCATCCTCCGATCTGGTGCAAGATTGTCGTCGTCACGCGCAGCCGGCCGGCACGCGCTAACACCCGGCGAATCAAATTCCGTACCCATGCCTCTCCGTACTCTTGGTAGAAGGCATGGGTTGCGTAGACGGGCTGGGAGAAGAGTTGCAGGATCTGCTCTTCGTCCATCCCCAGGTGGGCATACTCCTCAATCAAGCAGGTGGCCATCAGCTCCGGATTCCCGCCCGGAACCGGGGCGATGACCAGCTCCATCGGGTCGTCCGCTTCCGGCTCTTTCTCGCGTCCGTGGCGCCTTCGAACTTCCTCTGTCATCGTGGTCTCGCCTTCTTTCTAGGTTCTCACGCGGACAAACTCACCGCGGAGGTAACGCTCGGCATCGCTGCCCTCGTTGCCGGGAGAGAAGCCGCTCGTCGCCGGCTTCCAGATCCCCTGGCCCCCCAGTCCTCCGGGTTCGGCCTTGGTCAGCCGCACCAGGGTCTCCTTGGGAACGGTATTGAGCCCGTGGTTGTCGGCTTCCCCGCCAAAGATGAATGCCATTTCCGCTTTCTTCTTGTGGAAGAGCGAGTCAGTTTGGTGCATCGGCATGAACCAGTCCCGCGTGAGCGATTGCTGGCTGCCGTAGCGCAGATTGGCCTGATAGCCGGTGTCTTCGCTCAACGCCCGGCCATCGGGACGGGTCTCGTGCGCCTTCACGCTTTTCTCCGTGGCGATGTAAGGCGCGTGCTTCATCATGACCACGTGATAGGGGTAGGCGGGGTTGTACTTCACCCGGATCATCAGACGAGCCACTTTGTAGAAGGGGTCGCCCGGCTTTGCCCCGATGTAGGGCCGATCAGCAGGATTGGCGTCCACCCACACGTAGTCGCCGTCGTTCAGTCCCAGTTCTTTGGCCGCCTGCGGATTGATATGAAGCTGGTGCTCGCCCACCCCGGGTGTACGCTTGTCCTTGCGGTAGGGGTCTCCGAAATTGGAATCCCAGATCAGGTTCCAGTCGCAGACGCTCCATTGCGAGTGAACGCGATGCCGAGTCTTCGGCGTCAGGCAGTAGAACCGGTACCCCTGCGCCCAGAGCGGATTGGTGGTGTTTTTCACCTGCGCCCAGGCCAGCTTGATGTTGCGGACCGTGCGTTTCTCGGGATCCATCTCCGCCCGCGAAATGCCTTGGTCGTCGGGACGAATATAGGGGTTGCTGGAAACGATGACGTTGGGCAGATAGGGCGTCGCTTCCGGTCCCTCGCGGTGGACGACGAAGTTCTCGCCGTGTTCAATGGCTTCCGGAATGTCGCAGTAGGCATTCAGGCGTCCCGTGTCGGTGAAGAAGGGAATGCTGTCGTGCACCTGCTCATAGAAGGGCACGCGGGGATAGGTGCGGAAGAGCATCAGCGCGGCGCCCGGTTCGCCGTACTTGCCCGTTAGGATGTCAGCGGTTCGGTAACCTTTGGTGGTGGTGCAACCGTCCAGGAGTCGGTCAATGTAGATGTCTTCCCGACCCTCCAACGCAAACTTCCAGTAGTTGCGGAAGCGCGGGTCGTTGAGCAATTCGCTCAGTTTCTCCGCCACGCCTGTCATGATTCGCAGGTCGTCGCGGGTGTCGTACTGCGGCTTGATTCCTTCCCGCCCCCAAATCTGCAGGAACGGGTTCGAGCAGGAAGCCGTCACTTCCAGCGCCTGGAACTCCATCCAGCAGTTGGCCGGCAGCAGGACGTCGGCATACTCGCACGAGGCGGTCATCTCGATTTCTTGCGTGACGATGAGGTCGATCTTGGGATTGGTGTTCTTGATCAAGTGGTAGGCCCACTTGGCGTTGTTAATCAGGTTGACGTTGGTGAACCACATCACCTTGGTGGGGGTAGGCATGTGCGTTTTGCCCGTGAACAGCTTCCGGCCGTACTTGGGTGTGTCGACCACATGGATGGTGTCGCCATGACCCCAGTAGGCCACCTCTTCATCGCGACTGTAGGCGTGGACGTGCAGGTCGGTGGCCTTGGCCTTTGGGTCGAGGTTGGCCTCGAAGGGGTCTTCGCCCACCCAGCCTTTGAAGCCGGGGCCAGCCCAGGGCGCCCCCTGAAAGAGTGCCGCCTTGTAGTTGCCCGCCCAGGTGTGGCAACCCGCCCCGGGAACACCGATGTTGCCGGTCAGCATCAGGGGCAGGTACGTGGCGCGGTTGTGCAGAGTGGCGTGGAACCAGTGATTGATTCCTTCCCCGATATGGATCGCGGCAGGCTTGATGGTAGCGAGGTCGTGGGCCAAACGCTCTAGGAGTTCGCGCGGCGCGCTGGTGATATCGCTGACGGTGTCGAGGTCGTAGTCGCGCAAATGGATCTTGTACATCTCCCAGAGAGTCATCACTTCCACGGTGCGGCCATCGGCCAACTTGATCCGGCCCTTCCATTCGAGTTCCGGATCGAGCCCCTGGCGCGTGAGTTGTTCGCCCACCATGTCGCGGGTGAGTGCTTTCAGGCTCTGGCTCTTCTTTTCATACACCACGAAGTCGCCGAGTTGCTCATACTGCTCGGGCTTCAGCCCTTGCAGCGTGAAACTGGGACCCTGCGGATCGAGGCCGGGCTTGTAGTTGGGGAAAACCTCCTGAGCGCGCAGGCGCTTCAAGGTGTCGGTGCGCACCAGCAACGGCAAATCAGTGAACTTCTGCACGAAGTCTTTGTCATAGAGCTTGTTCTCCATCAGGTACCGAGCCACCCACAGGAAGATAGCGGTGTCGGACAAGCCTGGCCGTACAGGGATCCAGTAGTCGGCTTTGGTGGCGGGGGGACTGTATTCAGGCGAAATGACGACGATCTTGCCCCCGCGCTCCATAATCTCGTTGAACCAGTGCGAGTCGGGCATCTTGTTCTCGACCAGGTTCTTCCCGCACTGAATGTGCAGCTTGCTGTGGCGCAGTTCGTTGAAGTCCACGTCGGAAGTTTGCAACCCGTGGACGAACGGCATGCCAGGCGCCTGGTCTCCGTGCCAGGTGTAGTTCGACCAAATGCGCCCCCCGAGAGCTTTCTCCGGCCCAACCCCCCGCACGTGATGGTCGAGCAGCGCCATCATATTGCTGAACCGGTAGAGTCCGTACTTCCCCACCACGCCGAGCAATCCCATGCCCCCGCGGAACTTCATCGTGCGCGTGCCCGCACCCTCCCAGTGCAGCAGCATCTCCGGGGCGTAGCCGTCCCGCAGCAGCCGCCGACGCCCTTCCTCACCGCTGTAGGTGCGGGCAATGGAAATCAGCGCCTTGCCCAGGTAGGTGTTGACCTCCTCCCACGGAACCCGCACGAAGGTATCGGTGCCGCGGCTGTCGAACTTGTACTTGCTCCGCAAGCGGGGGTCGTCGCTCAGGGAAGGGAAGCCATCATCCGCCCACTGCTTCCAACCCGCGCGGACGAGAGGGTACTTCAGCCGGTAGGGCCCATAGACACGACGCTGCTGCGTGTAGCCTTTCAGGCAACCGCGTGGATTCCAGTGAGGCGTGGCATGGTTCCCGTAGAGGTCGCCATAGCGGTGGTGGTCGTAGTTCTGCTCGGTGCGCACCACCACCCCGTTCCGCACAAAAGACCGCAGGCGGCAGGCATGGGTATCGTTGGGAGAGCAGACGAAGGTGAAGGAGCGGTCGAAACGGTATTGGTCACGGTAGATTTTCTCCCAGTCGCGGCTCGGGTAGTAGCCGAGTGGATTCTGAATCGCCTCGGGTACTGGAACCAGAGGCCCGCATTCCAGTGACCACAGCGCCAGGGCGCCGGTGGCACCGGCGGCACCCAGCCCTTTCAGAAAGTCGCGCCGGCTGACCGGGCGAGCATTTGTGCGATCGGACTTGTCTTGCTCCAGTGGGGCCATATCTGCTCTCCCCTCGGATTGAGGATTTCTCGCAGGCACCGATAAACCCGTGGTCCTATTCCAGGGTTAATGTGTTCCAGATGCTGACGCTCTTCTGGCCATTGCGGTCGCCGCTGCTTCCGTCCCACACCGCAAACGCGACGGAAAGCCGCACCCCCGCGCGCAGCGGCACGTCACCGCGGTCGCGGGCCTGGAACTCGCGGCCGACTTGCAGCGACCAGATGCCATCCTTCCAGGTTGAACTTCCCTCGACGTTCTGTTTGTTGGCCGCTTGGGAAGTGAACGTGCCCACGCCGGCGGCGTTGGCATCCTCCACCCTGGTCGTGCGGTGGGGCGAGGAAATCAGGTTGCGCACCTTGTCCGCAGGCCGGAACGTGGGATCGTCCAGTGGTCCTGATTTCCAGCCCTTCTCAGAACCATAGTAGGCGTCCGCCACCACCGCAGGAAATGCCGTGCCGACATCTTGGAAGTCCTTGCGGTCCTCGTCCCACAGCGCCTTCCAATGCCAAATGTTGACCATCTGGCCCTGCGCCCCCATGGCGAACAGGGGAGGCGATGCGTCCGCAGTCAGTTGAATGGCGGCTCCGTCGGGAAAACTCGTCTGGCGAATGCCATTCGTATCGCGCGTGGGATCCTTCCACGCGAGCCGAAAGACCAGCCGCTGCCCATCATGAGCGGCCTTGACGGTGACCGCCTCGATGGAGGTCTCACGCCACCAGAGAGCCATCAACGGGATGCGCACTTCCGGAACCGCTTCCCAGGCGGGATCCTCGGGGCTGGACGGAAGCTGCGGCACGCGCTTGGCGACGACTTCTTTGGCTCGTATCTCGGCTTCCTTCTGGGCAGCCGGATCCGAAAGGCTCTGCACGTATTGCACGACGCGCCAAGTTTGCGCCGGCGAGAACGTCTGGCTGGGCATGGGGGTTCCCGGCAAGCCCGTGGAAAACGTGATGTAGAGCTGCTTGGCGTCACGCCCGGCCTTGAATACGCCTTGCCGCAGGTTGCGCGACCAGGTGGGAAAACCTTCCGCTGTGCGCCAAGTGGGATCGCGTTTTCCTTCGCCGTTCACCCCGTGGCAGTTGGCGCAGGCGGTGAGATAGAGTTGCCGTCCTTGCTTGAGTCCCTCGGCCGTGACCGCCGGTTCCGGCGGAACTGCGATCGGCGGCCCCGGCTCGGTCATCTCCGCCGCATATTTCTCCGCTTCTGCCTTCGAATACCCCAACGCAATTCCGCGGTCGTACCAGCCAGCCCGATTCAACTCGAGCACATAGTCCGCCAGCAGCAAGCGCTCGTTTTCCGCGAGATGCGCCCAGGACGGCATGGCCGTGCCGGCCATGCCGTTGGTGATCGTGCGCAGCACGTCCTCACGAGTAGGTTGAAGGCTCTGCGAAGTCACCAGGCGGAATTTCCCCGCCCGAAAATTTCGTGGCTTTGGTTGCAGCAGATAGGCAACCTCCCCTTTTCCGTCACCGCTGAGCCCATGACAGACGGCACAATTCTTTTCGTAGAGTGCCTGTGCGGCGGGAACTTTGCTGGCGGCTCTGGGCCAGAGCCACCAGCCGATCAGGCTGCCCAGGATGACCACTGCCAGGATGGATACACCAGCCTTCAGGTTGCGCTTCATCTGCTCGCTCCTGTTTTGCGATGACTCATCGGGAATCAGCCCGTTCGTCCCCTGCTGTATTCACTCTTCCCGGCTGGCTGGTCGGATGGCTGTCCTTACTCTGCGACCATTGCCAGCGGCATCCCCCTTTGCGCTTGGCCGCCGCCGCGAACTCTTCCAGATTGGTTTGGAGCGCGTGGAGCAGAGACGCACGGACAGGCGCAAAGAGGTCATGAAGGGCACACGGCAACGAGTTGCTGCATCGTTCGAAGCCCACAAAGCAGCGGTCAAGCTCTCCCACTGGCTCCAGGGCTGAAACGATGTCGCTCAGCCGGATCTCCCGCAGCGGACGAGCCAGTCGCACCCCGTGGCCCGAACCACGCACCGCCTGCAGCAAACCGACGCGCGTGAGCCCCTGCAAGGCCTTGGTCAGGTATGCGCGGGAGGCCCCCAGCACACGTGCCATGTCCGAGACGCGCCACCACCCGCGTTCGGAATCCATGGCCAGCAGCAGCACGGCCTGCAAGGCCAACTGGGTGGAGCGCCGGTGGAGCATCTGCCAGGTCGTCCAGACTAACAGACCGTCCAAACAAGAGGACTAATTACTCCACTAGGCTGGAATGTCAGTGCCCCCCGACACGCATCCCTGTGACCATGGTCATAATCACGTAGCTTCCGCTTCTAAGCCCCGTGTCGGTCTAGAATAACCGTCTGGTCTCGGGGTTGAGCTTCTCCGGGAGCCCGGGCGATGTGGACGCGTGCAAGAGAGCTATCTCGTCGGATCTCCCGGCGGCATCGCCTGTTGCTGCTCGCCGGGGTTACGCTGGCCGCGGCCTTATTCACGCTCCTCTTGCCGCGCATCCCACAGAATCCTGCCTACCACAACTTTGCCGACCAGCGGCGCCTCTTCGGCATTCCGAACTTCCTGGACGTTGTCTCCAATGTTCCGGTTCTGCTTGTCGGTGTGCTCGGGCTCGCGTTGCTGCTGCGAGTCGCGAGTGTGGGTCGCCGTTTCCGCGACCGCTCGGAGCGCTGGCCCTACCTCGTTTTCTTCTTGGGAGTTGCGCTGGCGAGTTTCGGCTCGACTTACTATCACTTGGCGCCAGACAACGCGCGGCTGGTCTGGGACCGCTTGCCGATGACGCTCGCTTTTATGTCCTTTCTGGCCGCCATGGTGAGCGAACGCGTCAGCCTGCGGACGGGTTTGGTGCTGCTCCCGGCACTGCTGGCCTTGGGAATCGGCAGTGTTTTCTTCTGGCATTGGAGTGAACTCGCCGGGAGGGGCGACCTGCGCTTCTATGGCTTCGTACAGTTCTATCCAGCCGTGGGCATCCTGCTGCTTGTGGTGCTGTTTCCGCCGCGCTACACCCGCACGGGCGACCTCGTGGGCATTGCTGGTCTCTATGCCCTAGCGAAGGTCTTCGAGGTGTTGGATCGGCAGATTTTTTCCCTGGGCGGGCTCGTGAGCGGCCACACCCTGAAGCATCTGGCGGCGGCCCTGGCGACCTACTGGGTCCTGCGGATGCTGAAGCTGAGGTCTCCCGCGGGCTGAGAAGGCACACGCCGCAGCTTACGCGTTGCGGCGCGCGAAGTCCTTCATAAACTCCGCCAGGTGCTGGGCGCCTTTAAGCGGAAAGGCATTGAACATGGAGGCACGGATGCCGCCCACCGAGCGGTGGCCCTTCAAGCCGACCAGCTCGACTGCCGTTGCCTCCTTGACAAACTTCTCTTCCAGCTCCTCGCTCCCCAGCCGGAAGGTGATGTTCATCCGCGAACGTGAGTCTTTGGCCGCCGTGCCACGATAGAAGCCGTTCGAGGAATCAATCGCGTCGTAGACGAGCTTAGCCTTCTGCTCGTTGGTCTTGGCGATGGCCTCCAGACCTCCCTGGGCGAGCAGCCAGCGCGTCACCAACTCGACCATGTAAACCGCAAACGCCGGCGGCGTGTTGTAGAGCGACTTGCCCTTGACCATGGCCGGGTAGTCGAGCATCACCGGCAACCCCGCGGGGGTGCGGCTGAGGAGGTCATTCCGAATGATCACGACGGTAACGCCGGCCGGGCCGAGGTTTTTCTGCGCCCCGGCATAGATGAGGGCGTAGCGTCCGATGTCGAGCGGCCGACTGCAGATGTCGGAAGACGCGTCGCAGACAAGCGGCACCTCGCCCGCCGACGGTTCCGCTGGCCACTGCGTGCCCTCGATGGTGTTGTTTGAAGTGAAGTGCAGGTAGGCAGCCCGCGGGTTGATTTTCAACTCGTTCGGCCGCGGGATACGGGAGAACTTGTCGGCTTCTGTGCTGCCGGCGATGTTGACGGTGCCGACCTTCTTGGCCTCCTTGATCGCGGCCTGCGCCCAATGGCCGGTGTCAATGTAGTCCGCACTGCTGTCCTTTGCCAGCAGGTTCATCGGCACCATCGAGAACTGCAGGGTGGCCCCGCCTTGCAGGAACAGCACGTGGTAGTTCTCCGGGATCGCGAGCAGCTTCCGAAGGTTCGCTTCCGCCTGCGCCAGGATCGCCTCAAAGCGTTTCGAGCGGTGGCTGATTTCCAGCACCGACATACCCTCACCCGGCAGCGCGAGCAGGTCGCGCTGCGCCTCTTCCAGCGCCGGGAGGGGCAGGGTAGCGGGGCCGGGGTTGAAGTTGTAGACGCGCGGAGCGGCGTGCGCCGCCGTCGCAACACTTGACTTCTCTTGCGGAATTGTTGCCATGATGCTACCTCGCAGTCGGCGTGGCCGGTTGGTTGACCACGTTGGGAATCTCGCCGGTTTGCTTGAACGTTTGAATGATGCGTGCCGTTTCCTCCGCGATGGCGTCCTGCGCTTGCTCGGTTGAAGCACCGATGTGGTGCGTGCCATAAACCGTTCCGTGCTTGGCCAGGCTGGAGTCGAACGTGCCGCTCGTCTGGGCCGGTTCGTTTGGGAAGACATCGAGCCCCACGCGGATGCCTTTCTCCTGCACGGCGCGCTCGAGCGCCGCGTAGTCCACCACCTCGGCGCGTGATGTGTTGATGAAGTAGGCACTCCGCTTCATCGCCTGGAAGAATTTCTCGCCCAGCAATTGGCGCGTCTCCGGCGTCAGGGCCAGGTGCACGCTGACGACGTCGGCCGCCGCGGCGACGTCCTCGGGGCTGGCCTTGCGCGTGATACCCAGTTCGGAGGCGCGCGCCGGCGTCAGTGAGCGGCTCCACGCCACCACCGGCATTCCGAAGGCCTTTGCTCGCTGGATGACCTCGCGGCCAATCTGCCCTACCCCAATGATGCCGAGCGTCCGCCCGTAGAGGCCCCGCGCCTGGCTGAACTCCTTCTTGTTCCATTGGCCGGCGCGGAGCTGCGTTACGTTATCGGGAATGCGCCGGTCAAGGGCGAGGATCAAGCCGAAGGTCAGCTCCGCCACGGCGGTGGAGTTCTTCCCCGGGCAGTTGGAAACGTAGACTCCTCGCTCGGTGGCCGCGGCCACATCAATCGTGTCGTAGCCCGACCCGGCCCGCACGACCAGGCTGAGACGGCTGGCCTCCAGCATCGGCCGTGTCACCTTGGTGGAACGCACGACCAGAACGTCGGGTGACGCCTGCTTCAACAGCTCTAGCAGAGCGTCCCCCTTGGCGTCCGGGTTGTAGACCACCTCGCACCCGGCCGCCTGGATTTTTTTCAAACCGCTCTCAGGGAATTTGTCAACTACCACCACTTTCATAGCTAACTCCCGGCGCTCGCGCCTAAGTCTACCCCATTCCTTTTCATGGCGGGCTGGGGCAATTGTCGCCGCGAGTGGGGATTATGAGCCAGTTCGGCTCATTGAAGAAGGCCTAGCCTCACCGCTCCGCCTCCCCACTCCCAGTTTGCGGCTCTATGAAACGCCAGCAATTCTACTTATTTCAACGGCTTGCAGCGAAGGATATTTTGTCCTACCTCCCTCCGAGACTTCGGGTCCCTCCCCGATCCCACTCACCTGCCTGCATCTGGGTTGCCTGTGCGAGTCTGCCGAATTCGTGAGGGTCTTCTGAACTCGGCTTACTCACCTTGCTTTCAGTACCACACGAAAGGAGGCCATTGATGAGGCTGAGCGGTGCGAGCTGGGAGAGAGTGCCGGGTGTCTTATATATCTCCTGTCTTTCCAGTTTGTTACCTCCTATCGCCTCGATTCAGGCCCCTGTGCTATACTTTCGGCACCGGGGTTGCTCGCCTTCCCCTGGAGGGATCGTCTATGGCCAAACGCACTCTCATTCTCGGCGCGGCAGGCCGAGATTTCCACAACTTCAACGTCCGCTTTCGCAACAATCCCCACTTCGAGGTCGTCGCCTTTACCGCTACCCAGATTCCCAATATCTCTGGCCGCACCTATCCCCCCGAGTTGGCGGGTTCCCGCTACCCTCGTGGTATCCCTATCCTGCCGGAAGAGCGGCTCGAGCAGATCATCGAGGACGACCGGATTGACCTGGCGGTTTTCTCCTACAGCGACGTTTCTCACGTTGAGCTAATGCACGTGGCCTCGCGGGTATTGGCCGCGGGGGCCGACTTCATGCTCCTCAGCGCCGAGTCCACGATGCTGAAGGCCAACGTCCCTGTCGTTTCGGTCTGTGCGGTGCGGACGGGCGCGGGCAAGAGCCCGGTGTCCCGCTACGTCTCCCGCCTGCTGCGCGAGATGGGCTGGCGCATCGTGGTGGTGCGCCATCCGATGCCCTACGGCACGCTCGCGCTCCAGCGCGTCCAGCGCTTTGCCACGCGGGAAGACCTCGACCGGCACGACTGTACCATCGAGGAGCGCGAGGAGTACGAGCCCCATCTGGCCCGCGGGACTGTCGTCTATGCCGGAGTGGATTACGAGGAAATCCTGCGCCAAGCCGAGCAGGAAGCCGACCTGATCCTCTGGGATGGTGGCAACAACGACACGCCGTTTTGCCGCTCAGACCTGGAGATCGTCGTCGCCGACCCCCACCGCGCGGGTCACGAGCTGACCTACTATCCGGGCGAGATCAACCTGATCCGCGCCGACGTGGTCATCATCAACAAGGTGGACACCGCCCGGCCGGAAGCCGTTGCCACCGTGCGCGCCAACATTGAAAAGCGGAATCCAGAAGCCAGGGTGCTGGAGACCGCTTGTCTGGTTTCAGTTCCGGCTCCCGAGGAGGTGCGCGGCAAGGCGGTACTGGTCGTCGAGGACGGCCCGACGGTCACCCATGGCGAGATGGCCTACGGCGCCGGCACCGTGGCGGCACGGCAGTTCGGCGCGCGCGCCATCGTAGACCCGCGGCCCTATGCCGTCGGCTCGATTGCGGAAACCTACCGCCGCTATCCCCACCTGGGGGCCGAACTGCCGGCCATGGGCTACGGGGACGAACAGATTCGCGAGCTGCGCGAAACCATCGAACGCACCCCCTGTGACCTCGTCCTGGTGGCCACGCCCGTTGACCTCGCCCGCCTGCTCGCGCTGGACAAACCATCCATGCGCGTGACCTACGACATCGAAGACCGCTCCCGGCCCAACCTCCGGGACATCCTGGTCGAATTCACCCGCGAACAGCGCGCCGAGGCTAAACCCGGCCGGGCCGTTGTCGCCTGAGCTTCAGGAGCTTTCCGTGCCGCAATCCTCGGTTGTCCGTCCTGCCATCAGAACCGAGCGGCGCAGAACCCTCCCCGGCGCAAGCCGCCTCTTCGGACGCGACTTGCTCACCATCGCCGACCTGAGCGCCGAAGAGGTTCAGTCTCTTCTGCATCTGGCTATGAAAGTGAAGCGCAAGCCGGCGGCCTTCACGCGGACGCTCGTCGGCCGCAGCCTCGCGCTTCTGTTCGAGAAACCCTCTCTGCGCACGCGGGTCACTTTCGAGCTGGGGATGCAACAGCTCGGCGGCTGGACGGTGTACCTGGCGCCGAGCGACATCGGACTGGGGACGCGCGAGGCCGTCGGCGACGTCGCGCGCAACCTGGAACGCTGGTTCAGCGGCATCATGATCCGCAGCTTTTCCCACGCTACGGTCCAGCAGCTTGCCGACCAGGCCGCCATTCCCGTCATCAATGGCTTGTCGGATCTCTACCATCCCTGTCAGGCGCTCGGGGATTACTTGACATTGCGCGAACACAAGAAGCGCTTGGAGGGGTTGCGCGTGGCGTATGTGGGCGACGGCAACAATGTTTGCCATTCGCTCGCGCTGGGGGCGGCCAAGCTCGGCGTGACATTCGTCATCGGCACCCCGCCGGGCTACGAGCCAAAGCCCGACATCATCGCTCGCGCCCGCCAGCAGGCGGCCGAGAGCGGCGCGCATATTCTGCTGGTCAACGATCCCCACGAGGCCGTCCGCGGCGCCGATGCGGTCTATACCGATGTCTGGACGAGTATGGGCCAGGAAGCTGAGCGTGAAAAGCGCCAGCGCGTTTTCCCGCCCTATCAGGTGAACGCAAAGCTGATGGTTGCTGCCAAGCCGGACGCTCTCTTTATGCACTGCTTGCCGGCGCGGCGGGGCGAAGAAGTCACCGACGAGGTCATGGATTCGCCCCGTTCGATCATCTATGACCAGGCTGAAAACCGCCTGCACATTCAGAAGGCAATTCTGCTTGCCTTGTTGGGAAAAGTCCGATGAACATCCGCACAGCACGGTCCGATCCGAACCGCATCCAGACCCGCACCGCTGTCATCGCCATCGGGGGCAACTCGCTGGTTCGACAGGGTGAGGTGGATAGCTTCGAGCAGCAGCTCCGCACGGCGCAGGAGACGTGCGCAGGCATTGCCGAGCTTGTTTCAGTCGGCTATCGCGTGGTGGTCACGCATGGCAACGGTCCTCAGGTGGGCGACGCGCTGCTGCGCTCGGAACTTGCTGCCGCGCAAGTTCCCCCGCTGCCCCTGGACGCCTGCGGCGCCGAAACCCAGGGCAGCATCGGCTACACGCTGCAGCAGGTACTCGGGAATGTCTTTCGTCAGCGCGGTATTTCCAATCCCGTCGCCACCGTCATTACACAGGTCGTTGTGGACCCGCACGACCCGGCGTTTGCTAACCCCACCAAGCCCATCGGTCCCTTCTACTCCCGCGAGGAGGCGGAGCGGCGCATACGCGAGTTGGGCTGGCACATGGTCGAGGATGCCGGGCGCGGCTACCGCCGTGTTGTCCCTTCTCCTGAGCCGCGCGAGATCATCGAACTGCCAGCCATCCGCGAATCGCTCGCGAGCGGATGCGTAGTCATCGCTGTCGGCGGGGGTGGCATCCCCGTCATCCGGCAGGGAGACAAACTGGTGGGCGTGGAGGCTGTGATTGACAAGGATCGTGCCTCGAGTCTCTTGGCCACCGCTCTGGCCGCGCCGGTGTTTATTATCTCAACCGGCGTGGACCGTGTGGCTCTGAACTACCGCCGGCCGGGAGAACGATTTCTCGACTCGCTGACCGTAAGCGAAGCCGCACGCTACTTGGCCGAAGGCCAGTTTCCGCCGGGAAGTATGGGGCCGAAGATTGAAGCTGCCTTGGCGTTCCTGGAGAACGGCGGGCAGGTCGTCGTGATTACCTCGCCCGCCAATCTGGCCGCGTCTCTCGCCGGCCAAGCGGGAACGAGAATAGTTTCCGAACGCGCGGCTCGCGCGATTCCCCCGCGTCGCGCCGCGGGGGCCGGCTAGCCGACCGGCTCGAAGCGCGTGAAGCCCGGGCCCATCGCTGTCGTAGGTAGCGTCAACACCGATTTTGTCCTGCAAGCGCCCCGCCTGCCGCATCCCGGGGAAACCGTCACCGACGCCCACTTTCAGGTCTTCTCCGGCGGCAAAGGGGCCAACCAGGCGGTGGCGGCCGCGCGCTTAGGTGCTCCCACCATCTTCATTGGCAAGGTCGGTAGTGAGAGTCTTGGTGTGCGCCTCCGAGCCAATCTACGTGCGGCCGGCGTGGACATCTCGCGCCTCTTCCGAGATCCGGTTGTTCCGTCCGGCATCGCGTTCGTCATCACGGGCGCACGGGGCCAGAACGCCATTGTGGTTAGTCCCGGTGCCAACCGGCGGCTGACCGTGGCTGAGCTGCGGCGCTGCCGCCGCGACCTGGCGCGCGCCGCTGTTATCCTCCTGCAACTGGAGATTCCGTACGCGGTCGTCTCCTACGTCGCCCGGCTGGCGGCACGTCATCGTGTTCCTGTCATTCTCGATGCCGCCCCGGCCCGGCGGCTCTCGCGCACGCTGCTGCGTCGGATTGCAATTCTGACCGCGAATGAAACAGAAGCCTGTGTCGTAACTGGCAACAAGCCGGCTGCCCTTACGCGTCGCGTGGCCGAGGCTGTCTGTCGGCGACTGCTGGCGCTGGGTCCGGAGGTTGTCATCCTGAAGCGGGGTGCGCGCGGCGCGTTGGTGGCTGAACGTGGCGGCGGTCTCACCTCCATCGCGGCTTTGCCGGTGCGCGCGGTGGACACAACCGCTGCGGGAGATGCCTTCAACGGCGCTCTCGGGGTTGCGCTGCGGGAAGGAAAGTCGGTTCTGGAGGCTGCTCGCTTCGCCACAGCGGCCGCGGCCTTCTCCGTCACGCGTGCGGGGGCGCAGCCTTCGCTTCCCACTCGCGCGGAGCTCCGCCAGTGGCTGCGCGCCCGCGGCGCGCGCTGGCCGTTGGCTTGAGGTTACTTGACCGTAAAGGTTACTTTGGCTAGACCCGCGTTCTCGAACTGGTCGTAAACGCGCACCACCACGGTGTGCTCGCCCGGCTCCAGGTCGGTGAAGCGGATGAGGTAGCTTTCCAGCGGGGCATCCGTCGTGCCCGTGGTGGGGAAAATCTGCTTCCAGGGAGATGCGTTGAGGGAATATTCCGCCTTCTTGATGGGGCTGAAGGAGTCGCGCGCCGTGAAGCGAACCTCGACTACCCGGCTGCGCGTTTGCGCCATCAAGTCATCGATGCGCGGCGGCGTGTTATCAATCTCAAACCGGTCGCTCGTGTTTTCTCCCGATAGTGCGAGGTCTGAGGGGTTCGAAAGCGCATCGGTCGCGACTACTTTCAAGTAGTAGGCGCCGTCGGGCAGCGTCTCGGCCTCCCAGGTGTAGAATTTTTCCCGCAGTTTCTCCTTCAAGAGCTTCCAGCGGGATTCCCCCTCGCCGCGATAGTAGAGGCTGAATTCCAGTTCATCTTCATTCTCGTCGGTTGCGCTCCAGAGGACGCTGCGGGCGCCTTTCTCCGTCACGCCTTGGGGCGGCGGTTCCAGTCGCTGACCGGGTTGTTGCGGGCCGCTGAGGCGCGGGCCGGCTTGATTCGGCCGGGGAGACGCCTGCGGAAGTTCGAGCTGCACGGGCTCTTGCGGCTGCGCTCCCACGGGAATCCCACGCACGCGCACGCCCGGCGCCTGCACGATGATTTTCTCCACTGCAGGCGCCACGTTGCGCCGCAAGTACGCCACAGAAACTCCACCCAGGCTCGGTGTCCGCGAGTCCACCGCCTTCAGTACGGCCCTCCACTGCAGAAAGCGCGCGGGCGGACTCGTGATCGGCTCTCCATCCGGGTTGCTGTAGGCGGTGGACCACGGGCTCCAATTCTTTTCCGGATCCGACGTGTTGCCGCTGCGGGTATAGAGTTGCACACTGCCGACGGCGGGCTGGGAGCGGCTCTGCCAGCGGATGCGTCCCCAACTGGCAAACAGCTTGGCGTCGAGCACATCCGAGGTGAAGGTGCCTTCGCTCGCAAGCTGCGGCCCCAGCGTGTGGAGCTTGCCGGGATTCGCCGAGCCGATCAGGACCGAACCGTCGGGTGCGCGCATGAGAGCGGTGAGCTGCCCCGCCGAGGATTTCACCAAGTTCGCGAAGAGGGTGGGTGAATAGATGGCCAGCAGGTTTCCTTCGTTCCCGGTTCCTGCCAGCAGCGTTCCGTCCTTGTCCAGCGCAAGCGAATAGACCAGCTCCTTGTCCGAGCTCCACCATTCCTCGGCGTAGCCGTCGGGTGCAATCCGATAGACGGAACTGCCGCCCACGGTCGGCAAGGGCAGGCGCTGCGTCGGGACAGGCGTCACCTGCTGCGGTGTAATCTGGGTGGTGGCAGCCTGGGGCGTCACCACGGTCGTGGCCGACGGCGCGATCGTCGGCACGCCGGGGATTCCTAGCGGCGGAGCCTTCTGTCCCAGCGCAGCGGCAAACAGATTCCCCTGCGCGTCGTGGAGCAGCGCGGTGAGTTCGCGCCGCGACGTCTCGTACACCACGAATCCTTCACCCGCTGAGTTGATGCGGATAATGCGCCCGTTCGGCTCCGTTCCCGCCAGCCAGTTGCCCGCCGCATCGCGTGCCAGCACCCGCACGTGAGTTTCTCCGCTGGCGAAGAACACCTTGCCCGTTCCATTCGGCTCGACGCGGAAAACTTCCCCCTTGTCTCCGGTGGCGACGAACAGATTTCCTGCCGGGTCGAAGGCGATGTCCCAGATGTATTTCCGATCGGGGTTGAAAAACTCCTGCGCCTGCCCGGCCGGAGTAATCCGGTAGACTTTGCCATCGGGCGAAGTAGCCACAAACAGGTTGCCGCTCTTGTCGAAGGCGAGCGCATGAACTTCCAGTTCTTTGGACTCGAAGAAGGTGGAGATCTTTCCTTGGGGGTCAATCCGCACCACGCGTGCCGGACTACCGCCGCCGACGTAGACGTTGCCGGCCGCGTCGCGGGCAATCGACCAGAGGAATTCCAGTCCCGCATCGGCCCGCTCGAGGAAGCGCGGAGCCAGCAACAGCTCGCCGTCGCTCCGCAAGGCCACGCCTTCGGCGCGTCCGCGGGTGAACTCGTCGTATTTTTCCTGGCGCCAGAAGCGCGTCGTCTCGCCCAGCAGGGAGAGCGCGGGCACCAGCAACCATAGGATCAACAGAAAACGCCGCATCATTCCTCCATGTTTCTCCTCAGCGCACCTGCACCTGCAGCCAGTGGCTGCCCGTGACCACCAACCCCAATCGCTCCGAGGTCTCCCCGAGGATCGAGTCGTAAAACACCAGCGTACCTCCCTGCTGGCCGGTGGCGGTTTGGTTGCCGAGGACGTTCATCTGTGACAGCGGCACGCTGGGGAGGACTTTGTCCTGCACGAGCAGAGTCGGGCTGCGCTGGAACAGTGACACATAAAGATGGTCGTTTCGCCGCTCGCGGTTCAACGTTGTAATCAACTGATCGAGACTCGTCAGCCGCGTGGTGAAGCCGAAGGCAAAGCGCGGGTCGAGCACCAGCGACCGGGTCAGGCGGTTCAGCAGGTTCGCATCGCTCACCAGCACCCGCAGGTCACCCTTGGCCGTGTGCAAGGGAACCTGAATAGAGACTGTCAGCAGCCGCCGCGGCCCCCGATAGGGCTGGATCACCACCTTCAAGGTCAGCAGCTCGCCCGGTGCCACCTCGGCCTTGTCGCTCCAGGCGTTCTCAATCGTGGCACTCTGCCGCTCGGGAATCATCTCCAAGCGCAGTTGGATACGCTGGACGTCCGGCAACTCGAACGGGTTCGTGAAGACGCGCGCAAAGGGCTGGCTGACCTGGTTGGCGATGACGAGTGCGTCCGGCAGGAAGGCGTCGCTCGGACTGACCATATCCTCGAACAGCACACTGGGATGCCCGCGCACGTCAATGCGTCCCGAGACTCGATAGCTGGTCTCTTCGCCGTATTCGGTGGTTCCCACCAAGCCGTTGAAAATAGCGGCTCCCAGCAGGGCGGAGGTGAGGCGCGGGTGCTGAAAGAGGTCAAACCGAAACGTCCGCTCGCGGCGCGAGGCGGGCGAGACGAGCGTCAGCTCCACGGGGATCATCGGCGGCTGCGTGCCCAGCGTGCCCACGATGGCCGTGCGGCGATCCTGCGTGAAGCTGCCAATGATTTCGCCCGCATTCGCAATCTTGAACGAGGCGGCTTGTGATGCCACGGTGGTGACGACTTCGGCGCGCGTCATGGGCATCTCCACGTTCCCGAATCCCAACAGCGGATGCCCGCAGGCGTAAAGACGATCGCCCTCGCGCAGCGTGATCGTGCAGGTGCCGGTGAGGGTGAGGTCGCCGGTGACCAGTGCGGCCGAAACCGCTCCGCCGGCTTCCAGGGGCGAGGCCGTGGCACTCGTGGCTGCGCTTCCGCCGGGGGTGAGAACGAATCCGTAGCGCCCGAGTTCCTCCGTCAGCCGGGGAATCGCTTGGGGAAAGAAGCCGGAAAGGGTGAGCGGGGTCTCAATCGGGACGAGCGTGGTGCCCTGCGGCAGCCCGAGTTCCGCCAGCGTGGCGTCCGGAACGGAATACCGCACGGGCCAGTTCTCGGCCGCGGTTGGCGCTGCCGGCTCGCCCACGCGCAGCATGTCAGCGATAGGCGTCACGCCGGCAATCGCTTCCTTGGTAAAGGAGCCAAATCGCAACGAGAGGGCACCGGCGAGCCGGCCTTCGAGGTAGACCGGGCTGCCGCTCATCCCCGCCACCACGCCCGTGTATTCCACCTGCGGCCCTGTCAGCCGCACGAGGATGATGTGCTGCTGCGGCCCGAACAAGTTCCGCAGCAGGCCGAGTACTTCGACGCCGAAGCTCTGAACGGAGCTGCCGGCAAAGACGGTCTTCGCCTCGCCCTTCATTCCCGGGCGGACTTGGTCAACCGGCAGAATTCCGGCCGGGCTGTCTCCTTCCGGCAGAGCCCGCGCGGGCACGGGCACGATGGCGGAAAGAAACAAGAAAATGGCCGGCAAGATTGCCCGCAATGGACGTTCCCAGCGTCTCGTTCGGTTGTTCACACCCGCCTCGAAGCTCCCTTGCGCATCTTACTCGGAGAGAGTACGCAAAATCAACGCATCGGGTTGCGCGCGCGCATGGATCACCCGGCTGGTTTCCCGCGCGGTGCTACAATCGCTGTCGGTATGAGTGAGCGGATCGTTCGGCCGGCCCGAACGCTTCAGGGCAGCGTGTCGTTGCCGGGCGACAAGTCCATCTCGCATCGCCTTGCCATCCTGGGCGCGCTGGCGGAGGGGGAAACCGAGCTGCGCAACTTCTCCTCCAGCCGCGACTGCGCGAGCACCCTCGATTGTCTCGAGCGGCTCGGCGTCACGGTGCAGCGGGATGCTTCGACCATCCGCCTCCGCGGTGTCGGCCTCCGCGGCCTCCGCGCTCCCGGCGGCGAACTGGACGCAGGCAATTCCGGCTCGACGATGCGCATGCTCGCCGGGGTGCTGGCGGGCCAGCCCTTCGAATCGGTGCTCGTCGGCGACGCCTCGCTCAGCCGCCGTCCGATGCGCCGCGTGATCGAACCGCTGACCGAGATGGGTGCGCGCATCGAAGCGCGCGCAGGCGAATACGCTCCGCTGCGGATTCAAGGTGGCCGGCTGCAACCGATTCGGTATCGCCTGCCCGTGCCCAGCGCGCAGGTGAAAACCGCCGTTCTGCTCGCCGCCTTGTTTGCGCCCGGAACCACGATGGTGGAGGAGAGCGTAACGACCCGCGATCACACAGAAATCGCGCTGCGCGAGTTCGGCGCCCGGCTCAGCCGCAACCGCCGCGCGGTCGAATTGGAAGGCCAACCGCGCCTGGAAGGCAAGCGGTTCTTGATTCCCGGCGACCTGTCAGCGGCGGTGTTCTTTCTGGTTGCGGGCCTGCTCGTAGCTGACTCGAACCTGGTACTGCCCAACGTGGGACTGAACCCGACGCGCTCTGCCGTGCTCGACGTTCTGCTCGGGATGGGCGGGCGGATCAGCATTCTCGGCGTGGAAGAAATCAATGGTGAGTTGGTGGGGGAGTTGCACGTGGCGGCGGGGCAACGTCTCCGCGGCGGCACACTGGCTGGAGCTCAGATCCCCCGGCTGATAGATGAGCTACCCGCGCTGGCCGTGTTGGGGACGCAAACGGAGGAGGGCGTGCGCATCCGGGATGCAGCTGAGCTCCGGGTTAAGGAAAGCGACCGGATTGGGGCGCTGGCGGAGAACCTGCGGCGACTGGGTGCTGAGGTTAGAGAGCATCCGGAGGGTCTCGACATCGCCGGCGGGCAGAGGCTGCGCGGCGCGGTGGTGGACAGCTTCGGCGACCACCGCATCGCCATGGCGTTGGCCGTGGCCGGCCTCAGCGCCGAAGGCGAAACCGCCATCCAGAACGCTGACTGCGTTGACATCTCCTTCCCGGGCTTCTTCGACGTCCTGGCGCGCGTCAGCGAATAGGGCAGGGAACCCAGATCTCTTGCGGGGAAGAATTTTCTTTCCCGCTGTGTCTCAGCGGGAGGCGGGTGGGCCGGCGCCGGCGGGGGTGGCGCGCAGCAGACGAATCGAACCGTAGCGCGAAGTCAGCCGGATGGCGGGGCCGCGCTGCCCGTAGCTCCCGGTGAGGGTGGCGCCGCCGTCCTCTTCCTTCAGGGTGAGCTGGTCACCGGAAAACTGGTTGATGATCTCTCCCGACGGCGCGCGCGCATCGATGGTGAAGGCGCTGTTGGCCGGCAGAACCACTTCAATGTCTCCCGAATGGCTTTCGGCCTCGAGGGGCTGGCGGGGGGGCTGCGGGAAGCGCAGGCGGATGAGCCCGTGGCGGTTCTGCACGCGCACGGCGCCCTCCAGGTCGTCGAGGTCGATGTCCTTGTCTTCGGCAATGAGGGTAATGTTGCCGGCGGGCCGGCGCACGTTCAGGTCGCCGCGGATGAGCTCGAGCTCCCCGTCGATTCGCTGCGCCATAAAGTTCGTCCGTCGGGAGACGAACCGCGCCTCCTGGCTGATGGCTGAGGCCCGAATCGGCCCCACGAACTCTCCTTCGATGCGGGCTTCCCCCTGCACGTCGGCGACTGTAATCTCGTTCCCGCGCCCCCGCACCTCGACGTTGCCCCGCACATGCTCGACGCGGGCGTTGCCGCGCCGCAGCTCAACTTTCACGGGTCCTGTAATACTGGCAAGCTCGGCGCTCCCCCGGCTGAGTTCCACCTGCACCTCCCCGGTCAGCCCTTCGATGTGGGCGTCACCCCGGCGGCTTTCCAGGTGCACGCTGGTCCGTTCGGGCACGCGCAGCTCCAGGTCCGCCCGCGCGCTGCCGGCATCGTGGCCGCGCACCGTGAAGCGGAGTTGGTAGCTGCCCGGCGGTCCGCCGGGAACCGGTTCGAGCACCACGTCGGCTTCCTGGGCGCGCTGTTCGGCCTCGCTTTCCGTAGGCGCATAGACGATCTTTCGCACCGTGCCCTGCACGCGAGCGCCTTCTCCTCCGATCAGGGTGACGTTGCCCTGATTCGTGATGTGGAGAGTCGCAGGGCTGGGCAGTGCCTGCTCGAGCGAGGTGCTGAACTCGTAGCGGTTGCCAAACCAGCGTTCCCAGTCTTCGTCCTCCACCTGAACGCCGATGTCGCCCCAGAAGCTGCGCTGGGTGGCCTTGCTGACAGCGGTGCCGATCAGCAGGATGAAAATGAGCAGGAAAATATCGCCGCCAGAAAGCCGCGCCGCCTGCGCGCCTTCGGGCGTGCCGCGGGCGGAGAGGTAGTCCACGAGTTTGCCGAGGCCCCAGAAGATGATGAGGACAGGCCAGTAGCGGCCAATCAGATACCAGGGACGCACGGAGGGGTCGAGGTTGGCCCAGAGGAAGAGCCCGCCGATGCTGATCAACAGCAGAGCGCCGAAAATCGAACCACGCGGAGCCGCCATCGTCTCACCCCTGATGCCCGGCCGGGGATGCCGAGTATTCGAGCAGCTTCATGATTCCGATGACAATCAGCAACACCGGCCACAGGTCGCCGAAATCCCAGCGCGGCAGGAACTCGTCGATCAGAAACAGCCCGCCAATCGTAATCAGGACGATGGGGCCGAGCAGGCCGCGGGTGCGGCAGCGGCCACAGTCACAAACCGCGCGATTCGCCATGGCTGTTTACCCACCTCCGCCGCCGAAGCGCCGCCGCAGCAAGACCACTCCGATGGCGATCAGGATGACCGGCCAGAAGCGCCAGATGTTCCAGCCCCAGCGGAAGATTTCAAGGGTGTTGAGCAGGAAGAGTACGCCGAGGACAATGAGAATGATCGGTCCCGCTGGTGCCAGCGCAGTTTCGATGGACGGTCCGCCGGCCGGCGCGGGCGCCGGCGCCAGGCCGAGCGCGCGCCGCTTCGCCGTCTGGTAGGCCTCGATCGGCATGTAGAAATAGAACCCGGCGAGCAGCATGCCCAGCAGCGGCTCCATGCCGCGCGCCGCTCCGGAATCCATAATGCTGATCATGCCGCCGAAGATGACGATGTAGATCAATGCCTTCAGGTATTCGCCGTTGTAGATGGCACCCACGCCCGGGATAAATCCCAGAGCTAGGGCGACGCCCGGGCTGGGCGCGCCCGGGACGGCATGGGCCACGGTAGCCGCCAGGCAGTCCTCGCAGTAAATCACACCGCGCACGTCGCGCCGGCAGGTCCCGCACAGTGCCTTGCCACAATTGCGGCAATAGGCGACGGCGTCGCTCTCAGGATGCTGGAAACATTTCATCGCTTCTACCTCGCCTCAGCGGCCAGAGGGACGCGTAGAACTTTCGCGCCCCGCCGTCATCGGTGTAGTTTTTTTCCTCTTTCTTAGGAGTCTCCGGGGTCGGGGGTTTCTGCTCTGCAGGCTCCTCACTGGCGGGACGAATCTGCTCCAGCCGGGAGCGAATCTCGTAGACGATGCGCAGGTCGTTGATGAATTTCACGCCGCGGCCGTAGGCCACGTGCAGCGTGCGGTCAAACTTCCGGTAGATGTTGCTGGGGCGGAAGTCAGCGGCGGACACCTCGCGCACGTTGATGTCGAGGGCTTGCAGGACAATCGCCAGCGAGAAGAGCGCCGCGGCGACGCTCAGGGCCACACGGGGCTGCGCCAGGGAGCGCCAGCCGCCGGCAATGATTTCCCAGACGCTCAGGCGCGGTGCCAAGCCGGTGGTGTGGGCGAGGATACGGGTCTCGAGTCCCGGCGGGGTCGGCAGCGCATCCACCTGCTCGAGCCAGAGGACGGCACGGCGCGCTTCGCGCCACTGGCCACAGTGCAAGCAGCCGGCCGCGTGGGTCTCGGCCGCCTCCTGCTCGGCGGGCGTGAGCGTACCGTCCAGGTAGTCACTCAAGCGCGCTTCGAGTTGTGTGCAGTTCCAGTTCATGCTTCGTCCACGCTCGCGACCGAATCAAATCCCGGCCGGCGCTTCAGCCATCTTGCCAATTCCGAGCGTCCGCGGTTGATGCGCGACTTCACGGTTCCCTCCGGCACATCCAGCACTTGGGCAATCTCGCGGTATTCGAGTCCTTGCAGGTCGCGCAGGATGACGGCTTCCCGCAACTCGGGCGAGAGCTGCGCCAGCCCTGCCTGGATGGCCTCCGACAGCTCGCCCAGCGCCACGGTGCGGTCAGGTGGGGGCGCGGCGGAAGGCGTTTCTTCCAGCCGCGGCAACTCGTCGTCGAGGGAAACGCTCAAGCGCTCGTGGCGCGTGGCGCGGTAGTGGTCAATGAGGAGGTTGCGCGCCACGCGGTGGAGCCAGACGCCCAGCGGCCCTTGCCCGGCATCGTAACTTTTCAGCGTCCGAAACACGCGCAGAAAAACCTCCTGCGTCAAGTCTTCCGCTTCCTCGCGGCGGGCGGTGAAGCGATAGCAGAGGTTGTAGATGCGGCGCGTGTGGCTGCGCACGATCTCTTCCCATGCCCCCGCGTCGCCGCGTAAGCACCGTCTGACCAGCGCCGCATCATCCACCCGCTACGCTCCCTCCCCGAAAGCTTTCGGGGCGGGGATCGGCTTACCGCCTATCCTGAAAAACGGAAACCGTCCCGAAAAAGTTCCCTCGCGTTCGTAACCAAACGACCTCACCCGGTCGGCGGCAAGGTCGAGGGCGGAAGGGCGACCGCCGCGTATCATACCGCTCGCCCCACTCCCAGGCAACTCGCCGCCTTGCTTCATGTCAGTGCCCGTAGTAGCCTTGCGGCGGCGGACCTGGCGGCGTCGAGTCGGATCGGGTCGCAGGGCGTCGTCATCGCATCGGAAAAGCCTATGAAATGCCCCTTTTGCGGCCATGCGCAGGACAAGGTGGTGGATTCGCGCGAAGCCCGCGCCCGCGACACCGTCCGCCGCCGCCGCCAGTGCCTGCGCTGCCGCCGCCGCTTCACCACCTATGAGCGCATTGACGAAATCCCCTATATGGTCGTCAAGAAGGACGGCCGGCGCGAGCGCTTCGACCGCCAGAAGGTGCTGGCCGGCCTGCTCAAAGCCTGCGAGAAGCGCCCGGTCTCGATGGGGAAGCTCGAGGAGATTGTCAACGAGGTCGAGCAGTTCGTCGCCGACTCCCCCAGCCGCGAGCGCCGCACCGGCGAAATCGGCGACCTCATCATCAGCCGGCTCCGCCGCCTCGACAAGGTCGCCTACGTCCGCTTCGCCTCCGTCTACCTCGACTTCAAGGACGTCAAGGAATTCATGGGCGAACTGAAACAACTCCTCCGCGAACGCGAGCGTCCCCGCTGAGTTCCTGCTGCGTGATTCATCAGCAGTGATCTGAAAGGGGTGACTACGTCAGCTTGGAAGGGGTGCTCCGCACCCGCTGCCTCCGAGTTCGGAGTGGCTGTTGCAAAACCTGCTTTCGGCGGGTCAGGGCTTCAGCCCTGACATAAATGGCCAGAAAAACTAGGGGCTTTAGCCCCTGAGGGCTTCCTGCGAAGAGTTTTGCAACCGCTTCGAGTCAAGAGGCACGGTTTTCAGGGCCTGTCCCAGGCGTAGGCGGCGAATTCTTTCAGCACCGCGAAGTCGAAGCGGCGGTAGAGGGCGACGGCGCGGGAGTTGGCGGCGGTGACGCTGAGCGAGACGCCCTCATACCTGCGTTCTTGCAAGGCGGCCAGGGAGCGCGCCAGCAGCCCTCTCCCCAATCCGTGTCCCTGCCACTCGGGCTGCACGCAGATCTGGGTGATGTGGGCCACCCGCGGCGCCACCTGCGACACCAGCAGCGCCCCCGCGAGTCCCCTGAATCGTGAATCGCGAACCGTGAACCCCGGAGCAACCTTGAGCGCTACAAAGGAAGCTTCCGGCCGGAAGACCCCGCAGCCGGGAAACACCACAATATTCTTCAGAAACTTCAGCGCCCCGGCCCGCGACCCGTACTGGTCGTTGATGTGGCTGTCCACATGCCCCGCATAGGCCGACACAATCAACTCCCCCAGCGGATCAAAATGCCGGTCCTCCCACGCTTGCACAATCCACTCCTCTTTTCGGGAGGGCACGACTTCAGTCGTGCCGTATGCCAGGCCCTCTCTTGAAACGGCTTCAGCCGCTGAGGTCGGCCTCAATTGTTTGTACATAAACAGGCGCGGATAGCAGCGAAAATCCTCGGCGGCAAATACCGGCCCCAGCGGCTCGCCGCCGAAGGGCATAATCTGCGCCTCCAGGCGCGTCACCCCGGGCGTGGCCTTCAGCGTCTCCACCGCACGTTCCAGCAACTGCACGCCCAACCCTGAGGACTGGTAGGCCCGCCGCACGAACAGGTCCCCGATGAGCCCCTTTTGCCTCCAGGCGTCGGGTGCTCCCCGCTCGCCCGGTGCCGAAGTTTCCTCGTAGACGAAAAAGCAGTACCCGCCCACCTGTCCGTCCACCAGCGCCACGTAGCCGGCCAGCGAGCGCGTGTCGATGTGTTTCTCAATCAGCCGCACGGACGGCTTGAAGTCCCAGCGCAGCTCGCTCAGCCACAATCGCTCTTCCTCTTCAAACAGCGGCGCCAGATGCCGGCTGCGTACCTGCCGCAAGTCCAGGATTTCCGTGCGGGGGAGAGGAGCCGTCGCCATCACTTGCCGCGATTATAGCATTCAGCCCAGCCCGGGTGGATTGCTGCTTGCTGACCCCCTCTCGCTGATCGCGGAGTGCTTCCTAGGCCGCGCGGTTCAGCGCCCGCACCCCGAACCAGAACGCAAACAGGGTGAACACCACAAACGCCAGCGACTCCAGCAGCAGATGCTCGGTGCGCAGGCCGATGGAGCTGAAGCGAAGGAAGTCCACGTGCCAGGTGATGGGATTCACGAGCGCCGCCTGCCGCAGCCACGCCGGCAGGGGCTCGAGCGGATAAAACATCGAGCTGGCAAACAGGAACAGGAAATAAAACAGCGACGTGACGGTGTTGAAGATGTCGTTGCGGCGAATGTAGAGGGCAAAGATGGCGAAAAAGAAGAACCAGCCCGCCGTCCCCACCACGACC
This sequence comes from Acidobacteriota bacterium, assembly GCA_037442885.1. Lineage (GTDB taxonomy): Bacteria > Acidobacteriota > Terriglobia > Acidiferrales > 2-02-FULL-67-57 > JACQTG01. The sequence continues at coordinate 29,226 of JBBIPK010000017.1, read as the reverse complement.
CCGACGCCGAGCAGCGGGAGGAATTCAACTCGCAGCCGCACCCCCAGCAGCGCCGCCGCCAGCCCGACGGTGAGGGCGGCCTGCAGCATCGCCAGCAAGACGTTGAACGACACCTTGCCCACCAGAAACTGGGCGCGGCTGAGCGGGTAGGTCAGCATCTCGTAGAAGATGCCGTTGTCGCGGTCTACGAAGAAGCCCCAGGCGGTGTTCATGGCAATCCCGAAGCTCGCCATCGCCAGCACGCCGGCCAGGAAGAAGTCGTTGTATCCGACCCCCGGTTCAGGGAAGGGCGAGCCGAGCGCATGGCTGATGCCCACGCCGAACACGAGCAGGTAGCCCAGCGGATAGAACAAGTCCCAGAACAGCCAGGCGAAGTTCGTGAAGCGAATCTTCGCCTCCCGGTAGAGAATCGCCTCCAGTCCGCCCATCAGATTTCTGCCTGCCCTTCTCGGGTCAGCTCGATAAAGATGTCTTCCAGGCTCGCCCCGGATACTTCCACCCGCAGCAGCCGCCCCTGCCGGGCAATTTCGCTGACGATTGCGAGCACCCGCGCCTCGTCGGCCTTCAGCGTCAGTTCCACCGTGTTCTGGTCAATGCTGACTTTGTGGGGTTCGAGCCGCTGCAGCTCGCCCGGCAGCGAGGCCGGAATCGCCTCAAATGTCAGCGTCACGTCGTAGAGGTCTTTCGAGAGGAGCTTGAGGGAGTAGAGATCGCCCTGGGCCACCTTCCGCCCTTTGTTCATGATCAGGATGTCGTCGCAGAGCTCTTCGGCCTCAATCAGGACCTGCGTGGTCAGCACAATCGTGCGTCCCCGGGCCGCTTCCTCCCGCAGGTAACCCATGACCTGGCGCTTCAGCAGGGGGTCCATCCCGCTCGAAAACTCGTCCAGAAACATCACCGGCGTCTCCACCATGAACATCTTCGCCACCTGCACGCGCCGCCGGAAACCCCCGCTCAGATCCTGCACTTTCTGGCTGGCGTGCTCGGTCAGGCCGAACTTCTCCATTACTGCCGCTGCCTTCTGGCGCGCGGCCGCGAGGGTGAGCCCGTGGAACTTGCCGAACGTGACCAGGTTGTCGCGCACGCTCAGGAAGAACTCCGTGGCGTTCTCCTGCAGCACGACGGCGATCTGGCGGCGCACCGCCAGCGGCATACTGACCACGTCGTAGCCGAGCACTTCGGCGCGGCCGCTGGTCGGGGCCAGCAGCGTCGCCAGAACCTTCACGAGGGTCGTTTTGCCGGCTCCGTTCGGGCCCAACAGGCCGAAAATCTCGCCCCGTCGCACCGTGAAGCTCATCCCGTCCACCGCCCGCACGGGGGCTTTCCCGCGCCGCCCGGGATAGACCTTCACCAGTTGCTCGACTGCCAGCGCGATCGGGTTCCCTGCCGGCAGCGTTGACATCCCTTCCCTCCTCGTCTGTGATAAGATGCGGCGGCCCTGCCCGCTTCGCCGGTTCAGGAATCGGGCTCCCGGAGGGTAGCAAGCCCTGTGGCCGTGCGCTACCGGAGGCGCTCCGAGCGCGGCATCGTGGCCGCTCTCGGCCGCCTGCTTCACGAACTCCGTTACCCCACGACCCGCCGCGGCAGGATTATAGTCGCAACCCTGGCCGCGCTGGTCTTTGGATTCTTGTCGCTGGTGGTTATCGGCGGCTTCCTCCTGGCCCGTACGCTCACGCCTCCGCACGCGGGCGAAACCCTCGATCCCACCCGCTTCATCGTCAGCACCCAGGCGGTCACCTTCCTCTCCGACCAGGGCACGACGCACAATGCCTGGTTCTTTCCCGGCGTCCGGAACGGTCCTGTCATTGTTCTGCTCCACGGCTACCGCTCGAGTCGCGCCGAAGTCCTCACCCTGGCCAGCGCTCTGCAGGAGCACCGCTATAACGTCCTTGCCTTCAACCTCGCCGGCCACGGCGAAAGTCCCCGCAGCCGGACCAGCCTGGGCTACCAGGAAACCCAAGAGCTCATCGCTGCCTTGCAAATGCTGCTGCAGCGCACCGACCTGGACACCGAGCGCATCGGGCTCTGGGGCCAATCGCTGGGCGCCTATGCGGCTCTCAATGCGGCCACTCGCTTCCCCCAAGTCAAGGCCTTGGTCTTGGACTCCGTGTACTCTCACCCCACGGATCTGCTTCGCCTGGAACTGGCGCGGGCCGGAACCTCCTGGGTGCCGTTGCTGAATGAAGTCGCGCGGCTGGAATACCGCCTCGTCACGTTTCTCCAGCGCCGTGCCAGCGTCCCGCTGAACCTCGACGCGCTGGCCGGGATGCCCAAGCTCTTCGTCTCGGCCGCTGACCAGGGCGAACTGGCCGCCCTCACCCGCCAGCTCTTCGAGCAGAGTCCAGGGCCCAAGGATCACGTAGTGCTTCCCCAGACCTCGCTGACCATCCTGAGCGAGCAGAACCGGATGGCCTATGTCAATCAGGTGGTCAGCTTTTTCTTGACCCACATGGCGCCGGTCGCGCGTTAAGCGCATCGGGTCGGTCTTGACGCTGTTTTTGCCCCGGTGTTAGCGTTCCCAAGCGTTCTCCGATGGTTTCCACACCCTCTCTCCGGCTCAGTCATTGGCTTCAATACGCCGCTGCCCGCTTGGTTCTGGGTGTGTTGGCCGCCCTCCCGCGTCGTGGGGCGCGCTCCGTGGGGGCAGGTATCGGCTGGCTTACCTATTGGCTGCACCGCCGTCTGCGCCGCGTCGGCCGGCGGAACCTTGAACTCGTGTTTCCCGAGCGCGCGCCGACCGAGTGCGAAGCCATCCTGCGCGGCACCTTCCGTCATCTGGGCTGGCTGCTGGCCGAATTCGCCCAGTTCCCTCAGCAAACACCGGAAACGATCGAGCAGGTCATTGTCTACGACGGCTACGAGAACTATCAGCGGGCTGCGGCGGCCGGCAAGGGTGTGCTCTACCTGACGGCGCACTTCAGCGCGTGGGAATTGGGCTCGTTTGCCCATTCCGTGCATGGGCACCCGGTTGCCTACTTGAACCGCCCGCTCGACAACCCGCTGGTGGACAAGCTCGTCAACCGCTACCGCTGTCTGTGGGGGAACGTCGCCGTGGACCGGCGCGACTCGGCTCGCGCGGTTCTCGAGCGCCTCCGCCGCGGTGATGCCGTGGGCATTCTGATGGATCAGAATGTCCTGCCGGAGGAGGGAATGGTCTTTGCCCCCTTCCTCGGTTTACCCGCTGCCACCACCACCGGCCTCGCCCGCTTTGCCTTGCGCACCGGCGCCGTCGTGCTCCCCTCCTTTGTCCTGTGGGATGAAAAACTCGGCAAGTATCGGCTGCGCTTCGACCCGCCGCTTGCCTTGCCCGCTACGGGCGACTCGGAGGCGGATGTGGCCGCCGCCACCACTCTCTTCAATCAGGTCATCGAAGGCTATGTCCGGCGCTACCCCGACCAGTGGCTGTGGGTGCACCGGCGGTGGCGCACTCGTCCTCCCGGCGAGCCTTCCCTGTACTCCGTTTGAATTGCTTGCTGGCAGAGCCGTCTCGGCTGGGTATCTTTATTCCCGACAGATGCCCCGTTTCGACGCCCGGATGAAATCTACGAAATAAAGCGCCTCCTCGGTTCCCACCTCTTTCTCAATCCGTTCCAGCGCCGCCTGCAACCCGAGCTTCGCCCGATAGAAGAGATGGTAGGCTCTCTTGAGCGCCGAGATTTTTTCCGCCGACATCCCGAACCGTCTGAGGCCCACCAGATTCAATCCCTTGGCCGCGACGTTGAAATCCGCCGCCAGCAGGAAGGGAGGAACGTCCTGTATCACGCGCACGTTCCCGCCCACCATGGCCAGCTTTCCCACCCGGCAAAACTGGTGCACCACCGCCCCACCTCCCAGCGTGGCGTAGTCTTCGACCACCGCATGGCCGCCCAGCAGCACGTTGTTCGCCAGGGTCACGTGGTTGCCCACGCGGGCGTCGTGCCCGATGTGCACACCCGCCATCAGATAGTTGTCGTTTCCCACCAGGGTAGCGCCCCCGGGGCGCGCGCTGCGATGAATTGTCCCGTGCTCGCGAATGATATTGCGGTCCCCGATCACTACGTTACTCGCTTCGCCTTGGAAGCTTCTGTCCTGCGGCTCTTCGCCCAGCACCGCCCCGCTCGAAACACGACATCCCGCACCCAGCCGCACCCCCGAGCGGAGAACCACGTGGGCAGCCAACTGCGTGCCCGCGCCGATCTCCACATCCTCCTCGATCACACAGTAGGGGCCGATGCTCCCCGTCTGCGGCAGCCGCGCTCGCGCGGAAACAATTGCTGTAGGGTGAATCTCCATAGAGCCCAGCCTGCTGGCACGCACGACCCGCCATCGTCCCGAAGCTTCGGAATTGGCGGGCACGCCGTAGCCTACGCAATCCCTCTCTGGCCTGCAAGCCGCCGCTCAGTTTTCCGCTATACTGCGACTCGATTTCTGTTCCGGCGAGGAGAAGATCATGCGAACCACTGCGGCTGAGATTGCTGCCCATGTCGGCGGCGAGGTGCGGGGTGATCCCCAAACCGTCGTGACCGGATACGCGAGCCTCGAGCGCGCTCGCACGGGCGACCTCATCTACCTGGACGCGGAAAAACATCTGGCCCGCGCGCTTGCCTCCCCCGCCAGCGTGCTGCTGATCGGACGCGGTGTGTCGGCGCGCGGCAAAGTTCTGATTCAGGTGGAGAACCCCAAGCTCGCCTTCGCTCGTGCCGTCGAATGGCTCGACCCCGAGCCGCGCCTCCCGGCCGGAATTCATCCCACGGCCATCATCGATGCCTCGGCGGAAATCGGCCCCGGCGTCGCCATCGGCCCGCATGCGGTAGTCGAAGCGGGCGTGCGCATCGGGGCTCGCTGCCAGATTGGCGCAGGCTGCTATCTGGGCGCCGGTGCCTCTCTCGGCGAGGACGGCATTTTCTTCCCGCGCGTCGTCATCTACCGCAATGTTCACATCGGCAACCGCGTGCGCATCCACGCGGGTGCCGTCATCGGCAGCGACGGCTTCGGCTACGTGCTTGCCGAGGGTCGCTACCACAAGTTTCCCCAGCGCGGCCGAGTCGAAATCGGCGACGACGTCGAAATCGGCGCGAACTGCACCATTGACCGCGGCGCGCTGGATGCCACCGTCATCGGCCACGGCGCCAAGCTCGACAACCTCGTCCACATCGCCCACAACGTCACCCTGGGCGAGCATTGTGTGCTCGCTGCGCAAACCGGCATCGCCGGCAGCTCCACCCTCGGCCATCACGTCGTGGGCGGCGGCCAGTTGGGCGTCGCTGACCATGTTCGCATCGAAGACGAAGTACAACTGGGGGCACAAACCGGTGTCTTCACTGGCAAGCGCATCCCCCGCGGACAGATTGTTTGGGGGACGCCAGCCCGCCCGGTGGACGAGTTGAAGAAAATTCTGGCCTACTTCGGCCGCTTGCCCGAACTGGCCGCCCGCGTCGAAGCCCTCGAGAAGAAAACAGAAAGAGAAAAGCGAAAAGAAAAATCAAGATGAGCAGGACGGGCGCGGCCGCTCTATCTCGGGAATCGCAGAGCCATCCTCCACGGCTCACGGGACACGCATCACGCGCCACGCAGTCGGTTTGACAGGTTTGCAAAGCAGCCCATAAGATTCCTCCTGTCCCCGTCGTCTAGTCAGGCCCAGGACGTCCCGTTCTCTACGGGAAAACGCGTGGTTCAAATCCCGCCGGGGACGCCAGCGGCCCTTTTTCTTGCTTGCGGATTCCGCGGGAGCTAAGATAGCTGACCAAGAGGGCGCGGCAGGCCAGCCTTTTCTTTGATTCCAGCACACGCAGCCGTTGCCGGGCGCTTCCTATGAGTGTCGAAGCTGGGCCACGAATATTGCCACGTGGAGACTTGACCGGCACGAATCTGGGGCGCTACCGCGTGCTGGCCAAGTTGGGCGAAGGCGGAATGGGGGAAGTCTATCGCGCCGAAGATACGCTGCTGCGCCGGGCCGTCGCTCTCAAACGCCTGGCGCCGGCGCTCGCCTCGGACGAAGCCCACAAACGCCGCCTGCTGCGCGAGGCGCGCTCGGTCTCGGCCTTGAGCCATCCCAACATCGCCACCCTCTTCGATGTCTTCGAAAGCAGCGGGGAAACCTTCCTGGTCATGGAACTGGTCGCGGGCGAATCGCTGCGCGCCCGCCTGACACGTCCGCTCGCCCTCGGCGAAGCCATCCGCATCATGCGCCAGTGCGCCGAGGCCCTCGAGGCCGCCCACCGTGCCGGCATCGTCCACCGCGACGTCAAGCCCGAAAACATCAGTTTGGCCGCCGACGGCCACGTGAAGATTCTTGACTTCGGCATCGCCCAGCGACTCCCGCTCGACGATACCGGAACCGCCACCACCGAAACCGCCACCCTGCGCGGCACTCCCCGCTATCTCGCGCCCGAAGTTCTCCAGCAGGCCGAGCCGGACGCCCGCGCCGACATTTTTTCCCTCGGCGTGGTGTTTTACGAAATGCTCACGGGCCGGCACCCGTTCGAATCGGGCACCATGGCTAGCACGATTGCCCGCATCCTCACGGAAACTCCGCCGCCTCCCAGCCGTCTCAATTCGGCTGTGCCTCCGGAAGTCGATCGGATGGTGGGCAAGATGCTGGCGCGCGACCCGGCTGCCCGCTACCCCTCCGCCGCCGACCTCCTGCGGGACATCGACCGAGCAGCACGCTTGACGCCAGCAGCGCTGCCGACTCTGCGCCGGCGTCCGGTTGTCATCGGACTGGTTGCTGTCTCGGCTCTGCTGGTGGTGTTTCTGGTTTGGTGGCTGAGCGTTGGATTTCCGAGGAAAATTCCGGCGGAGCCAAAGCTCGCCATTCTGCCTTTCGCGAGCATGGATAACAGTGCGGAGAGCCAAGCGGTGGGTCGGGGTATTCAACAGACCTTGGCGGTGCGTTTGGCCCAGCTCAGTCCCCGCGTGCAAGTCTATCCGCCTGTGATTACGCACCGAGGCCCTGCGGGGTGGGAGGAGATCCCCGTGGATTCACCAGCGGCGGCGCGCCAGGCTGGCGCCAATCTGACCTTGGGCGGAAGTGTGCAGGTCACCGACGGCCAGGTGCGAATCCGCTACACGCTGACCAACATCGAGATTCCGAGCGAGTTGGGCGGGGATATCCTCGAAGGCGACCGCAGAGACCTTTCCAGCTTGGAAGAGCGTGTGGCGCTCAGTGCTGTCGGGCTCCTGCAACTCGCCGGGGAAAGGGAATTGAAGCGGGAGGCTCAGGTACGGAAGCCGGCGGTGAGCGAAGCCTACGAGCCCTATGTGCAGGGGCGCGGACATCTGGAGAGTTCGGATCAGCCCGAGGGTATTGAAAGTGCCATTGCTGCCTTCAATCGGGCCCTCGCCCTCGATCCCGGCTTCGCGCCTGCCTATGCTGGCCTGGGTGTGGCGTACTGGAAGAAATATCAAAGCACCAAGGATGTTCAGTATGTGGCAACGGCCCGCCAGGCATGCGAGCAAGCAGTCCGTTTAGATGCTGGGCTCGCCTTCGCACACATCTGCTTGGGAACAATTCACCAAGGAACCGGGCAGTACGAGAAATCTTTGGCTGAATTCCAGTTGGCGAGGGAAAGCGAGCCCACCAACGATGACGCCTACGTCGGCTTGGCCCGCGCCCAGGAGCAGTTGGGGAGAATGGAGGCGGCCGAACAAACCTATCGCCAGGCCATCGACCTGCGTCCGGGGTTCTGGGCTGGTTACACATGGCTGGGGACCTTTTATGTCCGGCAGGGGCGGTACGGCGAGGCGCTCCAGCAGTTCGCACGGGGCGCTGTCCTGGCCCCCAACAACGATCGCGCCCATTTCAGTCTTGGAGGAATCTACATCTATCTGGGGCGTTACGAAGATGCGGTCCACGCACTGCAAAGAGCCATCGAAATCCGCCCCACGTTCCAGGCCTACTCAAATCTGGGGACTGCCTACATGAGCCTGCGCCGCTGGGAAGAAGCGATTCTTGCCTTCGAACAAGCCACTCGGCTCAACAGCGAGAGATATGTGATCTGGGGAAACCTGGCCCGCGCCTACTACTCGTCTCCGGGAAAACGAGCGCAAGCACGGGCGGCGAGTGAGCGCGCCATTCAGCTCGGCCAGGAACAACTGGCTGTGAATCCACGCGATCCCGACCCCCATATCCTCTTGGCCTCCTATTACGCCATGCTCGGTCAGAAGCCGGAAGCCTTCCGCCACCTGCAGCGTGCGCTCAGCATGCGCGGCGACGACCCGGAATTTCTCTTTTGGGCCGCGGTGGTCCACAACCAGTTTGGTGACCGCGCCCAGGCGTTGACTTGGCTCGAGAAGGCGGTTGCGAAGGGTTATTCACTGGCCGACATCCGGGCAGCCGTTGAGCTCGACAACCTGCACGACGACCCGAAGTTCCGGAGAATCGTGGGGGGCAAGCCAGACTAGGTGGACAAGCTTTGGGACTGAAGTCAAGAGAAGGAGGGCCAAGAGATGGCGACTCTCGGAAAGGTTCTGCTAGGTGTGGTGCTCTTGGGTGTCGGCTTGCTGGTGGGGTATGAACTGGGTCAGCGCAAAGCCCCCCCGCCCGCTCCGCCCGAGAAATCTGTAGCTCCCGAGGGGCCGATACACAAACTCGTCAAGTTCAAGCAGGTGGGAAATCAACTCGTGGACGAACACCAACCGGTCTACCTTTCGGTAACTCGCGGAGAGCAGGTAGTCTGGGAAAGTGAGATCAAGGAGTTCGTGGTCACTGTTCGGCCGTACGAGAAACGCAAACGAACCGACCCGGATATTGTTGAGAAAACCAAGGGACCCGACTGCCCCTTCGAACAGGCGGACGCTGGTTGCACATTTCGGGCGACCCAGGGACGCGTGGAATCCGGCCGAGGGAAGCTGGAGGCAGCCGGTCATTGGTACCGGTTCCACATTCAAGCAGGCCGTTACGAACTCGACCCGCACATCTGCTTTCACGACGGTCGTGGCTGTAGCCAATAGGCTCAGCGGGCGGTAGGGAAGAGCGAAGGGGTAGTGCCGGCGGGGCTGGCGATGGGCTCGAGTTCCGGGTAGTGGGCGAGTAGGGGAGGGGGGACGCGGACCGGCTTCTTGGTGAGCAGGTGCACGAGTTGCAGCGCGTTCGTCACGGCCTTGCCCTGGAAGTGATTGTTGGTGATGACGAAGGTGCGGTTGGTGGTTTCGGCCACGCGCTCGATGCGCTCTGCCCAGGGTTTCAATTCCTCCATTGAGTAGAGGTAGTTGTAGCGTTCCGCAGCCTCATCATCGGGTCGGTCGGCAAACCATTCCCGGTAGTTGCGTCCGTGCAAGCGAACATAACCCACCGGAGACGTAGCGCGCTCGCTCGGGCGCAAGGACCGGCCGATGACGGGCTGATCAATGTTGCAGAAACCCATCCCGTGCTCGGCCAGTGCCTGGTAGAAGCCCGCATCATTCCAGGAGGCGTGGCGCACCTCCACCACCAACGGGAATTCACGCAAGTCGCGCGCTAACCTAAACAGGTACTTGCGCTCTTCCGCGGTGTTCTTGAACGAGAAGGGGAATTGCACGAGCAGGGCGCCGAGCTTGCCCGCCGCGAGCAGTACGTCCATCCCGGCACGAAACTCGAGGAGATCGGCCGGTGTGTACTCGCGTTCATGCGTGAAGCGCTGCCAGAGCTTGGCCGTGAAGAGAAAGCGCGGGTTGCCGCTGATGCGTCCGAGCCAGCCGCGCGTCATCGCCGGCGTGAGCGGGCGGTAGAAGGAGACGTTGATCTCGATCGTGTCGAAGTACTCCGCCAGATAAGTGGCCTCGTGGAAGCCAGCCGAACGCGTCCGTGGGTAGACGATGCCTGCCCAGTCCTCGTAGGACCAGCCCGCCGGGCCCACGCGAATCTCGCCGGATTCCGCCACAGCACGATTGTACTCCCGCGCACCTGCCTTTTTTCATTTGACACCAACCGCCCGGCAGACAGAAAGTAATGACCCACAGGGCGGAGAAATAGGGCAGGAGGGACAGCGTCTATGGATACTCTGAAGCGACGGGAATGGTTGGTCCGAATTCTAGGTGCGCTCGGGCTCATCGGTTTGACGCGCGCGGGCGCGCGTGCCCAGGCGAAGCCGAGCTTCGCGGAGGAATTCGGGGCGGACTGGCAGACGGCCAAGGCCTACACGCTGGAAGTGGCCAATGCCATGCCCGCCGAAAAGTACGATTTCACGCCGGGCGCGGGGATGCGCAACTTCGCCGATTTGATGCTGCACATCGGGCAGGCGCAGTACGGTATCGTCTCGGCTGTTCGCGGCGGGCAGCCGCCGGCGCAGATGCAGCCGCCCGCGGAGAAAACCAAAGAGGCGGTGGTGGCCTACCTGACGGCCTCCTTCGATTATGTGGCCGAGAGCGTGGCACAAGTCAGCGAGGCGCGCACGCAGGAAGTCATTAAGCTGTTCGGCGGGCGCTTGGAGATGCCGGTGTGGAAGGTGTTTCACTTCGTGCGCGATCACACCACGCACCATCGTGCCTATGGGCTGCCCTACCTGCGGCTGAGCGGCGTCGAGCCGCCGCGCTACCGCTTCGCGGGCACGCGTCCCAGTCCGGTGTAGGACGCCTCGCTGGGCGACGCGGTATAATCAGCCGCAGGGTGCGTAGCTCAAGGGTAGAGCAGCGGCCTTTTAAGCCGAAGGTTCTGGGTTCGAATCCCAGCGCACCCACCAGAGCTTGACGCTTGTCTGAGGGATGCCGGGGGTGCAAGGGGCAGGGCTTCCCGGGAGGTAATCGTGGAAGTTGGCCTGAATGTCTTGATCGTCCACAACGACCCGGCCGAGCGGCAACTAGTCGAAAGCGTCCTGCGCAACTTCCGCGTCAAGGTCGAAGCCCTGGGCAGCGGCGCCGACGCGGTGAATCAGGTCAAGAAGCAGAAGTTTGACGGCGTGTTCATTGACGCCGAGCTGCCTGACGTCAACGGCCTGGAACTGGTGCGCAGAATCCGCAAGTCATCCTCGAACAGCAAGATTCCCATCGTCTTCATCACCAACCAGGCCAGTTCCATCCCCTTGAGCGACGCCTTCGAAGCCGGCGTCACTTTCTTTCTGACGCGGCCGCTCGACGTGAAGAAAGTACAGCGGCTGCTCAACGCCACCCGCGGCGCCATGCTCGTGGAGCGCCGCCGCTACCACCGCGTGCCCGTGCAGGCGCCGGTGGCTTTCAAAGCCGGGGCGAAGACCGGGAAAGGGCACAGCGTCAACATCAGCCGCAGTGGCATCCTGGTGGAAGCGCGGGGGGGCTTGAAAATGGGAGACGTGGTGGAGATGGAAATCTCCCTCCCCGCTCCTGCCGGGATGGTGCGCGCCGCGGGCGACGTCGTGCGCGTGGACGAGGAGGGCCGCGCCGGCATCCACTTTACCAAGCTCTCGGCTGCCGACCTCGAACAACTTCAGAACTTCATCGGCGTCTAGGCCACAAAACAAAACGGGCAGCCACCCCGGGAAATGGGAGGCCGCCCGTTTCTTCTCTTGGCGGACTAGAACTGGAAGCGCAGGCCCACCTGGACTTGGCGCGGAGAACTCTGCGTATTGGGGACGTTCGTTGTGTCGTAGCAACCGGGGTTGCCTGTCGGCCGGAGCACGGGGTCGTAGCAGGCGCTGGCAACGCGCAGGCGCCGGAAAGCCGCATTCGGAGCCACAATCCCGCCGGTTGTACTGCTGATCCCGGCACCATAAATACGGTTCGTGCTCCCGTAGGTCACGTTGTCGAAGTCGAAGATGTTGAAGATGTCCACCGTGAGATCGAGCCGCATCCCTTCCCGCAAGGGCAACCACCGGCCCAGATTGTGGGCGATGCGCAGGTCGGCGGCGCTGAGAGGTTGATCGCGAAATGAGTTGCGCTTGAAGGGCACCCCGGGAGCGGCCATCGGGCGATCGACACCGAACAGGTCATGGCTGCCCAGCACGAGGCCGCCTGAAATACCATCTGACCCTGAGGTGGGATTGATTGGGCGCGCCGAGCGGAAGCGGGTCAGCCCGCTGAGGGTGAAGCCGGCGGGCAGCTCGACGACCGCGTTTAAGAGGAACATGTGCCGCGCGTCGAGGTTCGAGTAGTGGTATTCGGGGGTCAGGTTGTAGACGTTATCGATGAGCGCCGCGCCTCCGGCTTCACGCTCGTTGTCGTCGTGGGAAAAGTTCTCGCTCCAGGTGTAGTAAGCCTGGAACTGGTAGCGGCCGCGGCGGATGACATTTCGAATCGTGAAGCCGTGGTAGCGGGCGCGTCCCCCAGTCTCACGCACTTGCACCTGTCCCAACGTGGAGATGGGGCGGGCGCGGCTGCCGCAGGGCCCGCCGGAACGGACGCCAAAACAGGGGCGTAGGCTGAGGTCGGTGGTGGTGCAGAGCCCGGCGGCGACGGCGGCAGCGTCGCAGACAACCGGGACCGGCAAGTTCCAGTCGCGGTTAAATTGCAGGTGGACGGTATTGACGTAAACGTAGTCGCCCCCCAGCGCCCATCCTCGCATTATTTCCCGCTCCAGTCCCACACTCCACTGCCAGGAACGCGGGGCCTCGTAGTCGTCCGCCCAGGTCAGGGGTTGCGCGCCCCGGTTGGGATCCACGGTGAGCCCGAGCGAGGTGGCGATAGCGGTAAGGTCTGCGAGGGTGAGAGGAGGCATATTCAACAGGTCCCCCAGGGTGGCGAAGCTATCCAAATTAATCCCAGCACGCCGCATCTGCCAATAGACGGTGTTGCACGTGTCCCCGGTATCGATCGGCGTTATCCCGTTCGGGGCACACGAATCGCCTCCGACAGGCGGTAAGGGGAGAGCGAGCGGTAGTTGCACCGAGAGGTCGCCGGCCGGGGTGCGGAAGTTGTTGAGGGGGCCCGCCATCAGGAGCATCGGGGTGCGGGCGTAGTAGAGGCCGGCGTTGGCCCGGATGACCGTCTTGGTATCTCCCCAGGGGTCCCAGGCGATGCCGAGGCGAGGCATCCACTGGTCGGTGTTGTCAGGGATAAGGCCCGGGTTCACTCTGCCCAGGGGGAAGGTGAAGTTGCGAACGAGATCCGTCAAAGCCGTATTGCTCGTGTCCGGTTCGGGGTTGAAGTAACCCTCCCAGCGCAGTCCATAGGTGAGGGTGAAGCGAGGGGTGATGCGCCAGGTGTCGGTGAAGAACGCGGCGACCTCATACATAGAGGCCGAGAGTTCCTGGTTGCCGATGTTGACGTTGTACGTCACTGCCGTGCTGTTGAAGCGGTGGTCGGCGGGAACGGCGGCGGGGTCGAACGAGACAATGCCCAACACGGTCGCCACGGCCGATCCGGAAACCGAGAAGACGCCGAACTGATTGAACCCGAAGAGCTGATCAATAAAGAGCCGGTTGAATTCGCCTCCCATCTTCAAGCTATGCCGGCCGATGTTCCAGGTGACGTTGTCGGCGATTTGCAAGCGGGTATCAAAAGCGGTGGTGGGGAGGAAGTTGCGGGTGCCGATGATGCCGACGGTGGTGTTGAGGTTCGCTGTTTCGGTGCCGCTGGTGCACTGCACGCGGTTGAAAATGCCTTCGCCGCAGCTATTGGCGGTGCGGGGACGGTCTTCGCGAGAGAACTGAGCGCGCAGCTCGTTGATGAGGGTGGGAGAAAAGTACGAGGTGAAGTGGCCCAGGATGGTTTTCGTCTTCGACCCCTCCGTCCCGTTTGTGCTCATGGCGAAGTTGGTTTCCGGGCGGATATCGTCGCCGGTGGCCGAGGCATTCTTGGCCGTGTTTTCGCTCTGGTGATAGCGGACGGCCAGGCGATGCTTGTCGGTGAAGTTATGGTCCCAGCGGCCAAGGAAGCTGATGGCGTCATTGGTTTGGGTGAAGGGTGTTTCATGGCTCTTATAGAAGTCGAATGCTTCCTGGGTCGCTGCGGTTGGGGTAAACGTGTCGAGCAGGCGGAAAGTCACGAAGCGGGGGTTGTCGTTGATCTGATCCTCGATGGCAAAGAACACGAAGCTTTTGTCCTGGCGGATGGGGCCGCCCACGGAGCCGCCAAACTGGGTTTGGGAGGAGAGCGTCGCGCGGAGGAAGGGGTCGCGCTTGGACAGCTCTTTATGGCGGAGGAAGCCGAAGGCGGTGGCATGCCATTCGTTGGTTCCGGACTTGGTGACGGCGTTCAGGAAGCCCCCACTGGAGCGGCCGAACTCGGCCGAATAGCTGTGGGGCACGACCTGGAATTCGCGGATGCTCTCCTGGGGGATGGAGAAGGCGTTGTTGGCGCGCTCACCGCCGCGCATGCCGCCGAAGAAGGAGTTGTTGTAGTCGGCGCCGTCAATGGAGATGTTGGCGTTGATGCCGCGCTGGCCGACGAAGGAGATATAGTTGCGCCGGGGCTCGGTCTGCACCGTAGGGGCGAGTTGCACGAAGTCGTGGAAGCGGCGGCCGTTGATGGGGAGTTCGGAGATGGAGCGGAGGTTGATGAGGGCGTCGGCTTCCGGCCGGGTGGTACTGATTAGCTCGCTGGCGGTTACCTCCACCGTCTCCGTGATCTCGCCGACTTCCAAGGTGAAGTTCACGGTTACCGTGGCTCCCACCGTAACCACTACGTCCGACTGGGCGGTCTTGAAGCCCGTCACTTTGACCACCACGGTGTAGGGTCCCGGGGGCAATAGGAACAGACGGTATTCGCCGGCGTCGTTGCTGGTGGTCGCGCGGATCAGGCCGGTGTCGCGGTTTGTTGCCGTGACGTTGGCGCTCGGAACAAGCGCGCCGGAGCTGTCATAGACCGTGCCGGCAATCTGGCCGGTGCCACCGTGCGCTTGCGCGGCCAGATCGCCCGGGACAAATGCGTAACCGCACGCAAGGATGCCGATCAGAACAACCAACCCTAGAGGATAAGTAGACTTCGGCATGGCTGCCCTCCGGAATAGATTCAATCGGAACCCACCAGCTAACCCCGCTCGTCGGCAAGGCCGATTATACTTCCACACCCGCCCTCCCGAGTCAATGCAATTTCTGCGCCACTCCTCCTCCAGCGCCACTCCTGGAGATTCGCTTGACGGGAAGGGAATTAGGAAGGTCAGGAAACCAGAAAACGACTGTCCGAGACTGTGAAAATTCCAAATCCTGTAGCTGGCTTCGAGAATTGGAAGCGCCCACCGGGTTTTCCACAAACCTGCCCCTGGCTCCTGGACGGGCTCGATACCACTCCTGCCTACCAAAGGTGGGTTACACCCAGTTTGCGCCGGGGTAAAGGTTATGAAGAAATCTTCCGCCCAGCGCGTCGCGCTCGCTTGCCTCCGGCATCTTGGAGGGGTAGAGTTAGCAGCCATCGTCCGGGCAATCCGATGAGCGCGCGCAGGAAACCGCAGAAGCTGAAGGTATTGATCCGTCGGGCGGCCATCCGGCGGCGCGTGCGGCAGATGGCGCGGCAAATCGAGCACGACTTCAGCCGGGAGCCTGTTCATCTGATCTGCATTCTGAAGGGCGCGTGCATTTTTCTGGCTGACCTGCTGCGCGAGTTGCGTCTGGACACTTCGGTGGACTTCATCGCGGTTTCAAGCTATGGCAAAGGCTCGCTGCCGTCCGGGGAAGTCCGCATCACGAAGGACCTCGACCAAAGCATCGAAGGGATGAACGTCATCATCGTCGAAGACATCCTCGACACCGGCCTGACGCTCAACTACCTCTATCGCCTGCTGCAAGCCCGCAAGCCGAAAGCCTTGAAGATTGCCGCGCTGCTCGACAAGCCCGCCCGCCGCGTCAAGGAAGTGCCAGTGGATTACGTGGGCTTCACCATCCCCGACCAGTTCGTCGTCGGCTACGGGCTCGACTTCGGGGAGGAATATCGGAACCTGCCTGACGTGTGCATCCTCCCGGCCGCAGGTGCGTAGCGGGATGGCGCGCCACGTAATTACCGTCGAGGATGTGCGCGCGGTGGCGTCGGGTGGCGAGCTTCTGGTGCCGGTAGATGGCGTGTTGACCGACTGGGCCCGCGAGGAGGTGGCGCGGCGAAACATTCGCATCCGATTCGCTGACTCTCCCTCGCCGGGCCCGCTGCCCAAGCGGGTCGTCGCCCTCGGCTCCGATCATGCGGGTTTCGAGCTGAAGCAATTTTTGAAGCGCCACCTGGAGGAGTGGGGATACGAGGTGCGCGACCTGGGCACGGATTCTCCTCGCCCCGTTGACTATCCCGACTTCGCCGCCGCCGTTGCCCGCGCAGTGGCCGCGGGAAACGCCTGGCGCGGCATCCTCGTGGACGCCGTCGGGATCGGCTCGGCGATGGCGGCCAACAAGGTGGCCGGCGTGCGGGCGGCGCTGTGCTATGATCAGGCGACCGCCCGGTCGAGCCGGGAGCACAACGACGCCAACGTGCTGACCCTCGGCGCGCGCATGATTTCCCCGGAAATGGCTCGCGAGGTTGTCGCCGTGTGGCTGGGGGCGGAGTTCGCCGGCGGCCGCCACCAGCGCCGTGTCGAGAAAATCTCCGCGCTCGAACGTCCTCTCAAGGAAGATTCTCGATGAATCCCACCGCCTCGGTCCCGCTGAGCGAGCAGCAGATGGAACAGCTCATCGAGGCGGTAGCGGCGGAAATCTTCAGCTACCTCGGCGAGCGCCAGATCAGCCAGTTGCGCGGCCTGGGCATCGAGGAAGTGGTTTGCCCGGGCTGCGATGCCCGCTGCGTGGAAACCTGTGCCGAGAAGGCGCGCAGGGTGATGGCCGCCGGCGCGGATCGGCTCAGCGCCGGACCGGGCATCCAGCACCTCGAAGCCGAACTCGCTCGCCTGATTGACCACACGCTGCTGCGGCCCGAGGCCACGCGCGACGACATCCGCAAACTGTGTGGCGAGGCGAAGCAATTCGGCTTTGCCGCGGTCGTCGTCAATCCCTACTGGGTGCCGCTGGCCGCAGCGGAGTTGCACGGCACGCCCGTCAAGGTCTGCACGGTGGTGGGCTTTCCGTTCGGCGCGACGCTACCCGGCGTCAAGGCCTACGAGACCGAGCAGGTGCTGAAGCTGGGCGCGCAGGAAGTGGATATGGTGATGAACATCGGCGCGCTCAAGTCCGGCGAGGACGACCTAGTCGAGGAAGAGATTCGCAGCGTTGGCGACGCTTGCCACCGCGCGGGCGCTCTCTGCAAGGTGATTCTGGAAACCGCCCTGCTCTCGGATGAAGAAAAGGTGCGCGCGTGCGAGCGGGCGAAGGCGGCGGGCGCGGACTTCGTCAAAACCTCCACGGGCTTTGGCCCCGGCGGCGCCACCGCGCGCGACGTCGAACTGATGCGGCTGGTGGTCGGGCCGGAGATGGGCGTCAAAGCCGCCGGCGGCATCCGCACGCTGGAAGACTTGCGGAAAATGATTTCAGCTGGAGCCACGCGCATCGGCGCCAGCGCCAGCGTCAAAATCCTGCAGGAAACTGTCGGTATGCCTGCCCCGGCCCTATCCGCCGAGCCGTCCTCTTCCCCTTATCGCTACTAGGTTTCACCTTGCCGGCTTTGTCTAGGTTGCGTGAAGCGGTTGGAGCTTACTCGAATTACTGATCGATGATGCGGAAGTCGGGCGGAATCTCAAAAATCTGAATGTCAACAGGGAAATCACGTGTGATCCGCCGTAAGTCTTCGCGCCAGGACTTACCGTCGGCGAGTTGAAAATTCACAGCACCGAGGAATTCTCTACCCGATACGGCATCGCGACAGAACCAGAACTCGATTTTTTGTTCAGGGGAAGGATCGCGAAAACCCTTGCATTCGAATCCGTGAATTAGCTTCACACCTGCTGGCTCTCCGCGTCCTTCTAGAAACGTAGCCTGAAGTTGTCCTCTCTGCCTGGACTTGGCCTTGAAATCACGGATACGTATAGCTGTTTTCTCCTTCGGATCAAGCCGAACACCTAGATCCCGCGCGGGGTCATAGATTTCAGCCATGCGGAGAGAAAAGTTCTCATCAGCAGTTTCGGTTCGTTCGCGGCCATCAGGGGCGACGAATCTGGTTCGGTGGATGACCTCTCGGACGGACTGTCCCTGTGCATTTTTGGCCTCGCGGACGACCACGTAATCCAGCCGTACTACCTTCATTTGGATCTGGGCATCCGCGGTGAGTATCTGGACTAGTAATGCAAGAACGATGCTAGTTATGGGACGCTGCATCATTTGGCACCTCCGGTTTAGGCTGCGATGATGCCCATAAAGCACCCGCAGCCGGCCCACCAAGACCCGTCCGAGCAGACAATTATGTCGCAGAAGCTCGCCCCGCTTGCACATCCTGGATCGAGGAAAAGACTGTGAGCCAAGCGCAAGACCCGTCCTGTACTTCGACCACTTGTGGCATAGTCATGTTCGCGAACAGGGCTAACAGGAGTGCAAACGCTACCAGTCGTGCTTTTATTCTCATTACTCACCGCCCCGATTTTATTGAGGCATTACGCTTGTGGGCAGCGAGGTTAGTCCAGTCTTGGAGGGGGCGTCAATAGCAAGAAAGTCCTACTCGGCTATTCGGGTCCGCGAACTAGTGTCCGTTGGCAGAAGGTTCACCAGGCTGCTACCAGCGTCGACCCACCTTGACAGCAGCAACCTTCGGATTGACGCCCGTAGCTCGGGAGGCATAGAATCCGGCCATTCTGTCCCCTGATTGCAAACTAGCCGGTCGGTAGGGAGGGCAGCCTATGGCAAAGACCTATGCCGTGGTTGTGGGGGTCGTGTTGTTGCTGGTCGGGATTCTGGGATTTGTGACTGACCAGATGTTCGGTTTGACGTTCCATCCGGCACACAACGTCATCCACCTGCTCACGGGCGTGATCGGGCTGTGGGCGGGTTTCGGCAAGAGCGCGAACGCGCCGAAGCTGTTTGCCCAAGTCTTCGGTGTGGTGTACACGCTGGTGGCGGTTGCGGGATTTGCCGGCATGGTTGACCTCGGACCCCTCCGCCTGGGGCTGAACACGAACTACAACGTGATTCACCTGGTGGTGGGTCTGTGGGGTTTGTGGGCCGGCTTCGCCAAGGCCAAGGCGGCCACAGCCTGAGTCGGATCAACGCTCCCGTTGCGAACGACCGCGCCGCGAAGGTACGTTGCTGCCTTCGCTGGCGCGGTTTTTTCTAGCGTGCGCGCAGATGCTCCATGACAGAGCCTCTTGATTCAGAGCGCCCGCACCCCAGGCTTGTGCGGGCGCTGGGCCGCTGGGACCTGACGGGGCTGGTCGTCAACTCCGTCATTGGCAGCGGCATCTTTGGCCTGCCGGCCATCATCCTGGGATTGGTCGGCGGCCTGAGCCCGCTGGCCTTCCTGGGGGCTGGGGCAGGGATAGCGGTCATCATGACGTGTTTCGCTGAGGTTGCTTCCCGCTTCCGGGAGGCCGGCGGCCCCTATCTCTACGCGCGTGAGGCGTTCGGGCAATTTGTGGGGTTGCAAATCGGCTGGATTGCCTGGCTGGTGCGGCTGACCTCAGCCGGAGCCAACTCGAACCTTTTCGTCGTCTACTTAGGTGAGCTTTGGCATCCCGCCACTGAGCCGGTTGTGCGCGTCGTCCTCTTGACGTTGATGTTTGGCTTCCTCGCGGTCATCAATTATCGCGGCGTGCGCCACGGCGCCCTAGTCAGCGACGCGTTTGTGGTGGCCAAGCTGGTACCGTTGGCCGTCTTCATCCTGGTGGGATTGTTTTTCCTTCGGGGCGAGAATTTTCAACTGGCCAAGGCGGCGGGCTTGTCGGACTGGTCGCAGGCGCTGCTGCTGCTGGTCTTCGCTTACGGGGGCTTCGAGCAGGTCTTGATGCCCGCCAGCGAAGCGCGCGACCCCAAGCGCGATATGCCCTTTGCCCTGCTCACGGGCCTGGCGGTGGTGGCAACGGTCTATCTGCTGGTTCAGGTCGTGGTTGTCGGTACGCTGGCGCCTGAAGCTGTGACCGAGCGTCCGCTGGCCGTCGCTGCGCGCGGATTCCTGGGTGCAGGGGGAGCCTGGTTACTGTCCGCAGGAGCATTGATATCAACCTACGGCTGGATGTCGGGCGGTATCCTGACGGCGCCGCGGCTCACGTTCGCGCTGGGCGAGCGCGGCGATTTCCCGCGCTTCTTTGCCGCTGTGCACCCGCGCTTCCGGACACCTTATGTCTCGATTCTTCTCTTTACCGGATTGTCCTGGGCCTTGGCGGTGGCGGGGACGTTCCAATGGAACGCGACACTCTCAGCGGTGGCGAGGTTGCTGACCTACGCGGTCGCGTGCGCGGCGTTGCTGGTGTTCCGGCGCCGTGCCCCCGACGGAGCGGTCTTTCACGCCCCGGCCGGAGCCCTGCTGGCGGTGCTCGGCATGGCCTTTTGTATCGGGCTGCTGCTGCGGATGGGCTGGGCCGAGCTGCTGATTCTGGCCGTGACGATGGCGCTGGCCGGCGCCACCTGGCTCTGGGCGCGGCGCCCGGCATCGGGCCGGGGTTAGCGGCCTTCGCCCCAGCGCAGCTTATTGCGCAGCACCTCGAAATAGGTGCGCTTGCGCGAAGTGATGAGTTCGATCGAACGATCGGACTTGCGCACCACCACCGTGTCCCCTTGGCTCAGCTCTGTGCCCACCTGGCCGTCTACAGTGAGGTAGGCCGATTCCGACACCGACTTGAGGTGAACTTCGATGCGCGAGCTGTCCGGGACCACGAGGGGCCGGTTGGTCAGCATGTGGGGGCAGATGGGCGTGATGACGAACGAGTCGAGCGAGGGAAAGACAATCGGGCCGCCGGCGGCGAGCGAGTAGGCAGTGGAGCCTGTGGGCGTCGAAATGATCAGGCCATCGGCGCGGAAGAGTGAAACGAAGGCGCCGTCAATCTCCACGGCGTAATCCAGCATCCGCGCGAGCGCCGCCTTGTGCAGCACTGCGTCATTCAAGGCGCGGTAGCGGGCTGTGGCTTTCCCGCCGCGGACCACCTCGGCCTCGAGCATGCCCCGCCGACTCGTGTGGTGTCGGCCGGCGAGCACGTCCTCCAGCACGGTGTACATCTCTTCCAGGGTGATCTCGGTCAGGAAGCCGAGTGCGCCCAGGTTGACCGCCAGGATGGGCACGGGACGTGCGTCTACGAGCCGCGCCGCCGCCAGCAGCGTCCCGTCGCCCCCCAGGACAATCAACAGGTCGACTTGGGGAAGAATCTCGGTCCGCGGGACGCCATCGGCGCGCCCCAGGCAGTGCGCCGTTTCTTCATCGAAGATCACGCGCAGGTTCCGCTGCTTGAGCCAGTCGAGCAGGCGGGGAACCAGCGGGCAGATGTCTTCGGGTTTAGGCTTCGAGATGATGCCGACCGCGCGGATGGCCATGCTGACAGGCCGATTCTAGAGGCAGGGAGGCAGAGAGGCAAGGAAGCAAAGAGAGAGGGACAACCAGGCAGGGCAAGGCCTCTTTTCCCGCGGGCCAGGGAAGGAGGCCTTGGCGGAATTCACCGGCGAGACGCCGGTGCCACTGCGTGGAGAAAGAACTCGCGGTTGCCTTCGGCTCCGGGCAACTGGCTTGCCCGCACGCCGAGGACTGCAAGGCCCAGGGCGCGGGCAGTGCGTGTGACCTTCTCAACGGCCTGCTGTTGGAGAGCAGGGTCGCGCACGATGCCGCCTTTGCCTACCTGCCGACGCGTCAGTTCGAACTGCGGCTTGATCAAGACCAGGAAATCGGCGCGGCCTTTTACGCAGGAGAGAGCCGCGGGGAGAATTTTCTCCACCGAGATGAAGGCAACATCAATTGTCACCAAGTCCACCGGCTCGCCCAGGTCAGCAGGCTTGAGGTAGCGCGCGTTCTTTTCTTCCAGCGCGATGACGCGCGGGTCACGGCGCAGCCGCCAATCGAGTTGCCCGCGGCCTACATCCACCGCGAAGACCTTGCGCGCGCCGTGCTGCAGGAGGCAGTCGGTGAAGCCCCCGGTCGAGGCGCCGATGTCGAGGCAAACTTTGCCGACTACATCGAGGCGGAAATCTCGAAGCGCGCCTTCCAGCTTGGTTCCGCCCCGGCTCACGTAGCGCGGCGGCTCGCCCACCAACTCCAGCGCGGCATTCGCGGAAACTAGTGCCCCGGCTTTCTCTATGAGCTCGTGGTTGACCTGAATCTGGCCGGCCAGAATCAAGGCCTGGGCTTTCTCGCGCGTGGGCGCCAGGCCGCGCTCCACGACGAGTTTGTCGAGTCGGATGCGGCGCATGACTTTTCCGGGAAGAGGATACGGCTGCGGCGAAGAGCTGTCGAGATGAGGTCAGGCGGCGGGGCGCAGGCGGCGCAGCCCGTCAAACATGGCCACCACGGTTTCGCGCAGTTGAGCGGTCAAGCGCGCGTAGAGACGTTCCATTTCTTCCGACGAAGCTGCGCGCGGGGCGGCGGGAGGCTCGAGGGTTTGCCCGATGCGGATGTCCACGGGCGCGAGCCGCTGCGGCCGGCGGCCGCGCGGCCAAACGTCGTAGATGCCCTCCAGCGCCACCGGCACGATGGGAACGCGCAGGTGGGCGGAGAGGATGGCCGCGCCTTTCTTGAAGTTCTTCACCTCGCCATCAATCGTGCGCTCTCCTTCGGGGAAGAGCACGAGCACTTTGCCGTGGCGGAGGCCGAAGGCGCCGGCTTGCATCGCCCGCACCAGATTTGCATCCGGGTCGACCGGGATGACGTTGACCCAGCGCGCGATGAACTGCCGCGGGCGCGTGGCGAAAAATTCGCTGGCGCCCAGGAAAAACAATCGGCGGAAACTGTGATAGGGCAGGGCGCTGACAAGCAGGAAGACGTCCAGGTAGCTCTGGTGGTTCGGGCAGAGAATGTAGGCCTGCTGGCGGGGGAGCTGTTCTCGGCCGTGGACGCGCAGCGGAAGCAACAGGCGGGCGGCGAGATAGAGCAGGCGCATCAGCAGGAAAGCAAAGGCGGTGAAGAGTGGTTTGGGTTTCAGGATGTGGACGAAGGCGGGATCGTCCTCGGGCGCCGCCGCCAGGATTGCATCCCAGGCCGGGACAGCCGAAGGTTGCTGCGGGCGGAGGGCGCGGGCCGGGGCTGTAGCTGGCGCCAAGCCCGCCGGCGGTGCCGCCAGGATGGCGGTGACCAGTTCGCGAACGGTGAAGATGCGGTTGGCGGTTTCATCCTCTACCGCCACGCCGAACTCGTGCTCCAGCGTGACCAGCAACTCCACCCGCTGCATCGAATCCAGACCCAGGTCGAGCTCGAGGTTGTCGTCCGGATGCAGGTCGGCTTTCTGGCGCGCGGCCCGCGCGATGAAGTTCAGCGCACGCGCCACGCGCGGCTCCTGCAGCCAGGTGCGGTCTTCGGGCGTGAGTTGGCGGGGAGCGGGGGCGGCTGCGGCAGTTGCTTCCGCTGCTCGGGTTGCCACCAGATGCTCGATCTGAAAACGTTTCAGCTTGCGGGTCGTGGTGCGGGGCAGCTCGTTCGGCCAGATGTCATAGCTCAGGATGCGCTTGTGCGAGGGGAGTTGAATGGACAGCGATTCGATTTCGTAGCGGAGGATTTCCCGTGCGTTCACGACTTTGCGTTCGCGCAGCAGGTCGAAATTCGGCACCACCACCGCATGGAGCCGCTCGGCCAGCGGCTGGCCGGGGTCGCGCCGCCCCAGGATGCAGATTTCCTTGATGTAGGGGGATTGGGCGTAGTGGGCTTCGATTTCTTCCGGGTAAATGTTCTTCCCGGAGCTCAGGATGATGACGTCTTTTTTTCGTCCGGTGATGTAGAGGTTTCCCTGCGGGTCGAGGTAGCCGAGGTCGCCGGTCAACAGCCAGCCATCTTGCAAGATGGCGGCGGTGGCTTCCGGGCGATTCCAGTAGCCCTGCATGACAATGGGCCCGCGAATGGCGATTTCGCCTGTCGGGTAGGGGCTTTCCTCCGCTTCTGCGTTTCCGATTTCGGCCGGACGGATCTTGACCTCGACACCCGGGAGGGGCTTACCGACCGAGCCGATGCGGTTGTCTTTCTCCGGCGTGAGGGTAGCCGCGCCCGAGCATTCGGTCAGCCCGTAGGCTTGCAGCAGAGTCAAGCCCATGCGGTGGAGGTCGCGGCCGACGGCGGCATCGAAGCGCGAGCCGCCCGTGAGCCAGAGCCGCATCTGCGGGCCAATCGCGGAATGCACAGGGCGGAAGAAAAGCTTTCCGAGGTTGAGGCCGAAGCTGCGGGTGAAGCCGTTGAGCGCCAGCAGGCCGCGGAAAATCGCCTGCCGCAGCCGCCCGCCGGCGCGCACCTGGTCGGTGATGCGCTGGTGAATCAGGTAGAAGAACTGCGGGACGACCACGAAGGCCGTAATCCGCCGCTCGCGCATCACCCGCAGGATTTCGGCGGAACTGATGCTCGCCAGGAAAACGACACTGGCGCCGGCCACCAGCGGCAGCCAGAAGTTGGCCAGCAGCGCCAGCACGTGGAACAACGGCAGGATGCCGAGAATCCGATCCTCGGGATAAACCGGAATCGTCTGCAGGACCGCGTCGAATTCGACCAAGAGGTTGCCGTGCGTCAACTCGACGCCTTTCGGGTCGCTGGTGGTTCCTGAGGTATAGAAAATCGCAGCGAGGTCGTTGGGTCGGGCGGGCCCGACGTCGAGCGGCGCGGAGTCTGCCGGGGACAATTCATCGAGCGGCAGCACGTGGCGGAGTTGGGGGCAGGACTCGGCCGCGTTGCGGGCAGTGGCGAGATGATTGCCGGAAGCGAAAATGGCGCTGGCACCCGCGTCGCGCAGGAGAGTGGCGATTTGCGGCGGTGTCAGGGTGACGTCGAGCGGAACCGCGACCGAGCCGTTGGCCAGAATCCCCAGAAACCCGGCGCACCAGCGCGCGTGGTTCTCCGCGAGCAGGGCACAGCGCTCGCCCGGCTTCAGTCCGTGCGCGCGCAGCTTCGCGGCCGCCGCCGCGGCCAGCCGCTGCACGTCGGCGTAGGTGTATTCCTCGGCGCCGCCGGGCGCTTCCACCAACACGGCGAGTCGCTGGGAAAACCGTGTCGCGCTGGCCAGAAACCGCTCGACGAGGTTCTGCATTGTTGGCGGTTGCCTCATCAGACACCGCCGGGCAGGCGCGTGTCAAGCCCGCGCCGATCAGGCGCTGCGCGCGAGCAGGTAGCGGGCAATCTCTTCCAGCCGGCGGGCGCGCGCGCCGAGTGGCGCCAGCTCGTCCACCGCTTTTGCGACGAGCTCGCTTGCCAGCGCGCGCGAACGCTCCAGCCCAAACACGCCGGGATAGGTTGCTTTCTTCCGCGCGGCATCTTTGCGCGTGGACTTGCCGAGTTGCGCGGGCGAGCTTTGCACGTCGAGGATGTCGTCGATAATCTGGAACGCCAGCCCCAGCCGCTCGCCGAACCGCGTGAGCTGCTCGAGCTCAGGCTCGCTCGCTCCGGCGTAGCGCGCGCCGGAGCGAATCGCGGCGCGAATCAGCGCGCCGGTCTTGGCCCGATGAATACCTTCTAGCTCGGCCGCGCTCACGCTCTTGCCTTCCGCTTCGAGGTCGCTCATCTGGCCGCCAATCATTCCCCCGCGCGTGCCGATGGCGGCGGCGAGTTCGGCGATGAGCAGCGCCTTTTGTTGCGGGGCCGGCTGCGGCATCCGCGTGAGCACTTCAAACGCCAGCGTCAGCAGCGCATCGCCGGCGAGAATCGCGGCGGCTTCGCCGAACACTTTGTGGCAGGTGGGCCGGCCGCGGCGCAGGTCGTCGTTGTCGAGCGCGGGCAGGTCGTCGTGGAGGAGCGAGTAGGTGTGAATGAACTCGAGCGCACAGGCGAGATCTTCGATTCCTTCCAGGCGATCGCTGATGGCGGTGCCCGCTTCGATGCAGAGAATGGGCCGGATGCGCTTGCCGCCACCGAGCACGGCGTAGCGCATCGCCTGGTGCAGCGTCACCGGCGGGTCGGACTCGGACGGCAGCAGGCGCTCGAGGTGCGGCTCCAGACGCGCGCGGGAAGCTTCCAGGTATTCCGTGAGGGTCACGCGACTCCGCGGCGGGCGCAGCGGCTAGCTTTCTTCGTCGCCTTCTAGCCCGAAGGGCCGGGCCACGAGTTTCCCGTCGGCTTTCTTGATCAAGATCTCGACTTTATTCTCGGCTTCCTCGAGCTGCTTCTGGCACTGGCGCGACAACTCGATCCCTTCCTCGAACAGTTTCAGCGCCGCATCCAGCGCCAGGTCGCCGTTCTCGAGTTGCTTGACGATTTGCTCCAGGCGCTTCAGCCCCGCCTCAAAACTCGCCGCCTTGCCTGCTGCCGGCTGTGTCATCCCCGCAATTCTAGCCCATCTCCCCCGCAGGCTCAAAGTATGGATATGACGGCACGAGGCACACGCTACGCTCTCGCTCACCGACGGTACGGACCGTACGGACGGTACCGACGATACGGTTTTTGGAGTTTTGCGGGTGCCCCACCCAGTTGGTGGCACAGGCGTCCCGCCTGTGTATCTTGGGCTCGCGGGCCTGCCCCGCCCGCCCCGCCTGCCCTGAGGGAACCCGAAGGGAGCTCAGCCGAGGGGGCCTACTGAAGGGGCACCCGCTTGGAAGAGGTGCTCCGCACCCGCCTACCCACGGCCCACTTGCCTAGCCCTCGCCACTTCAGGCCCCACAATGGTATCATTTGTCTGCCGGGCATCCTGTCGAAGACAACCAACAAAGGAATGGGCCATCGGTCCATCTATCCCGAGGTGAGCCATGAGAAGAGCTATCGTTGGCCTTGGCCTCCAATTGGGTTTTCTACTCACTTGTACGGCGAGACCTGCGGTCGCGCAAGTGCCCTTGAGTGTATCAATCTTGCACTGCACGCCTAGAATACCTGCGATCGAGGAGACGTTCACCGAAATCGCTGGGTTTGGCACTCCTGAAGAGACGCGCGTGACATTCTCCGGAGCCTCTTGCATCGACATTGGCGTCTTCGGGCGCTTCCTGGTGTATTTCAGTGGGCACTGGCCGGATTTTGGCTTCGTTCTCTGCCAGGGATGTTCACGTATTGTTACGATACGGTTCTCTCGCCCCGTTGCAGACATCGCAATAGTCCTCAACGCGGAGACGACTCTAAACCCGACAACAGTTGTGCTAACAACTGATACGTCCTCCAAGACTGTGGCTCTTGACCGGGCACCCTCACCGCCAAATCTCGTAGGAATAGGTGGGCCAACAACGAGCCTCACTGTCTTTCCGCTACAAGATCAGTGGGCATATAGCATTTTCGGACTGTCCTTTGTTCTCGCTTCCGAGACACCGCCCGAGCCTTCCATCACCAGCATCGAGCCGAACAAGGGCCGGCAGGGCCAAACGCTTGATGTCAAGGTTGTGGGGAGCAATTTTGACCCGAATGCAGAACTGTCGTTCGCGCCGGACGGCATTGCGGTTGTTTCTTACCTATCGCGCCAGGCGAGTGAGATAAGGGCACAGATCCGAATTGAAAACGGCTCTACCGTTGGAAAGCGGGATGTTGTGGTTCGGAATCCGGGCGGTCGCGAGGCCTCGTTGCCGGATGGCTTCGATGTAGTGCCGGGTCGCTCCAACGTGGCCTTTCTCCCGGGCATCAAGGGGAGTCGGCTCTACAGGGCGGATGCATCATCACCCAGTGGAGAACTCGAACTTTGGATACCGAGGAGTAACCAGGCTATGTGCGAGCTGCGTCCCAGGAGCGACGGCAGCAGCGAAACACAAGAGACGTGATCGGGTTGTATCGCTGTCTGAAGGGTTTTTGCGATGCCTACAATGATTTTGCTGTGTTCATGGACGGACTACAAGCAGAAGGCTTTCTGAACGAATGGAGAATTCTACCCTACGATTGGCGCCTTGACATCGAGACTCTGAGCAGCGGGGGTACTCTTGTCGGTGACCGCGGCATCATTGCCGTGCCTTTTTCTTTCGTGGCCGCGATTGAAGAGTTAGCGTCGTCTTCGGCCACCGGCAAAGTCACTATTGTGGCACACAGTAACGGGGGGCTTCTGGCCAAGGAACTGGTCAGAGCCCTCCAAGGGCAAGACAAAGCCTCTCTCATTGACCGCGTGGTGTTCGTGGCTGTGCCGCATCTCGGTACCCCGCAGTCGGTCGCGTCACTTCTCCACGGTGATGGGGAAGCGATAGCCCTGGGCTTCATTGTCTCTGGAGGTGTTGCGCGGGAGGTTGGAGAAACCATGGTCGGTGCCTATAACCTCCTGCCCTCGCCGGCGTACTTTGAGCGTGTGGCCTCGCCGGTGGTCGAGTTCGACAGTCAGGCAGGATTACTCTTGAGCCTCCGAAATTTCTACGGAGATGCCATTGACTCCTATGGTGACGATCGAAACGGGTTGCGGGGATTCCTTCTCGGAGCCGACGGTAGAGCCGAGCCTCACACCGGAGCCTGCCTAGATGCCCTCTTGGCGGATACACGAGAACCCAACGTTCTCCGCCGCAATCTCCTGGACCAAGCCCAGGTACTCCACAGCCGTGCCGACGCATGGCAGCCTCCAGCAGGGATTGAAGTTTTTCAGATCGCGGGTGTCGGGTTGGCCACGATGCGAGGGATCAGGTATCGGTCAAGGTTCGCCTGCGAGGCTTCCTCGGGATGTGTGCCGGTACTCTCCCGCCGGCGACTTGACGTGAGCGTTGGAGACGGAACAGTCGTCCTGCCGAGCGCAACTAATCTTTCCGCTGATACCTTCTATCTTGACCTTCCCGGCTACAACAGGGGATTTATCCTCAACCGCGATCATGCCAGCATAATGGGCGCTCAGCCCGTGCGTGATCTCATCAGAAGTCTCCTCGACAACGATACCAATCCCTCCATTGCTCACATCACAAAGGATGTGCCGATTGGCTTCACCTACTGGCGCGTGATCTTGGGATCGCCAGCGGCGATGCATGTATTCGACAGCAGCGGCCGTCACACCGGCCCCACGCCCAATCCGGACCCAACATTCGAGTTCCCCGCGCTCGAGCGCGAAATCCCGAACAGCTCATTCAGTCTCTTTGGTGGCGATGTTTACGTCACTCTGGACACTGGGGATACATATGAAGTTCGGCTGCAGGGGTTGGCGTTGAGAACTATCACGCTTGCTCTGGAACAGTTCTCGAACGAATCTCTGCTATCAAGGGGAACCTTTGTGGACTTACCTGTCTCGCCGAATACAAGGGCTCGCTTGTTCATTCAGGGTGCAGCCGAGGGTACTCAACTGGAGGTAGATGTTCAGGGTGACGGCGTCTTCGACTTTATACTCACACCAACAGATGGGCTTGATGCTGTGATTTCACTAAAGATTCTCGCTGCGATCGTGCCAACCCTCGGTGTTCCTCTCGGCATCGACACAAGCCTCATCTCCAAGCTGGAAGCAGCTGCGGCTGCGTTTCAGCGCCATAATTCGCAGGCTGCCAGAAGTATCTTGGAAGCTCTCAGCAATGAGATTCAGGCCCTAAGAGATAGGAGAATTTCTGGAGAGACGGC
>JBBIPK010000016.1:0-58036 GCA_037442885.1 Acidobacteriota bacterium | reverse complement strand
TGGCAAGCCGACCTGACCAAGGTGTGGGCGGGCCCGGCGGTAGGCTGGGCCTACTCACCACCGACAACGGCACCCAGTTCACCTCGGCTCGCTTCCTAGAAACCCTGGCCGAGCTCGGCCTCACTCATCGCCGCACCGCCTACCACCACCCCGAGGGCAACAGCTACATCGAGCGCTTCCACCGCAGCTTGAAGGAAGAGGAAGTCTGGCCGAGTGAGTACCGCAGCCTGGAGGAAGCCCGACAGTCGATCGGGCGCTACGTCTGGGAGTACAATCACGACCGGCCGCACCAGAGCCTGGGCGACCGGACACCAAGAGAGGCGTTTGTCAGGTTTCGAAGTGACCTAAAATCCGAGGCCCTGCGTGTCTAAATTAGCGGGGTGCAGTACATAGGTATAGGGAGAAACACCGAGGGAGCTGAGCCGGTTTCCGACGGCGTCATACGTGTAACTTTCCGTGGGGTTAGCGCCTTGCATCACCTGGGTCAATTGGTAAATGGCATCGCAGGTGTAATTGGACGTTGTAGCGTTCCGAGGGTCAGTTTTGGCTGTCCGGTTGCCCACTGGGTCAACCGTGTAGGTCGCGCCATCGATCGTGGCCGCACCCAGTTTATGCAGGACGGCGAGCAGACGCGAGAGGGCGTCGTAGCTGTAGTCTGTGGTGACTCCGTTCGGACGCGTCAACTGCGTGCGCCGGCTCAGAGCATCATAGCTGAACCCAAATTGCTGGCCCTGGAAATTGGTCAGGCTCGTCAGAGGCTCTTGGGAGGGGAAGATGGGGGCGTCGGGAGAGGGGAGGCGCCCGGTCGGGCGGGTGGGGGCGTTGCAGGGGCTGGCGTGGCCGACTGGGGAGCTCGCAAGTGCCTCCAATGTGCCTGGTGGGGCCGCTAGGGTTTGCTCTGGGCCATTTCGCACACTCGGAGGGGAATCTCGCACGTGCCCGCCAGTGTCGTATTTTTCACGCCTCAGTCTTCTTTGCTAAGCCCGTTGTTTCCAATAGATCAGGCAGGAGGCAGGGGAGGGAGTTTGGCATATCGGTTGCGGCAGGACTAGGAGGATTGATCAGGGGCGACCAGGATAGACCAGGATATATGACCGGGCGCTACACATACCGGCCGGAAAGACAAGCCCGTCGGCTGTCAGGGTCGCCCCTCTATCCCTTCTTGCTCTTCAGCGGAAAGAGAGGTTGCTTCCGGAACGCTCGCGGCGACGGAGGTTCTACCACGAACCTGCCCAAATCTGTCCCGCGCCAGACGCCCGTGGAGTTGGCCTCAGAAGGTGCCCTGCGCTGCCTTCGCGGCCACGCCATTGCTCGGATGCTTGCCTTGCCCCTTGACCTGTCAATGCCCGAAGCCCTGAGTGTCATCGAGCAAGCCTCCAAGTATGCCCAACCACAATGCAACCTGAGTGGTGGCGAACCTCTCTTCCGCCTCTCTTGCAGGGGGGCGAGTTCGTGCTAGCTCGGACTCGGAGGCCTGCCAGCGGTGACTGTGGCGCCGCGTGAAGACACCCGCGGGGGACTCCTGCTGCTTCCCTCTGCGCCCCCAGCCGTAAAGGCTCCGCCGGTTGGGCCTTTGGCACTCGCCGTTCTGGCAGCGCTCGTGCTCGCGTACTAAGGCGGTGGCGCAATGACCGTGGTGGGCAAAGACGAATGGGTGAAGCAGCTCCGCACCGCCTCGCGCGTCGTGCGCTTCTCCCCCGCACCCATCCCGACCGAGAAACTCGAGGAGATTCTGGAGGCGGGCTGCCATACCGCCTCTCCCTGGAACCTGCAACCCTGGCGCTTCATCGTGGTGCAGGCCGAGGGCGCGCGGGCCCAGGTCTTGCGCTCTTGCCTGGAACCCGGACCCGCCACCGACGCGCCCGTCCTCGTCATCGGCTTGGGCGATCCGCGCGCGTGGAAGCAGGCACCCACCCGCCTGCGCGAGCTGATGCAGTCAGGCAGCCTGACCCCGGGCAACGAAGCCATCCATCTGGGCCGCATCCAGCAACAGTGGAGCGTCGGGGATACCGCGCGCGTCTTTGCTATCGCCCAGACCCACGCCGCCCTGCAACAAATCCTGCTGGCCGCCCTGGCTTGCGATATTTGCGGGTGGTGGATTCACGAGTTCGACGCCCCGCAGCTCGCCCGCACCCTGCACATCCCCGAGAATCTGGTGGTGGTGGGCGTACTGGCACTGGGCTACTGCGCCGATCGCGCCGCCCTGCCCGCGGCCTCCCTCGCTCGCACCGTCTTCGCGGAAGCCTATGGCCTGCCCTGGCGCAAGAACAGCGCCTGAAGAGGTTCGGATGCACGGAACCGAGATCCTTCAGAACCTCCTGCAAGAACACGCCACCCTGCGCGCGCGCTTGCAGCAGTGGGACGGCGCCCTGCACCAGGCCAGCGGCACCAGCTACGAGCAATGCCAGGAAGCCTTGCGCATCCTGCGCAACCTCTGCCGCGTCTTCGAACACCAAATCCGCCACCACTTCCGCGAGGAAGAAACCGTGCTCTACGCCGCCGTCGAATTCCGCTTCCCGCGCCTGCGCGCCTTCCTGGGTGAGTTGCGCCACGAACATGACGTCGTCCGCCAGGTGTTCGAAGAGTTCAACCGGGAATTGATTCATTTCAACGCCAGCGGCGACTTACGTCACCTCCCGCAGCTCGGCCGCGAACTGATCCGCACCCTGCTCGCCCACATCGAGCGGGAGGAATTCGAACTCCATCCCCTCATCCTCCGCGAATTCCGGGAGGATGACTGGCGGGAGTTGAGCCGCCTCTACGTAGAGTCAGAAGTCGCCTGACGCAAACAGCTAACCCCTCGAGGTATGCTTGCATGTTCTTGCGGTTCGCAAGAAAGCAACGATGCACCGCGGGAGCATTGCGGGAGGAGACTCATGAAGCAACCCCGTTATTCCACTCGTCTTGGCTGGTTCGTTCTGCTCTTTGCTGTTCTCAGCAGCTTTGCGCCCCTGGCAAGAGCAGAAGACTTGGAGACTCAGGGTGAAATCATGGCGCAACTCCAACGGTTGCAGGCTGAGATCCAGCGCTTGCAAGCAGAGATCGACGCATTGAAACGCAAGCAGGAAGCCGGGACAAGGATCCCGGCACCGCCAACTCCAAATACCCCCACCGCCACCCTCGCCACCGTTTCGAGCGCGCAGGATTCGGCGGGCGCAAGCCCGCAACAGGCACCCACCACCAAGTTGCCGGAGTGGCTGGGACGGACGTCATTCTCTGGGACCGCTTATCTGCGTTACTCCCGGGAACTGGAACGCGGGGCCAGGGATGCCAACCGATTTGATTTGGACCGGATTTATTTCGTTCTCTGGTCGCAACTCACGGATCGGGTGCGACTGCGGTTGACAATGGAAGCGGGAGAAAAACGCGACAGTGCCGGATATTTCGATGTCGCCACCAAACACTTCTTCCTCGAGGTGACCAAGTTTCCGTTTGCTTCGAGCCGTTTCCTCGCTGGCTTGGCGGACCTCCCCTGGGTTCCTTACGAAGAAGCTGTTTGGGGCTACCGATTTCAGGGAACGGTGTTTCCCGACCGCGAAGGCTATCTAACTTCCACCGACTTGGGGGTGAACTGGAGGATGGACTTGCCCCGGAAGCGAGGCGACCTTCACCTCTCGGTGGTCAACGGGGAAGGATGGGCGAAGCCGGAAATCGGCAAGTACAAGGACGTTCACCTGCGGTTCACCCTTTCACCGTTCCGCGCGGGGTGGGCCAAGGATGTCTTCCTGGGCGCCTTCGGCTCGACCGGGAACTACGACGGCGTGGCTGCTGGCCAGCCACGCAAGCGGCAGCGTGCGATCCTACAAGGCGGCTACCGCGGAACGCACTTGCGCCTCATGGGAAGCTATCTCTGGGCGGACGATCCTGCCTCGGCCATGCAAGGCAAACATCCAAGCCTGGCCGCACGCGCAGGTCAACTGGCACAGGCGCGTGGCTTCTCGCTGTTCGCCGTTTTCAATCTGGGGTTGTTTTCTCCGCAGGCGGAGAAATGGGAGCTGATCGCGCGGCACGACCGGCTCGACCCTGACCAATTCATTCCTAATAACAGCCACCAGCGCTGGATTCTTGGCGGCAGTTATCGCTGGAATCCGCATGTTCAGACCCTGCTGGATTACGAGCGGTTGCGGGCTGATTCCGGAGCGCTCCGTCCTTTCGAGCGCCGCCTCATGTTGCAAAACGAAATCCGATTCTAGCCAGGAGAGAACACCCATGGAGGAACAGAGCAAAGCTATTTACCTCCGCGAATGGGCTCAGCAGCAGCGGTGGACGCGAAAGAAGTTCCTGGAACTGAGTGGCGTCGCCGCCCTCGCTGCCCTGCTGACTCGGACGGCGAATGCGGCGAAGACCATTGGCAAGGCAAGGCCGCGCCGCCGGTATGGAATGGTGATCGACCTGCAGCGCTGCGTAGCCTGTCGCGCCTGCACCATCGCCTGCAAGCAGGAGAACAAGACTCCGCCCGGCATCTTCTACACCTATGTAACCGAGGAAGAACTGGGCACGTTCCCCAGTGTTCGGCGGCTCAACATCCCCGCCCCCTGCTTCCACTGCGAGGTGCCGCCCTGCGTGCCGGCTTGCCCGATTGCAGCCACCTGGAAAGAGCGAGACGGGATTGTGGTGGTGGACTACGAGCGCTGTCAGGGCTTCGGCTACTGTGTGGATGCCTGCCCCTATGGAAAGCGCTTCCTTGACCAAGGCCAGAACTACCACGAGGAACCGAACGAGTTTGACCGCGCTCCTTCGCCGGAGTACAAGGAGAATCGGGTGCGCCGGGCGGACGAACCGCCCATCGGTAAGGTTCGCAAGTGCACTTTCTGTCTGCATCGGCAGGATGAAAACGGCGAGTATGCGTCGCCGCCAGCCTGTGTCCAAACCTGTATGGGCAAGGCGATTCACTTTGGCGACCTGAACGACCCGGCCAGCGAAGTGAGCCGTCTGTTGAAGACCCGCCAGTGGATGCGCCTCAAAGAAGAGGCAGGCACCGAACCCAATGTCTATTACCTGACCTAGAGCCGACAGGAGCGGAGAAAGCAATGACAAGGATGAAGCGGCGAGAATTCCTGGAGCTTTCGGGGCTGGGAGCTGGAACCTTGCTCGTGGACCCCTTTGAGTTGGCGGCAGCGGTGGGCGTGACGCCGCAGCCGGGGATCGACCGCTGGGTGCCCACCTGCTGCCAGATGTGCGGCGGCTACACCGGCATCCAGGCCCACGTGGTGGATGGTATCGTGGTGAAGATCGAACCCAATCCCTATAACCCCGTCGGGCTCACCAATGTCTCCGACGACTTCTTTGCCAATCACCACGAGGGGCCGGTGATGTGCCCGAAAGGCAACGCCGCCATCCTCAGTCTCTATGATCCTGATCGCGTGCGGCGGCCCCTGCGGCGCACCAACCCCGAAAAGGGTAAGGGCGTGGACCCCAAGTGGAAGGAGGTTTCCTGGGAGGAAGCCCTGGCGGAAATCACCGCGCGGCTGCGAGGCCTGCAAGAGGCCGGCGAAGCCCACAAGCTGCTCTGGTTCAGCGAGGACTCCAGTTGGATTCCCCTGCAGCAGGACTTCTGCGACCTCTATGGCACGCCCAACTTTTTCATGCATTCCAGCCTGTGCGATGTCAACCGTAAAGCCTCCATGCAGCTGGTGTGCGGCTACGACCGGCCGCTCATCGACGCCGTGCACACCAAGTTCATGCTGATTTTTGGCTGGAACCCTCTCTCGGCCACCAAATGGGCCCACCTTCCCCGCATTATGACCCGTGCCCGCGAGAACGGAGCCAGGTTAGTGGTGGTGGATCCTCACTTGAGCTACACCGCCAGCAAGGCCGATGAGTGGGTTCCCATCCGTCCCGGAACCGATGGCGCCTTGGCCTTGGCCTTGGCCCATGTGATCATCCGCGAGCGGCTATACGACAAAGACTTCATTGAAAACTGGACTGTAGGCTTTGAACGCTTCGCTGACTACGTTAAAGACAAGACCCCCGCCTGGGCAGAGGCCATTAGCGGAGTGCCCGCCGCCACGACCGAGCGCCTCGCGCGTGAGTTTGCGACCACCAAGCCGCAATTGGTGGACGTCTGGTCCGGCGCGCACCACTCGAACGGCGTACAGGCAGGCCGCGCCATCGGCATGCTCGCCGCCCTGGTGGGGGGAATCGATCGGCGCGGCACGCTGGTTATCCCGGAACGTCACGGCCCGCCGCGGTTGAAACCCAAGGCAGCTAAAATCACGGCGCCCCGCTTCGATGGCTATCCCGATCGGGTGCCCTTCGGCCACGTCTCGGGCGACTACACAGAGGTCGTGAACCGACTCCTGGCTGGCGCGGGGCCCTACCGGCCCAGGATGGCACTGATCTTCTTCCAGAACTTGGCGATGTCCGTCCCCGGTACCGGGAACGTCTTGGAGGCGCTGAAAAAGCTGGAGTTCGTAGTGGCCGTGGATGTCCTGCTGAGCGAGACGGCCGAGATGGCCGACCTGGTGCTGCCGGGGACCACTTTCTTGGAGCGGTACGAGCTGTCTGTACCGTGGGTGAGCTGGACGGTGATCGCGCTGCGCCAGCCGGTGGTCGCGCCACTGTTCGGGCAGCCGCCCGAATACGACATCATCATCCAACTCGGCCGACGTTTGGGCCTCCGGGATGCCGACGGCAAGGAATTCTTCGCAGGTCTCAAGTACGAGGATTACTTGAGCCGAATGCTGCAGCAGAGTCCCGCCAAGCTCACCCTGGAGGAGTTGCGGGCCTTGCCCGGCGCGGTGTGGATTGACCCCAAAGGCACAGAGTATGAAAAACACAAGCGCCTGCTCCCCGCCGAGAAGGTCAAAGGCGCTGTGGTAGTCGGTGACCAGCTCTATGACAAGCCCGCAGAACAAGGCGGCAAGGTCATCGGGCTGCTGAAAGAGGGACGCTATGTCCAAGGCTTCCCCACCCCTTCTCGGAAAGTAGAGTTTTACTCGGCGTGGTTAAACGAAAAGAAAGACGCCGCGGGACAGCCGGTGGATCCGCTTCCCGTCTATCGGCCGCGCGACTGGCAGCCGACCCGCGACTACCCCTTCTACCTAATCAACTGGAAAGAGGCAACGCATACGCATACGAGGACCATGAACAACCCCTGGCTGATGGAACTAAAAGGAAGCAATCCCCTTCTGATGAACGCCCAGGTTGCTGAGCGCTTGGGGATCAAAGACGGCGACGCCGTCTGGGTCGAATCGCCCTACAGTAAGGACAAAGCGGTTGCCAAGTTGACCCAGGCAATCCATCCCGAAGTCGTAGGGTGGCAGCATGGCTTCGGCCACTGGGCGATGGGTCGTGTGGCCAAAGACCGGGGAACAAATACGGGCCAGTTCCTGCCCACTAGGTCTGATCCTCTTTCGGGACAATCGCTGAACAAGGAATGCTGCGTCCGGGTTTACCCCGTTCGGAGTTCCCTCTAGAGTAGTCGGGCATCCGGCTGGCACGTCCCGACCGCCGCAGAGCCGGAACAGTCTGTCCCCATTCCAATCACCAACCTAGCGAGCAGTGACAACTTGGCGCGCTGTTTGTTCCCGCAAGCAGAGGCCGCTGGGAAAGCCACACTGGGGCCACATAGTCCAACCCTTTCAATCGTTGGGACTTGTTCTCCCCCTCGTTGGATGATATAGGAGTCCGAAATGGGCGCGGGCCTGTTGCTCCTCTGGCACGCAAACTGCTCCAGTGCCCAGGGAGTCCTAGGAGATACGCTATGGCGAACAGCCAAAATGGGTGGAAACCCGCATTTGCGGGACTTTTCTTTATGTTTCTTTTCGCAACAACTTCTGTCATCACCCTGGCCCGCCCGCGTGACAAAGTGTCCCCTCGCCCCGCGCCGCCTGCCAAGGCGCAGGCGGAGGACTACGTCGGCGGTGACACCTGCCTGACGTGTCATGACATCAAGGCTGCGTTTGAAAAGAATCCGCACTACAAGAGCTGGGACGACACCACCAAAGCCTGGAGTGAACGTGGCTGCGAGTCTTGCCATGGCCCAGGCCGCGAGCACGTGGAGGCGGGCGGCGACGTCAGCAAGATCTTCAACTTCAAGAACGTCACTGCGCAGAAGGTCAGCGACACCTGCCTCGATTGTCACCTGCAGCAGGAAGAGCGCTCCAATTTCCTGCGCAGCGAACACGGCGTCAACACCGTCTCCTGCACCGAATGCCACTCCGTGCACAGCGCGCGCGTCCGCACGGGCTTGCTGAAGGCGGCGCAACCCGCCATGTGCTACTCCTGCCACGGGGAAGTGAAGCCCGAGTTCAGCAAGCCCTTCCGCCACAAGGTGAACGAAGGGCTGATCAACTGCGTGGACTGCCACAACCAGCACGGCGGCTTCAACGTCCGCCAGACCCGCGAAGCCACCGGCACCGACCTCGCCTGCTATACCTGCCACGCCGATAAGCAGGGGCCGTTCGTCTACGAGCACGCGCCCATCAAGATCGAGGGCTGCACCATCTGCCACACCCCGCACGGCTCGCAGAACGCACGCCTGCTCAAGCGCGCCCAGGTGCAGTTCCTCTGCCTGGAGTGCCACTCGAACCTTCCCGGCGGTGCGCCCGGCACCCCCACCTTCCACAACGTAGCCCAGGCGCGCTACCAGAACTGCACCACCTGCCACGTCAACATTCATGGCTCGAATGTCAACCGCTTCTTCTTTGAATAGGGGAATGATCATGTCGCGACCCATCCTTGCCTTGTGTCTGTTCCTGCTCGCCTCGGTTTCGCCGGCGGTCGCTCAGCAACACCAAGACCCCGGGAGCAAGGAGTTTGAGTCCCGGCCCTTGCCCGCTGAACCCCGCGAACGCCCCTGGGGTGGCTTCCTGTTCAGCACGGTGATGGAAATCGGCTGGCAGCAGGCGGAAGTCAGCGACCGCTCGAACCCGTTCCTCTACCGCAGCCACGTGAACTATGAGAACAGCGGGCCCCGCCTCTACGAACTCAACTTCCAGGGCCACTCCGAGGGCGGCTTCATCCGGCGTATCTGGGCCACCGGCGGGGGCTGGGGCGGCGACCCCTACAACTGGGCTCGCTACGGCCTGGAAAACGACCGCTGGTTCTTCTTCCGCGCCGACTATCTGCGCAGCGATTACTTTTTCAACTTGCCGCAGTTCGCCCTCAACCAGCACACTAACGACCAGCACCGTCGCCGCCAGAACTTCGAACTCTCTCTCTTCCCCAAGCGGCGCTTTCGCCCCCGCCTCGGCTATGCCCGCAACACCTCCACCGGCTTCACGAGGACTACCTTTGACTTCTCACGTGACGAATTCTTAGTGTTTGAGCCGCTGCGGCAGACCTCGGACGAGTATCGCTTCGGCGCCGACTGGCGCCTCCAGCGCTGGAATTTCTTCGCCGACTATAGCTGGCGCCACTTCCGCAACGACCGCGACGTCTTTCTCCCCGCCGCCAGCCAGGGCAACAACCCCACCAACTCGACCTTCTTGAATACCCAATCCCGTTCCTACCCCATCCGCGGCCACATCCCCTTCGCCCGCTTCAGCCTGGCGGGACGGCCGTTCACCCAGTTGGACGTCAGCGCCCGGCTGCTCTATTCCGACCCGGATGTGAGGTTCGTGCGCACCGAAGCCCTCGACGGCCAGACCTTTGACCCGCCCGGTGCCCCGCCGCCTTCCCTGGTCACGCAGCAGATTGAATCGGCCGGCGAGGTGGGCCGCCCCAACACTGTCGGCGATGTGGCGGTCACCTGGAAGCCCGTTGCCCAGTTCTCCGTCAGCAACACCCTCCGTTACAACCGCTTCACCATCGCCGGCAGCGACCTCACCAGCATCACCAGCATCTGTAACCCCTCCGGAACGGCCGCCTGCACCACGGGCACGGTCCTCGAGGAACCGCACAACCGCATCTTTATGCGCCACCTGCTCAATCGCTTTGAAGCCCGCTATGACCCCCTCCACTGGTTTGGGGTACGCGCTGGCTTTCGCCTGACCGACCGCTCGGTCGAACACGCCGAGTTCGAAGCGGGAATCCTCCAATCGTTGGAGTCGAGCAGCCTCGATACCCAGACGTTTCTGCTTGGCTTCAACCTGCGCCCTGTGCGCCAGTTCCAGCTCTTCCTGAACTACGAGAAGGGCGAAGCCGACAATACCTTCACCCGCATCAGTGCCGCCGATGTCGACCAGCTCCGCCTGCGCGGCCGCTTCGAGCCTGTCCGCGGCATCCTGCTCAACGCCAGCTGGTTCATCTTTGACAACAGCATCCCCAATCCGACTGTCGTCAGCAATCAGCGCAACCGCGGCGTCGCCCTCGACTTGGCCCTCAACCGCTTCGACCGC
This sequence comes from Acidobacteriota bacterium, assembly GCA_037442885.1. Lineage (GTDB taxonomy): Bacteria > Acidobacteriota > Terriglobia > Acidiferrales > 2-02-FULL-67-57 > JACQTG01. The sequence continues at coordinate 47,753 of JBBIPK010000016.1, read as the reverse complement.
TGGTACGGGAACCTCGGCTACACCCGCAACGACATCAGCACCTTCACCGATATCACCTTCTTCCAGGCGGGCACCCAGTTCTTTGGCACCTCCATCTACCTCGCCAACGACAACTATGCCTACGCCGACTTCGGAGCCCGCCTCTTCGGCAACCTCCACGGCGAGCTCGGGTATCGCGTCTACAGCAACACCGGCACCTTGGCCCTCAACTTCCACCAGCCGCACGCCTCCCTGCGCTACGACTTCAACGAGCGCGTCAGCGCCCGCGTCGGCTATCGCTGGTACGGCTACAACGAGAAGGAAAGCTCGATCAACGACTACCGCACCCACATCCTGGCTCTCAGCGTCCGGCTCACGCTCTAGCCATTGAGCCGCGAGCAACGAGTCACAGACTTGGCCTGAAAAGCCTGCCTGGGGCGGGCTGGGCCATCCCCCTTCTTGTGCGCCAAAAGCCCCACGGATAACGGGGGATTGCGCGTCGGGGGCCTGCCGGCTAGTCTATCCCCGTTGAAAAAACGTGAGATAGAAGCATCCCTCTATTCTGGCCTCCGGACGTGCAATTGCTACCTCCGGAGCGGAGTGCTTTATGGCAGACGAAATGAGACAGGTCGACGAACTCGAGTCGGAGAAGGCGCCGCCCTTTCCGGGCGAGCTGGTGGCGGATGATGGTTCTGCTGCCGTTGTCTGGGTTGAAACGCACATCAGTCAGGGCGCCGCTGCCTATCCCATCACACCCTCGACACCGATGGGGGAAGGCTTTGAGGCCCATGTCGCCCGCGGCGTGCGCAACCTGTGGGGCGAGAAGCTGTTCTTCCTCGAGCCCGAGTCCGAGCACAGCTCGGCCTCTGCCTGCGAAGGCTTCGCGCTGGCCGGCGGCCGGGTGACGAATTTCACCAGCGGCCAAGGCCTCGTCCTGATGAAAGAAGTCCTGCACGTCATCTCCGGCAAGCGCCTGCCGGTGGTGTTTCACATCGGCGCGCGCGCCTTGACTTCGCATTCGCTCAACATCCATTGCGGTCACGACGATGTGATGGCGGTGGCCGATTGTGGCTGGGGCATGCTCTTCGGCCGCAACGCTCAGGAGGCGGCTGACCTGGCTCTGATTGCGCGCCGCGCCGCCGAGGATTCCGAAACTCCTTTCTTCAACGTGCAGGATGGCTTCCTGACCACGCATACGGTGGAAACCTGGCTCCGGCCCGAAGCGCAATTGATGGAGAAATTCATCGGGCCTCCCAGCGCCAAGCTCAGACGCCTGTTCGATCCCACTCGCCCCATGCTCAGCGGCCCGGTGCAGAATCAGGACAGCTATATGAAGGGGAAAGTGGCCCAACGCTACTTCACCGACCGCGTCCCGGAAGCGCTGGCCACTGCCTTCGCCGAATTCGAACAGCTGACCGGCCGCCGCTACAGCTTCCTGGACGGCTATCGGATGGAGGATGCCGACTTTGCCATCGTCGGTATGGGCTCGATGATGGAAACCGCGGCGGCGACGGTGGACTGGCTGCGCGCGGAACGCGGCCTGCGCGTCGGTGCCGTTCACGTGACTGCCTTCCGGCCGTTTCCTAGTCGGCAACTGGTCGACCTGCTGCGGCGCTGCCAGGCCGTAGCGGTTCTGGAACGTATGGACAATCCCTTGGCGCAATCCAATCCCCTGGCGGCAGAGATCAAAGCCGCATTCGCCGACGCCGCGGCAGGAGCCCCCGGGTATGCGTCCATTGCGCGCATCCCGACATTCTTCTCCGGTGTGGGCGGCCTGGGAGGACGCGACGTCCGCCCCGGCGACTTCGTGGCCATCGCCGAAGCGCTCGCCCGCGGCGCCGACGGCCTGTTTGCCATCGGCATCCGGCACCCGCTGGCCCTGGAGCGACGCGAGGACCCCGACGTGCGTCCGACGGGAGCCTTCAGCTTGCGCGGCCATTCGATCGGAGGCTTCGGCTCCGTCACCACCAACAAGATCATCGCCACCGTGGCCGCCGACATCTTCGGCAAACATGTGCAGGCATTCCCCAAGTACGGCTCGGAAAAGCGCGGCCTGCCGACCAACTATTACTTGACGGTCGCGGACAATCACGTCCCCCTGCACTGTGAGTTGACCCACGTGGACATGGTGGCGGTGCACGACGCGAGTGCGTTCGAGCAGGGCGACCCCCTGGCGGGCCTGCGCCCGGGCGGCACCGTCTTCCTCAACACCGACAAACCGCCCGAGAAGGTCTGGGACGCGCTGCCGCCGACGGCGCAACGCCGGTTGCAGGCCTTGCAAGCCCGCCTCTATGCCATCGACACGCTGGCAATCGCGCGCGCCCTGGCCCCGTCGGCGGAATTGAGCCAGCGCATGCAAGGCATCGCCTTGCTCGGCGTCTTCCTCCGCATCACCCCCTTCCGCGAAGAGAAAGGCTTGGGCGAGCAGGAACTGTTCGCAGCCGCCGAGAAGTCGCTGGAGAAATACTTCGGCAAGCGCGGCCGCGCCGTCGTGGAAGCAAACCTCAAGGCCGTGGAGCGCGGCTTCCACGAAGTGCAGGAAGTTCCGCTGCCGACCGCGGCTTCCGCCGTCGCCACCGAATCCCCGCGCCTGCGCATCCTGAGCGGACCGACGAGTCCCGATGAGGGCGATGGCCGCCCCTTGCGACCCGAACTCTTCTGCCGCGTTCTCGACTCCTACGCACGCGGAGAGGAAGAGGAGCTGGAAGCCGACCGCGACACTGCGCGCAGCCTGATCACCCCCGCCAGCAGCGCCCGCCGCGACTTCACCCACCTGGCGCCCGAGATCCCCGAATTCATCCCTGCCCAGTGTGTGGGCTGCATGGACTGCGTGAACGAATGCCCCGACAGCGCCATCCTGGCCAAAGTCGTCGAACCAGCCGCGCTGACCCTGTCATTGGAGAAGGAAGCTGATGCCGCCCTGCGCGCGCGCCTGGCAGAGCAGTTTGTGGTGACGCAGAAGTTCCACACCCTGCCGGAGAAGAAGGGCGAAGGGGGCGGGCTGTTTGGCCTGGTGATTGATGCCACCAAGTGCAAGGGCTGCGGCGAATGCGTGGAGGTGTGCGGGAGCCATGCAGCGCTGCGGATGACACAGAAGACCCCGGAACGCTTGGACTGGCATCAGAAAAGCGTCGCCTTCCTCCAGCAGTTGCCGCGCACGCCCGGCCGCTTCCTGAGCGAGAAGGCCTTGGGCGACCTGCTGCTGAGCGAGGAGGCATGGCTCTATGCCGGCGGGGCAGGCTCCTGCATGGGCTGCGGCGAGGCGACGGCGATCCGGATGCTGCTGGCGGCTACCGGCTTTGTCTACGGCCGCGAGAACATCGGACTCGTGGCGGCTACCGGCTGCAATACCGTCTTCGGCTCGACCTACCCCTACAACCCCTTCCTGGTGCCATGGACCAACTCACTGTTTGAGAACGCCCCCACCGTCGCCATGGGCATCCGCGGCCACTGGGATCAACTCGGCTGGGAGGCGAAGCGCCTCTGGGTATTGGGCGGCGACGGTGCGATGTACGACATCGGCTTCCAGGCGCTCTCGCGGCTGCTCGCCTCTGGGATGGACGTCAAGGTAATGGTGCTCGACACTCAGGTCTATTCCAACACCGGCGGACAGGCCTCCGGCGCCACCTTCCTGGCCCAGGAAGCCAAGATGGCAGCCGTGGGCCGGGAGGGAATGGGGAAGGTGGAGCGCCGCAAGGAGCTGGGCCTGATTGCGGTGATGCACCCCCATGTCTTCGTTGCGCAGACCACGCCCGCCCACATCAACCATTTCTACCGCGCAGTGATGGAAGCCAACGCCTTCCCCGGACCCGCCGTTGTCATCGTCTACAGCCCCTGCATGCCCGAGCACGGCATCGGGGACGACCAGGCAGCGCAGCAGGCGAAGCTCGCCGTCGAATCGCGCACCTTCCCGCTCTTCCTCTACGACCCGCGTAAAGGCGAGCGGCTCGAGGAGCGGATCGACCTGAAAGGCAATCCTGCCCTCAAAGAAGACTGGTACCAGAACCCCAAAACCGGCGAGACGATTGATTTCATCTACTTCGCTCGCACCGAAGGTCGTTTCCGCCGCCACTTTTACGATGGCGAGCCCTCTCTCGCCTTGCTGGCCGGGCGGCAAGACCGGCTGCGCAACTGGCGCCTGTTGCAGGAGCTGGCCGGCCTCCGAGCCACCAGCGAGAAACCCGAGCCGGCCGGTAAGTCTCCGGCACAGTGAGCTTGTGTGCAGCGCCCCGAGTGCTGAACTCGCGGCGACTGGCCTCCCTTTGAGGGACGCGAAGCGGCAGACGACGGAACAGTCTAGGTGGAGAGGTGTTTTTTCGGAGGGCGGGCGCGCAACGCCCGATCAATGTCCACGGCCGCCTTGCGGGCGGCGGCCAGGGCGGTGACGACGAGGTCGGCGCCGCGCACGTTGTCCCCTGCCGCCCAGATTTCCTGCCGGCTCGTCTTCCCGGTTTCCTCGCTTTCCACCCAGATCGTGCCCCACTTGGTGACTTTCAGATCCGGCGTCGTTTCGCTGATTTCCGGGTCGACGTTATAGCCCAGGGCCAGCACGACGGTATCGGCTTCCAGGATGAATTCGGTTCCGGGGACTTCCACCGGTCGGCGACGTCCCTTGGCATCCGGCTCGCCCAGCCGCATCCGAATGCATTCCATCGCCACCACCTCGCCTTGGTCGTTGCCGATGAAGCGCTTGGGCAGGGTGAGCCACTCGAAGTGGACGCCCTCTTCGCGCGCATGAACCCGCTCCTCGCCGCGGCCGGGCATCTCGGCCTCCGTGCGGCGATAGACGCAGTAAACCTCTCCCTCCGGGTTCAGACGCTTGGCGGTGCGTACGCAGTCCATCGCCGTGTCGCCGCCGCCTATCACAGCGGTGCGTTTGCCCACGTGTGGCAGGCCGCGCAACTCCTCCGGGAGCCACTCGGGCGCGACATTGCCGCGCACGAGGTATTCGGTCGCTTGGTAGACATTCTTCAAGTCTTCGCCGGGAGTCTTCATCGGATTACCGGCCGTGGCGCCGTGGCCGAGAAAGACCGCATCGTAGCCCTCGGCGAGCAACTGGTCCACGGCGCGCTCGCGCCCGATGCGCACGTTGCAAATGAAGCGGACTCCTAAGCGCTTGAGCCGTTCGATCAAGGCCAGCGGGATCTCCTTCTTCAGCTTGAAGTTGGGAATGCCGTAGAGCAGCAGGCCACCCGGGAGGGGCCAGGCGTCGTAAATCGTCGCGCCGTGACCGCGTTTCGCCAACTCTTCCGCCACCGCCAGGCCCGCCGGACCGCCGCCGACGATCGCGACCTGGTAACCCGTGGGCTGGATGGAAACGGGAATCGGGTAGCCATAGCGCTCGCGGAAATAATCGGTACAGAACGCCTCCAGTTTGCCGATGCGGACCGGCTCGGCCACGGGAGTGAACACGCACGCCCCTTCGCAGAGCTTTTCCTGCGGACAGATGCGGCCACAGATGTCGGGCATATTGCTGGTCTCGAAAAACTTCAACGCGCCTTCCGCAAAGCGTCCCTGCGCGATGAAAAACATCGCTTCGGGAATCGGATTGTGGACGGGGCAGGCGTCCACGCAGGGCGCGTGCTGGCACTCCAGGCACCGCGAGGCCTCCACGATGGCCACCTCCGGCCGGAAGCCCAGGAAGACTTCATTCCAATTGTGGATTCGCTCCTCGGGCTTCTGCTTCGGCAGGGGAGAAGGCTCGATGCGGAAGCGGTCGGGCCGCAGGGCGGGCGCGCCGGTCTCGTCTAACTCGATAGACTCGGTGATCTGATAAAGAACCATACCCTTCGGCATCGGCTTTAGCAATTAGCCCGCCATAGCCAACAGATTCCCAATCTGATTCTAACTGCCGGAGGATAAAGGACAAAGAAATTTCCTCCCCTCTCGTTCTCAGACGCCCGCGTCACCGAGACCGCGTGGATTGACGCACGCAGGAACGGCAAGCCCAGTAGCCAGGCCCTTCCGCTCCATGCCAGTCGCGGGCAAACGAAACTAGTTGGCGTTCTGTTGTTTCAGTTGATTATTGGGGAGAGGGGCTGAGCAACGGTTTGTTGCTGCCACGGTGGCAGGTGTAGCAGTTGACCACTGCTCCCTTTCTAATCTTTATGACCTGTCTGTTGATGTCTCCCAGCATCGCGCACATCTTGCGTGCGATGAGTTTAGGTTCTTTTTCGTCCTTCTCGCATTCGCCGCCCACGGGCAGTGTGTGCATCCAACGCTGGCTTACCGACGTGCGCAGAGCCGAAAGCTTCATCTTGGGCTTGCCTTTTCCTGGTGAATTCACTTCGCCCCGCGGCCGCTGCTTGGTCCCCGTGCAGTCTAGTGGGCAGGCCGCGGAATCAGAGCAGTCGCTTGCAGACAATGGCCGGGAAGCTCGGAGCGGATCCGTACTTCCCGGCTCCTGAAGAGACCTTTGCTAAGGCTGGCGGGACGCCACCCGGATGTGAGGGATGCCCGCCGCGTTCATCATGCGGTTGAGTTCGGCCAGATCCACGTCCACAAGCTTCTTCAACCGCTCCATGGTTTCCTCCAGCAGGCCGCTGATTACTTGGAGTTCTTCCAGTTGTTGCGCCGTTGGAGCCGCCGTGTAACCGTCCAGCGCTCCCAGTAAGCGGTTGGCCCGCTGGGGTAGCGTCGGCGGCGTGTAGACCGGTGGCGGACCAGCCCAACCCAACGGCAACTGCGGAGGCACGAACTTGCCGTGCACCTCATCCACGTGCTTGGCGAGTTCTTCGGCCGCCTTCCGGATATCCTCGGGAATCGCCGGTGCCCCGGGCTTCTTCCATGCCTCTGTCGCACCGGTCAGAGCCGTCTTGAGTTCCACAACCGTCCGGCGACCCCGATCGGCGGTGCGGGCAAGCTCGTACGCTCGGTCGAGTGCGCTCCGGCGGGCAGCGCGGTCGGCGGGCGAAATCGTGATGCGCGGGTCTTCCTCCACTTCGACTTTCTTTATCGCTTCTGCCTTCTGTGCCGAGATCTTCACGGTATAGGTCCCCGGATCGACAGAGGGGCCACGCGGCGGACCAAAGAAGCCGAATTGTTGACCCGGCTCCGGCCGGACCGCCGGCTCGTAGCGCAGGTCCCAGTTCACCCGGTTGATGCCGCGTTCGGTCCCCCCCTCGAGCTCGCGGATTACCTTCCCCGCTGCATCCAGGATCGCTACCTTCACCTTTTCCTTCTCGTCGAGTTTGGTCTTCAGGTAGTAACTGATGAGCGCCCCATAGGGCGGGTTCTCGGCGATGAACATCTTATGGCCGGTATTCCCCTTGTGGCCGTAGATGCGCCAGGCCGTGGCGGGACGGATGTCGAACAGGTGCAGGTCCGCCGCCAGGACGCTTTCATTCAGTTGCTCGAGAGGCGTCAGGTCATCGAGCACCCAGATGGAACGGCCGTGCGTGCCGAAAAGAAGGTCGTTCTCGCGCGGGTGGATGGCAATGTCATCCACGGGCACGACGGGGAGATTCATCTTGAGCCGGTGCCAGTTCGCCCCGCGATCGAAGGAGACATAGGCGCCGTACTCGGTGCCGAGGAAGAGCAGGCTCGGGTTGCGCGGGTGCTCGCGGATGACGTTGGCAATGCCGTTGTTGTTCGGGAGGCCACTCGAGATGGCTTTCCAGGTGTCGCCGCAATCGGTCGTCGTATAGACGTAAACGTTGAAGTCGTTGCTGCGGTGGCCGTCAAAGGTGGCGTAGGCCGTGCACTCGGCGTGACGGCTGGCCACCACCCGGCTCACATACGTGCCCTTGGGCAGCCCGGGAACGCGCTCGGCCACGTTCCGCCACCGCTGGCCGTCATCCCGCGTCACCTGCAGGTTGCCGTCATCGGTCCCCACCCAGAGCAAGCCCGGGCGCAGCGGGGATTCGCTGATAGTGGTGATGGTCGGGTAGGCCTGCACGCCGTCATGGCGGGAGCGAGTTTCCCCGTCGGGTACTTTCCCCATGATGGGAAGCTTGTCCCGCTCGACGCCGGTGGTGAGGTCGCCCCCGAGCTTCGTCCAGGTGTCACCCCGGTCGGTGGATTTGAAGAGGAAGTTGCCGCCGTAGTAAATGGTCTTGGAGTCGTGCGCGGAAATGACGATAGGGGAGTTCCACTGGAAGCGGTAGCGCGGCTCGCCTTCTTTGGGTTCGGGGCGGATGCCGCGGGATTCGTTGGTGCGCAGGTCGCGGCGGTAGAGGTTGCCGTCCTGCGATTCGCCGTAGACAATGTTCGGGTCGGTGGGGTCAATCTGGACGTAGAAGCCGTCGCCCCCGCCCACGCGGTACCAATCCTCGTTCGTGATTCCCTGCTGCCACCACGTCTGGCTGGGACCGCACCAACTGCCGTTGTCCTGCAGCCCGCCGCAGATGAAGTAGGGCTTCCGCATGTCCACCCCGATTTCGTAGAACTGCCCGAGAGCTAGGGTGTTGACGAAGTCCCAACTCCGCCCGCGATCATAGCTCCAGTGAATTCCCCCGTCCGAGCCGACAATCATGTGGTCGGAATTCTCTGGATTGATCCACATCGCGTGATAGTCGCCGTGGATGCGCTGCACGAGCCGGGTGGTGAAGGTCTTGCCGCCGTCTTCCGAGTAATACATCGGCGCCCCCAGCACCCAGATTCGCTGGTCGTTGTTCGGGTCGATGTGGATCTGGCTGTAGTACATCGGGCGGGGATTGGTGTCGCTCATCCTGGTCCACGTCTCGCCCTTGTCTTCGCTGCGGAAAACGCCGCCCTGTTTGTGTTCGACGATGGCGTAAACGATGTTGGGATTCTTCCGATAGATGTTGACCCCAATGCGTCCGGTTTCCCCCTCGCCTTTCTCGTACGGCAGCCCTTTTGCCAGCTTCTTCCACGTCGCGCCGCCATCGGTGGTCTTGTAGAGCGCGCTGTGGGGGCCGCTGCCGTTGAAGCCGAAAACAGTGCGGCGGCGCTGGTAGGCGGCGGCATAGAGCGTCCCCGGGCTTTCCGGGTCCATGGCCAGGTCAATCACGCCCGTGTCCTCGTTGACGTACAGCACCTTCTTCCAGGTCTGGCCGCCGTCGGTGGTCTTGAAAACGCCGCGTTCTTCGTTGGGCCCCCACAGGCGACCCACAGCGGCCACATAGACCGTGTGGGGATCGGACGGGTGGATGACGACGCGGCCGATGTGATGGGTCTCCTTCAGGCCCATGTTCTTCCAGGTCGTGCCGCCATCGGTGGATTTGTAAACGCCATTCCCCCAGGAAGAGCTTTGTCGGTTGTTGGGCTCGCCCGTGCCTACCCAGACGATGGAGGGATCCGACGGGGCGACCGTGACATCACCAATGGTGGAAACTTCCTCGTTGTCAAACAGCGGCTCCCAAGTGGTCCCGCCGTTCGTCGTCTTCCACAGGCCGCTCGAAGCCGTGGCGACGTAAACAATGCTGGGGTTGCTTTCGACGACCGCAAAGTCGTCAATCCGCCCGCCCATGATGGCCGGCCCAATCTCCCGCCACTTGAGGTTCTTCAGGATCTCTTCGTAGTTGGGCTGCGCCGGGGTTGGTGTGGGCGCGGGGGCGGCGGGTTGCGGCTTAGCGGGCGGGCGTTGACGTCCCTGTGCCTCGAGGACGGGGGCGGACAACAAAACAGCCAGAGCCACGAGCAAAAGAATGCAAGCAGAGAGACAACGGGCAGTGCGCTTCATGGTTCTTCCTCGCTCACACAAGATTGGGGCACCAGGAAATCCGGGGCGGTTGATGCTAGCCCCAGTGTCGGCGAATTTCAACTGGGAAAATGGGTTGCTGGTTTGGTCGCGGCAGCTCGATCTAGCGCTGATCCAGCGCGTGGTGGCGGACGTCACGGCCGGCAGCGATATAGATCACGTCCTCGGCGATATTCGTGGCGTGGTCGGCGATCCGCTCCAAGTTCTTCGCGACGAGGATCAATTCAAAGGCCGGAAAGATGACCGAGGAATCCTCCATCATGTAGGTCAGCAGCTCGCGCAAGATTTGGTCCCGCAGGTTGTCCACCTGGTCGTCGCGCGTCAGCACGGTTTTGGCCAGTTCCATGTCCTTGTAAACGAACGCATTCAGGCTGTCCCGCACCATCGCCTCCGCCAATTCGCTCATGCGCGGCAGGTCCACGTACGGCTTGACCCGCGGGTGCCGCAGGATGCGCTGGGCGCATTCCGCAATGTTCACGGCCTGGTCAGCAATGCGTTCGAGGTCGGCGTTGATGCGGGTGACGGCCAGAGCGAAGCGCAGGTCGGCCGCCATCAGCTGGTGCAGGGCCAGCAGCCGCAGCACACGCTCGTCAATCTCAATCTGCATCTCATTGACGCTTTCTTCCTGCTCCACCACGCGCTCGGCTAGCCCGCCGTCCGCTTCCAGCACTGCATGCACGGCCTGGTGCACGGCCGTCTCCGCCAGACTCCCCATGCGCAGCAAGTGTTCTTTCAGTTCTTCCAGTTCGCGTTCGAAATGGCGTTCCATCTCAGCTCCTTAGCCGAAGCGGCCTGTAATGTAGGCTTCCGTGCGGGAGTCCGCCGGCATAGTGAACAGCTGCGGCGTGGGGCTGAACTCCACCAGCGCCCCGCTCAGCAAGAAGGCCGTGAAGTCGCTCACCCGCGCCGCCTGCTGCATATTGTGGGTGACGATCAGGATCGTGTAGTCCTTCTTGAGTTCGAACATCAACTCTTCAATCTTGGCAGTGGAGACTGGGTCGAGAGCAGAGGCAGGCTCATCCATCAGCAGCACCTCCGGTTGTACGGCTAGCGCCCGCGCTATGCAGAGCCGCTGCTGCTCCCCGCCGCTGAGCTGCAGTGCGTTCCCGTGCAACCGCTCTTTTACCTCGTTCCACAGCGCCGCCGCCTGCAGGGCTTGTTGGATCCGCTCGTCGAGTTCGCGCCGGGAAGTGACCAGGCCGTTGATGCGCAAGCCGAAAGCCACGTTATCGTAGATGGACTTCGGAAACGGATTCGGCGTCTGGAACACCATGCCAACGCGCCGCCGCAGTTCGATCACATCGAAGTTCGACGTGTAGATATTCTGGCCATCGAGCGACACCCGCCCTGCGGTGACCACCCCCGGTATGGGATCGTTCATGCGATTCAGCGCGCGGAGAAACGTGGACTTGCCGCAGCCGGATGGCCCGATGATGGCAGTGATCTGGTTCCGGTACAATGGCAGCGTAACCTCGTCGATGGCCACCCGATTTCCATAGCGAATCGTGAGGCGCTCCACTTCCATCTTGGGCGTGAGCTGTTCGTCCGGCATTGCAGGGAACCGCACCTGAGTTTTCAGGAGCGGGAAGTCGCGCGTGGTCGGAGCGCTCATCGCCCGGTTCCCGCTCTGACCCGTAGCCGGGTTCGGATGGCAATCGCCGTCAGGTTCAGCAGAAACGTCAGTGCCAGCAGCACGAGCACGGTGGCGTACAGCAACGGTTTCGTGGCTTCCACGTCCGGCGATTGAGTCGAAAGAACGTAGACATGGTAGCCCAACTCCATAAACTGGTCGTTCAATCGTGCCGGCAGATGGGGCAGGAAGTAAGCGGCACCCACAAACAGAATCGGAGCCACTTCCCCCGCACCGCGGCTCACTGCCAGAATCCCACCCGTCAGAACACCGGAAAGCGCATGAGGGAGAACCACGCGGAAGATGGTCTGGCTGCGCGTGGCACCCAAGGCGTAACTGGCGTCGCGATAGGTCTGGGGCACGGCCCGCAACGCCTCCTCCACGCTCACAATCACCACCGGCAAGGTCAGCACGGCCATCGTCAGCGCTGCCCAGATCAGTGCGGGCTGCCCGTAGGTGAGTCGGCCGTCATAGAACGCGCGGTCGACCCCGCGGCCGACGAACTGCACGAAAAAGCCTAGGCCAAAGAGGCCAAAAACGATGGAAGGCACACCGGCCAGGTTGTTCACTGCCTGCCGGGTCCAGCGATAGAGGCGGGATTCCCGATGGGCATACTCTGAGAAGTAGATGGCCACACACACCCCGAGCGGCACGACGAAGATCGTCATCAGGAGCACGAGCAGCACCGTGCCGAAGAGCGCGGGAAAGATGCCACCCTCGGTCATGCCGGCGCGCGGCTCCGCCGTCAGGAACTCCCAGGTGAGCCGCTCCCAGCCGTGGAAGACGATGTTTCCCAGGATGACGCCCAGCATGGCGACGATCAGGCCCACGGCGAGTGCCGTGAGGCTCAGGAAGACCCGGTCTGAGACGCGCCGTCGCAGCGAAGTGCTCATCGGTCAACTCCGTTCAGGCGTCGCCGCAGATTGCCGACCATGCGGCTGCCGAGCCAATTCAGCACGAAGGTCATCGTAAAGAGCAGCGTGCCGATGAAGAATAGGACGTGGTAGTGGGGGCTGCCGAAAACGACTTCGGCCAGCTCGGCTGCAATGGTGGCTGAAAGCGTGCGGACGGATTCGGCGAAGTTCCAGGAGGTGATGGCGGCGTTGCCGGAGGCCATCAGCACGATCATGGTTTCCCCCACGGCCCGTCCGAAGCCGAGCACCACACCCGCAAACACGCCCGGCAACGCCGCCGGCAGAACTACCCGCCAGGCGGTTTGTCCGCGGGAGGCGCCGAGCGCGTAGGCGGCGTTGCGATAGCTGCGCGGTACCGCAGTGAGAGCGTCTTCGCTGATGGTGTAGATAATGGGGATAACCGCCAGGCCCATCGCGACACCGGCATTCACCGCATTCAGCCGGAAGTCGAAGTCGAACAAACCCTGCAGCCAGCTCGCCAGCACCACCAACGCGAAGAAGCCCAGCACCACCGAGGGAATCCCCGCCAGCAACTCCACCACGGGCTTGATGGCTTCGCGCAACCACGGGGAGGCGAATTCCGTGGTGTAAATGGCGGCCAGAATCGCCGACGGCGCCGCCAAGAGCATGGCCACCAGGGTCACCTTCAGCGTCCCCAGGAGCAAAGGCATCAGGCTGTACTTGGGCACTGCGGACACAGGCTGCCAGACATAGGCCAGAGGTGCCTCCGGCGTGCCGTAGCTCTGCGCCAGGAACAGTTTCTCTAGGGTCACCTCTTCGTGCACAGCCGCGCTAAGCAGCACCGGATAGGCCTCGCGGGCGACGAAAACGAAGATCAGGACAATCAGGGCGATGGCACCGATTGCATTCAAACAGATGAACTTCTCAATCAGCCACTCGCGCCAGCGGCGTCTGGCAGCGCGGCTCACGAACCGGATTGTCTGGGCTCCGGTGCTCATCGTTCCCAAAGAAGCGGTTGCCCCCGGCGGGTGGGGTGGCCGAGGGCACGCAGGCGCAGATAGCCCCCGGTTAGCGAGAGGCTCTGGCCTTCCTGCTTTCACCGGCGTTCAGTTTGGCTAGCGCCTCGGCACGAACGCGGTCCGGCAGTGGGTAATACCCTACCTTCTCGACGACTGCCTGTCCCTCTTGGGACAGCACCCACCCGGTGAAGGCCCTCAAGTCGCCCGCGGGTTGACCCGCAAAGTACCAGTAGAGGTAGCGGCTGATGGGGTACCGCGCCGAAAGCACATTCTCCATGGAAGGCTCGACGGCGGGTGTGGTGGCGTCTGACTTCACGCACAGGTGCTTGATGCCCTTGCCGTAGGCAATGCCGCCGTAGCCGATGCCGCGCGGATCCCTCGCCACCGCGTTGATGACCGCCGCCGTTCCCGGCAGCGTCTGCGCGGTCGGGTAGAAGTCAGCGTTCTCCAGCACGTGCTCCTTGAAGTAAAGGTAGGTGCCGGAATTGTTCTCCCGGCTGTAAAGCAGGATTCGTTCGTCCCGCCCCCCGACTTCTTTCCAGTTCTTCACGCCGCCCGTGTAGATGGCCTTCAGTTGTTGGAGGCTCAGCTCATTCACGGGATTCATCTCGTGGACGTAAACCGCCAGACCGTCCACGGCCACGGGCAACTCCAGAACATCCTTCCCCCGCTTGGCTTTCGCGTCGGCTTTTTCCTTCTCCTTCATCGGGCGGGAGGACTCGGCGATATCGGTAGTGCCGTTGATGAGCGCCGCAATCCCGGTGCCGGAACCTCCGCCGGTCACCTGGATGCTGATGCCGGGGTTTTTCTGCATATAAACCTCGGCCCAACGCTGCCCCAGGATCACCATCGTGTCCGAGCCTTTGACCGTGATGTTGCGCTGCTGCGCAGGAAGCAACGACGCTCCCAGCAGCAGCACGAGCAGGAATACGAGTGCACGCTTCTTCATGGATTTTCCTCCCTCGGTATTCTCAATCCTCATTGTTACGCCTCAGTTACAGCAGCGTGAATCCTGCGTGACGCCCTAGAACTTGTAGACCACATCGAACTGCATCCGCTTCAGATAGGGGTCTCGGCAACCCGTAAACGGTGCGGTCGAGCAGGCCGGCCGGAAGTTGGGCGGCACCTGCGTTGCCGTGTCCTGCGGGTTCGCCAGGCGCCCCACCCAGAGCGTGTAGAGAAGGGAGACATTCTTGAAAGCCTGGTAAGCGAAGTTGAGGCGGTGATTCTTGACATTGGTCGCTGCCCGCAGATCGCTCTCGTTGAAGGCGCCGATGACGGCGTCGCGCTCGATGCGGATGAAGGTGTAGCCGAATTGCATGTCCTTCGCTTCCGAGAGCCTCCCGAAGACCGCCTCGGCCCAATACCCCGTGCGTTCACGGCCAGCGGCCCGCGCGTTGTTCACTGCATTGAATAACAGAGAAACGGGCCATCGCGGCTTCAGGGTGAAGTCGACTGCCGCGATCAGGTCCACGTACAGGAACTTGGACTCATAGCCAACCACCGCCCCGAGGCTGTCCGTGCGAAACGCGTTGGTGTTCGGCAGGCTGGGCCGGAGCGTGCCGTCGGCCACGGATACGGCGATGGGGTCCGCGCGGTTAATGTTCACGCCGGCCGCATACAAGCGCAGGCCCACTCTCTCGGAGAACTTCAGGCGCGTCTGCACTTGGCCGCCCAGAATGGCGCTGTCGTAGCTGCCGCTGGCTTCGTTGAACGGAAGCTGGAACCCGACCAGGGTAATGTTCTTCAAGACCGGACCCTGGAAATTGAAATTGAGCGTTTCAGAGAAGCCTTCGGGGTTGATGTCGCTGTCGAAGGTGAGAGGCGTGCGGTACCAGAGGTAGGCAGTCTTTCCGCCCGTCAGGCTCAGCGGCGCAAACCAGTTGGGCTTGTAGGTCAAATAGTAGCGGTCGAACCCGACCGTTTTGCGCGTGAAGAAACCGGTGAGTGTCTGATTGGGCGAGTTGACGTCGTCGAGCGAACCCGTGGCAACGGAGATGCCCCCGACGATTTCATCGGTGAGGTTCCCTGTGAAGTTCAGCCGCGCTCGGGCGCGCTCCCGATGGCGCGTCGCAAAGCCGCCACCTTGGAAAAACGGCTCATAGCGCAAGCGCACATCGCCGCTAAGACTGAAGTTGCCCAGTCCCTTGCTCTTCTCGCCGATGGCCTTGTTGATCTCTTGATCGTTCTTTTCGAGCCGACTGACTTTCTCGCTCAACTCCTTGCCGCGCTCAGCCAGCGCCTCCAGCTCACCGGAAACCCGTTCCAGTTCGCGGGCAGGTGTTGAGTCCTGGTTCGGTGCATGCCCTGCCGGGAGGGTTGCGCGCGGTTCCGGGCTCGGCAGTCGCTCGAGCAGCCAGTGGAGCAGCTGGGCCTGCTCTTTGAGCAGCCGCTCGAGCTCCGCAATTCGCGCCTGCTGCCGTTGGAGTTCGTTTTGTAGCTCTTGCAGATTCACCGGCGACTGCGGAGTCGGGTTGCTCTGAGCCGCGGCCGGACCCACCCCCAGACATGCCACCAAGAAGAGAACAGCCCCGCCCCATCCTCGTACGTCTCTCATTCTTCTCCTCCTTCGGGGTTGACGCTGCACGCGGGAGAGTGTGCGGGGCGGAAGTAAAGAGAGGATGAAGCGAGTGTGAATTCTCGGTTACAAGTGCGGCCTAGGCCAACGGCAGGTAGATGCTGAAGGTGGAGCCGCGGCCAACTTCACTTTCTACTTCAATCCGGCCGCCGTGCGCTTCCACCAGATGCTTGGCGATGGAGAGGCCCAGGCCCGTGCCGCCGACTTCGCGCGAGCGAGCGGCATCGACGCGATAGAAGCGCTCGAAAATGCGCTGCTGCTCGGCCTGCGGGATGCCGATGCCGGTATCGGTAACCGCAATCCTCACATGGCCGTCTTGGAGCCGGGCCCGCACAGTCACGTGGCCGCCGGAGGGCGTGTACTGGACTGCATTATCGAGCAGGTTCTGTAAGACCTCGCGCAAGCGCAAGAGGTCGCCCCGAACCGGGGGAAGCTCGGAGGGGTATTCTGCCGCCACGTGAAGCTGCTTTGGCTCCGCTTGCAGCCGAGTGGTTTCGACACACGGCTCGATAATATCCCGCACGGCAACGGCGGCGCTCTCGAGCGGGAGTTTTCCCGCCTCAATCAGCGCGAGCTTCAGCAAGTCATCCGTGAGGCGGCCGAGACGGATGGCGTGGTCGCGGATGATCTCGAGAAAGCGCTCCCGGTTTCGCTTGTCCTCCAGAGCGCCGGCCAGCAGGGTTTCGGCAAAGCCCTGAATGGCTACGAGGGGCGTTTTCAATTCGTGGGACACATTGGCGACGAAATCTCGTCGCACCCGCTCCAGCCGACGCAATTCGCTGGTGTCGTGCAGAACCAGGACGGCGCCCGCCGAGCCGGTGGCCGGCACCGGGGCAGCGGCCACATCGAAATGCTGCGGCCGCACCGTGCCCATCTCAACTTCCGCACGACGCGTCTCCTGCCTGGCCAGCACCCCTTCGATCACCGCCAGCAAATCCGACTGCCACACTACTTCCACCACCGGACGCCCCGTGCAGGACCTGCCTTCAATCCCGAGAGCGCGACAGAATGCTTCGTTGCAGAAGATAATTCGTCGGTCGGGACTAATCACCGCCACGCCCTCCACCATGCTGGCCAGAATCGCCGCCGATTGGTTGCGCTCCTGCGTAAGGGTGTGGATGGTTTGTTGGAGCCGCTGGGCGGTTTGGTTGAGCGACTGCGCCAGCTCGACCAGTTCGTCTCCCATGCGCTCCGCCGCTAGGGGGCGAAAATCCCCTTCGGCGACTCGCTGCGCGAATTCCTTCAGACGTTCGACTCGCCGCGAGAACGTCTGCGAGAACAGAAACGCAATTCCTCCGCCGAGCAAGAGGAGAACCAGCGAAGCCACTCCCAACTGTCGGCGAATGTCGGCCAAGGCTTGGCTGATCGGCGCAAGCGGCAGTGCCAGGCGGACTACCGTGGGCGTGCCGGCGGCCGGATCGTGTCGAAGTGCCAGGTAGACGAGTTCGCGCGCGACAGTTTCGCTATACCGAACCGCTTGCCCGCGGCCGGTGGCAAAGGCCTCTTGGATTTCAGGGCGGTCGGTGTGGCTGGCCATCTTCTCCGGGTCTTCGTGCGAGTCGGCAAGTACCTTTCCGTCGGCTGCAATCACCGTGACGCGGGCACCCGTTTGGGCCATCCAGTCTGCCCAAGCGCGCAAAGCGGCAAGCTCGTCGAATGGCGGCGGCCGATGCGTTGCGAGCCGCGCCAGGGCTTCCAGCTGCTGAAAGGCCGTACGCAGATAGTCACGTCGCAGCGCGCGCGCCGCGTAGAGATCCACGGCTACCAGCACGAGGAGCAGGAGGGAGAAATACGTCAGCCCGAGTTTCCAGAAGAGTCTAAGCTTCACGCGTTTGAAAGAGATAGCCGGCACCGCGGACTGTCTTCAAATACCGAGGCCGCCGCGGATTGGGTTCTGTTTTCTCCCGCAGACGGCGGACGTAGACATCCACGCTGCGCGGCGTCACGAAGCGTTCGGCTCCCCACACCGCGTCCAGCAACTGGTCCCGTGAGAACACCCGGTTGGGATGGGAAGCAAGAAAGTGGAGGAGCTGAAACTCGAGCGTGCTGAGAACGACAGGTTTGCCGCCCCGGGTCACACGGTAGGAAGCCGGATCGATATAGAGACCACCGATTTGAATGGCCTTCTCGGCCTCTCCCGACGGTTCAGTGCGCCGCAGGAGGGCGCGCACCCGCGCAACGAGTTCACGGATGCTGAAGGGCTTGGTGACGTAATCGTCGGCACCCAATTCCAATCCTACTACGCGGTCAGCTTCCTCGCCCCGGGCAGTAAGCATCAGGATGGGCAGGCGGTTCAAACTCGCGTTACGTCGGACTTCCTTGCAGATTTCCAGACCCGAGAGCTTCGGCAGCATCAAGTCGAGGAGAAGAAGGTCGGGGGAAGACTTCTTGAGCTGCGTCAGTCCCGTCAGGCCGTCGCTCGCCGCCAATACCTGAAAGCCTTCCTTTTCCAGGTTGTAGCGAACCAGTTCGACGATGTCTTTGTCGTCTTCGATGACCAGGATGCGCTTCATGACGCCCGGCCGTTCTTCACCCCTTCTCACCATAGCGGAAATCGAGGCTCGCGGGCAAGGAAGCGCTATCCAGAATTGCCACGATGTCGTCTGTGGCTGTTCCACTCAGTCAGCGGGAGGCCTTCAGGTGCTGGGCGAAGAATGCTTCCAGCCGTTGGTACATATCGATGGAATTTTGCGGATTGCGGAAGCCGTGGGGCTCGTCGGGGTAGCTCTTGCTCTCGAAAACCTTCCCGTGCTGGCGGAGCAATTCGATCGCCAGGCGGAACTGGCGAAACGGTGCGCGCACATCAGCTTCCCCGTGCATGATGAGCAGTGGGCTGCGGATGCGGGCAATGCGTGCCAGCGAATTACTGATGGCGTAGATTTCGGGTCGCTCCTCCGGGGAGCCTCCGTGTCCTGCGCGGATGAAGACGCGGCCGAGACGATCGGCCGTCCGGTACGCATCCCCGAAGTCATAGATTCCAGCCATGGAAACGGCTGCGTCAAACTTCTCTGGCGCGCGCGTGATCGCCGCCATGGTCATGATCCCACCGTAGCTGTAGCCATAGATTCCCACCTTGCCGTTACAGTAGGGGAGGCTGCGGAGAAAGTCGGCGGCAGCAGCTGCGTCCAGCGCTTGCCCGTTGGCCCAGTCGTTGATGGAGAGCTCTTGGAACTCGCGGCCGAAGCCGGAGCCACCACGATAGTTGATGGCTAGAACAATGTAGCCTTTCGCCGCCAAATGTTGCTCAATCAGGTTCAGTCCGTTCAGATAGGAATTCGTTCCGCCACCATGCACATTGACCAACGCCGGGTACGTCTGCTCGGGGCTGAAGTCCGATGGGAGGTAGAGAAAGCCCTGAATATAAAGCCCATCGTAACTCCGATACGAGATCTCGGCGGGCTCCCGTACATTCGTCCACGGGCGGGAAAACCGGCTGAGCTGCCGGGACAGCCCTCCGCGACTCGAGATGTAGTCCACCTCAGCTCCGCGCGTGGGGGTGCTCCGCACGACGACGAAGGCATCGCCCGCCGGGGTCGCATCGAACGAACGCACCGCGCCACCCATATTCGTAATGCGGGTGGCCACGCCGCCCGCGCTGGGGACTGCCCACAGGTCGAACTCCCCGCGCTGCTGGTAGAGAAAGTAAATCTGCGTTCCGTCGCCGGACCAGAAGGGTCGGTGGTTCATGAGCCAATCGGTGGCGTAGATTTGCATCTTGAGAGGGCGCTCGGTGCCGGCGACCGCGTCGAGAACGTAGATGTAGGACAGGTCCTCGTACCAGAACTCGTTCTTCGAAGTCCCTAACACGGCCAGTTTCCTCCCGTCCGGCGACCAGACCGGCGTCGAGGTTGCCATCAGTCCGTGAGAAAGCTGGCGGGTTTCTCCCGTGTTGACTTCGACCACCCAGATGTCATCGTCCCAGTAATGGCTCTTGTTCGAGACGAAGGCGATGTGCCTCCCGTCCGGTGACCAAGCGGGAGCAAAGCGTGGGTCATCCTCGGCCATGGCCTCTCGTGTCAAGCGGCGTGGCGAGCCAGCCGGTATCGCTTCCACCAGCCAGATATCCTGGTAGCCACTGCGAGAGGAGTAAAAGGCAATCGTCTTTCCGTCCGGGGCGAATGCTGGCGCGCGTTCATCCTCGCTGTCGGAGGTGATACGTTGCGGTCGCTGCGAACCGACCTCCGCAATCCAGAGATCATTGGCGTGAAGAAAGACAATCCGTCCGCTGTCAGGAGACCATCGCGGAGAAGAACCCGCGACCCAGAACGTGGCTTCCGGTGAACCTTCAGGATTTGCGGGAATCAGATAAATTCCCCTGCCGCGTGCGCCCGTGGCAGTAACAGCGACCCAGCGACCATTCGGCGAGATGGCGGCGTCGTAGGCACCCCGATTCTCAAGGAAGATGTTTTCCCATGTGAGGGGAAGCGGTGAAGGCTCTTGCGCGCCCAACGCGGCAATGAAGAGGGCGAGGACACCTCGGGCAGATGGCCATCCTTTCATAGGGAGACTCCTCCGGAATTGCCTTCGTGCCCTCCACGGACTACACTCCCCGACGCGGGAGCCCGTCCGAGGTAGCGAAAGGAGATGAATATGGCACGCACAGGTATGGTTGTTGTCCTGCTAGTGACCTTGTCAGGAGTTTTTTTGTCGCCGGCCGAGCAACCCGCGGCCAGCGCAGCTCAACTCCTCACTTCCCGGGATCGCGACATTATCACACAGCTGCAAAAGGAAATCTCCATCCCCGAAATGGAGAAAATTCTGGTTCCGTTCAATTCACTGGATCGCGTCTCGGGGAGTGAAGGCGAGGCACGCGCGGCCGAACTGCTCGCCGATGCCCTCAGACAGTACGGCATCTCCCACCAGGTACATCGGGTTCGCGCCTATCTAAGCTGGCCGATCCGCGCCGACTTGCGGGTGGTGTCTCCCGAGGCTCGCAGCGTGCGAGCGGTTACGGCGGCGTTTTCTGTCTCTACCCCTCCCGAGGGACTCGAAGGCGAGCTGGTCTTCGTCGGCAGTCCCGGCGCCATTTTTGGGCCGCTGGCCGCGCCTGCCTACGCAGGGAAAGACGTGCGTGGGAAAATCGTGGTGGCCGACGGCTTGATCACGCCGCAGCACGCCCGGCTGGTCGAGGACCTGGGCGCAATTGGCTTGATTCACATTAATCCCCGCGAGTTGCTACACGAGATGATCATTACTACCGTCTGGGGCACCCCCACGCCGCAGACGGCGCGGCACATTCCTGGTATCCCGGCGTTGTCAATCACCCGAGCCGATGGCGAATGGTTGAAACAACTGGGACAGCGCGTGCGCGTACGGCTGTTCACTGAAGTCTCGACCGCGTGGCGAACGATTCCTCTGGTAGTCGCGGAAGTAAAGGGCGCCAGTAACGACTTCGTTCTCGTCTCCTCGCACCTGGATGCTTGGTACAAGGGGATGACCGACACAGGCTCGACCGACGCCAGCATACTCGAGATGGCGCGGATTCTGCATCGGAACCGAAACCGACTTCGGCGCGGTTTTCGCTTTGCCTGGTGGACGGGACATTCCACCGGCCGCTATGCCGGCTCCACTTGGTACGCCGATCACTTCTGGTCGGATCTGGACCGCCACTGCGTTGCCTACATGAATCTGGATGGCCCGGGCGCGCGCAGCGTGCCGCTGGATGCAGTGGCCACCTGGGGATGGCCCGAACTGGCGGGGTTCACCGCTCAATTCGCCCGCGAGTTAACTGGAAAGGAACCGAGCGAGGGCTACTTCGCCGCCGGGTTGCCCATCTTTCGCCCTTTTCGGGCGGGTGACTCCGCCTTCCAGGGCATCGGCATCCCGGAAGTTTCTATCGGCCTGCCCGAGATTCCCCCGGGGCATCCAGACCGGGCCGACTATGTCGGGGGCTCAGAGCGCGGCTGGTGGTGGCACACACCAGAAGACACGTTGGACAAGATCGATATGCGTGCGCTTGTCCGTGACACCGAATTGCGTTTGGCCGAACTCTATGCGCTCGCGACCCTGCCGGTGTTGCCCTATCGCATTTCGCCCATTGCGCAAAACTACGGCAGAGCGTTGGCCGACCTGCACACAGCGGTTGGCGTCCATTTGGATTTGAACGTGCCGATTGAGCGCGCCCGGCGGCTGGAGGCAAAGGCACGAGAACTAGACGCAGAGGCGGACAAGCTCCGCCTGGCCGCCGCGAGCGGAGAAGCAAGCTCGAGGGTACTGGCTCTGAACCGGCTCTTCCTGCGTCTCTCGCACAGCCTGAATGCGACACTCTACACCGCCTCGGGGCGGTTCGAGCAGGACCCGGCCGCGCCGCTGCCCATCCTGCCGGGGCTTGACCCAGCGCGCGAGCTTGCCCAGCTTGACCCCGCGAGCGACCGCTACGGCTTCCTCCTGACCGAAATGGTGCGGCAGCGCAACCGCGTCATCGCAACACTCGATGACGCGCTCGACCGGATCGAAGAGTTCTTAGGGACTGAGTAGCCTTGGGCAATGCGGCCAGTTTGACGGATTCTCTCCGCGTTGACTTGCCCTCTCTGCTGTCCTAGTATGAGAAGCCCTTGCTTTGATTCCTCGTGTGTTCTCATCGTGGCAACGCGAATCGTGTCGCTCCCTGCGACAATCGTTGAGGAGGTGTGTGATGGCTCGCCGTTTTCCCAAGAACTCTCTGATGGTGGTTTCTCTCCTCGTTCTCTTTCTCCTGCCCCTAGGGGCACAGGAGCGCGCCCGGCCGCTCCAGCCGACCGACATTTTCGAACTCGAGTTTGCGACTGATCCGCAGATTTCGCCCGATGGCAAGCAGATCGTCTACGTACGCCAATTCAGCGATATCATGTCGGACCGGCGGTACTCGAACCTGTGGATTATCAACTTTGATGGCAGCGGTCACCGGCCCCTGACCACTGGCAACTATCGGGATTTTTCGCCCCGGTGGTCGCCCGACGGATCCCGCCTCCTCTATATTTCCGACCGCGATGGCGCGCTGCAGATCTACGTCCGCTGGATGGATACTGGCCAGACCGCCAAACTGACCAACCTGCAGGAAGCGCCCAGCGGAATCGCTTGGTCCCCGGACGGAAAGCAGATCTCCTTCGCCACTCTAGTTCCCGCAGCGGGAACCAAGTTGGCTGAGGTACCGGCTGCGCCTCCCGGGGCGAAGTGGGCAGAGCCGGCGCGGGTCGTGGATCGCCTCGTGTACCGCTTCAATGCCGCAGGGTACTTGAAGCCCGGCTTCGTGCATTTGTTTGTGATTCCTGCCGAGGGGGGTACCCCGCGACAGATTTCTAGCGGCAACTTCCACCACGGCGGCCCGGGTGTCCGCGCCAGCGAGGCGGTGTGGACGCCGGACGGGAAGTACCTGCTGATGTCGGCCAATCGCCGCCCTGAGTGGGAAGACGAGCCGGCAAACTCAGAGGTCTACGAATTTTCTGTCGCTGACGGTGCTGTGCGCGCGCTGACGAATCGCAAGGGCCCCGATGACCTGCCCGTGATTTCCCCCGACGGAGCGCACATCGCCTACGTCGGCTTTGACGACCGCTACCAGGGCTACCAGCTTCCCCGGCTCTACCTGATGAAGCGCGATGGCAGTGGTGCGCGGGTCTTAACAGGAAAGCTGGATCGGGCGGTGCAACGTCCTCGCTGGGCGCCCGACGGCAGTGGCATCTACTTCATCTACAGCGAGCATGGGAATACGAAACTCGCCTTCACCACGCTGGACGGAAACATTCGCGTGTTGGCTGCAAACTTGGGCTCGGGTGACAGTGCCTATGATTTTGGAGGCGCCTTTACAGTCGCCCGTGACGGCAACATCGCCTTCACCCACACGCGACCCGAAGTGCCGGGCGACATCGCAGTGACCACACTGGCGAACCCGGTGACACGTGTCCTCACCGCTGTGAACGAAGACCTGCTCGCCCAGCGCACGCTCGGGAAAGTGGAGGAAATCTGGTACGAATCCTCTCTCGACAAGCGCAAGATTCACGGCTGGATCATCAAGCCGCCCGATTTCGATCCGGCGAAAAAGTACCCGCTTATCTTGGAGATTCACGGTGGGCCGTTCGCCGATTACGGCGACCGCTTTGACATCGAGAAACAATTGATGGCTGCGCGCGGCTACGTGGTCCTCTACACGAACCCGCGCGGCAGCACGAGTTACGGCGAGGAGTTCGGCAATCTCATTCATCACTCCTACCCGGGCGATGATTTCTACGACCTGAATTCAGGCGTAGATGCAGTGCTGGCCAAGGGCTATATTGATCCCGAGCAGCTCTACGTCACCGGCGGCAGCGGCGGGGGCGTTCTCACCTGTTGGATGATTGGCCGCACGACCCGCTTTCGTGCCGCCGTAACCGTGTACCCGGTGATCAACTGGTACAGTTTCGTACTGACCTCCGACATTCCTTGGGTCATCAAATACTGGTTCCCGGGACTGCCGTGGGACAATGTGGAGCACTACGAGAAGCGGTCGCTGCTTTCGGTGGTCAAGAACGTAACCACACCGACTATGGTATTGACGGGCGAGGAAGACTGGCGGACTCCCATGTCGGAGTCCGAGCAATACTTCGCTGCGTTGAAGCTGCGCAAGATTGATTCCGTGCTGGTGCGCGTACCGGGCGAGCCGCATGGAATCCGCACGCGGCCCAGCCATCACGTATCGAAGATTCTGCACATCATCGGCTGGTTCGATAAGTACCGAAAAAAAGCCGGCAGCTAGACAGCAACGCGGAATCACCCTAGACAAAGACTTTCCAAGGAGGGAAGTGTTGATGCGCCGAATGGTGATGCTTTTCTTGGCTTGGCTCACAGCTCTGAGTCTGGTGGTGGCCGCAGATGAGGAACCGTCTCTGGCGGGGGCTTCCTCCGAAGCCTCACAAGTGCAGGATGCATGGGAGGTAAAGTTCCGGGCGATTCCGAGCCAGGACAACCTGCGCGAATACATGCGGCGGCTTTCGGCACGCCCCCACCATCTTGGCTCGCCGTACGACAAGGACAATGCGGAATGGATTCTGGCGAAATTCAAAGAGTTTGGTCTGGAGGCGTGGATTGAGACGTTTGACGTGCTGTTCCCGACGCCCAAGGAGCGAGCGGTCGAGCTGGTGGAGCCGGTGAAGTTTGCGGCGAAGCTCCAAGAGCCGGCCTTGGCGGATGACCCAACATCGGGACAGCAAAACGAGCAGCTGCCGACCTACAACGCCTACTCGGCCGACGGGGAAGTGACGGCACCGCTTGTCTACGTCAACTACGGCATCCCGGAAGACTACGAACAACTCGAACGCATGGGCGTTTCAGTGAAAGGGGCGATTGTCATCGCCCGCTATGGGGCGTCCTGGCGGGGCATCAAGCCCAAGGTCGCGGCCGAGCACGGCGCCGTCGGTTGCCTCATCTATTCCGACCCGCGAGACGACGGGTACTATCAGGGCGACGTCTTCCCGCAGGGAGCCTGGCGGCCGCCCTTCGGCGCGCAGCGCGGCAGCGTCATGGATATGCCGCTCTATCCCGGCGACCCATTGACGCCCGGCGTGGGCGCAACGGCAGAAGCCAAACGGCTGAAGCTCGAAGAGGTCAAGACCTTCACCAAGATTCCTGTTCTTCCCATTTCCTACGCCGACGCCGAGCCCCTACTGCGCGCGTTGGCCGGGCCGGTGGCGCCGGCCAACTGGCGTGGCGCACTGCCGCTTACTTACCACGTCGGCCCGGGACCCGCCAAGGTGCGCCTGAAGGTGAGGTCGGATTGGAGCTTGAAGAAACTCTACAACGTCGTGGCCCGAATTCCGGGCGCGGAATTCCCCGACGAATGGATTGTGCGCGGCAATCACCACGACGCCTGGGTGAATGGTGCCGAGGATCCGACTTCGGGGATGATAGCCCTGCTGGAAGAAGCGCGTGCGTTCGGCGAGCTGCTGCAGCAGGGCTGGCGCCCGAAGCGGACGATTTATCTGTGCGCCTGGGACGGGGAAGAGCAGGGATTGCTGGGCTCAACCGAGTGGGCTGAGGTCCACGCGGGAGAGCTGCGGCAGAAAGCTGTCGCCTACATCAATAGCGATTCGAACGGACGCGGCTACTTGTTCGTGGGTGGCTCCCACACCCTGGAAAAATTCATCAACGGGGTCGCGCGCGAGATTCAAGACCCGGAGAAGGGAATCTCCGTCTGGCAGCGGTCGAAGCTCTGGCGCATCCGGCAGGGCTCGGCCGAAGCACGCCAGGAAGCGCGCTCGCGGCCCGACCTCCGCATCGCAGCACTGGGGTCGGGCTCTGACTACACGCCGTTTCTCGACCACCTGGGCGTCGCCTCGCTGAACTTGGGCTTTGGGGGAGAGGACGGCGGGGGCATCTACCACTCTATCTATGACGACTTCTACTGGTACACGCATTTCTCCGACACCGATTTTTCCTATGCGCGTGCGCTAGCGCAAACCGCCGGGACTGCGGTTCTGCGGCTGGCAGATGCAGAGCTCCTGCCATTCCATTTCACCAACTTTGCGGATACGGTGCGGACGTATCTGACCCAACTCCAAAAGCTGCTGCGGGACACGCAGGATGAGGTGCGGGAGCGCAACCGGCAGATCGAGGAAGGTGTGTTCACGGCGACGGCGGATCCGAAGAAGACCTTTGTTCCGCCGTCGCTTGAGGAGGTGCCACCCTACTTGAACTTTGCGCCCCTTGAGAACGCAGTGGACGCACTGGCACGCAGCGCCGAGCGGTATGAGAAGGCGCTGGCGGCAACTCGCCAGGACGGCGCTCGGGCGTTGGCGCCGAGGGTGGTTCAGGCGGTCAACAGCTTGCTCATCCAGAGCGAGCGCAAGCTCACCGACGCCGACGGACTGCCCGGGCGCCCCTGGTTCAAACACCAGATTTACGCCCCCGGTCTTTACACCGGTTACGGCGTGAAGACCATTCCGGGCGTGCGCGAAGCCATTGAGCAGAAGATGTGGAAGCAGGCGGAAGAAGAGATTCTGCGCGTCAGCCGGATCTTGACCGGACAAGCTGCGCTCATCGCGGAGTCCGCCGCGATGCTGGAGAAGGCCGCGGGCGGGCAAAGGCAATCATCTCCCGTCGCTGCGCGGGATTGAAGGCGACGAGCTGGGCGAGAACGGCGCGCAGTTCATCGGCAGCGAGAGCGTGAATCGTACCGCGGGAGGGGACGGTAAAGGCGCGGACGTGGCGAAACACCTCGCGGGCCGCCGGGTGGGTCAGGCTGACGGGATTTTGCAAACGCAGGCCGCGTGGATTGAAGTCAACCGCATCGAATACGCCGGAGCCGGGCAGGGTTTCATACCCGGGGCCGACTGTACGGGCCAGACCGTAAATCTTGCGCTCGTCCGCTTGGTAGCAGACAAAGAGGTCGCCGCCGCGCACGCGGCGGAGGTGGGCCCAACTCAAGGGGCTGCGGATCCATTCCCGGCCGCCCATGTCGTAGGGTCGGCGGCCGCGATAGCGGAAATACTGGTCAAAGTGCCAGCCGGTGTAGCGACCCGGTCGGCGCGAGTTCACCTTATAGACCCAGGCACGCATCGCGCAGGGAGGCAAGATGCCAACGACACAGGCCACACTTACCAGAGAGATGCTGTTGGGCATTCTCAGCGAAGCCTTCGAGAAGAAAGCTTGGCACGGGCCGAACTTGCGCGGCGCCATTCGCGGGCTGAATGCGCGCCAGGCCGCTTGGCGGCCCGCCCCGGGACGCCACAACATCTGGGAGATCGTCCTGCATGCCGCCTACTGGAAGTACGCGGTGCGGCGGCGGCTGCTCGGCGAGAAGCGGGGCGCCTTTCCGTACAAGGGGAGCAACTGGTTCAAGCGCCCGTTGGAATTGAGTGAGAAGGCCTGGCGGGAGGACATCGCCTTGCTGGCGCAGCAACACCGGCGACTCTGCGAAGCGGTTGCCCAGGTAACGCCCGCTGCCCTTCGGAAGATTCCGCGAGGCACGCAGTGGACCGGCATGCAACAGGTCCTCGGGGTCGCCCACCACGATATTTATCATGCCGGTCAGATTCAGCTCCTGAAGCGTCTTCAGAAGAAGCTGCGCTGACACAGGTCTCCGATCCGAGTCTACCGCGGTGGCTCATACAACCAGATTTCGCTGGCGAGATGCACAGCGTTCGACGACACGAGCCGCTTTCCGTCCCGCGCAAGGTCGAAGGGATGATTCGTCCCCGGGTATCGCGGGCTGGAAACCACCTGCGAAGCTCCCCCGCGGAAGGGAACGGCGCGAATCTCCTGCGTGCCGTCCGGCCGCACTACGAGGTAGCTGATCCGCTGGCCATCCGGCCACCAGACCGGCCAACTGCCAATCTCCGTCAGGCGGCGCAACCCCCTGCCATCGGTCCCGATGACGTAGATGCCGCTGCGCAGGTCGCGGCTGGGGCTGAAGGCAACCCATCGACCGTCGGGAGACCACTGCGGTACTTCCGAGGGAGATTCAGTCAGGGCTCTCGCCTCCCCTCCTTCCACTGGCGCAATGTGTATCCGAGCTGTTCCCTGTGCGCTGCGTGTGAAGAGGAGCCAGCGCCCATCGGGAGAGACAGAGCCGTAGGAGTCGTCCGTATCGGGTGGGGAGAGCGGAACTGCAGGACCGCCGGCGCGGGAGACTTTCCAGATGCGGTTCAGTCCTCCCCGGCTCCAAGTGTTGTACGTGATCCAGCTTCCGTCGGGAGTAAAGCGAGGAAAGATTTGCGGGACGTCACCGGAAGTAAGGCGGCGCGGCACACCTCCCGCCCGCGACACGATCCAGATATGCCAGGAGCCATCGGCCTCGGCTTGGCTATAGGCGACCTCACGCCCGTCGGGGGAAATAGCGGGTCCCCAGATGAAAGAAGAGTGGGTTACCAGTTCGCGGGACTCGCCCGTGGCGAGTTCGTGTTCGAGGAGGACGTAGCGCCAGCGCGGGTTGATGAAGATGATCTTGCCATCGGCTGCCACGCCGGGCGATTCATCCGGCCCTGCGCCGGTCGTCAGGCGCACGGGGGCCGAACCGTCCAGAGGTTGCACCCAGAGGTTGGTGGCGCCGCCACGGGTGGAGGAGTGAACGACGCCACGGCCGTCGGGGGTGAAGGCGGGCTCGTCGCTCACCACCCCGGGAGGATCACTCGTCAATCGTCGTGGGTCCCCACCTCTCAGGGGAACAAGCCAGAGTTCGCCAGAAGCGCCGCCAGCGCTGCGCACGACCGCCAGCTTGCTCCCATCAGGTGACCAGACAGGGTTGCGGAAGAAAGCATAGGAAGCATCAGCACGAAATAGAACGCGTTCGTCGCTGCCGTCGGCGGCGGCAGTGGCCAGTGCTTCCGGCTCGTTGCTTCGCCGCCGAACGAAGGCAAGGCGTTGCCCGTCGGGTGACCAGGCAGGATACGTGGCTCCTTCGAGCACGGGAACGATGCTGCCGCCCAGCGTCGGCACAAGGCAGACCTCCGGCACGGCCGTATCCGAACGCAGACGCGTGAAAGCGATGCGGTCGCCGTCCGGGGAAAAGGTCGGATCAGTCTCCCGGGCCTCGTCGTTGGTCAGCCGAATCTTTTCTCCCCCGGCCACACGGCCCACGAACAGGTCTACCTGGCCGCCCTCCTCCGCCACGTACACAATCATCTTTCCATCCGGCGAAAGGCTTGGGTCAAAGATGCGGTAAGGCGTGGAGACCAGCAAGGTCAAGCGTCCCCCCGGCGCGAGGCCGGTAACAGGTTCCTGGCTCTTCTTCCACACAAGCGTTCCAACGACGGCTGCCAGAACGACGACGATGCTGCCCGCGGCAATCCACGGCCAGGGCAAGAAGGGAGCTTTGCGGACTGGCGCTGCTGCCGGCACCGCCGCTGTGCGCACCGAGGTGCTTTCACGCTGGAGGCGTTTCAGGTCGGCGCGGAGTTCGGCGGCGCTCTGGTAGCGGAGGTCGCGGTCTTTTTCCAAAGCTTTGTTGATGATGTGTTCGAGTTCCGGCGGCAGGTCGGGGTTCAAGCGAACCACGGAAGGCGGGATGCCGTGGAGGATGGCATCGAACACGACGGCGGTGGTGGTGCCGGAGAACGCCTGCCGGCCGGTGGCCATTTCGAAGAGCACGGCTCCGAAACTGAAGAGATCGGTGCGCGCGTCGAGTTCCTCGCCACGGGCCTGCTCGGGAGACATATAGGCGACGGTGCCCACGGCCACCCCGGAGCTGGTCAGGTGCTCTTCGGCGGTTCCGGCGGTGGGCAGCGTGGAGACGCCGACCGCTTCGGCCACGCGGCGGCGCGCGACCTTGGCCAGACCAAAGTCGAGCAGCTTGGCTTGCCCGCGAGAGGTAACGAAGATGTTGGCGGGTTTGATGTCGCGGTGCAGGATGCCCTTCAGATGCGCGGCATCGAGCGCGTCGGCAATCTGAATTCCCAGTTCGAGAATCTGCTGCAGGCGCAAGGGCTGGCCGGCAATCCGGTGGTTTAAAGCTTGGCCTTCCAGGAACTCCATCACGAGGAAGGGTTGGCCCTCATGCGCGTCGATGTCGTGAATCGTGCAGATGTTGGGGTGATTGAGAGCGGAGGCGGCGCGGGCTTCGCGCTGCAGCCGCTCGAGCGCGGTCGGGTCACGCGCGAGGTCTTCCGGGAGGAACTTCAATGCGACGGGACGACCGAGCCTGATGTCTTCCGCCCGGTAGAGCACACCCATTCCGCCGGCACCCAGTCTCTCCAGAATGCGATAGTGGGAGATGGTCTTTCCGATCATGAGGCCTTGGTGCCGAACTGCGTGAGCTTTTCAGCCCCCCTTGCCGGCATCTTAGGCTGCGTCAACGGGCAAGTCAACGCAGGGGCGGCTAGGAAGGTTTCTCCTCGATGTGCGTTCGCAGGCCCCGGAAGCTGGCCACAGCTTTGCGTCCTGCAGATCTGATGTCCCGTAGCCTGACTCAGCACCCTTGCCGTGTTTGTTTTTCTTGTCTAAGCTCGCCCGCGGCCTAGTTATTCCGGGGTAGGTGCCATCGTTCGCTGTTAAGAGTTCGACTCGATCCTGCTAACAGGAGGTGCCAGATGGTTGCTACACGGAAGAATGAACGGAGGGTGGAAATCTTGGGATGTGCGCTGTTTATCCTCTTTCTCGCGGCATCCGGACGAGCCGGCACCGAGGGCCTGAAATTCTCCATCTCGTTTGATGAAGCCGTGAGCCGCACACCGGTGGATGGCCGACTGTTGCTGCTAATCTCGACCGACGGCAGGACGGAGCCGCGCTTCCAGATTAGCGGTCGCCTGGGCTCGGCGCAGGTGTTCGGCATCGACGTGGACGGCCTGAAACCGAGACAGGCGGCTGTTATTGATGCCGAGGCGTTCGGCTATCCGTTAGCAAGCCTCTCCCAGTTGCCCCCAGGTGAATACTTCGTGCAGGCCTTGCTCCACAAGTACGAGACATTTCGGGTCGCCCACGGCCACACGCTCAAACTCCCCATGGATCGAGGCGAGGGTCAACAGTGGAACCGTGCGCCGGGCAACCTGCTGAGCACGGTCCGGAAAATGCGTCTCGATCCGGTCGAGGGCCGGCGCATTGAGATACAGCTGGATCAGGTGATTCCGCCTATCCCCGAGCCCAAGGACAGCAAGTATGTGCGACATATCAAGATCCAGAGCAAGCTGTTGACCGAGTTCTGGGGCCGGCCCATGTATTTGGGAGCTCACGTCCTGGTTCCGGAGGGTTTTGACGAACACCCCCAGGCGCACTACCCCCTCATCATCTTCCATGGCCACTATCCGTCCGACTTCGGCGGCTTCCGCACGGAACCTCCCGACCCCAACTTGAAGTGCGAGTACAGCGAGCGCTTCAACGTCGAGTGCTACAACCGCATCGTTCAGCAGGAGGCCTATGACTTCTACAAGAAGTGGATTAGCCCAGGCTTTCCGCGTGTGCTGATCGTCGAGATCCAACATGCCCATCCCTTCTACGACGACTCCTATGCCGTCAACTCGGCCAACGTCGGGCCCTACGGTGACGCCATAACCTATGAGCTGATTCCTTACATCGAGAAAAAGTTCCGTGGCCTCGGCGCAGGCTGGGCGCGCTTCCTCTACGGCGGCTCCACTGGGGGCTGGGAGGCATTGGCGGCTCAGATCTTTTACCCTGACGAGTACAACGGTACGTTCGCCGCCTGCCCCGACCCCATCGACTTTCGGGCGTACACCTTGGTGAACATTTATAAGGACAAGAATGCCTACTACCTGGAGGGGCCCTTCCAACGCCTCAAACGGCCGGGCTACCGCAATTACCTTGGGGAGGTCACTGGCACGATCGAGGGCTTCAACCACATGGAGCTTGCTCTGGGCACCAAGAGCCGCTCCGGCGATCAGTTCGATATCTGGCAGGCGGTCTTCTCCCCGGTGGGCGAGGATGGCTACCCCCAACCCATCTGGAACAAGCTCACCGGCGAGATTGACGCCAAGGTAGCCGAGTATTGGCGGGAGCACTACGACTTACGCTACATCTTGGAGCGGGATTGGAAGACTCTGGGGCCCAAGCTGGTGGGCAAGATCCACATCTACTGCGGCGACATGGACAACTACTATCTGAATAACGCGGTCTATCTGATGGAGGAATTTCTGAAAAAGACCACTGACCCCTTCTATGCGGGGGAGGTGGATTACGGCGACCGGGCCGAACACTGCTGGAACGGCGATCACAGCAATCCCAACTACATCTCCCGCCTCCGCTATAACACCATGTACCTGCCCAAGATCATCAAGCGCATCGAGCAGACCGCTCCGCCTGGAAGCGATCTGACGAGTTGGCGCCACTGAAGGGATCTAGCAGCCCCGGATCATCTGCAACGGGAGGCGTAGGGGGGAATCTGGGGGTGTTGGCGACTGCAGAAACCGCTTGACTATTCGCCTTTATTTCGCCTACGATATCCATGAGGGCAACGGGAAGGGAGTAGACCATGGCGCTGACCAAGCGGCAAAAACAGGTTCTGGACTTTCTGGTTCAGTTCAAGAACAAGAACGGCTATTCACCCAGCTTTGAGGAGATTGCATCCGGGCTGGAGCTGACCTCGCTCGCGACGGTGCACAAGCATCTGGCCACGCTCGAGCGCAAAGGCTTTATCCGCCGCGGGTACAACCAGAGCCGCTCGATTGAGATTCTGACCTTGCCGCGGCCCGTAAAGGAAGAGGTGGCGCTGCACGCCACCGAGCTGCCGTTGATGGGCCGCATCGCCGCCGGGCAGCCGCTCGAGGCGATTGAGAATCCGGACACGATTTCACTCGGGGATTTGACTCGCAGCAAGAACGTTTACGTGCTGCAAGTGAAGGGCGACTCGATGGTCGAAGACCACATCCTGGATGGCGATTACGTGCTGGTCGAGAAGAGCGAGATTGCCAATAACAACGATATCGTGGTCGCCCTCGTCCGGGGCGAAGAAGCGACGCTGAAGCGCTTCTTCCGCGAGCCCAGCGGCCGTATCCGCCTGCAACCCGCCAATGCCCAGATGGCGCCGCTGCTGGTTTCGGGCAAAGACCTGAAGATTCAGGGGCGTGTCATCGGCGTCCTCCGTCGCTACTAAAAAGGAGTCCTCAGTTTACAGCTGATCGGTTTTCAGTAGGGCAAGGCCTTGCCGGGGGAGTGCTGCTGTTCACTGGCGAAACGGGTACCTGACAACTGATAACTGGTCCTAGGTGCGGAAGAGGACGGATTCGCGCTGAAAGGTGCGAATGGCAACGAAGACAGCAGCAACGGCGTAGAGGCAAGACGAGAGGAAGATGAGCAGGATGAAGTTCCAGGGGTAGTTGCCGGTGAGAATTTCCTTGCTGACCAGGCTGACATTGAGGATGGGGATGAACGCCAAGCGCATGTCCAGCTCGATGCCAGGCAAGAGCGAGGCGACAGCGGGCAAGATCACCACAATCATCAGCGGGGAGATGTAGCTCTGCGCCTCCTTGAAGCTGCGGGCAAGCAGGGCAATGGCGAGCAGCGCCGAAGCAAACATCACAGCGAGCGGCAGCACCATCAGGAGCACGGCGGCCACGCCTTTGGCGCTGAGCGTCATCTCCAACGGCATCTCCCCCAGGGCACGCCGCTGGAACGCCTTGGGAGCCAGCAGAAAACTTCCAGCCAGCGAACCGAGCGAGAGGGTGGCGGTGGCGAGGGAAGCGGTCAGAACGGTGAGGAACTTGCCCAGCACCAGTTCGCTGCGACCGATCGGGCTCGCGAGGATGGTTTCGATGGTGCCGCGCTCTTTCTCGCCGGCCGTGAGATCAATGGCCGGATACATCGCGCCCTGCAGCATCAAGACAATAATGATGTAGGGGAGAAAGCCACCGAAGAAGCTGCCGCCGACTTTTTCCGGCGGGGCGACGTTTTCCTCGCGGGTGTCGAAGGGCTGGAGGACTTCGGGCGAGAGCTCGCGGGCAGCCAGCCGCGCCGCCACCACTTCATCCCGATAGGAACGCAGGAGTGCCTGGAGGTTGCGGACAGCGAACTGGGACTTGATTTCGCCGGCGTAGTGATAGATCTTGACCGCAGGCTTTTCCCCGCGCTGGATGCTGGCTTCAAAGTCAGGTGGAAACTCGACTGCCGCGCGCAGCTCCTTGTTGCTGATGCGGTCGGCGTAGTCGGGCGCCGGGGGCACGACGCGGAAGCCAGCCGTTTTCTCAATGCGCGCAGCGAGTGTGGGGGAATGTTCGGCGCCGAGAATCATCACCGATGCCGTTTCCAGGCGGGCGCGTTGCAGAAGGCGCAGGGAGAGGGAGGCCATGCCGAAGATGAGCACGGGCATCAGGAGCAGAGGAACGACGATCATGGCGATGAGGGTGCGGCGGTCGCGCAGGGTGTCGAGCATTTCCTTGCGATAGACGGTACCGACGTGAAGCATCCTCACGGCGTATCTCCCACGACGCGCACGAAGATGTCCTCGAGATCCTGCAGACCGTAGCGGGCGCGCAGTTGGCTCAAGGTTCCTTCCGTCAGAATGCGGCCGTTGTGAATGATGGCGATGATGTCGCAGAGCTTTTCGGCCTCAACCATGACGTGGGTGGAGAAGATGATGGTCTTGCCCCGCTCGCGGCAGGAGCGGATGAAGTCCACGATCGTGCGCGCGGTCATGACGTCGAGGCCGACGGTGGGCTCGTCGAAAATCATCACCGGCGGGTCGTGCACCAGGGTGCGGGCGATGGAGACTTTCTGTTTCATGCCGGTGGAGAGTTTGTCGCAGCGGCGGTGGGCGAATTCGTGGATGCCGAACGTGGTGAAGAGCTCGTCAATGCGCTCGCGCAGCCGGGAATTGTCCAGACCATTCAAGCGGCCAAAGTACTCGACGGTCTCGCGCGCAGTGAGGCGGCCGTAGAGGGCGGTGGTGGTGGCCATGAAGCCGACGTTGGCACGGACTTGTTCGGGATGGTCTTGGATGTCGAAGCCGGCCACGCGGGCGGTCCCGCTGGTGGGCTGCAGGATGGTGGCGAGCAGCCGCAGGCAGGTGGTCTTGCCGGCGCCATTCGCCCCCAGCAGCCCATAAATCTGGCCCGGCTGGCAGCGGAAGTTGACGCCGTCCACGGCGCGGATTTCGCCGCGCTTGCGGTCGTGGAAGACTTTGGTAAGGTCTTGCGTCTCGATCATGATCCTTCTGGTTATACGAAGCAGGAGTCTACTCGTTTCAGGCGCGGAAGGGAAGTTGGGGCGGGGGAGCGACCTTGACGAATTCGGAAGCATCTGTTAGTTTGTCTCGTTTGTCTGCGCGCTCAAAATCTCCACTGACGCAGGCAGTCGCTGATGCGGACATATTTTCCGAAAGGGAAGGATGTGCAGGCATTAACGCAGGAAGAGAAGTGGTACCTGGTGGACGCACGGGGTCAGGTGCTGGGGCGGCTGGCGGCCCGGGTGGCGCCGCTGTTGATGGGCAAGCACAAGCCGCGCTGGACGCCCTATCTCGACTGCGGAGACCACGTGGTGGTCATCAACGCGCGCCAAGTCCGGCTGACGGGAAAGAAACTCGACCAGAAAGTGTACCGCTGGCACACGGGCTATCCGGGTGGGTTGAAAGAGGTCCGGGCACGAGCGCTGCACCAGCGGAAGCCCGAGCGCATCGTGCGGGAGGCGATTTTGGGCATGCTGCCGAAAAACAAACTGCACAAGCGGATGGCGAAGAAGTTGCGCGTCTATCCGGACGCCGAGCATCCCCACCAAGCGCAGCAGCCGCAACCCCTTGAGCTGACAGAAAACAGAGGGTAGAAAGGACGAGAGCAAGAAGATGGGAGAAGCCGAAGAGGCGACGACAGCATTGACCCCCGAGGTGGCTGCGCAGCCGGAGGCGGTGGTGCAGCCTGCGCCGGGGAATCTCTCCGGCACCGGCCGGCGGAAGACCTCGGTGGCGCGAGTGTTTCTGCGGCCGGGTAGCGGGCAGGTGCGGGTGAACAACCGGCCGCTGGAGGACTACTTCAAGACAGAATTCTGGCGGCGGCACGCACGCGAGCCGCTGGAATTCGCTGGTGCGGCCGAGCAGTACGATGCCACCATCACGGTCAAAGGCGGAGGACCCACGGGACAGGCGGGCGCCGTGCGATTGGGATTGGCGCGGGCGCTGGCAGCCTGGAGCGAGGAGGTACGGAGGAAACTTCGCCAGGGTGGCTTCCTGACGCGTGACCCGCGGATGAAAGAGCGGAAGAAATACGGCCAGAAGGGTGCGCGCAAGCGCTTCCAGTGGACGAAGCGATAGGGCGATGACGACGACGGAAACTCGCAGCGACGTGGTCAACGTGACCATGAAGGAATTGCTCGAGGCCGGTGTCCACTTCGGCCACCAGACGCGCAAGTGGAATCCGAAGATGAAGGAGTACATCTTCGGGGAGCGGAACGGGATTTACATCATCGATCTGCAGAAGACGCTGAAGTTGTTCAAGGAAGCGGCCGGGTTCGTGGCGGAGTTGGCCGGGGCGGGCAAGACGCTGCTGTTTGTGGGGACGAAACGCCAGGCGCAGGAAGCCATCGCCGAGGAAGCGCAGCGCTGCGGCATGTTTTACGTCAACCATCGCTGGCTCGGAGGGACGCTGACCAACTGGGCCACCATCAAGAAGTCCATCAACCGCTTCAAAGAGTTGGAAGAGATGGAGCAGGACGGCCGCTTGGAGGTGATGCCCAAGAAGGAAGCGACCCGCATCCGGCGCGAGTTGAAGCACCTGCGGGAAAATCTGGCGGGCATCAAGGAGTTGGCGGAACTGCCGGACGCGTTGTTTGTGATTGACGCCGGCAAAGAAATCATCGCTGTGCGGGAAGCCCGTAAGATGGGGATTCCGGTGGTGGCGGTCGTGGACACGGACTGTGATCCGGAGGAAGTGGATTACGTAATCCCGGGCAATGACGACGCCTTGCGTTCGATCCGACTGTTCGTTTCCAAGATTGCGGAGGCGGTGCTGGCCGGGCGGGCGGCCTACGAGCAGGCGCAACTGGAAGCCGCCAAAGCCGAGGCGGGCGAGGCGGCGGAAGGCGCGCCGGCGGCTGCAGGCGAGATGGTAGAGCTGGGTGAAGGCGTGGGCGTAGCCGAGGACGTGGCCGAGGAGTTTGAGTCTGTGGTTCAAGCCTTTGATCCGGACGAAGTCCTGCCGCCGCACCTGCGACCGCGGCCTGTCCCGACCGAAGAAGGCGAGGCCGGCTCGAGCGAGACGGACGAATCCAGCGAAGCTACAACCACCGAACCTTGATGGTCGAATCCGATACGTCTCCAGTGGGGGAGTCCTTGCGGACGAACCTGCTGCTCTTGCTTGTATTCCTACCGTGGAGGCAATCCCGAAGGTGAAGGCGAAGGAGAATCCCGCGCCGACGCGCGCGGCGGTGAGCGCGCAGCAGGTCAAGCAGCTCCGTGACCTCACGGGCGCCGGCTACATGGACTGTAAAGCGGCACTGGAGGAAAACGGCGGGGACGTGGAGCGTGCCATCGCTTGGTTGCGGACAAAAGGGATAGCGACAGCGCAGAAGAAAGCTGGGCGAACTACGTCGGAAGGTATCGTGGGCAGCTACGTGCACGCGGGCGAGAAGATCGCCGTGCTGGTGGAGGTCAACTGCGAAAGCGATTTTGTGGCGCGCACGAGCGAGTTCCGGCAACTCGTGCACGACCTGGCCATGCACATCTGTGCTGCCGATCCGCGATTCATTCGCCGCGAAGACGTGACGCCGGAGATTCTGGCCCAGGAGCGTGCGATCTATCTGGCGCAAGTGCGCGCGTCCGGCAAACCGGAGAAAGTGGCCGAGAAAATTGTCGAAGGAAAACTGGAAAAGTTTTACGAAGAAAACTGCCTCTACGAGCAACACTTCATCAAGGACGACAAGCTGACCGTGCGCGAGCTGATTGACAGCGCGATTGCCAAGCTGGGGGAGAATATCACGGTGCGACGCTTCGCCCGCTTCAAGGTTGGCGAAAGCGCCACCACCGCCCAATCGCACGCAACCCCCAACGAGGCGAATCGGTAGCGCCGGGGAACAAAACGGAGCCTTCCGGAAGTGAAAGGGGCGCGCCGGGAACGCAGAAGGAACCTGCGAGGGAGAGCCTAGTGGCCGAGCCGGTCTTCAACCGGATCATGCTGAAGCTGAGCGGCGAGGCCTTCATGGGCCCGCAGGGCTTCGGCATCCACGACGACACCGTCGCCCAGGTGGCTGGCGAAATCAAGGACGTCCACGACCTGGGCGTCCAGATCGCCGTCATCAGCGGCGGCGGCAATATTTTCCGTGGGCGCACCCATGAGGCGCGCGGCCTCGATCGCGTCACCGCCGACCAGATGGGCATGCTCGCCACCGTCATCAACGCCCTCGCCCTCCAAAACGCCCTCGAAAAGCACGGCCTCACCACCCGCCTGATGAGCGCCATCGAGATGCACCAGATCGCCGAACCCTTCATCCGCCGCCGCGCCCTCCGCCACCTGGAGAAAGGTCGCGTTGTGCTCTTCGCCGCCGGTACCGGCAACCCTTACTTCTCCACGGACACCGCCGCCGCCCTCCGCGCCATGGAAATCAAAGCCGACGTCCTGCTCAAAGCCAGCAAGGTAGACGGCATCTACGATGCCGACCCGGCCACGGTGAAGGACGCGCGCATGTTTGACCGCATCAGCTACCTCGACTGCATTGCCAAAGGCCTGGCGGTGATGGATGCGACCGCACTCTCGCTCTGCAAGGACAACAATCTTCCCATCATCGTCTTCAATCTGACCCGACACGGCAACATCAAGCGCGTCGTGCTGGGGGAAAAAGTCGGCTCGCTCGTTACCGCCTGAGTACGAGGTACAAGGTTCTTCCTGCAGAGCGCCATGGACATCACCAACACCAAAGACGCAGTCACGCTTACCAAAACCCGGATGGAGAAAACCCAGGACGACTTCCGTCGCGAGCTCAGCCACATTCGCACCGGCCGCGCCTCCGTCACCCTGCTCGACGGCGTCAGGGTCGAATACTACGGCACGCCCACCCCTCTCAACCAGCTCGCCAAACTCGCCACCCCCGACCCCACCCTGATCGTCGTCCAACCCTTCGATCCCTCCCTGCTCGCCGCCGTCGACAAGGCCATCCGCGCCGCCGACCTCGGCCTCAACCCCGTCAACGACGGCAAGGTCGTCCGCGTCCCCATCCCCCCGCTTACCGAAGAGCGCCGCAAAGAACTCGTCAAGCACCTCCACCATGTGCTCGAAAACCACAAGACCGCCCTGCGTAATATTCGCCACGACACCCGCAACGCCGTCAGCAAGCTCCACAAAGACAAAAAAATCAGCGACGACGACCAGTTCCATTGCTTCAGCGAGCTCGATAAACTCACCCACGACTTCACCGAAAAACTCGACACCCTCAGCAAGACGAAGGAAAAAGAAATCCTCGAAATTTAGCCATGCCAGTTGATCCGGATGAGATTGAATTCCTGAGCCGCGAAACCCTCCGCGATGCCAAGCCCGCTGTTGAACGCTTCTGGTTTTCCGTCGGCCTGGAAGCCGGGAATATGCCGGCCAAAGTGGATGTGCCGGTGGCGCTGCTCGAGGCGCAGACCATCAAGGGGCGGCCGCTCAGCCAGGCCGAGTGGATTGAGCTCTTGCGCGAGTTCCTGAACCAGAAGGGCCAAGCCGGCTGGGACCCGACCACAGAAGATACCCTGGCCGCCGACGCCGATGTCCTGGCCGCCGCCCGCGCCCGCCTCGGCTGGCCCCCCGTGCCATAGAGCTCTGTCGGGCCTGCCTGACGCAGCGACCATCCGCAGCCAGCCCCTGTCTTTGCTGCCGAAGACCCGCGGCACGCGTGCTGATGATATAGTGCCCGCGTCCGAATCGAGTTTTACCTCAGCGGAGGTCATCCCACAGAAGCAGAAAAGAGGAGGGTGCGATGGGACATCGAACACTGAGTGTCTTCGCAGGGATTATCGCCGTACTGGCGATTCTCGCCACCGGCGTCGCCGGTTTGGCACAGGCTGAGAAGCCAGCCGAATGGGACGTCACCCAGCCGCGCGGCCAGACCCGGACCATTGATTTCACCACCAGCGAAGGCACCTGGATGTCGGTGGACATCTCCCCCGACGGCCGCTGGCTGGTCTTCGACCTGTTGGCGAATATCTACCGCCTCCCTAGCCAGGGCGGGGAGGCGGAGTGCCTCACCTGCGACTCGGGCATCGCCCTCAACTATCAGCCTCGCTACTCCCCTGACGGCAGCGCCATCGCTTTCATCTCCGACCGCAAAGGCCAGAACAACCTCTGGCTGATGAACCCCGACGGGTCAAATCCCCGTCCTGTGTTCACCGACAAGGACGTGCGCGTCTGGGAACCAGCCTGGACGCCCGACAGCC
Organism: Acidobacteriota bacterium; assembly: GCA_037442885.1. Lineage (GTDB taxonomy): Bacteria > Acidobacteriota > Terriglobia > Acidiferrales > 2-02-FULL-67-57 > JACQTG01. Next base: position 7,290 of record JBBIPK010000016.1, on the reverse strand, counting down.
AGTACCTGATTGTGCGTCGCCAGCGCCTGAGTGAAGCGACCCTGTTTGCCTCCTCCCTCTGGATGTACCACCGTGACGGCGGCGAAGGTGTGGAGCTGCTCGCGAAGGACGCCAACGCCTATTGGCCGGCCGTCTCCCCCGAGGGAAGGTACCTCTACTTTCACGCAGCACTCTGCCCGGGTTTCCCCACCTTTGGGCAGATGGACCCGCTCAAAGGTTGCTACCAGATTCGGCGGCTCGACCTCCGCAGCGGAGAAACCATTGACATCACCTCCGGCCAGGCGCAACAGCAGTATCGGGCTTCGAGCGGCGGTGCTATCGCCCCGGAAGTTTCCCCCGATGGCCGCTGGCTGGCCTTTGCCCGCCGCATTCCCGACGGAACCATCTCCTACAAAGGCCACAAGTTCGGGCCCCGCAACGCCCTCTGGCTGCGCGACCTCCAGACTGGCGCTGAACGCGTCGCCATGGACCCCATCGAGTCTGACATTGCCGAGCAGTTTCCTATACTGCGCGTCCTGCCCGGCTACAGTTGGGCGCGCGACGCCAAGTCCCTGGTCATCGCCCAGGGTGGCAAGCTGCGACGCCTATGGGTGGAAACCGGCCAGGTCGAAACCATTCCGTTTACCGCCCGTGTCCACCGCGTCATCTCGGAAATGGCCTACGCGCCCCGGCGCATCGCGGATGACCCGTTCGAGGCGCGCTTCCTCCGCTGGCCGACAGCCTCCCCGGATGGCCGCCGGCTGGTGTTTCAGGCCGTGGGCAAGCTCTGGATCATGGACCTGCCCGGAGGCACACCCCACCGGCTGACCGCAGAGTCGTTTGCGCCTTCGGAGTTTTCCCCCGCTTGGTCGCCCGACGGGCGCTGGATTGCCTTCACTACATGGGCGGACCAGGAGCGCGGGTATCTGTGGAAGGTACCAGCCACCGGAGGCATCCCGGAGCGGTTGACGCCCGAGGCGGGCGAGTACGTCAATCCGGTTTGGACTCCCGATGGCAGCCAGTTGGTGGTGGCGCGGGGCGCCGGCGTAACCGCCCACGGGCGCAGCCTCCAGGCCAATCCCTGGTACGAGTTTGTCCGCGTACCGGCCGCCGGCGGCGCGCCGGAGTCCATCGTGCGCGTGAACGCGCCGGACGACTTGCTGCCGCGTGCTTCTTTTGGCCCGGGAGGCAGACTCTTCTACCCGGAGATCAAGCCCCCTGCGGCAGGCCCGAGTGCGGGACCCGTTACCGAATTTGCTTCTGTCCGGCTGGATGGCAGCGAGAAACGCGTCGAAATGAAGTTTCCCTACGCCGACGAAGTGGTGGTCTCTCCGGACGGGCGCTGGTTAGCCTTCCAGGAAGGTAACAACGTCTACCTGATGCCGTTCCCGCCAAACGGCACCGGCGCCACTGCCCCCACGATCGAGAAGAAGAAAGGACAGTTGCCGGTGAAAGCCTTGAGCCAGGAAGGAGGGCTCTTCCCGCGCTGGCGCGACACGCGGACGCTCGAGTACGGCAGCGGCGTGAACTATTTCGCCTACAACGTCGAGACTGGCGCCACCCAGACCGTTCCCATCCGCCTGCAGGTGCCGCGCCGCCTGCCCCGAGGTTCGCTGGCGCTCACCAACGCCCGCATCATCACTCTGGACGCCCGCAAAGTCATCGAACGCGGCACCCTCGTCGTCCGCGGAGGTCGCATTGCCTGCGTCGGCGCGTGCGACACCCGCGGGGTGGACCACGTGGTGGACGTGCGCGGCAAAACTATCATTCCGGGCTGGGTCGATGTACACGCTCATCATCACCGCGAGCACCAGGGCATCCTCCCCCTGCGCAACTTTGAGACCGCCATCTACCTCGCCTATGGCGTCACCACCACCCTCGACCCGGCCAGCTCCTCGCAAAGCGTCTTCCCCACAGCCGAGCTGGTTCAGGCTGGAGCGATGGTCGGGCCCCGCATCTACAGCACCGGGGAGCCCGTCTACTGGCGCGAGAGCGCGCGCACGAATGAAATCTCAAGCTACGAGGTGGCCGAGCGCGAAGGCAAGCGCCTGGCCTCCTGGGGCGCCACCACCATCAAGCAGTATCTCCAACCCCGGCGCGAGCAGCGCCAATGGCTGGTGGAAGCGGCGCGCAAGCTGGGGCTCATGGTCAGTGCCGAGGGGAGCATGGACCTCGACCACAAGCTCAGCATGATTATGGACGGCCACACCGGCTTCGAACACCCTACCCCTTACATCCCCACCTACGGCGATGTGGCCAACTTCTTTGGCCAGGCCAAGGTTGTCTATTCTCCCACCATCATCGTCGGCGGCACCGGCCCCTGGAACGAAGAGTACTTTTTCCAGGAGACGGAAGTCTGGAAAGATCCCAAGCAGCGCCGCTGGCTGCCATGGCGTGAACTCATCCCGCACACGCGGCGCCGGATGTTGCGTCCCGTGACCGACTACAGCTACCCGCTCATTGCGCAGGGCTTGGCCGACGTCATCGCCGCTGGCGGCTACGGCGCCATCGGCTCGCACGGCCAGCAGCACGGTATCGCTTCTCACTGGGAAGTCTGGATGTATGCCTCGGCGCTGGGGCCAATGGGCGCGCTCGAGGTGGCCAGCCTCCACGGGGCGCATTTCATCGGTGTGGAGCAGGACCTCGGCTCAATTGCCGTGGGCAAGCTGGCCGACCTGATGGTGCTGAGTGCGAATCCGCTGGAGGACATCCGCAACACCCTCGACCTCCAGTACGTGATCAAGGGCGGGATTCTCTACGATGCGGCCACGCTGGACGAAATCTGGCCCGAGCGCCGTCCCTTCGGCGACCCCTACTGGGTCTTCCCCGACGTGCTGCGCTCCGACGATCGCCCCGTCACCTACCACGACAAGAAACCCTGACCCGAGACGGGCGACTTCCAGGCAGTCTCCGCTTGACAGAAGTGGCTGCCAGCGGCTATATTTGATTGGTTTCGGAAGTGGCCAGGCGTCCCGCTCCGGGACCTTCGGGGCGGGATAAAGTTTTAGGTAGCCACCTCGGCCCCGTGTCGAGCCCGTCCGGGACGGCGAAGGGGCATTCCGAAAGCGGAATTCCCGAATCCCGACATCTCGGGACGGGAGGGTGTGTAGGGAGGCGTATGCCGACGTTTGCGCAGTTGGTCCGTTCCGGGCGCGAGCCGCTGCGGGCCAAGACGAAGTCGCCCGCGCTGGAGGCCTGTCCGCAGAAGCGGGGCGTCTGCGTTCAGGTGAAGACCATGACGCCGAAGAAGCCGAACTCCGCGCTGCGCAAGATTGCCCGCGTGCGGCTGTCGAACGCGATGGAGGTGACCACGTACATCCCCGGCATCGGGCACAACTTGCAGGAACACTCGATTGTGCTGATTCGCGGCGGGCGCGTGAAGGACTTGCCGGGTGTCCGCTACCACATCATCCGCGGCACGCTCGACACCTTGGGTGTGGACGGCCGGCGGCAGGGGCGGTCAAAATACGGCGCCAAGCGCCCCAAAGGCGCTGCGGCGGCTAGTTGAGATCCATCGCCATGAGCACGCGCTCCGCCATGAGTGCACCGGTTGCGCTGCGGGGGCAGTGAGGAGTTATGCCGCGAAAAGGAAAAGTCGAGCGTCGGGCGACGACACCCGATCCCGTCTACGGCAGCGAGCTGGTGGAGAAGTTCATCAACTCGATGATGTGGGAGGGGAAGAAGAGCACCGCGGCGCGGATTTTTTATGGCTCGATGAGCTTGATCCAGCAGCGCACGAACGACGACCCGCTCAAGATCTTCAAGCGTGCGGTCGAAAACTGCAAGCCGCTGCTGGAAGTCAAAACGCGGCGCGTGGGCGGTGCGAACTATCAGATCCCGATCGAGGTGAATCCCGAACGGCGGCAGTCGCTGGCGATTCGCTGGCTGCGCGACTTCGCCCGGCAGCGGCCCGGCAAGTCCATGGTCGAGAAGCTCGCCGAGGAGTTGATCGACGCGGCCAACAACCGCGGCGGTGCCATCAAGAAGAAGGAAGACACGCACCGCATGGCGGAGGCCAACAAGGCCTTCGCCCACTACCGCTGGTAGAGATTGGCGGCCCCGAACGGTTCGGGGCCGCACTTGTTTGTGATGGTGAAACCGGTAGCCCAGGAGTCCTGCGTGGACAGGCAGGAGCCGGTGAGGAACAGAGGATGGAACGGGCAGTACCGCTCGACAAGTTGCGCAACATCGGAATCATGGCGCACATCGACGCCGGCAAGACCACTACGACCGAACGCATCCTCTACTACACCGGCATCACCTACAAGCTCGGCGAGGTGGACGAAGGCACCGCCACCATGGACTGGATGGAGCAGGAGCGCGAGCGCGGCATCACCATCACCTCCGCCGCCACCACCTGTTCCTGGCGAACCCACCGCATCAACATCATTGATACCCCTGGCCACGTAGATTTCACCGTCGAAGTCGAGCGCTCCCTGCGCGTGCTGGATGGCGCCATCGCCATCTTCGACGCCGTCGCCGGTGTCCAGCCGCAAACCGAGACCGTCTGGCGCCAGGCCGACCGCTACCACGTCCCCCGCATTGCCTTCGTCAACAAAATGGACCGCACCGGCGCCGACTTCGACCGTTCCATCCGCTCCATGCGCTCCCGCCTCACCGCTGACCCCGCCCCCATCCAGTTTCCTCTCGGAAAAGAAGACAGCTTCGTCGGCGTCATAGACTTCATCGAAGAGCGCGCCCTGGTCTGGAAGGATGAGAGCCTGGGAGCGGAGTACGAAGTAATCCCCCTCCCCCAGTTGTTTGACGCCGCCTTCCTGAAAACGCGCCCGGCGATTGCGGCCGCCGTCAAGGCCGCGGGCCTGTCCGAGGGGTTTCTCCACGAGCACCGCGAAAAGGTCGTCGCCTACATCGCTGAGCACGACGAGCGGCTGCTCGAAAAATTCGTCCACCACGAGCCGATCTCCGCCGATGAACTCCGCGCTGGCCTCCGCCGTGCCACCACCGCGCTGAAGCTCGTGCCCGTTCTCTGCGGCGCCGCCTTCCGCAACAAGGGCATCCAGCCGCTACTCGACGCGGTCGTGGATTTCCTCCCCAGCCCGCTCGACGTTCCGCCCGTCGAAGGCACCGCGCCCGACGGTGAGCAGGTCCTTGTCCGCACCGCCTCCGATGAGGAGCCCTTCGCCGCCCTCGCCTTCAAGATCATGACCGACCCCTACGTCGGCCAGCTTACTTACTTCCGCGTCTACTCCGGTGTGCTCGAATCCAGTTCCTATGTGTACAACGCGACCAAACAGACGCGCGAGCGCATCGGGCGGCTGCTGCGCATGCATGCGAACAAGCGGGAAGAGATTGAGCGCGTCTTTGCCGGCGACATCGCCGCCGCCGTCGGCCTCAAGAGCGTCACCACCGGTGACACCCTCTGCGACGAAGATCATCCCGTCATCCTCGAAGCCATGGAATTCCCCACCCCCGTCATCTCCGTCGCCATCGAACCCAAGACCAAAGCCGACCAGGACAAGCTCTCCGAAGCCCTGCAGAAGCTGCAGCAGGAAGACCCCACCTTCAAGGTGCATGTGGACCCGGACACCGGCCAGACGCTCATCAACGGCATGGGCGAGCTGCATCTGGAAATCATCACCGACCGCATGCTGCGCGAGTTCAACGTCAAGGCCAACGTCGGCCGCCCCCAGGTCGCCTACCGCGAAACCATTCTCACCGCCGCCGAGGCCGAAGGGCGCTACATCCGCCAGACCGGCGGTCGCGGCCAGTATGGCCACGTCAAGCTTGTCCTCGCCCCCTTCGATCCTCACCACCCCGCCGAAGACATCCAAAAAAAGCTCGAAAAAAACAAGGCCCGCCAGCACAAAGATCTGAACCTCGTCTTCGTGGATGAAATCGTCGGCGGCGTCATCCCGCGTAACTTCATCCCCGCCGTCGAGGACGGCGTCGTCGAAGCGATGGAGGGCGGCATCCTCGCGGGCTACGAAATGGTCAACGTCCTCGTCCGCCTGGTGGACGGCTCCTACCACGAAGTGGACTCCTCCGAAATGGCCTTCAAGATTGCTTCTTCGATGGCCTTTAAAGATGCCGCCCAGCGTGCCCAGCCCGCGTTGCTCGAGCCGATGATGGCGCTCGAAGTTGTCCTGCCCGAAGAGTACATGGGCGATGTCATCAGCGACATCAGCGCCCGCCGCGGCCAGGTCAGTGGCATGGAGCACATCGCCGGCTCCCAGGTCATCCGCGCCACCGTGCCGCTCGCCCAGATGTTTGGCTACGCCACCGACCTCCGCTCCCGCACCCAGGGCCGCGGCACCTTTACCCTCCATTTCAAGGAATATGCCCAGGTGCCGGGCGAGATCGCCGAGGACATCATCGCCCGTGCAACCGGGAAGCTGGTGAAATGACGATGGAGCTTCTGGTGGAAGTAAAACCCGGTCTTGACTTGCGCGAGGCGCTGCGAAGTGCTTTTCGCCGAATGCGCGATCCGAAAAGATCGGCATGGAAGCCCAGGCGAAGGAAGGACGGCTCCCTCACCATGCTCCACGTCCGCCACGGCAGTGTTCACATTCGAGCGCGAGAAGGGGCAGCCTCCGTTGTGCGCTTGTCCTCACACCAGCCCGGCGAGGCCGAACTCTTCAGCGCATTCTGTGGCTTCCTGCAAAGGCACTTGGAGAAATCCTGGAAGGCGATTCGACGACGTGAGGAGTGAGAATGGCCAAGGTCCTGAAGCGCATCCTGTACGGCATCGCCGCCGTGGTGTTCTTCTTCATCGCTGGCCGCGACTTTCAAGCCGCGGGATTGTCCCTCGACGTCGGCGCGGCCGGCACGGCGGGGCTGCTGTTGGGATTCATGGCCGCCACTGGCAAGGGTTGATAACGAGTTTGGCCCCGCCGTGGGCGGGCCCAGGGATACGGAGAACTGAGAACTGACAACTGACAACTGAAAACTGATAACGGAGAAGCTGAGACATGGCGAAGGAGAAATTCGAGCGGGCCAAACCGCACCTCAACATTGGCACCATCGGGCACATTGACCACGGCAAGACCACCTTGACCAGCGCCATCACCCGCATCCTGGCCAAGAAGAACCCCAAGGTGGCCTACCGGCCCTTCGAGTCGATCGACAACGCCCCGGAGGAGAAGGCGCGCGGCATCACCATCAACGTGGCGCACGTGGAGTATGAGACCGACAAGCGCCACTACGCCCACATTGATTGTCCCGGGCACGCCGACTACATCAAGAACATGATCACGGGGGCGGCGCAGATGGACGGGGCGATTCTGGTGGTTTCTGCTCCGGACGGGCCCATGCCGCAGACGCGCGAGCACATCCTGCTGGCGCGGCAGGTGG
>JBBIPK010000015.1:0-59918 GCA_037442885.1 Acidobacteriota bacterium | reverse complement strand
CCAACTACTGTAAAATCACACCCTTCAAATGGGTTTTGCAATAACTTCTAGTCACGCACGGGCACGGGATAGGGATACTTGCCCAACACGGTGGGGTCGTTGTTGGCCAGCACGCGCACCATTTCCTCATACAAGTAGTCGATGTTGTGCTCGGCGATTTTGGCGAAGCGTTGGTCGTAGAGCGCTTTGCTCTTGTCGATTTCGTCGCGCAGGCGCTCGTAGATGTCACGGGTGTCGCGCCCTTTGAGTACCTCGTCTTTCCTGTACATCATGAATTCCTGTACCGTGACCTTGGCGAAGCGCTTGGCTTTCTTGTGGAGGTCGCGGAGCTCGTCGGGTAGCTTTTCGATTTCCTCATCCGTGAAGCGATGCGGGCCTGGCGGTACGGGCGGAGCTTCCGCAACCGGAGGCGGTGGCGCGGCTGCCCCCGGCTCGGCCGTTGCGGCAGTGGCTGCCACGGGCTCGGGTTCTTCGAGGTCGACCTCGTGGGTGGTGGCGGCGCGGGCGGCTTCGGCGGCAGGGGCGGAAGCGGAGGAGCCGGCCCACTGGTAGGAGGAGCCGGCGAAACGCAGAACGGACTCAATGGAGGCGGCCAGAGCCGCGCCCGCCGTCTGCAACTGGAGCAGCGCAGGCAAGAGGTCGCTCAGTTGACTCGCCGAGCCCTTCTTGACCGCCTGCTCGATGGCCTGGAAGGAGGATTGCACCTGCTCGAGCTGACGCTGGATGCCCGCCAAGCCTTCCGTGAGCGCTTTGTCGAATGCGCGTGGCGCCTGCGCCATCGCCTTCCTCCTGAGCCCTCGAGAAACTTTTTTGCATTATGTGGAACAGTGGCTGAGGTGTCAACTGAAAGGGCGCGGCAAAGTGGCAGAGAAGCAAAGAGAGGCAAGCAGACAGGAGCGGAGGGAAAGGAGCAGCGCGGCAAGAGTGTGCGGGAGGGAGCGGGTGCAGAGCACCTCTTCCAAGCTGTCAAGAAAGGCTCGTAGATGGGGCCTGACAGACGAATAAAAAGCTAATCGAGTGGCCTGGGAAGGCGGCTCGCGAAAGGGGCCGGTACGGTTCTTGACAATGGTGGAGGCAAGCCGCAGGCGGCAGGTGCCCCTCGCGCTGCTGGGGGTAAACTCCGCAGCTCTTCCGGACGGCGGGAGGGCGACGCCGTTCGACGCGGGACGAGGGCATCGGGCCGGATACAACGCGATGATTCGCGATCAGTGCGACTTCCACCGCCGTGATAGCACCAATTGAATTGACGAATGACCGACGGGGTTGACTTGACCGCCGCGTGGGCGGGTGGTAGGGTGGAAGATGCCCTGTGGGGGCGAAACGGTTTCGACGGAAGCTGGAGCGATCCGAAGGCATGCCGGGCCCCACGTGCCCGTAATCGCGTGGACCAACGACAACTGCCAACACACAGTTGGCTCTTGCTGCCTAATTAGGCGGCACGTCTTCCCCGTCGAGCCTGCGCGGCGGGAGCAAGGCGTCAACCGAGCAGGCTAGCGCCTCGCGCCTCCGCCTGCGACGCGGCGCGCGAAACCAATCAGGCTGGCCGGCGCGCGCTCTTGCCCGCTCCTGACGCGCGCGGGCGAAACCAACAGAGCGGGCTACGCATGTAGGCTTCGGACCGCAACGCTTTTCGGACGGGGGTTCGACTCCCCCCGCCTCCAAAACTCCCGTTCTGCGGGAGTTTTGTCCCGAGCGAGGCCGCCACGGCGGCCGAGTCGAGGGGCACCACTTTCTTTCCCCCTGGGTTGACTTGAGCCGCTGTCCGCCCTAAGATGGCTGCAACAATTGCCCGACCTCAGGAGCCACCCATGGAACTCACCGACCGGCGTCGCGTGCGGTTTGCCGAACCGTGCGAATGCGATTCCGAAGAACGCAATTTCCGCGCCCAATTCCAGGACTTGAGCCTGGACGGAGCTTACATCGGGACGCACGAACCCTTCCCCATCGGTCATCGCTTCCGCCTGCGGTTTGCCGTGCAAGGCCGTACCCTCGTCCTTCCCTGCATTGTCCGGCACACGAACCCGGGCACGGGGATGGGCGTGAAGTTCTTGAACATTACGCCCGAGGAGCGGGAGTTGCTGGCACGGTATCTGGAACGCCAGGTGGATCGCCTGGGGGATTCGGCGCACGCGAAGAAGCGCACGGCCTCGCGGCTCAGCATCCGCATTCCCGTGCTTGTTAGCGGTCTGGACTCCCTGGGCAAGGCGTTTGAAGAAGACACGGAAACGCTCAACGTGAGCGAGCGGGGCGCCTGCATCCGCTTGCGCCAGCCGGTAATCCCCGGCACCAATTTGAAGCTCAAGATCGGGCTTGGTCCGCAAACCCACATCGCCGAATTTCGTGTAGTTTGGGTCGGCCCGTCCGACAGCCCCACGGCCGGCCAGGTCGGTCTCGCACCCACCGTGCTCGATCTCTGGCGCGCCTGGGCCCCTGGAAGCTAGTCACAGATTCCCCGAGCGAAGTCGGGAGCCGATCCTCGGTTCCCGATTCCCGTTTCCCGCCTTAGAATGAATGTAGTGGCCGGTAGGGGAGGTGCACGATGAGCAAAGCCATCGAACGGCAGATCCTCGGCCTCGAACGCGAGCAGGCGGCCGCCTTCAATCGCGGCGACCTGCGCGGGGCGCTCAGGATGTTCGACAAGAGCTTCGTCGGCTTCTCCTCCACCACCCACATGCGCATCCGCGGCCTGCGAGCACTATTGCGCACGTTCCATTACTATCGCCAGCGCTCGCCCCGGCTGACCTATTCCATCCAGCAGCCCCACGTGCACGTCAGCGGGAATACCGCCATTGCTACTTTCTACTGGAAGGTGGCGCTGGGTCGCGGACGCAGCGTGCGTGGCCGCGGTACCCACGTCTTCGTGCGCAAGGGCAACACCTGGCGCGTGATCCACGAACACTTCTCCCGCGCCCACTAACCCTCTTTTTCGTTCGGTGGCACAGGCGTCTCGCCTGTGTTTCCCCGCTATCTCGAATGCTATAATCCGCCGACAACGAGGGTTTCATGCGCGCGGATGGTCGAGCAGCCGACGAGCTTCGTCCAGTGAAGCTGACGGCGAACTACATTCCCTACGCGGAAGGCAGCGTCCTCATCGAAGTCGGCTTCACGCGCGTCATCTGCACGGCCACGGTCGAGGACGGCGTCCCGCCCTGGCGCAAGGGCACGGGCGCAGGCTGGGTAACAGGTGAGTACGCGATGATCCCCCGCGCCACTCTTCAGCGCACCGCGCGCGATGCCGGGCGCGGCCGCCTCTCGGGCCGCTCGCAGGAGATTCAACGGCTCATCGGGCGCTCGCTGCGCGCCGTGACTCGGCTCGACACCCTGGGCGAGCGCACCATCATCGTGGACTGTGACGTCATCCAGGCGGACGGGGGGACGCGGGCCGCCGCCATCACCGGCGGCTTCCTGGCCCTGGCGCTCGCTTGCCAGCGCCTGCTCGACCAACGTATCCTGCGCACGCTGCCGCTCACCGATTCCGTTGCCGCTACCAGCGTCGGCATCCTCGGCGACCAGTTCCTGCTCGACCTCACCTATGAAGAAGACTCGCGCGCGCAGGTGGATATGAACGTCGTGATGACCGGCAGCGGCCGGCTGGTCGAAGTCCAGGCCACGGCCGAGGGCCGTCCTTTCGCCCAAGCCGAACTCGACCGCTTGCTGGCGCTGGGCAAGAAGGGCGTCGAGGAACTCCTCGCCAAACAACACGCACTCCTCCCCCTCAACTTCGCCGCCCCCTAGAGGCGACCCAGTGGCGGGAGCCACTGGGTTGAACCGGGAGAACTCTCAGCCGGTCAAAAAACTGGGCTTCGTGCATTCCTGACCGACGTAGGAGAATACGATGACGATTCCGCTGTTTCAGGTGGATGCGTTCACGGATAAACCGTTTGCGGGCAATCCGGCGGCGGTGTGCCTCTTGCCCGGGCCGCGTGACGAGAAATGGATGCAGGACGTGGCGCGCGAGATGAACCTTTCGGAGACCGCGTTTCTTTACCCGCAGCAGGAGGGCTACAACCTGCGCTGGTTTACCCCCGCAGTGGAAGTGGACCTCTGCGGGCATGCGACGCTCGCCAGCGCGCACGTGCTCTGGGAAATCGGCCGTCTGAAACCCACCGAACAGGCACGCTTCCACACCAAGAGCGGCCTGCTTACCGCCACCCGCCGGGGCGACTGGATCGAACTCGACTTCCCCGCCACGCCCCCAAAGCCCACCACCGCCCCGGCCGAACTGGCCCGTGCACTCGGCGTTACGCCGCGCTCCGTCGGCCAGAGCCGATTTGACTATTTAGTCGAAGCAGAGTCCGAACAAACTGTGCGCCGGCTCAAGCCCGATTTTGCCTTGCTCGCCACCCTCCCGATCCGCGGCCTTATTGTGACGGCGCGCTCTGGCTCGCCGCCCTACGATTTCGTCTCACGCTTTTTTGCGCCGCAGTCGGGCGTCCCGGAGGATCCCGTGACCGGCTCGGCGCACTGTTGTCTGGGACCGTTCTGGCAAACGCGTCTGGGCAAGAGCGAATTCCTCGCCTATCAGGCCTCGGCGCGCGGCGGTGTGATTCGCGTGCGGGTGGGCGGGGAGCGCGTCTATCTCGGCGGGCAGGCCGTCACCGTGCTGCGCGGCGAACTCACCTGACCGGCCCCAGTGGCGGGAGCCACTGGGTTGAACGTCGCGCTCTGGGCTGCTGACTTTGCTTCCTCAGGTGGCCTGCATATAATCAAGCTCCCGCATCTCGGAGGGTGAAACTGAAGCTGCGAGCCAGAAAGCTCTTACTCGGGTGTCTCGCCCTCATCCTCTTTGGCCTGTCCGCCGCATCCGCCCAGCCGGAGGAGTCGCTGGAAGAATTTGCGCAGCGGCTCGATGCCCGCGTCGAGCGGTTGCTGCGCAGATACAAAGTTCCCGGCGCCGCAGTTGCACTTGTTCGCGCCGGCACGGTTGTCCGCGTCAAAACCTACGGCCTGGCCGACGAAGCCTCGGCGCGTCCGGTCGCGCCAGACACGGTTTTTCAGGTAGCCTCGGTGTCGAAGCCCGTGGCGGCCTGGGGCGTGTTGCGCCTGGTCGAGCAAGGGAAGCTCGAACTGGATGCACCCGTTTCACGGTACCTGAAACGCTGGCAGCTTCCTGCGTCCGAGTTTGACTCGAGCGGCGTCACCCTCCGGCGCCTGCTCAGCCACAGCGCCGGCCTCTCCGTGCACGGCTACCACGGCTTTGCCCCCACCGAGAAACTTCCTACCCTCGAGGAGTCGCTCTCCGGCAAGGACAAGGTCTACGCGGGACCGAAAGGCGGGCCCACGGATGTGCGCCTGGTGGCAGTGCCGGGCAGTGAGTTTCGCTATTCCGGCGGCGGCTACACCCTGTTGCAACTCATCGTCGAGGAAGTCTCCGGCCAATCGTTCAGCGACTTCATGCAGCGCGAGGTATTGTCGCCGCTGGGAATGACGCAGAGCGCCTACGAGTGGACGCCGGACCTCAAGCCGCTGACCGCCACCGCCTATAAGCAGAGCGGCGAGCCTGCGCCCAACTATCTCTTCACGGCCAAGGCCGCGGCCGGCCTCTACACCACCCCGACTGACCTCGCCCGCTGGCTGGCGGCGGCGATGCCGGGCAGCGCGGGCGAGCCCGCCGGACGGGGCGTGCTGAAGCCCGCAACCCTGGCGCTGATGTTCACGCCGGTGGATTCCACGCTCACCACCTGGGGGCCGGACAGCAGCTATGGTCTCGGCTACCAGATCACCACCCTGCGCAACGGCAGGCGGATGATCAGCCATGGTGGAGACAATCAGGGGTGGAAGGCGCAGGTCGCTGCCCTGCCCGACCACGGAGAAGGCATCGTCATCCTGGCCAACAGCGACTCCGCCGCTCGCCTCGTCCACTATGACGTTTTCTGCATGTGGTCGGACTGGGCGGCCGACGACACGCCACGCCTTTGCCGCACGCGCCAGGAGCAGAAGAAGACGGTGGTGGGGATGTCGGCCTCTCTGGGGGCAATTCTCGGGCTCTATATCTGGTGGGTCATGGCAGGCATTCGTGCGGGACGCCGCCGGATAACTTGGGCTGCCGCGCAGCCGCTCAACTTCCGCCGCTTACTGCGCATTGTTCTTCCCGGACTGTTTGCTCTGGTCTGGTATCTCGCCTGGCACACGGAAATCCTGCCCGCCCTCACCGGTGGCCCGCCGGGCATCAAACCCTACGATAACATGCCGCGTGAATTTCGCTGGCTGACGCTGGTGGTTGCCTGCTGGGGCGGCGTGCTGACCACGACAGCTTTTCTCCAGTCGCGCAACCAAGCGGCTGAACAGATCGCGGTGCGCGTGGGCTAACACTTCCGATTCGGTTGCGTCTAGCAGGAGTAGTGAGAACTCAATACCGGAGGTCCTGTGAAGAAAACAGCCTGCTTGTCGCTGCTTCTCTTGCTGACCCTGGGCGGCGACGCCCGGGCGCCGCAGCCGCTGTTTGTTCCCGCACCCGGCTTGCCCCTGGCCGTGGGCAGGGAGCCCGCCGACGTGGTGGTGGGCGATGTCAATGGCGACGGCCATCTCGACATCCTCACCGCCAACCTCGCCACCGATGACATCTCCGTCCTGTTGGGGAACGGACGCGGCGGTTTTACCGCCGCCAGCTCGGTCCCGGCCGGCGATGCCCCGCACCTGCTGGCGCCGGGCGATTTCAACGGCGATGGGAAGCTTGACCTGGCGGTAACCAGCCACGACAGCAACGACGTCATCGTCCTGCTCGGCGATGGCAGCGGCGGCTTCGCACCCGCCCCCGGCTCGCCCTTCGCCCTGCTGCGCGGCACCCAGCCGCATAACCACGGCCTAGCCGTGGGTGACGTCAACCGCGATGGGAAGCTGGATATCGTCACCTCGAATCACATGGCAGGCAGCGTTTCGGTTCTGCTGGGTGACGGGCGAGGTGGCTTTGCTCCGATGGCAGGCTCGCCGTTCCCGGTTGGGCGTGGGCCGTACCCGCTGGCGCTCGGCGACGTCAACGGCGATGGCTGGCTCGACATCGCCACCCCGAACGTGGCCGCCAACAGTGTCAGTACCCTGCTTGGGGCGCGCATGGGCTTTGCCCCCGCGCCCGGCTCGCCGATTCCTGTGCTGGCGCGGCCTTATTTCGCCGCTCTCGGTGATTTGAACGGCGACAAGAACCCCGACCTTGTTATCCTGCACGACGACACCAGCCAGATTACCGTTCTCCTCGGTGACGGCGGAGGGCGCTTTGTCGCGGCTAGCTACTCGCCGGTGGACGCCGGTGCGCGCGGGGGTGGCTGCGTGTTGGCCGATTTCGACGGCGACGGTCGAGCCGACCTGGCAGTGGGGACCGGTGCGAACAATGTGGTAGTGCTCGTGAACGGTGGGCAGGAAGGGTTCGCGCCCGCACCCGGCTCGCCGTTTCCTGTCGGACGGGGCCCGTGGGCCATTGTCGGCGGTGACTTGAATGGAGACGGCAAGACCGACCTTGTGACTGCGAACCAAGAAAGCCACACTGTGACCGTGCTGCTGGCGCGCTGAGCGATGCCACGGACACTGACCAGAGGAGGAATCGTGTCTCGCTGTTGGATGCTCGTTGCCCTTCTTTCCCTCATCCTCTCGCTTGCGAATGCCCAGACTGTTGGGTCGCCTTACGCGGGCCAGGAGACCTTGGAGATCAAAGCGCTCTCGCCGGCTGATCTTCAGGCCTATCTGGCCGGAGAGGGGATGGGCTTGGCCAAGGCAGCCGAACTCAATCACTATCCTGGTCCCCGCCACGTGCTGGAGTTGGCGCAGAAACTCGGCCTGTCGCCCGAGCAAACCGAGCAGACCCGGGCGATTCACGCGCGGATGAAGGCGGAGGCGGTGGGGCTGGGGAAGCTCATTGTGGAGAAAGAACATTTGCTCGACCGGCTGTTTGCGGAGCAGAAGGCGGAGGAAGAACAACTGCGGGCGCTGGTTGCTGAGATTGCTCAGCTTCAAGGCGCGCTGCGCTTCGTCCACCTGCGCGCCCACCTGGCGATGCGAGAGTTGCTTCGCCGCGAGCAGATTGCGCGCTACGACGAGCTACGCGGGTACAAGGCGGGCAAAGGCACGCAGCACGAGCATCGGCCACACTGACGATGGACAAACGGCTCTATCTCGCCAGCGGCAACCCGGGCAAGCTGCGCGAGCTGGCGGCACTGGCCGCAGCGGCTGGCTGGGTGCTGGAGGCGCTGCCGGATTACAAGAATCTTCCGCCCGCCCGCGAGGACGCGTCCAGCTTCGCGGTGAACGCGCTGGAAAAGGCGCTGCACTACAGCCGTTTTACGGACGGTCTCGTCGTTGCCGATGATTCCGGCCTGACGGTGGACGCGCTGGGTGGCGGTCCGGGGCCGCGCTCGGCGCGCTTCGCAGGCCCCCACGCGACCGATGACGACAATAACCGTGCCCTGCTGGCGGCACTGGCCGATGTCCCCGACGAGCGCCGCACTGCCCGCTATGTCTGCGTCTTGACGCTAGCGCAACAGAATCGGCTGCTGGCACTGTTTTCCGACACGTGCGAAGGCCGGATTCTGCGCACAGCGCGCG
The DNA here is from genome assembly GCA_037442885.1 of Acidobacteriota bacterium. Classification (GTDB taxonomy): domain Bacteria; phylum Acidobacteriota; class Terriglobia; order Acidiferrales; family 2-02-FULL-67-57; genus JACQTG01. The sequence goes on along the minus strand of JBBIPK010000015.1, from coordinate 51,386 downwards.
GCCGAGGCGGGTTCGGCTACGATCCGCTGTTCCTCTTCCCACCGCTCGGGCGCACGATGGCGGAACTGACGCTCGCGGAGAAGAACCAGTACAGCCACCGCGCCCGCGCCTTCCGCAAGCTGCTCGACTTTCTCACCCAGCGGTAGGCGCTTCGCCTCCCCAGTGCGTTGTACCCCGCACGCGTTCTCGTGTTATAGTTTTAGCCTCGCCGAGGGCAAACTCGAATGGCGGAAGAGCAGAATCAGCGGCGGCAATTTGTCAGCTTCATTTTTTACCGAGTCGAGCCGGCGTGGCGGCGGCTCGAGCCTGCGGAGCGGGCCGAGGGGAAGCGCGAGTTCTGTGAGGTGGTGCAGGAATATGCAGACAAGTTCATCGTCCTCAGCTACTCGACGATGGGGACGCGAGCCGACTGCGACTTCATGCTCTGGCGCATCGGCTATGAACTGGAGCCGATGCAGGAGATGGCAGCAAGACTCCTCGCCACTCGGTTGGGCCACTATCTAACGACACCGCACTCCTACCTGGCAATGACCAAGCACTCAATCTACCTCAAGGGCCACACGCACGAGGGCCAGACGGACGCACGCGGCCGCATCGTGCCGGGCAAGCACCGCTATCTCTTCGTCTACCCGTTTGTGAAGACGCGCGACTGGTACCGGCTGCCGCTGGAGGCGCGGCAGGGGATGATGAACGAGCACATCCGCGTGGGGCACAAGTACCCGCGGGTGAAACTGAACACCACCTATTCGTTCGGGCTGGACGACCAAGAGTTCGTGGTGGCGTTTGAGACCGATTATCCGGCGGATTTTCTTGACCTGGTGATGGAGTTGCGCGAGAGCGAGGCCAGCCGCCACACCCTGCGGGACACGCCCATCTTCACCTGCGTCCACGGCTCGATTGACGAAGTGCTCAACCTCCTCGGCGGCTAAGAATGCCGGAAGTCGCCCGCCATCCGACCTTCCCCGTCCGCTTCTCTTTCCGCCGCGTCCCCAATGCGCGCCAACTCCCGCTGCAGAAGCGTGTCAGGAAGATCTTGGAGCGGCTCGACCGCGCCTATCCGGCCGCGAGTTGTGCGCTCGAACATCGGACCCCGGTGCAACTGCTGGTCTCGACGATTCTTTCCGCGCAATGTACGGATGAGCGCGTCAATCAGGTCACGCGGACACTGTTCCAGAAATACCGCACGGCGGAGGACTTTGCCTACGCGAACCAAGCGGAGCTGGAACGAGAGATCCGTCCCACCGGCTTCTTCCGTAACAAGGCGAAATCCATCCTGGGAGCGTGCAAGAAAATCGTGGAGGAATTCCGCGGCCAGGTGCCGCGGACGATGGAGGAGATTCTGACGCTGCCGGGGGTAGCGCGCAAGACGGCGAACGTGGTGCTGGGGACGGCCTACGGGATTGCGAGTGGGGTGGTGGTGGACACGCACGTGCAGCGGCTCGCCCGGCGGCTCGACCTCAGCCGGCAGAAAGATCCGAAGAAGATCGAGCAGGACCTGATGAAGATCATCCCCAAGGAGAAGTGGATTCTCCTCTCGCACCAGTTGATCTGGCACGGGCGACTGATCTGCCAGGCGCGCAAGCCGCGCTGCCTCGAATGCAGCGTGGAAGACCTCTGCTATTCGCGCGAGAAAACTATCTGAGGCGGCCGAGGCTGGACGGTGGCGGGGAGACAGGCTATAGTTTCGCGCGCATAGATTTAGCTCGCAGGAGGGTTCGATGCAGTTGCTCCCCGGGAAAGCGGCGGTCCAGCGCCTGAAGAACCTGGTGAGCGAGAAGCACCAGGTGCACGCCTACCACGTGGACTTCACCGCCCGCACCATCTACGGGTTGAATCCCACCGGGGAGGTGGATTTCGGCGGCAGCGAATACGTCCCGGCGCAGCGGCAGGACCTGCGCACCCATCAGAAGCACTCGCAGGACCGCTACCAGTGGTGGGAGCTGCCGCATGGGGCCTATCTGGTGGAATTCAACGAAGCGTTGGATCTCGCCGACGACGAGATTGCGCTGCTCGAGCCGCACGAGCGGCTGCTGCGCGCGGGAGCCTCCCACAACGCGAACTTCATTCGGGGGCAAACCAGTCCCGTGCACACCCTGCTCAACGTAACGAGCGCGCGCATCCAGATCAAGCAGAACGCGCGCATCAGCACCGTGCGCGTCTTCAAGCTCGCGCCCGTCGCTAAAGGCGCGGCTGCAGCCAGGCCCGCCAAGAAGGGCAAAGCCAAGCGCCGGTAGCGACTGGCTTGGGGTGATGCAGCCAGCGTGGTAGAATTCTTGCCGCTCAAATCGGCTCGGGGCGTAGCGCAGCCTGGTAGCGCGCCTGCCTTGGGCGCAGGAGGTCCGCGGTTCAAATCCGCGCGCCCCGACCATTGTTCGCGGAGTTGAGACGAATGAGCTTGCTCGCTGCGCTCGGAATTTCGCTGGCCAGCTCCGACGCCGGCAAGAAGGCTCGACTTGGGCGCAGGAGGAATGCGGTTCCCATCGGCGCGTCCCGAACGCTTTCGGGACGTGCTCTGGGCAGGCAAATGCTCTCGTCCCGACCATGACACCGGACAATGGGTCACGAGTCTCAAAACAATTCCTCTGAGGCGGAACGGTGCGACCACGGTCTGCCGCTGCTGCGGCAGGCGGGTGAGCGGCTCTGCGCACTGGAATACCTGAATCGGTTCGTGGCCCCGATGCGCGTGGAGCGCGTGGTGCGGTCAGGGCAACGGCTCTATCTGGTGTTTGACACCGGCGACCGGCTGGAGTGCTGCTGCGAGAGCTGCGGCGAGAGCCACGGGGACGACAAGGGGTTTGTACAAGAGATCAAAGAGATGGCGACCGGGCGCCGGGCGCTGCGATTCCGGCTCGACCCCGAGGGCGGCCACCTGGTGCTGTGGTTCGCCCGAGGCGACCACCTGCACCTGCACCGGAACGCGCTGGCGCGCTTCCGGCCGCAGCGCCGCCCGACCAAGCGCGAGCCACGCCGGCTGCGCGCGCGGCACACACCAACCCCGAAAGAATCAGCCCCTTCCGAATCCTAACTTTCCTGCTCGTTGACGAAGGCCTGGATTTCCTGGCGGAGCGAATCCGGCAGGTTGACGAACTGCAATCCCATTCCCTCCCCCGCCACCGCATAGGTGACCACCGCGCGGGCTTCTTGGATGTCGTCTTCCGGGCGCAACTTGAAGCGCAGCAGCAGCTCGGTTCCCTTCTCCGCCTGCAGTTCACTCTCGACAAAGATGCCGCCGGTGCTGATGTTCTTGGAATAGCCGACCAGCATCTTGCCACCCACGAGCGTGCGGATTTGGGTGACGAAGGAGACGCGGCGGGAGGCCCGTCGCTCGCTGCCGGCTGCCTGTGGCTGGTCAGGCGAACTCATCGTTGTCCGGGGGTGGCGGCTCGTCGGATGATGCGGGATGATACCGGAAAGCCAACGAGGCTGACAATCACGCAAAATAGGAAACGGGTCGAGGATTTTCCGGGGGAGGGCGGGCCCGGTCCCCGACCCGTTCCAACCCACTGGGTGGGCCAGTGGGCAAGACAACTCGCGGTGGCTAGGCTGCGGTCAGATCCACCTCCCCGCGGAGCCAGCCGAGGCGGTCCATGGCAATCGCCACGCCAATCTCACCCGCCGCACGCGGCTCGACGCGAATCACGCGACCGGAACCGGTCAGGCACTTGCCCTCCGGGCGGCCGCTCAGCGGTAGCCACACGGAAATCTCGACGCGCTCCCCGGTCTTGAGTGCCCGCTCTCGGGTAAGCATATAGAGTCCAGAGGAGCTGACATTCAGCGTCTGCCCGGGCCAGGTCTGGTCAGGGCGTCCGCTCCAGCGGCGCCACTGGGTGCGCAGGCGGAGCGGAAATCGCTGGCGAGCGCGTCGTTCGTTCATCGTTGTCCATCACCCCTGGGAGTTGGGGTGTTTCGTTGTCCGGGGAGGAGTCTAGGGCGGGCCCGAGAGGGGGACAATAGACCGAAGGCTACAATTTGGTTGGTACGAGAGTACTACGCCGAAAGTCCTACTCAGTCTGGACCAAGCGGTGGTGGAGGGCGTAGAGGGCCAGCTCGAGGCGGTCGGAAACGCCCAGTTTGTCGAAGATGTTGTGGAGATGGTTCTTCACGGTCTGCTCGCTGATGAAGAGTTTATCCGCAATCTCCTTGTTGCGGAATCCCTGGCAGACCAGGTGGACGACCTGGCGCTCGCGCTCGGTGAGCAGAGGTTTCTCGCGGGTGGTGGTGGCGGGGCCTTCGGCCATAGCCTTCAGCACGCCGGCGGTGACGCGCTGGTCAATCCAGACCTCGCCGGTGTGGACGCGGCGGATGCCATCCACTAAGTGCTCGCTGGGGGCCTGCTTGAGGACGATGCCGCGGGCACCACGGCGGACGGCCTCGACAAAATCGCGCTCATCTTCCGACGCCGTCAGGACGACGACCTTGGTAGAGGATTCTTTGCCGGCCAGATCCCCCAATACCGCCAAGCCGTCTTTTTCCGGCATCTTGAGGTCGAGCAGGACGATATCGGGCTTGAGCTTTCCGGCCAAAGCCACGCATTCGCTGCCGCTCTTGGCCTCGCCGACGACGCTGATGTCAGCTTCGGCCTCGAGCAGCTTGCGCAGGCCTTCGCGAAAGATGGTGTGGTCGTCGGCAATGAGGACGCGAATGGCAGTTCGGGCTTTGGCCATGGTCAACTCAAGGGGATGTCCACGCGCAGGGTGGAGCCCACGCCGGGAGTGGAATCAACCGTCAGCACGGCACCCAGCGCCCGGGCACGCTCACAGATGGAGACGGGTCCGAGGCCGAGCTCCTCCAACGCGTGTTGGGAGTAGGTGCCGGCAAAGGGGAAGCCGCGACCGTCGTCGTCGACGAGCAACCGCAAACAGCTTTCGTCCTGCCGCAGCTTGACCAGCACGTGTTTGGCTCCGGCGTGCTTCTGCACATTATGCAGGGCTTCGCGCAAAATCAAGAAGACTTCCCGACAGACGCCTTCCGGCAGGTTTGGCCCGACGGTGTCGGCCACCACCTCGACCTCGATGCCGCTCTCCTGCTGCCACTGGCTGCAATGAGCGAGAATCCAGTTGGCGAGTTCCGGGGGTGGGATGTGGACGGATTTCAGGGTGCGCAAGTAGGCGCGCAGACGCTCCTTCTCCTCGCCCACAATTTCCTGGAGGCGGCGGAGTTCGGCCGGGAGGTCAGGGGTCTGCGGGTCCTTAGTTCGGGCCAACACGCTCAGTTGCATCTCCAAGCTGGCGAGGGTTTGGGCCACGCCGTCGTGGAGGTCGCGCACAATCCGATCCCGCTCGTCGTCGGTAGCCTGGACAATCCAGCGGCGGACGGCGAGGAGGTTGTCGAGAATGGGGGCAAGCGATTGCAGGAGCTGTTGGAGGGCATCGAGTTGCTCGAGCGTGAATCCTCCGGGACGTCCATCGAGGAGCCACAAGCGGCTGCTGGTACCGCTGGCGGTGGGTATGGCCACGCTGAGAATCGTCCGGGGAGCAAACTCTTCCAGAAGCCGCTCGGGCACGGGCGGCGAGGGAGCCGGTTGGTCGCTCAAGCCCTGGCGCGTGACCCCCCAGCGAAGGTTCTGCGGGCTCATCACCTGGGCGAGGAAGCTCGCGTGGTTGACGTCGACCAGGAACCTGGCCGCGTCCCGCGGCGGCCGCTCTTCTTGCCGAAAGCCATTGGGAGCGGTGGCGTCGAACTGCCAGAGGGTTACGCGGCTGGTTTCGGCATCGCGATGAGCCAGCACGGCGCGCTGACAGTGAAAGCGGCGGCAGAGTTCGGCGAGCCAGCGCCGCCAGACTTCATCCCAGGAGGCATCGAGTCGCAAGAGGGCGCTGACGGATTCGATGTCGTAGCGCTGCACCAGGTAGCGATGCTCGCGCTCGGCGAGGTAGCCGATGAGGCCACCGCTCACGATAAGAGCGGCCAGGACGGCCAGCCGACCCCCTGCCAGGTAAGCAGCCCAAGTGGCGGGGTCTTGCCAGGCGATTGTCCGCAAGGTTGCCGCCAGAAACAACGCGCTCAGAACCAGGCTGAGTCCAGTGGCCAGCAGCCAGCCGCGGCGCACCCCGGCCACCGCGCCCAAGAAAAGGACGAAATAGAGCGAGCCCAAGGGCATGGAGGGGGCAGCCAACAGGACAAGCAAGAGGATGAGAAGATCGCCCAGCAAGGCGCGCGACGCCCAACGCATCTCGGGCTGACGATGGAGGAAACTGAGGACGACAAGGCTGTAGGCGAGATAGACACCCAGTGCCAGGCGCAAGAGCCCGTAGGCCGCGAAGTCCACGGGAGGAAGCAGGAGAGCAGTCAGCAGCAGGCCGGCGGCGAGGATGACGCGCCCCAGGGCGATCAGGCGTTCGATGGCGAGTTGGGCGGCAGTCATCCGGGGATTTGAGTGTCAGCGCCAGTGTCGGCGTCGGCTTCCGCGAGGCGTTGCTCGATGGCGCGGAACAATTCGCCGAAGTCAATCGGTTTGAAGACAAACGGACAGCCAGATTGCTGGAGGAAGTCACGGGTTTCCGAGCTTTCAGTGTCCGCGGTGAGAAACATCACGCGCTTCCGATACTCGGGAAGGTATTCCTGGATGAAGTGGAACAGCTTCTTGCCGTCGAAGCCGGGCATGTGGACATCGGAGAGGACGATGTCGAAGTTCTCGTTCACCATTTTGATCAGGGCCTCGCGGGCAGAGTCAGCGGCGTCCACGAAGAAATCCTTTCCCCCGAGAGCTCGGCTAAGGACGGAGAGAATCTGTTCGTCATCGTCAATCAAGAGAACGGAGGGAGCGGAGAGGGGCGAACCGGTTTGGTCGGCAACTCGCGGCTCGAACCATGTCCAAGGGGTCGCGACCAAGCAGAAGACGCACGGGTGGTAGGAGGGTTCGCCGCGCAACAAACGTTCGTATTGTTCCTTGTTGAAATAGGAGCGGCGCTTGCTGTGGCACCACTCGCACTCCGCCCAGGCAAACGGCATCCGTCCCCCGACTTGCAGTCTCTCCGGGCGCTGCGGGCCCTGCCGGAGGCAGGCTGGCCTATTCTAGCACTCTGCTCGGTGAGTTGCGCTAGGCAAGGGGTTGGGATAGGATGCCGAGCCGCGAGCAGATGGAGCAGTTCACCCGCCGCGAAGTTGTCCGCATCCTGGGAGTCACCGAACGCCAGCTTCGCTACTGGGAGCAACTGCGGTTGGTCGCGCCGCAGGCACGCTGGGGCGAGAAATCCTACAGCTTTGCCGACCTGATCAGCCTGCGCACGGTCAAGCAGCTGACGGCCGCGCGGGTGCCGGCGCGGCGGCTGCGCCGCGTGCTGGATGCGCTGGGCCGACAGCTTTCCACGATCCAGACTCCCCTGACCGATCTGCGCATCTTTTCGGACGGGCGCCGTGTCGCCGTCGAGCACGAAGGGCGGATGCTGGAGCCGCTGACCGGGCAGTGGCGGCTGGAGTTTGAGACCCGCGAGCTGGGAGAAAAAATCCGGCCGATGCGCGAGCGCTCTGCCGAAGAGTGGTTCGCCCTGGCGCTCGAATACGAGGCCAATCCGGAGACACACGCAGAGGCGATTGACGCCTACCTGCGGGTGCAGGAGAAAGAGCCGGGGTGGCTGGAGCCCTACATCAATCTGGGCACGCTCTTCTACCAGCAGGGGCGCTTGCAGGACGCCGCCGCCTGCTACCGGCAAGCCACAGAGGTGGACGCACGGAGCGCGCTCGCGCACTTCAATCTGGGCAGCGTGCTCGACGAGCTGGGGGAAGCAAGCGCCGCGCGGGTGTCGCTGGAAACAGCGGTGCGGCTGGAGCCGAACTACGCCGACGCGCACTACAACCTGGCGCTGGTCTGCGAGAAGCTGGGACGGGTGACGGCGGCCCGGCTGCACTGGCGGCGCTTCGTGGAACTCGATCCCTTCAGTCCCTGGGCGAACTACGCGCGCAGCCGCCTGAGCGGCGGTCAGGGGCGGGGGCCGCGCGCCGGTTTGACAAAGCCCGGGAGCTAAGAAATAATTCTGAAGTGAGCGCACAGTGGTGAGCGTAGCTCAGCTGGTAGAGCGTCGGACTGTGGCTCCGATGGTCGCGGGTTCGAATCCCGTCGCTCACCCCATCCAATCCCTTCCAAGTTCCTTCCGATTCTTCCCCGGATAATCCCAGTCTGAGATTTCAGGGGCCTGGGGGCAGCGACTGGCGAAGCTGTTCGCGGAGGCGGCGGGCCTGGGGCGCCCAGGAGCTTTGCGGGTGGCTGGTGAGGAACTCGTCGAGCTCGGCGAGGGCGGCGGGAAAATCGCGGCGGAGAATGCAAAGGTTGTAGAGAAGGACGTGAGTGGAGACGGCGTCGGGGTTCAAGCGATGTGCCTGCTGGGCGTGCGGGTAGGCGTCTTCGTAATTGCCCGCAGCGAGCAGGGTATTGCCGAGCTCGTACTGGGCCAGCCAGGAGTCATTGTCCAGTTCGACGGCGCGTTCCAAGGCCTCCCGGGCGCGCGCGCTCTGCCCTTGGTAGCGGTAGACGATGCCGAGCAGGGCGTAGGCGCGGACGTTTTTCGGGTTCTCGGTGACAGCCTGCTCGAGCACGCGCTGCGCCTTCCCGTATTCTTCCTGATAGATGTGGGCTCGGCTCAACTGCACGTAGGCCTCGCTGTAGCCGGCATGGAGGGCGATGGCCCGGCGGAAGTGGGGGATGCTCTGGGCGGGACGTTTTTCGTCTTGCAACTCGCGCACCCCTTGTTCAAAAGCCTTGCGGGCCTTGCCGGGGATCTGGAGTTCTTCGACGGAGACAGCCCCATCGGTGACGCGGGCATCATCGCCCGTGATGGGCTGCAAGAAGATGGTGACCTCGGCGGGACAGGCGTAGGAAAAGTCGGCGCCGACACGAACCGGTTGATAGCCCTCCTCGTTCACCTCGACCAAGAAGGCCATGTCGCGGACAAGGTCGTTGAATTCAAAATTACCGAGAGCGTCGGTGGTGGCCTGCTTGATGACATTGTAGGACTGACCGTCCAGCAGGTTGACGCGAATGCGGGGGGCGGGAGCCATGTTGTCGCGGGAGAGGACCTTGCCGCGGATGCTGCAGCGAACCGTCAGCCCGCCACGCTGCGCACCAAGAGGGGACGCGAACAGGCACGCAAGGAGCGCGAGTGCCCCCACGCGTAAGAAAAGCATCGGTCCCTGCTCGCTCCCACTTTTCTACTCCCCTCCGGCCGGGAATGCAAGCCGAGCGACGTGTGCGGCAAAGGCTGAGCCGGCTCGAGCCCGCCGAGAGGGGATATTGACAGGGGCGAGGGCGGGGCGTAGGACCGTGCAGCAGGAGAGGATTCATTCCGGCTGGGCGGGTGCAGAGCACCTCTTCCAAGCTGACGAAATGATCGGGCAGGCAGCCGGTAGCAGTGGGGCAAGCAGATTCTTCCCGCAGCGTACAGCAGTAGGCGGTGCTGAGTGCTGCAGGGTGAGATTCTTCAAGCTGCGCCCTCAGAATGACACTTGGTGCCAGCGGGAGTTACCCATCCCAGTGGCAGGAGCCCCTGGGTTAAAGCGAAAGGCGAGGCAGAAGCAAGCGGGTTCCGAGGCGGGGTGGTTTGGTACCAGGCGGGGGAGGCGGAATGGCCTATTGCGTCGCGGGGCGGATTCTCCTAAAGTCAGGGCGGAACAAAGTGGGGGAGTGGGACGATGGAAGCCCCTGGCGGAGCCAAGCGGCGGCGGAGCCCACGGATTCTGTGGCGGACGGCAATCTTAGTGAACTGGCTGGGGGAAGACGGGTTGACGGTGCGGGAGCAGGCGGAGACCGAAATCGTAAACGCGCATGGGGCACTGCTGCGCTTGCCGGCGTCGCTGGAACGGGGGCAGGCGGTGGAGCTGCTGCATCCGACCAGCAATGAGTCGCAGAATGCGCGCGTGGTGTGGACGCAAGAGAATGCAAGTGGCTGGGTGAGTGCAGGCGTAGAATTGCAGGAGCCGAGTACGACCTTCTGGGGCATCAACATACCCCTCCGCGGTCCCCTCCTGTAACCTTTCGGGGCCGCAGCGTTCCCCGGCGCGCCTCGTTGCGCCCGCTACCGCGCCGCGAGCCGAGGCAGTTCAACTGTCCGCAGTTTGACCTTCCAGGATGCTTGACAGTCAGATTTTTCTCATCTTTCGTTCAGCCCGCCAGCGCAGGCCGTGCAGGGTCAGGATGGCGAGGCAGACGGCGACGGCTACCCAAGTCAGAAGCGTTTGGGAGACGCGGGGATAGATGGTCTGGCGCAGGTAGTGGACGAGGAAGGATTCTTCGTAGGCTGCTTTCCCGCCACGCGCCTGGGCCCAGTTCTCCACCAGAGTCAGCGGGCAGGGCCAGAGAAAGACTTCGATGAAGATGGCATAGACGAGCGAGCCGATGTGAAGCCAGCGGAGCAGGGGCCGGTGGCGGGTGAGGAGCCAGCCCAAAAGCACCCACACTATCCAGACTAGATGCAACGCCAGCGCCAGTCCGGCCAGGAGTGTGTACACGTTCATCGTGCAACTCACACGCTCGGCGTCTGCGGCCTCATCGCGGTATGAGGGGCAAGAGGAGCCGGGAGGGATGGCGGCGGTCGTGGTGGATGCGGAGGGTGGCCGTGCGCATCTTTGCCGAAACGGTCTCCAGCTCGCCCGTGTGGAGGTTGCGCGAGAAGTGCGGGAAGAAGGTGGCGGAAATCTGCACGCGGATGCGGTGGCCGTGGCGAAAGAGGTTGCTGGTGACGAGATTGGGGAGGCGGAGGCGATAGACGCGGCCCGGCCGCAGCAGCTCGCGTTGCGGCCCGCCGTTGCGATAGCTGGCGCGCAGAACGTCGAGGCCCGCGCTCATCAGGTTGAAGGCGGTGCCGTCCGGGGCCACCTCCATCAGCCGCACCCAGAGGTCGGTGTCGGGCGCATCGCTTGAGAGATAGATCTCCGCGGTGATGAAACCGGTCACCTCCAGGTCGCGCTCGAGCGGCTCGGAATCAAAGACCAGAACGTCTGGCCGGTTCTCGAAGGCGCGGTAATCGTGCGCCCCGGAATAGGGAGGATGGGCATCGGTCAGCGGGTTGGCCGGGTCGGACACAAAGGACGTTGCGGCTGACTTTTCCCGCGGCGGCTCCCAACGCAGGCGACCCCGCTTCTCGTCGGAGGATGTGGCCGTGAGATAGAGCGGCGTGAATCGCGTTTCGGGCAACGGCCAGGCATCTGCCTCGCGCCATTCGTCGGCGCCCATGACGAACACGCGCACCGGCTTTTCTTTGTCCACGCCGTTTTCAATTCCCCGGACATAGCGGTCGAGCCAGCGCAAGACAACCTCGTCATAGTCGATGGCCGCGGCAGGCCCGAACTCGCGCTCGCCCGCGCGTGCTTCCGCCGTCGCTCCCACGCCATGCACCCAGGGACCGATGAGCAACTTCGTCCGAATGTCCTGACCCTTGCGCGCGGCCGCCAGGCCGAGGAAGTTGGTGAGGGCGCCTTCGGGGCCGTAGGCTTCGTCGTACCAGCCGGAGAGGTTGAGCACCGCAGCGTCCACGCGCTCGTACTTATTGCGCAACTCGCACCAGTCCCACCAGGGATCCCCCGGCGGATGCTGCATCCATTCGTAGTACCAGGGTGCGATCTGCTTCAAGTCCGGTAACTCGCCGAGCGGCAGGTGCTGCTGCATCCGCACGCGGTCTGTGGCCCAAGCCTCGCGCGCCTCCCGCCCCGTCTTCGGGCCGGGCAGGTTCCTGCGCGCACGCACGTCCGGCGCGATGTTGTTCCAGATCCAACCAATCCAGGACATATCGAAGACGCCGCCGGAGTGGAAGAAGTTGTGGGGGGTCGAAAACGTCATCGCGGGCACCATCGCTTTCAAATGAGGGGGGCGCTCAACGGCGGCCAGCCACTGTACCGCCCCAGGATAGGACAGGCCGAAAGTTCCCACCGACCCATTCGACCAGGGTTGTCTCGCGGCCCATTCGATGGTGTCGAAGCCGTCGCGGCCTTCCTGCCGGTAGGGGTCGAACTCGCCCTCCGACCCGTAGCGACCGCGCACGTCCTGAATGACGACCGCGTAGCCGCGCTCGACCGCACGGCGCACGGTGGAGCTGCGCGCCGCGGGCTTGCGGTTGTAGGGCGAGCGATAAACGAGGACAGGGAATTTGCCTTCGGCGGCCGGGCGCCACACGTCGGCGCGCAAAACGACGCCGTCGCGCATCGGCACGGCGACATCTTCCTCGGTGTAGATGTCGGGTACCGCAGCCGGCCAGGCTAGGGTGGCAAACAGAAATCCTAGGAGCAGAAGCAGTTTTTTCATCGCGCGAGAGGCTATCACTTTGCGCACTCGGCAAACAAGATGAGGCGTCGGCGGTCGCGGGCCGGGGAAATTTGTTAGAATCCGGCTCGCTCGCCCCAAGGTGCTGCACCGTGTCCAAGCGTATGACGATGACGGAGGCGATGGGTCGCCTTGTGCGCGACGGCGACACGGTGGTGATGGAAGGCTTCACCCACCTCATCCCGTTTGCCGCCGGGCACGAACTGATTCGCCAGCGCCGCAAGAACCTGACGCTCGTGCGCCTCACGCCCGACCTGCTCTTTGACCAGATGATTGCGGCGGGGTGCGCGCGCAAAGTGATCTTCAGTTGGGCCGGGAATCCCGGCGTCGGGCCGCTGCACGCCTTCCGGCAGGCGGTCGAGCGCGGCCTGCCGACGCCACTCGAGATCGAGGAGTATTCGCATTTCGGGATGGTGCTCCGGCTGCAAGCGGGCGCGGCCAACCTGCCCTTTCTGCCCACGCGTACGTTTGCGGGCTCCGACCTGCCGCGGGTGAATCCCCGCATCAAGCAGGTGCGGTGTCCCTACTCGGGGGAAGAACTCTGGTGCGTGCCCGCGCTGCGGCCGGATGTCGCCATCGTGCACGCCCAACGCGCCGATGAGGACGGGAACACGCAGGTGTGGGGGCTGGTGGGGGTGCACAAGGAAGCCGCCTTTGCCTCCGAGCGCGTGGTGGTCGTGGTGGAAGAAATCGTTTCGCGCGAACTGATTCGGCGCGATCCCAACCGCACGCTGCTGCCCGGCTTTCGCGTGGACGCGGTCGTGGAAGAGCCCTTCGGCGCCCATCCGTCTTACGTCCAGGGCTATTACGATCGCGACAACGAATTCTATGTCCGCTGGGATGAGATCTCCCGCGAGCCGACTGGCCTCGACCGCTATCTGGAGGAATGGGTCTACGGCGTTTCCGGCCGCCAAGAATATCGGGAACGAATGCGGGCGACCTACGAGCGGCTGCGCGCGCGTGCGGTGCCCTGCGAGCCGGTGAACTACGGCTACTGATGAAGGACGGTTTCACCACCAACGAAATCATGGTCACGACGGCGGCGCGGATGCTGCGCGATGGCGAGGTGGTGTTCGTGGGCATCGGCATCCCCAACATGGCCGTCAATCTCGCGCGACGCACGCGCTGCCCGAATCTCGTCCTCATCTACGAATCCGGCGCGATCGGCGCGCGGCCCGAGCGCCTGCCGGTTTCCATCGGTGACCCCACGTTAGTCACTGGGGCGCTGGGGGTGTGCTCGATGCCGGAGGTTTTCCAGTACTACTTGCAGCGTGGATTCATTGACGTGGGGTTTCTGGGAGCGGCGCAGATCGACCGCTTCGGGAATCTGAACTCGACGGTCATCGGCGACTATGCGCGACCCAAAGTGCGCCTCCCCGGCTCCGGCGGGGCGTGCGAGATTGCCCTGCTGGCGCGGCGCGTGCTCATCGTGATGAACCACAAACACCGCGCGTTTCCCGAACGCGTGGACTTCATCACCAGCCCCGGCTATCTGGGCGGGGGCGATGAGCGCGAGCAGCAGCGCCTGCCGGGCGCGGGGCCGGAAGCCGTGATTACCGACCTGGGCGTGCTGGGGTTCTCAAGCGACACCCGCGAGATGGTGCTGGAGTCGCTGCATCCGGGCGCAACCGTCGAGCAGGTGCAGCAGGAAACCGGCTGGAAGCTGCGCGTGGCCTCGCCTTTGAAGCGGACCGAGCCGCCCACGGCGGAAGAGCTGCGCGTGCTGCGGGAGGAATTGACTCTGCCCGGTGGTGCGGCGTGAGCGAAGCTATCTTTCCGCGCAGCTTTCGCAAGAGTTTTCCGAGAGCGGTGCGCGGCGAGGGCTGCTACCTCTTCACCGCCGACGGAAAGAAGTATCTGGATGCCGCGGGCGGGGCTGCCGTGGTCAGCATCGGGCACGGCGTGGCAGCCATTGGAGAGGCCATGGCCGCACAAGCCCGGCGGCTCGCGTTTGTGCACAGCTCCCAGTTTCATGCCGAGCCTGCCGAGCGTCTGGCGGAGCGGCTAAGGCAACTGGCTCCGGGCGATTTTCCGCAAACGGGGCGGGTGTTCTTCACCTGCGGCGGTTCGGAGGCAACCGAGACCGCGCTCAAGCTTTCCCGACAGTACTTCATCGAACGGGGCGAGCCGCAGCGCACCCGGATGGTGGCGCGCTGGCAGAGCTACCACGGCAGCACGCTCGGGGCGCTGGCGGTGTCGGGCAACATCAAGCGGCGCGCACTCTACCAGCCCTTGCTTGCCGACTGGGGCCACATCCCGCCTTGCTATTGCTACCGCTGCCCGCTCGGCCTGACCTACCCCTATTGCCACGTTGCCTGCGCCGATGAGTTGGAGAAGTTCATCCACCAAGTCGGACCGGAGACGGTGGCAGCCTTCATCGTTGAGCCGGTGGTGGGCGCCACGCTGGGCGCGGCCGTCCCTCCGGAGGGTTACCTCCAGCGCATCGCCGAGATTTGCCGGCGCTACGGAATCCTGTTCGTCGCCGACGAGGTGATGACCGGGATGGGGCGCACGGGAAAGACGTTCGGGGTTGAGCACTGGGGAGTGGTTCCCGACATTATTCTGGTGGGCAAGGGGGTGGCGAGCGGCTATGCGCCGCTGGGCGCGGTGCTGGTTTCGGGAGCGATTGCGGAGACGCTGGCGCGCGGCTCGGGGAGCTTTGAGCACGGCTTCACCTACAGCGCCCAGGCGGTGGCGACGGCTGCGGGCCTGGCCGTGCTCGACCACCTCGAGCAGAATCACCTCTTCGAGCGGGTAGCGCCGGCGGGCGCACAGTTGTTGCAGGCGCTTGCATCGCTCAAGCGGCTGCCCGTCGTTGGCGATATTCGCGGGCGCGGGCTGCTGGTGGGAGTCGAACTGGTGAAGGACGCCGCGACCCGGGAACCGTTTCCTCCCGAGCTGAAGCTTGCCGAGCGCATCTACCGCGCGGCGCTGGAGGAAGGCGTGCTCACCTACCCGATTCAGGGCTGCGTGGATGGGGAGCGGGGCGACCACATCCTGCTGGCGCCGCCCTATATCGTGTCGGGACAGGAAATTGTCGAAATCGCTGGTGCACTGGAAAAGGCAATCGCACGCGCAAACCGATCCTAGTCCGCACGCGAGGAGGAACATGCGAAAACCGAATCAGCTAGGACTGAAGTCTGCCGGTGTGGCGGCTGCGCTTGGAGTCAGTTTGCTTGCCGGGGCGCTGGAGCGCGCCGATCGGATCTCCGGCTTCTCTGCGCCGGCCACGGCCGCGCAGCGGGCCTTGGAGGAAAGGCTGAAGGCGATTCCTTCCGCAGACGAGTTGCGGCAGCAGCATCGGCACTTCACCGCCGAGCCGCATCCGGCGGGCTCGGAGCGGAATAACGAACTGGCGCGCACCATCGCGGAGCGCTGGCGCGAGTATGGCTGGGAAGACGTCACCCTGCATCGCTATGACGTGCTCAGCTCCTACCCGCGCGAGGTCGTGGTGGAGATGGTGAGTCCGGTGCCCTACCGGGCGAGCTTGCGCGAGGATTCTTACGAAGTGGATCCCGATACTTCCAATCCCCGCGTGAGCCGCGGCTATCTGGGTTTTTCCGCCTCGGGAGAAGTCACGGCCCCGCTCGTCTACGCGCATAGCGGGAATCCCGAAGATTACGCGCTGCTGCGCCAGCACGGGATTGACGTGCGCGGGAAGATTGTGATTGTGCGCTACTCGGTGCCCTACAGCTATCGCGGCTTCAAGGCGCTGACGGCAGAACGCGAGGGCGCGGCCGGCATCATTATCTATTCGGACCCCGCCGAGGACGGCTACGTCAAAGGCAAGGTTTTCCCCGACGGGCCCTGGGGGCCGGAAAGCCACATCCAACGCGGCGCCATCACCTATGACTTCATCGTGCCGGGCGATCCGCTGACGCCGGGCTGGGCATCGGTGGAAGGCGCGCAGCGCATCCCGATCGAAGAGGCGCGCTCGGTGCCGAAGATCCTCGCGGTGCCGCTGTCGTGGCGCGATGCCAAGCCGCTGCTCGAAAACCTGGACGGGCCGGAGGCGCCCAAGGAATGGCAGGGCGGGCTGCCGTTGAAGTACCGGCTGGGCGGCGAGCGGGTGCGCGTGCACTTGAAAGTGGACATGGACACGAGCGTGCGGCCGAACTACGTCGTCGAGGCGCGCCTCGGCGGCAGCGAGTTCCCCGACGAGTGGATCGTGATGGGCAACCACCGCGACGCCTGGGAGTTCGGCGGGGTGGATGCGGCCAGCGGCTCGGCGGCGATGATGGAGTTGACGCGGGCATTGGGCGAACTGAAGCAAACGGGCTGGCGCCCGAAAAGAACACTCGTGGTCTGCAGTTGGGACGGGGAGGAGGTCGCCCTGACCGCCTCGACGGAGTGGGGCGAGCAATTCGCCGACGAGCTCCGGCAGAAAGCCGTCGCCTACATCAACGTTGACCCGGGCGTTTCCGGCCCCGACTTCGACCCCGCCGCCGTGCCTTCGCTCGCGCCGCTGCTGGTCGAGATCAGCCGCGGACTTGCCGCCCCCTCCGGAAAAACTCTCTATGAAGCCTGGAAGGAGAGCGTCGCCCGCGCGCGCCAAGGCAAGAAGCCCGCCGAGGCTGCTCTCGTCAACACCCGCATCGGCAGCGGCTCCGACCACACCGTCTTCCTGAATCATCTCGGCGTCCCGGCCATCCTGCTCGGCTTCGACGGCCCCTACGGCGTCTACCATTCGATGTACGACAATTTTTTCTGGATGAATCAGTTCGGCGACCCGGGCTATCGCACCCACCGCCTGCTCACCCAACTCTGGGGCCTGCTGGCGCTGCGGCTGGCCGAGGCCGAGGTCCTCCCCTACGACTTCGCCTTCTACGGCGAAACCATCCGCCGCTTCGTCGAAGAAATCAACCGCCGCACAGAGGTGCGTCGGAATCTCGACTTGAAGCCGCTGCTCGGCCGCGTGGCCGAATTCCGCCGCGCGGGCGAGAACCTGCACCGCGCAGTGGAGAAGGCGCTCGCCGCCGGGCCGCTCGACCCCGCTCTCCGCCAGCGCCTCAACCGCCACCTCATCGCGGTCGAGCGCAACTGGCTCAACCCCGACGGCCTGCCCGGCCGGCCGTGGTTCAAGCACGTGCTCTACGGCACGCGCTATACCTATGGGCACCTCGAGCTGCCCGGACTGACGGAAGCGGTCGAGCGCGGCGATTGGCCGGCCGCCGCCGCGCAGGTGCGGATCCTGGAATCCGCACTCGCCCGCAACGCGTCTCTGCTCGTGCGGGCGAGAAGCGAACTGGAAAAGACACGACCACGGTAGCCGGATAGAGAGGGATTAGAGCGAGTCCCTCAGGGGCTAAAGCCCCTTGTTGTTGGGGGTCGGATACGTACGGGCTGAAGCCCGTACCCGCCAAAGAGGGGGAGGAATAAGACCATGCGGAAGCTGTGCGCTGCGTTGCTGGCATTGATTGTTACGCCGGGGGTGTGCCTGGCGCAGAAGAAGCCGCGGGCGCGGGAGCTGGGCGTGCCGTTTGACGGGACGCCGGGCCCGCTCAACGCCATTACCGACGTGGCCGGGGTCGAAGTCGGCCACAGCACCCTCATCGCGGGCGAAGGCGAACTCAAGGTCGGCGTCGGCCCCGTCCGCACGGGCGTCACCGCCATCCTGCCGCGCGGCAAAAACTCGAACGACCCGGTCTTTGCCGGCTGGTTCTCGCTCAACGGCAACGGCGAGATGACCGGCACGACCTGGGTCGAGGAGTCAGGGTTTCTGGAAGGGCCGGTGCTGATCACCAACACCCACAGCGTCGGCATCGTGCGCGACGCTGCGGTCGCCTGGCGGGTCAAGCGTGGCCAGGGGAATCAGCCCTGGTCGCTGCCGGTGGTGGCCGAGACCTGGGACGGCTGGCTCAACGACATCAACGGCTTCCACGTCAAGGAGCAGCACGCCTTCGAGGCGCTGGAGAAGGCCGCGGGCGGCCCGGTGGCCGAGGGCAACGTCGGCGGCGGCACGGGGATGATCTGCCACGAGTTCAAGGGCGGCATCGGGACGGCGTCGCGGAAGCTCGACGACCGCGCAGGGGGGTATACGGTCGGCGTGCTGGTGCAGTGCAACTACGGCCTGCGGGGACAATTGCGCATTGCGGGCGTGCCGGTGGGGCGGGAGATTCCGGAGAATCCGGCCTACAGAGGCGACGACGGCTCCATCATTATTGTCGTGGCAACGGATGCGCCGCTGCTGCCGCACCAGTTGAAGCGGTTGGCCCGTAGGGCGGCGCTGGGGCTGGCGCGCAACGGCAGCATCGCGGGGAACGGCTCAGGGGACATTTTCATCGCCTTCTCAACCGCGAATCCCGGCGCCGCAGAGCCGAGTCGCAACGTTCAGCTCACGATGGTGCCGAACGACCGGATGAATCCGCTCTTTGCGGCGACGGTGGAGGCGACCGAGGAGGCGATTGTCAACGCGCTGGTCGCGGCCGAGACGATGACGGGCGTGAACAACCGCCGCGTCATTGCTCTGCCCCACGACCGCCTCCGCGCCGCCCTGAAGAAATACAACCGCCTGGCCGAGTCCAGCGGCAACTGAGGCTCCCACGGGCGGAAGCCCGTGGGCTGAACGGGAACGCGCGGCGAGATTCGGTGCGTTCAGCCCAGCGGCTTCTGCCGCTGGGTGCTTGCAGCCTGTCATTGCTGAGCGGAGCGAAAAATCTGCTTGTCCTAAGCGAACTCGACGGAGGCCTTGCCGCGGCAGGGGTCGAGCCCCTGCCCTACCCCGGTTCTTAGACAGGCCAGCGACGAAGGCAGACTTTTCGTTGCCGCTACCGACAAGCAGATCCTTCGCTGCGCTCAGGATGACAGAGTGGGACCAGGCAGCGGGAACACCGGCGGGACGCCCCTCGATTTCGCTCGGGGCAAGCCGGTGCCACCATCCGAGGAAGGCCACTACTTGGGGAGAGAGCGGCGGAGGGAGTGGAGGATGGCGCGGGCGGCGTTGGCGCCCGGGGCGCCCATGACGCCGCCGCCGGGATGGGTTCCGGCGCCGCATAGATAGAGGTTGCGAATGGGGGTGCGGTAGGCGGCCCAGCCGGGGACGGGGCGCAGGGCGAAGAGCTGGTGCGGGAGCATTTCGCCGTGGAAGATGTGCCCGCCAGTCAGGCCGAAGGTTTCTTCGAGGTCGAGCGGCGACAGCACCTGGCGGTGGAGGATGCGGCTCTTGAAGCCGGGGGCGTAGTCTTCGATCAAATCCATTACTGAGTCGGCATAGGAGTCTTTGATGACTGGCCAGCCTCCTGCGCCGGAAAGGTCGCTATCGCGGGCGGATTCCACCTCAGGGCCTGAAGGCCCTATTTTTTCTGACTCCTGCATGTCAGGGCTTCCCGCAGAGAACGCGGGATCTCCGCTCCGCTCCGAAAAGCCCTGACCCGCCTTGCCTCCCTCCGGCGACGGTTTCAGGTCGTAGGGGGCGTACTGGAGGAAGATGCCCATCACGTGCTTGCCGGGCGGGGCGAGCGTGTCGTCGTAGGCGGTCGGGATGCTGATTTCAAGGAACGGTTGCGCGGACGGCCGGCCGTACTTGGCGTCGTCAAAGGCGCGCTCGAGGTAATCGGTTGAGGGGCAGATGTGAATCAGCGCCCTGTGGACTCCGCCGCGAATCTCCGGAGCGGCTTTGAACTCGGGCAGCGCATCGAGCGCCAGGTTGATCTTGAGCACGCAGCCCTGCATCTGGATGTTGCGCACCTGGCGGACGAATTCCGGCTCCAGTTCCTTCTCCCCGACCAGCCCGAGAAACGTGCGTTTGGGGTCGGCGTTGGAGACGATGACGCGGGCGTGGATTTCGGCGCCGTTGCGCAGGAGGACGCCTTCGGCGCGGGCGTCGCGGATGAGGATGCGGTCAACTTCGGCGTTGGTGCGGATAGAGGCATTGGCGGCGCGGGCGGAGGCGGCGATGGCCTCGGCGACCATGCCCATCCCGCCCCGGACGTAGCCCCAGAGGCCGCGGTGGCCGTTCACCTTGCCCATCACGTGGTGGAGCAGGATGTAGGCGGTGCCGGGCGAGCGCGGTCCGGCGAACGTGCCGGTGATGGCGTTGGTGGCGAGGGTGACTTTGAGCTGGTCGGATTCGAACCATTCGTCGAGGAACTCAGCGGCGCTCTGGGAGAAGATTTTCAGCTCGCCGACGCGCGCGGCAGGCTCCATGCGCCACCAGTCCCAGCCCAGGCGGCCGAGCCGCAGAAGATCGGCCAGGCTGGCGCGGGCCAGGTCG
Source organism: Acidobacteriota bacterium (assembly GCA_037442885.1). Lineage (GTDB taxonomy): Bacteria > Acidobacteriota > Terriglobia > Acidiferrales > 2-02-FULL-67-57 > JACQTG01. Next base: position 30,927 of record JBBIPK010000015.1, on the reverse strand, counting down.
GGCGGGGTAACGAAGAGGAGCTTCTCCACCAGGCGCGCGAGCCGCTCGAGGTGGTCTTCGAAGAGCGGGTAGGCGTCGGCGTCGTTGGGCGAGTAGCGGGCAATCTCCGCGCAACTCTTCTTCATGTCCTGCCAGAGCAGGAAGTAGCTGCCGTCGGGGTGGGGGCGGAAGAAGGTGGGGTCGCGGGGATAGATGCGGTAGCCGTAGCGGCGGAGGTCAAGCTCGCGGATGACGCGCTCTTGCAGGAGGCTGCAGGAGTAGGCGGCGGTAGAGACTCTGTAGCCGGGCCAGAGGGCTTCGGTGCAACTGGCGCCGCCGAGCACCGGTCGGCGCTCCAGCACGAGTACGCGCAGGCCGGCGCGGGCGAGATAGGCGGCGGTGAGCAGGCCGTTATGGCCTCCGCCGATGATGACCGCGTCCCAGTACTCGGCCATTGCCCCCGACTTCCCGCGCATTCTGCGGAATGCGCGGGGCAAGTGTACTCGAGAGAAGCAAGTCCTGTAACTGGTAACTGGTGGCTCGTACCTGCCAAGAGGGATAAGCGGATTCCTCCCAATCGCTGCGCTCGGAATAAGAAGGGAGAATGCGGGTGTAGGACGCTTCCGTAGCGGGCACAGGCGAGACGCCTGTGCCCGCAAAGGGGAGCCGAGCGCGACGGGGTTGGGGGGTTCCCAAAATGGAACTCGTCGGCAAAAACCGTACCGTCCGGATTGTCCGTACGATCCGCACCGTCGGTGGACAGCATGGGCAGGGCGCGGTATTCGGAGAGCGCGCTGGAGGTGTGACGTGTGCGTGCCCAAGGTTTTCTCCCAGGCCGGAGCTCTCGGCTTGGCGCCGGACCGAGCCACAGGGCACAGTAGGCGAGACAGACGCGAAATTGAGGCGCGGCGGTGCGACTGGGCCCGACGCGATCATGCGCGATCAGAGGGCTTCCATCCCCATGATGCGTCCAACTGCGCTGCCGGAAGCGGGCGCAGTTTTGGGGTTGTGAGAGGGGAAGGGGGACAGTAGAATGGAGGTCCGGCCGAAGGAGGGGAATGCAGATGGCAACCACAGCGGTGAAGCTCGAGCGGGGAGAATTCGTCAACGAGCCGTTCACGGATTTTTCTAAGCCGGAAAACCGGAAGGCGATGGAAGCGGCGCTGGCCAAAGTAAAGAGCGAGTTCGGACGCGAGTATCCCATCATCATCGCGGGAAAGACATTCCAGACCGAGGAAAAGATCCGCTCGATCAATCCCTCCCATCCCGACCAGGTGGTGGGCGTGTTCCAGAAAGGAACCCCTGAGCTTGCCCATCACGCGGTTGAGGAAGCGAACCGCGCGTTCGCGAGTTGGCGGCGGGTGCCAGCCGAGCAGCGCGTGGAATGCTTGTTCCGCGCGGGCGACATCCTGCGCCAGCGCCGGTTCGAGATGAACGCCTGGGTGGTCTACGAAGTGGGCAAGACCTGGCCAGAAGCCGACGCCGATGTTGCCGAGACGATTGACTTCTGCGAGTTCTACGGCCGCGAGATGCTGCGGCTGGCCAAGCCGCAACCCCTGACGCCGATTGCCGGCGAGCGAAATTATCTGGCCTACATCCCGCTGGGCGTGGGCGTGGTGATTCCGCCGTGGAATTTTCCCTGCGCGATTATGGCCGGGCTGACGCTCGCCTCCATCGTCACCGGCAACACCGTAGTGCTGAAGCCTTCGAGCGACTCGCCGGCGGTGGCGGCGAAGTTCGTCGAGATTCTCCAAGAAGCCGGCGTGCCCGAGGGCGTGGTGAATTTCTTCACCGGGCCGGGCGGGAGCGCGGGCGAGGCGTTGGTGACGCATCCCAAGACGCGCTACATCGCCTTCACCGGCTCGAAAGACGCTGGCCTGCGCATCAGCGAGCATGCGGGGCGCACGCAGCCCGGACAAATCTGGATCAAGCGCACGGTGCTGGAGATGGGCGGCAAGGACGCGATCGTGGTGGACGACGAAGCCGACCTCGACGCGGCCGTGCAGGGCGTCATCGCGTCGGCCTTCGGCTATCAGGGACAGAAGTGCTCGGCCTGCTCGCGCGCCATCGTCACGGAAAAGGTCTACGACAGCTTCCTGGCGAAGCTGGTGGAGAAGGTCAAGACTCTCAAGGTCGGCCCCTGCGAAGATCCCGACAACTTCATGGGTCCGGTGATCAACAAGGCGGCGATGAAGTCCATTCTCGACTACATCGAAATCGGCAAGCAGGAAGGGCGGCTGGTCGCGGGCGGCGGGCCTGCGGGCGGCGACGGCTACTTCCTCCAGCCTACGGTCATCGCCGACGTTGACCCGAAGGCGCGCATCGCGCAGGAAGAAATTTTCGGGCCTGTGCTCGCAGTCATCAAGGCGAGAAACTTTGACCACGCACTCGAAATCGCCAACGACAGCGAGTACGGCCTGACCGGCTCTGTCTATTCCCGCAACCAGGCCAAACTCGACCAGGCGGCCGAGACCTTCCACGTCGGCAACCTCTACCTGAACCGCAAGTGCACGGGCGCGCTCGTGGGCGCGCATCCGTTCGGCGGATTCAACATGTCCGGGACGGACTCGAAGACCGGCGGGAAGGACTACCTCCTTCTCTTCTTGCAAGCGAAGACTATCACGCAGAAGGTGGCGAGCTAGCCGGTTCGCGCCGGAAGGCACGCGCCACCACATAGACCGCCGGGCCAGCAGCCAACAGCCACGGGCCATAGCGGACCGCAACCGGATCGCTGTAGTAGAGCGCCACGCCGCACAGGACTGCGGGAAAGAGCGTCACGTAAAGAATTCCCAACCGTCCCCCGGGAATCAGAAACCCGCGCTCTGCCTCCGGCCACTTGCGGCGCATCTGCGCGGCCGAAAACAGCGTCAGCAACGAGGTGGCGATGCGCGCCCAGATATAGACGGCGACCAGGTTCACGACGTTCGTGGCCGCCAGCAGCGAATAGACAACGGTCGAAAGAACAATCGCGCGCACGGGCGTGCCGTAGCGCGGATGAATCGCCGCCAGCCAGCGCGGCAGGTAGCCGTCCTGCGCCATCGCGAAGGGCAGGCGCGTAGTGGAGAGAATGGTGCTGTTGGAGAGTGAGGCCACCGACACAATCGAGGCTACCAAGAGTCCCGCGCCCAGCGCCTCCCCGCCAATCGCCCGCGCCGCCGGCACCAGATAACCCGTCTTCCACTCCGACCAGTTCCCCAGCGCCGCCAGCGCCAGCCCGCAGGGCAGCACGTAGGTGAGCACCGCCATCGGCGTCATCAACGCCAACGCCTGCACGTAGGTTCGTTGCGGGTTCTTCACTTCTTCCGCCACGCTCGAAAGCTGCTCGTAGCCCGCGTAGTTCCACATCGCCAGCGCCAAGCCCGCGCCAAACACGCTCACGAACTCCTTCCCGGGCGGCACCAACGGCGCAAAGGGACTTTGCTGCCACTTGAGCAGCGCCGCCACACACAGCCACGCGACCGGAATCAGAATAGCGAGTTGGAGCACAACCGCAATCCAACCCGCCACCTGGATGCCGCGGATGTTGGCGTAGGCGAGCAGCCACAGAAAGGCCACTCCGCAGAGCCACCGCCAGATGCCCTCCAACCCCGGCACGTACCCCGCCACGTAGTCGGCAAACAGCACCCCGTAGGACGCGTTCAAGAGAAACGTCCCCGTCCAGTTCCACCAGCCCGCCTGGAATCCCCAGAACTCGCCGAACGCAGCGCGTACCCAACGATAGAAGCCTCCTTCAACCGGCAGGATGCTGTTCAGTTCTGCCGACGCCAGCGACATCGGAACGCTCCACAGGAGCGGGACAAAAATCAGAAAGAGCAGCGCCATGCCCGGGCCCGAACGGGAAAACATCTCTTCGAACCCGAACGGCCCGCCGGTCGTGTAGGCGTAGAAAAGAAAGACCAGAGGGAGCAAGCCGACTTTGTGCAGGCCGATGGTGGGAGACGGTGCGGAGGGAGGCGCGGACGAGGCGCGGCTCATTTCATGCGGGCTAGCGCAGATCGGCTAAAGCCGCGATGTGGTCGGGCGTGGTGCCGCAGCAGCCGCCCAGGATACGCGCGCCCATCCGCTTCCACTCGGCCGCGACCTCGCGGTAACGCGCCGGCGGGTACTCGTCGGTGAACAGCCACTCCGGCGGGTCGAAGCGGCCAATGTGCGCGTAGGCGCCAATGGGAACGTGGGCGTAGGGCTTGAGTTGTTTCATTCCTGCCGTGATGTCATCCGGGGGCGCGCAGTTGAGCAGGAGGGCATCCGGTCCGAGCGGCTCCAGTGCGGCGACCGCCTGCTCCAGCGTCTCCCCCGTGAACAGCCGACCGCGTTCATCGCAGACGAAACCGATCCAGCAGGGCAGCTGCAGGCGGCGCGCCACTTCCAGTGCTACCCGCGCCTCGGCGATACTGTTGACCGTTTCCACCAGCACCAGGTCCGCGCCCGCATCCTTCACCACTTGGAAAATCTCCTCATACTCGCGCCGCGCCTGCTCCGCCGAGGGCGCCAGGTCCGGCCGGAAGCACCACTCGAGCGTGGTGAGCGAGGCCGCAATCGCCACCGGCCGCTTGGCCTTGACGCGCTCGCGCGCCTCCTGCGCCAGATGGACGGAGGCCGCCAGCATCGTGTCGGCGCGGGTGTCGAGGTCGCGCGCGCCGATGTGGCGACGGTGCGCGTCGTCGCGAAAATGGTTGAAGAGAGCGCGGCGGCAGAGCTGGAAGCTGTTCGTCGTAATTACGTCGGCGCCAACGCGGATGTAGTCCTCATGAATGCCGCGGATGACATCCGGCTGGTTCGCCACCTGGTGGTCGGCCCAGGTGACGTTGCGGCGGAGAATCTCGGTCCCGATGGCGCCGTCGAGAATGACGGTCTGGCCCGCCTTCAGTTTCTCCCCGATGGGTGCGTAACTCATCGCCCCCTACCTCCCGTTCCCCAGCCCGGCCCGCAGGGCGGCAATGTGTGCGGGTTGCGTCCCGCAGCAGCCGCCCAGGATCGTCGCTCCGGCCTCACGCCAGCGCCGCGCTTCGTTCACATAGCGCTCCGGCGGCCACGTTTCGGTTTCGATGAACTGCGGGAAGAAATCGAACTTCCAACTCGGCGGCGAAAACCGCCCGATCATGGCGAAACCTCCCACCGGTCGTCGGGTAGCCTTCTTCAGCGTACCCAGAGCGCGCGTCACGTCTTCCGGTGGCGCACAGTTCACGAGCACCGCTTCCGCCCCGCCCTTCTCCATCTCCGCTACCGCTTGCGCCAACGGCTCACGGCTCAGCAGCTCCCCCTCGGGCCCGAGCACAAAGCTGACCCAGACCGGCAGACCCACGCTCCGGCCTGCGGCCAGCGCTGCCTTGGCTTCGCTGATCGTGTTCATACTCTCGAGCAGCAGGAAATCAACCTTCTCCTCCGCAAAGACCCGAGCCAATGCTTCCTGTTCGCGACGGGCCACGTCAGCGGGCGGCGCGAGATCAGGACGGAAACAATGCTCGAGCGGCGAGAGCACGCCCGCAATGGCAACCTGACCTTCCTTTCCTGCCTTCGCGCGTGCGGCCCGTGCCACGGCCACGCTCTTGCGCAGAAGCTTGGGCGCGAGGTCTTCCAATCCCGGCGCGCCGATGTGTCGCATATGCTCGCGATTGCGGAAGACGTTCAGGTAGAGTCGCGGGTTGAGCTGAAACGTGTTGGTACGGATAACATCGGCGCCCGCCGCCAGATACTCCTCATGCAATTGCTGGACGCGATCAGCATCGGTCAGCAGACCCTGCTTGCGCCAGCGCACCCCGCGCCGCACCAGCTCGCTTCCCATGGCTCCATCGAGGATGACAGCCTGCCCTTTTTCCCATCGTGTGCGGACTCGTTCGTAGCTCATCGCGTCAGTTGAACCCCCACCAAGGCGGACGCCGACTGTAGTCCCCCTCGGCGCGCGCGTCAAGCCCTAATGACAACCCGATTTGCCTCCGGGGGTTGCTTCCCCCTTGCTAGAATACGCCCCCGGGCGCGGGTTGGACTGCGCGGAGGTGCGAAAATGCTCAAGGAATTCAAAGAATTTGCTATGCGCGGCAATGTGCTCGACATGGCCGTCGGGATCATCCTGGGTGCAGCTTTCGGAAAAATCGTCGGCTCGCTCGTGGAGGACATCCTGATGCCGCCCATCGGCTTGCTCCTGGGAAAAGTGGATTTCTCGAACCTGTTTGTGAATCTAACCGAGAAGGAGTTTGACACCCTGGCTGCTGCCAAAGCCGCCGGAGCCGCCACCCTCAACTACGGCGTTTTCCTGAACCAGGTCATCAACTTCCTTATCGTTGCCTTCGCGATCTTCGTGCTGATTCGGCAGGTGAATCGGCTCCAACGGGCCGCCGCCCCTGCCCCCGCCCCGCCCGCCACCAAGACCTGCCCCTATTGTGTGTCCACGATTCCCCTGCGCGCGCTGCGCTGCCCGCATTGCACCTCCGATTTGAGGGAAGCGTGACGCCCGGGAGGAGCAAGCCGGCACGAACCGGTGGGAGATGTTATGATTCTCCGTGTGCGCCCGTAGCTCAATTGGATAGAGCCTCGGATTTCTAATCCGACGGTTGCAGGTTCGAGTCCTGCCGGGCGCGCTACCTTCTACTTCTTCCTGTGTTTCCTCAATGGTTTTGGCGGTCGCCGCTTTGCTCCCGCCGCGGCTTGCGTCAGCGCCGCGGCCAGTTGCTTGAATCCTGCCGTAATGTCGTCGCCCAGATGGAGGCGGAGGATCCGGCGCTGCTTGGCACCCAGCGCGGCGAAATCGCCCAAGGCCTGCGCTTGTTTTAGGATGCTGAACGTATAGGGCTCACCGGGCACCGGCAAGTCGACGTTTTCCGTCGCCACGAGCTGGAAATAGAGTCCGTTGTTCGGCCCGCCTTTGTGAAGTTGACCCGTGGAATGGAGAAAGCGCGGGCCGTAGCCCAGCGTCACAGCACGATGGAGGCGATCGCGCAGTGCGAGTCGCAGGGCTTGCAGGGACCGGCGCGTGCGCGGATTGGCTTCCATGTACGCCATCAGACCGATGTAGTCGCCCGCTTTCGCCAACGAGAGAAACTTGCGGAGGAGCGCGGCCAGCCCGTCCCGCCCGGATGAGGCACGAAGCTTTGGCTCCAATCCCACAGGGGCAGACGCCCGCAGGTGTCTCTCTGCCAGCAACACCGGCGGCTCGGGCAAGCGGCCCGAGCTGCGATACTCGCGCAGGAGGCGGTCGGTGTTGTCCTTGCTCTCCTGCACGTTCGGCTCGTCAAAGGGATTGATCTGCATCAACGCGCCCGCAACCGCGGAGGCAACTTCCCAGCGGAAGAACTCCGCCGCCAGGTCGAGTTTGTCGCGCAGCGTGATCTGGATCAGGGGATGGCCGGCCCTTTCCAGTTGATTCAGGCGTGCCGGCACACGCCGCCTGGACAGGAAGAGCGAGACGAAGACGCGGTCAGGCGCGTACACGCGAGGAGAACCGAGCAGCTCACCTTCCACCGGTACGATCCCCTTGCCGAGCTTGCCCAGGTTCTCGGCGATGAGTTGCTCGACCCAATAACCGAAAGAGGCGAGAGCCGAATCGAGCACAAACGTCAGCTTGTCGCGTCCTTGCGCGTAGAGAGCGCCGAGAATCGTCCCCAGCACCACTGCCGGATTCTCTTCAATCGGCTTTGCGGCACCGCAGGCGCGCGCCATCTCCTGCGCCCGCGAGAGGAAGGCCGACACGTCCATCCCAATGAGTGCCGCGGGCACCAAGCCAAAAAAGGAAAGCGCGGAGAAGCGGCCGCCAATGTCGGCGGGATTCAGAAAGGAGTCGCGGAATCCTCGCTCGGCCGCTTGCTGTGCCAGGGGTGTGCCTGCATCGGTAATGGCGACGAAGTTCTCGCCCGCAGCCTCGCCCTTCACTGCGCGCACGCGCTCGTAGAAATACTTGTAAAGGGAAATGGTCTCCGTCGTCGTGCCGGACTTACTCGAAACGATGAAGAGCGTGCGCGCCAGAGCGACGGCTTGCTCGCAGGCCTGGATGGTGGGCGGGTCGGTCGTATCCAGAACGCGCAGGTCGAGAAAGCCCGGCGCCACCCCGAAGGTCGTCCGGCACACTTCCGGGCACATCGAGCTGCCCCCCATGCCCAGCAAGATGGCGTGGGTAAATCCTGCTTGTTGCACGCCCTGCACGAACTCCTGAATTCGACTGCGCTCGCGCTGGAAATTTTCCGGAGCGAAGAGCCAGCCCAGCCGATTGCGGATCTTTCCCTGCACGGCCGGGTCGGACGACCACAGGCTGGCATCGCGTTCCCACAGCCGCCGAACAAAGTCCTGCTGCTTCAGGCGCACGAGTGCCTGGCCGGCACCGGCGCGATAGCGACCGAGGCGTGCGCGTTGGCCCGGCAGATCGAAAGGATCAGTTTTCATCTGGCCCGACCCACCCCTTCTGCATTCACGCGCCACCCCGCCTGCCGGGCGGCGAAATAAGCGGCTCCAAGCAGAGCCGTCCGCGGCTCCAGCACGACCTGAACCGGAATCTCGGCCAGCAGCGATGCCATGCGTCCTTTGTCGGTGAAGGCGCGCATGAATTCGCCTCCGGTCAACACCGGCAAGATCTTGGGGGCAATGCCACCGCCCACGTAGAGCCCCGCGCGAGCCAGCGCTTTCAAGGCCAGATTGCCAGCCTCGGCCCCGTAGATGCTGACAAACATCTGGAGTGCCTGCTGGCACAACGGGACTTTCTGTGTCAAGGCGGCCTCCGCGATGACGGCTGCCGGATCATCGCCTGCAAGCTTCTCTCCCAGCCCAGGGGGTTCCTGTCCGCGTCCAGTGTCGCGAAGAAAACGGTAGAGCAGATGCAGTCCGCTGCCCGACACCACACGGTCATAACTCACGTGGCCGAGGTGCACGAGTGCGTACTGGAAAAACTCGACTTCGAGCAGCGTGCGCGGGGCAAAATCGCAATGCCCACCCTCGGAGGCACGGGGCCGGTGCTCCTGGCCGTCCCAGAAAAGAATGGACTCCCCGAGGCCCGTGCCGGCCGCGATCAAGGCCGCATTGGCCTGGGCCGCGGCGTGGCCGCGATTCAGCACGACGAACTGCTCGGGGGAGAGCAACCGCAAGCCATAACCCGTCGCCTCCAAGTCATTCAGCAAAGTTGTGGGAACATTCTCCACGATGCGGCTTACGGCCTCGGCTGCCACACCATCCTTCCAAGCGAGATTGGGCAGCTTCGCCTTCGCTCCGACCACGGGACCGGCAACCCCGAAGCACACGTGGGCAAGCGGAACCGCGTGGTGTTGCCAGAAGCGCTGCAGAATTTCTTCGACCCGGGCGTACTCCGGACTGAAAAAAGTCTGCTCTGCGGTCTGTGCAAGCTGGCCGTTCTCCACTCGGAAGAGGGCCAGGATGGTCTTGGTGGCTCCGACGTCTCCGGCGAGGATGTGCGACTGCGATCCCATGTGGGCGCAAGTGAAGGGCTATGCTAGCCTCGCACCAAACAAAGGGCAACCGAAGGCCCGGGATGGGCTGCCCCTTCTGTCGGGACGCCTCGTTTCCCGGTTTGAACCCTGCCGCGTTGCGCGGTATGATGCCTTCGCTAACCGCAAGGATTCTGCCTTGTCGGAAACGTCACGCCAAGAAATCGCTCGCAAGCACAAGGAATATATCTTTCCGTGCGTGGCGAACTACTACACCGAGCCTCTGGTCGCTGAACGCGCTCGCGCGCAGTATCTCTGGGACAGCGAGGGCCGGCGCTACCTCGATTTCTTCGGCGGCATCCTGACTATCAGCGTGGGCCACGCGCACCCGAAGGTCACCGAGCGAATCCGCGAGCAGACCGACCGCTTCCTGCACACTTCCACGCTCTACCCGAACGAACAGATCGTTGCCCTGGCGGAAAAGCTGGCCGAGATTACTCCCGGCAAACTCCAGAAGAGCTTCTTCACGCCGAGCGGAACGGAAGCGAACGAAGCCGCCGTGCTGGTGGCGCGGATGGCGGCGGGCAGCTTCGAAATCGTCGCCCTGCGGCACGGCTACAGCGGCCATTCGCTGCTCGCCAAATCGCTCACGGCGCAGGCACCCTGGCGGCGCAGCGGCGTGCTTTCGGTGGGCGTGGTGCACGCGATGAGCCCCTACTGCTACCGCTGCCCTCTGGGATTGAACTATCCCGACTGCGGCGTCGCCTGCGCCAAAGACGTCGAGAATGTGATCCAGACCACCACCTCCGGGCAGATTGCGGCCTTCATTGCGGAGCCCATCCAGGGCGTGGGCGGCTTCATTACACCGCCGCCCGAGTACTTCAAGATTGTGTTCACCATCGTGAAGAACTACGGCGGCCTCTTCATTGCCGACGAAGTGCAAACCGGCTTCGGGCGCACCGGCAAGCACTGGTTCGGCATCGAGCATTGGGAGGTGGAACCCGACATCATTACCTGCGCCAAAGGCATCGCCAACGGCATGCCGCTGGGCGTAACCATTGCCCGGCCGGAAGTGGCGGATGCGTTCCAGGGACTGACAATTTCGACTTTCGGCGGGAACCCCGTGAGTGTCGCCGCGGCGCGCGCCACCATCGAAGTCATCGAAGAAGAAAAGCTGGTCGAGAACGCGGATAAGGTAGGCGCGTATTTCCGCCAGAAGCTGGAGGAACTGCAGCAGAAGCATCCGCTCATCGCGGACGTGCGCGGCAAGGGGCTGATGCAGGGGCTAGAACTGGTCAAAGACCGCAAGACGAAGGAGCCCGCGGCCGAGGCCCTGGCGCAGCTCATGGATCGCGCGAAGGAAAACGGCTTGCTCATCGGCAAGGGCGGCCTCTACGGCAACGTGGTGCGGCTCTCTCCACCGCTCAACATCAGCAAAGCCGATGTGGATGAAGCTATCAGCATCCTCGACAAGTCATTCTCGGAACTGAAATCTTAGGAGGCAGTGATGGCGACGGTAACGCAGACGGGGCGGGCAACCCTCTGCCCAAACTATATCGACGGCAAGTGGGTGGAATCGAATTCTGGCCGCACGCTGGAGCGGCGGAATCCGGCCAACCTCGACGATTTGCTCGGATTCACCCCGCTGAGCACGCGCGAGGAAATCCACCAGGCTGTCAGCGTGGCCGCGCGCGCGTTCCCCGCCTGGCGAGACACTCCCGCGCCGGTGCGCGGCAAGCATCTCTTCCGCGCAGCCCAGATTATGGAGGAGCAGAAAGAAGAGCTGGCGCGATTGCTCACACGAGAGGAAGGCAAGACGCTCGGCGAATCGCGGGGCGAGATTCAGCGCGCCATCAACATCGTCGAGTTCATCGCCGGGGAAGCGCGGCGCTTGACCGGCGAAACCCTGCCTTCCGAGCTGCCCAAGAACTTTGCCTACACCCTCCGGCAGCCGCTGGGAGTGGTGGGCTTGATTACCCCGTGGAATTTTCCCGTGGCGGTGCCGATCTGGAAGATCGCGCCGGCGCTGGCCTGCGGGAACACCGTCGTCTGGAAGCCGTCCGAGCTGACGCCCTTCACCTCGCGCCGGATCATGGAAATGTTCGCGCAGGCAGGCTTCCCCGCCGGCGTCTTCAATATGGTGCTCGGCGCGGGCGAGGAGGCCGGCGACGCGCTGGTCGAACATGCGGCGGTGCGGGCGATTTCCTTCACCGGTTCGTGCGAAGTTGGCGGCCTCATCTACGCCAAAGCGGCGCGCGGGATGAAGAAGGTGCAGTGCGAGATGGGGGGCAAGAACCCGGTGGTCGTGCTGGAAGACGCCGAGCTAGAGCTGGCGGCCGACAGCACGGTAATGGGTGCCTTTGGCTCCACGGGTCAACGCTGCACGGCCACGAGCCGTGTCATCGTCACCGAGCCAATTGCGGATAAGTTTGTGGAGATGCTGCTCGAGCGTACGCGCAGGCTGAAGGTCGGCAACGGCGCCGACCCGGATGTGCAAGTGGGGCCGTCGGTGGACGAAGAACAGTTCAAGAAGGTCCAACACTATCTCGAGATCGGCAAGTCGGAAGGCAAACTGCTCGCCGGCGGCGACGTGCTGCGGGGGGGAAGCTACGACCGGGGCTATTTCACTGCGCCGACGCTGTTTGATCACGTCCAACCCAACGCCCGCATCGCGCAGGAGGAGATCTTCGGCCCCGTACTCTCGGTGATTCGCGTGAAGAACTTTGAGCAGGCGATTCAAGTGGCGAACAACATCCGCTACGGGCTCGCGTCTTCGATTTTCACGACTGACGCCAACCGCATCTTCCAATTCGCGGAGCAGAGCGAAGTCGGGATCGTGCACATCAACTCGCCCACGGTCGGCGGCGAAGCGCACATCCCCTTCGGGGGCATCAAGGCCACGGGGCTCGGCGAGCGCGAAGCCGGCTCCACCGCCATCGACTTCTACACCGAACTGAAAGTCGTCTACGTGGACTATACTGGGCGCAAGCGCGAATCCAACCTCTATTAATGCGCGCGTGAATTCGCCTCAGGGACTGCCGCAAACCATTCCTGCTCCTTCCGCTCCCAGTTGGCTTTACAACCCTGACCTGGCACCCGTGCCGCCCGAGCGCCGCACCTGGGGCACCTACAACTTCCTGGCGCTCTGGGTCTCGATGAGCATCAACATCGCCACCTACATGCTTGCGAGCAGCCTGATCGCCGGCGGGATGAACTGGAAGCAGGCGGTGTTCACGGTTTTCCTGGGCAATGCCATCGTGCTGATTCCGCTGCTGCTCAACGCGCACGCGGGCGCACGCTACGGGATTCCCTTCCCCGTATTTGCCCGCGCGAGCTTTGGCGTGCTGGGCGCAAACCTCCCGGCCCTGCTGCGGGCGCTGGTGGCTTGCGGCTGGTTTGCCATCCAGACCTGGATTGGCGGTCAGGCCATCAACGCGATGATTGCGGTGCTCGTGCCGGGCTGGGGAGACTTCTGGCTCGGCCTGCCGCTCTGTTTCGGTTTTTTCTGGCTGCTGAACGTGCTCGTCATCGTGCGCGGGATAGAAACCATTCGCTTCCTGCAGGGCGTGAGCGCGCCGTTCCTGCTTGCCGTCGGACTCGTGCTGCTCGGCTGGGCCTACACGCGCGCCGGCGGCTTCGGCCCCATGCTGGCGGCGCCTTCCCGGTTCGAGACGTTCGGCGAATTCTTCCGCTTCTTCGTGCCCTCACTCACCGGTGTGGTGGCGTTCTGGGCCACGGTGGCGCTGAACATCCCCGACTTCACCCGCTTTGCCCGCAGCCAGCGGACACAAGTGGCCGGACAAGCACTGGGGCTGCCAACAACAATGACGCTGTTTGCCTTCACCGGCATTGCGGTGACTTCTGCGACCGTAGTGGTCTATGGTGAAGCGCTCTGGCATCCGGTGGACGTGTTGGCGCGCTTGGGGCACCCCGCCGCTGTTTTGCTGGCGCTGGCCGCGCTGCTGGTGGCGACGCTGAACGTCAACGTGGCGGCCAACGTCGTCTCGCCGGCCAACGATTTCTCCAATCTTTATCCTCGACGCATCAGCTTTAAGATGGGCGGCGTGCTGACCTGTTTGCTCGGACTGCTGCTGCAGCCGTGGTCGCTGCTCGCCACCTACGCCAACTACCTGCAGGGGTGGCTGGTGGGCTACTCGAGCTTTCTCGGGCCCATCGCCGGGGTGCTGATTGCCGATTACTACGTGGTGCGGAAGAAAATCATCCTGCCGGATGACCTCTACCTGCGCGGGGGATTCTACGAGTTCACGGGCGGGTTTCATCTGCGCGCGATCCTGGCTTTTGTTGCTGGCGCCGCAGCTGCGCTGGTGGGGCTGGGGGTAGAAGAGTTGCGCTGGCTTTATGACTACGCCTGGTTCGTCGGCTTTGGCGTCGCCTTCGGTGTCTACCTGCTCCTGCAGCGTTATCCTCGACGCACCCGACACGCCTGAGCAGCAGGATTGACAAACCCAGGTCGAGCGGATAGGCTTGCAGTGTTCGGGCCAGGCACAGAAAAAACTCTTTTTTGACACGGTTATCCGATTCAGCGTATCCGATTGGATCGCAAGGCCCGAATGCAGGTTCCTGAGCATCCTGTGGCACGGGTCACAAGGGACTGTGACCCGGAGTGGAGGCAATGACGACAAAGCAGGCGGGTGTGGGGTCGGGGTTGGCTGCGGCTGCCCTGGCTTTTCTTCTCATCCTCATCACCTTCTCCACCATCTACATCTTCGTTAAGCGGATCTGGTGGTTTCCCGAGGCGATCACGCCGCTGGGAGCCGACGTAGACGCGCAGTTCGTTCGCACGCTGGTCATCACCGGGATCGTCTTCTTCCTCGCCCAACTCGGTCTTGGTTTCGCCATCGTGCGCTACCGGGACCGCGGACGCCGCGCTGTCTACTCGCACGGCAACAACAAGCTCGAAATTCTCTGGACGACCGCCACCGCCATCATGTTTCTCGGCCTGGGCATTGCCGCCGAGCGCGCCTGGGCGCGCTTCCACTTCCAGGGAGCCTCTCCCGGAGCGCTGCAGATCGAAGTGGTGGGGCAACAGTTCCAGTGGAATTTCCGCTACCCGGGCCCAGACGGGGTCTTCGGGCGCACCGACCCCGCGCTAATCAATGACGGCGCAGGGAATTTCCTCGGTCTGGACACAAGCGACCCCGCCGCCCAAGACGACTTGGTCGTTCCGCAACTCGCCATTCCGGTGAACCGCGAGGTGGAACTCATCCTACGCGCCAAGGACGTTACGCACAGCTTTTTTGTCCGCGAACTGCGGTTCAAGCAGGATACGGTGCCCGGGTTGACCGTGCGCGTGCACTTCACGGCCACCAAGACAGGAAAGTATGAAATCGCCTGCGCGGAGCTCTGCGGCCTGGGTCACCACCGCATGCGCTCCGATCTGTTCGTCCTGCCGCCCGACGAGTACGAGAATTGGCTGCGCCAGCAAGCCGAAACCGAATGAATCCACGCCCGCAAAGGAGTGCCTAGATGGCTGCCCACGCCCATCCGGTGGTTCATGAAGCTCCCAAGGGCTTCATCCGGAAATACATCTTCAGCACCGACCACAAGATCATCGGCATCCAGTATTACCTGCTGGCGCTGGTTTCCGTTTTCATCGGGATCATCCTTTCGTTGCTGATGCGGTTGCACCTGATTGCGCCCACGATCGACCTGCCCTGGTTCGGCCAGATGACCCCGGAGCAGTACCTGGCGCTGATGACGATGCACGGGACAATCATGGTGTTCTTCGTCCTGACTACGGCGCCGCAGAGCGGCTTTGGCAACTATTTCCTCCCCATCCAAATCGGCGCGCCCGATATGGCTTTCCCCCGGCTGAACATGCTGTCCTTCTGGGTGACCTTTGCTGCCCTGATCGTGATGCTCGCGGCGTTCTTCGTCGCTGGCGGCCCGGGGGGCGTGGCCGGGGGCGCACCGATCAGCGGCTGGACGGCCTATACGCCGCTCAGCGCCATCGGCCCCATCGCCGGGCCCGGCCTGGGAATGGGCCAGACGCTGTGGATCTTGAGCCTGGCGCTCTTCGCGGGCGCCTCGCTGATGGGCGCGCTGAACTTCATCACCACCACGCTCGACCTCCGCACGAAGGGGATGTCGCTGATGCGGATGCCGTTGACGGTCTGGGCGTGGTTCGTGACGGCGATCCTGGCGCTGCTCGGCTTCGCGGTCCTGCTGGGGGCGGGCATCCTGCTGTTACTGGATCGGACGGCGGGGACGAGCTTCTTTGTGCCGGCAGGATTGGTGGTCACCGACACCCAAATCCCGCACAAGGGTGGTTCCCCGCTGCTCTGGCAACACCTGTTCTGGTTCTTCGGCCATCCGGAGGTTTACATCGCCATCCTGCCCGGCATGGGCGTGACCTCCCACATCCTTTCGACGTTTTCCCGCAAGCCCATCTTCGGCTATCGCGCCATGGTCTACGCCATCTTTGCCATCGCCCTGCTCGGCCTTTCGGTCTGGGGCCATCACATGTTCGTCAGCGGGATGAGTCCCTACAGCGCCCTAGCCTTTTCGCTGCTGACGATGTCGATCGGCGTGCCGTCGGCCATCAAGACCTTCAACTGGATTGGGACGCTCTGGGGCGGGCAGATACGGTTGACGACGGCGATGTTGTTTGCCATCGGCTTTGTTTCGCTGTTCGTCACCGGCGGCCTCTCCGGCCTGTTCCTGGCGCAGCCCACCGTTGACCTCCCCCTGCACGACACCTACTTCGTCGTCGGCCACTTCCACATGATTATGGGCGTCGCGGCCATCTTCGGCATCTTCGCCGCCACCTATTTCTGGTTTCCCAAGATGTTCGGACGGTTCCTCAACGAGCGCATCGGGAAAATTCACTTCTGGATTACCTTCATCGGCGTCTATGCCATTTTCATGCCGATGCACTTCATCGGCATCTTCGGCCATCCGCGGCGCTATGCGGACACCACCGCAGTGCAGTTTCTGGCGCAACTCGACCCGGTGCACACGTTCATGACGGTTGCGGCCTTCATCACTGGCGCTGCGCAACTCCTCTTCCTGTTCAATTTCTTCTGGGGTTTGTGGAAGGGCGAGAAAGCCTCGGACATCAATCCCTGGAAGGCAACCTCGTTGGAATGGACGGTGCCGTCACCGCCGCCGCATGACAACTTCCAGGGTCGCTTCCCGACTGTGTACCGGGGCCCCTACGAGTACAGCGTGCCGGGCGCGGCGGAAGACTACACACCGCAGACTGCGCCGGATACAGGCCAGCCGGCGAGTAGACACTAGGACACGTCCCGATGGCAGCCAACGCAGCAACGGAAGAACTCGAGCTGATTGAAGTGGGCGGGGGCGGCGGCCCGCGCGACGCCGGCTTTGGCCGCGATGACGGCGGAGCGCCCCTGATTCCCCAACGCATCTACTTCACCGGCATCTGGCTCGCGCTGGCCGCCATCCTGATGTTCTTCATGGGACTGACGAGCTCGTTTGTTGTGCGCAAGGGACTTTCGGGCGACTGGGTGGCGTTCAGCTTCCCGCGGATTCTGTGGCTGAACACAGCCGTTCTGCTCGCGAGCAGCCTGACGATCGAGCGAGCGCGGCGCGCACTCCTGCGGAACGAGCTCGCAGGTTTTCGCCGCTGGTGGAGGATCACAACGGGGCTCGGGCTCGGCTTCCTCGCCGGGCAAGTCATCGCCTGGCAGGAGCTCGCCGCGGCAGGCGTCTACATTGCCAGCAACCCCAGCAGCTCCTTCTTCTACCTTCTGACTGCTGCCCACGGGATTCACCTGCTGGGCGGCCTGGGAGCCCTGCTCTGGGTGGGCGGGCGGAGCGCTTCGGCCTATGTGCGCGCGACCCCGTTCACGGCGGTGACGGTCAGTTCGATTTACTGGCATTTCATGGACGGTCTGTGGGTCTTTCTCGTGCTCCTTCTCTTTCTGGGACGGTGAACTATGGCGGACGCTCGCGCGCAAGTAATCGGGGAATCGCGCTGGGGCGGTGGACTCGCTCCCTATGCGATTGGCTCGAAGAAGTTCGGAATGTGGCTCTTCGTCATCTCGGACGCGCTCACGTTCTCGGCGTTGCTGGTGGCCTATAGCTACGTGCGGCTGGCCAGTCCGCAGTGGCCGACTCCCTTCCCGTTCTCTCCGGCGATTATCTACGCCACGCTGATGACTTTTTTCCTGCTCTCGAGCAGCCTGACGATGGTGCTGGCGGTTTCGGCCGCGCATCGCGGGGAGCACCGGCGCGCCGTTGGGTGGCTGTTGGGAACGATGGCCGGAGGCACGGCCTTCATCGCCCTGCACCTGCGCGAGTGGCTCCACCTGATTCACGAAGGGTTGCGGCCCTGGCAAACCCCGTGGGCCGACTGGCCGAACACGCCTCTGTTTGGCGGCAGCTTTTTTGGCCTGACCGGGCTGCACATGCTGCACGTGGCCATCGGCGTGGTCTATCTCGGCGTGATTGCCTATGGCTTCGGCAGGCGGAAGTTCTCGTCTGAAGATGTCGAAGTCAGCGGGCTCTACTGGCACTTCGTGGACCTGGTTTGGATGTTTATCTTTCCGCTGATTTACTTGCTATCGGTGCGGATGGCTTGAGGAGCCAAACCCTATGAGTGGAACTGCAAGCGCTGGACATACCCAGGCTGGCTCTCGCCTCTACGTGTGGGTCTGGGGATGGCTGTTGGCCTTCACCGGAGTAGAGGTCTACCTGGCCTACCTTCACTTGCCGGTGCCGCTGATGCTGGTGCTGCTGATGGGCCTCTCGGTCATCAAGGGCGGGCTGATCGTGGCCTACTTCATGCACCTACGCTTTGAACGCTTCAGCCTGTTTCTCACCCTGATTCCGGCGCTGGTGTTTTCCATCTGCATCATCCTGATCTTCTTCTTTCCCGACAGCCTGCGGCTAAACGAGCTGGGACCGGCGCTCCGCTAGGTGGCGGCCGTGCGCATGATGAAGAGAATCCTGATCCTCCTTCTGCTGCTGGGCATGGCGCTGCCGGCCTGGGCGCAGGGCTGCCCGCTCTGCAAGGCCTCAGTGGCGGCGGCGGGGCCGGAGGCGGCGAAGGCAGTGAACTTCGGGATCTTTGTACTGCTCATCCCTACGCTTTCGATCTTCCTCGGCATCCTCTACTGGGCATTTCGTCACCGCGGCTGAAGCACTGGAGGCCCGCGCGGCTCCCTCGTTCTGGAGTATACTGTTGGGCGGGGTCATGAAAAACGCTGCCAAAGCCCCAGCGCCGTACGGCCTGGCTGTCATCGAGAGCTGCCTCACCTGCGTGCTGCGCGAAGAGGGGTTGTTTTGCCGGCTCTCCGAGCCTGCCTTGCGCGAACTGAGCGCGATCCGCCAGGTAGCCTTCTACCCGGCCGGTGCGGTGTTGTTCGTGGAAGGGGAGCCGCCGCGCGGGCTGTTCATTGTCTGTTCAGGAGAAGCGCGGCTCAGCGCGAGCTCGAAGGACGGGAAAAGCATCACCCTGCGCCCCGTGCAGGCCGGCGAGGTTCTGGGGTTGAGCAGTGTGATTGCGAACGGAGCCTACGCCGCGACAGCAGAGATCACCTCTCCGGCACAAGTCAACTTCATTCCGCGCGCCGAGTTTCTCCAGTATCTGCGAGCACATCCGGAAGTGATGTTGCGCGTCGCCGAGCATCTGAGCATGGAACTCCACAAGGCATGGGAGCAGACCCGCATGCTCGCACTCGCCCCCAACACACGGGCCAAATTGGCGCAGCTCTTGCTGGCCTGGGCGAACCAGCACGGGCAGCCCACCCCGGACGGGCTGCGCGTGCCCTTTCACATGACGCAGGAGCAGATTGGCGCCGCCATCGGGGCTTCCCGCGAAACCGTCAGC
Organism: Acidobacteriota bacterium; assembly: GCA_037442885.1. Taxonomy (GTDB): domain Bacteria; phylum Acidobacteriota; class Terriglobia; order Acidiferrales; family 2-02-FULL-67-57; genus JACQTG01. The sequence continues at coordinate 11,769 of JBBIPK010000015.1, read as the reverse complement.
CGGCTGCTCTCGGATCTGAAGCGGCGCCGTCTGATCCGGGTCAAGGGCGGATCCGTGTTTCTGCTCCAGCCGGAAGCCCTGCAGGCGCTGACGGTGGGCTGAGTTGTTGCCCCGGTGGGGCCGCCCGTGCGGGCGCTCACAGGGCCCCATCCATCTGGTTCCAGGCCGGTCAGAAGCGGGCCAGGCATTCCTTGCCGCAAGTGAGCGGCACGTGGGGAACCAGCGAGCAAGCAACAACGTCGGTCACGCACAATCTTCCGAAGTCACCTTCCCGCTGTTCCACCAGTAGCTTCGCCGACAGCTTGTGAGCCGGGCAGCTCACCCGCCGGTGGGCACGGCCCGGCCCCCAGCGGCGGACGGCCAGAAAGAATACAACCCAGGCAGCCACGACGGCTGCGACGGCAAGTGCAAGCGCCAAATCCATGACCGCCTCCTTCCTCTTGGCAGCCTGACACAGCCGGCGCGGGGCTGGTGTGACTCCGGTCACAAGGCTGTGTCACCGCCGGCATCGCGGGTTTCCACCTTGATTCAAATAATCCGACCTGAAAAGAGGGAATTGCCATGACCTGGTTTGCTTTTCCCAAACGCAGCGAATACGTCCTGCGCAGTCTGTGCTGCCTGGCGCGCGCACGGAATCCGCTGTCTGTTCACGCCATTGCCACCTGCCAAGGGATCCCGGAATCTTTCCTCGCCAAGATTCTTTACCAGCTCACCTGGCAGGGGCTGGTCCACTCCAAACGGGGTCCCGGGGGTGGATTCACCCTGGCGGTGCGACCTGAACAGATTTTCGTGCAGCAGGTGCTGGAGAGTTTCCGCCCGCCGACGGCGGAGCCAATTCCGGAACAGCGAGCCGACGACTTCTCCCGCACCTGGGAAAGACTCTGGGCACCGGCGCGGCGGGCCGTGGAGAATCTCACGCTGGCCGACCTGATCGAGCCGGAAGAAGAAACGGTGGCAGCCGGGCCGCGGGTCGCGAGCCGACCTGCGCGCATGGAAGCAAGAGAGAAAACCCACGGAGCCCGGAGCCGCCGGCGGCGATGACGGTCGCAGTGGAAAAGCCGCGCTTGATTTTTTGGGAATTGACAACGGGGTGCAACCTGCGCTGCCTCCATTGTCGCGCCACCGCTCAGGAACTTGCCTCCCCTCTCGACCTGCCGACTGCCCAAGCCCTGAACGTAGTCGAGCAAGTCTCCACCTATGCCAAGCCCATCCTCATCCTGAGCGGTGGCGAACCTCTTTTTCGCCGCGACGTCTTCCCCATCGCGCGCGCGGCCGCTGCCCGTGGACTCATTGTTGCCCTCGCCACCAATGGAACACTCATTACTCCGGAGACCGCCGCGCAGATTCGGGAGGCAGGGATGCGCCGGGTTGCGATCAGCTTTGACGGCGCCGATGCGGCCACCCACGATGCCTTCCGCGGCGTCCCGGGCTCGTTCCAGGCGGCTCTACGCGGGCTGAAGGCCGTGCAAGAGGTCGGCCTCTCGACCCAGATCAACACCACCATTACGCAGCACAATGTCAAGCAATTGCCGCAACTCCTCGACCTCGCGTTGCAATTGGGGGTGGACGCCCTGCATACTTTTCTGCTCGTGCCGGTGGGCTGTGGCGTTAACATTGCCGACGAGCAGATGGTGCCAGCCGAGGAGTACGAACGAGTGCTGACCTGGTTTTACGAGCGCGAGTGCGAAGGCTTGCTGGAACTGAAAGCCACCTGCGCGCCGCATTACTTCCGCGTGCGCAAACAGCTCCAAGTGGCGGAGCGGAAAGCGGCGCGGGCTGCCGGCGCGGAACTGGACGTCATGCATCCCGGAACTGTCAGTGCCCATCTCAGGTCTTCGGCGCGGCACATGCACGCGCAGGGCACTCGGCATCCGCAGATGAGCGCCGTTACCCGGGGCTGCCTGGCAGGGTCTGGCGTTTGCTTTATTTCGCACAAAGGCGAGGTTTACCCTTGCGGGTACCTGCCAGTGAAGGCCGGCGACCTGCGGACCCAGAGCTTCGCAGAAATCTGGGAGACTTCGCCCGTCTTCCAGCTCCTGCGGGACACGTCGAACCTCAAAGGCAAGTGCGGGCTGTGCGAGTTCCGAAACATCTGCTTGGGGTGCCGCGCTCGGGCCTATGCTGCCACAGGTGACTTCCTGGACGAGGAACCCTTCTGTTCCTACCAGCCCCGTTCACCGGTGGGTGTTCCAGCCAGCTGACAAAGGCAGGTACAGATTCCATGCAGTCCCTTCCCGTCTTCGACCCAAATGCGGGGGAGCGGCGAATCCAACCGAACATGACGGTGCGCGAGATCAACACGCGCTACCCGGGCTGCCGCGCCGTCTTCGCGGCGCATGGGATGGGCGGCTGCGGGGGCGAGCTGGGACCCGACGAGCCCTTGGAGTTCTTCGCGGCCGCGCACCGCGTGGACCTTCGCTCACTGCTCGCCGAGCTGGAGCGCGCGGCGCGCGGAGAGCTGCACGATACCGTCACACCCGCGCTGGCCTTTGAGAAGAATCTTGCCCGGCTCTACAAGTCCTTCATTCGGGCGGCTATCGGGATCACGCTCACGTTTGGGACGGCCTGGGGTGCTTACCTCCTCGGCCGAATCGCGCTGGCGCAATCGTTCGACGCGCCCAACTATGCTGGCACGCAGGCGCACGGGCACGCCCAGCTCTACGGCTGGGTGGGCCTGTTCATTATGGGAGTAGCCTACTTCAGCGTGCCGAAAATCATGAACGCGCGGATGGCGTCGTTGCGACCAGGCTGGGCGGTGTTCTGGATGATGCTCGCGGGCATTTTGCTGCGCGCGATCGCCCAGCCGCTGGCGGCCGAACCGCTCTTCGGCTGGCTGGTGCTGGCCTCGGCGGTTCTGGAACTGCTGGCGGTGCTCGTGTTCGTCGCCGACATCGGCTTTGTCTTCGCGCGCGGCCGGCAGGCACCGCAGAACTTCGAAAAGTTCATCTATGCCAGCCTGGCTTGGCTGCTGGCTGTAGCAGCGTGGAACCTGGCCCTGGTCGTACCGCTCTGGATCGAGCACACGAGCGTTGTCCCGGATCCCGCCAACAGCAAGTTCCTCTACTTGGCGGTTTTTGGTTTCATCACCAACATGATCATGGGCTATTCCTTGCGTCTGCTGCCCATTTTTCTCGGGCTGCGGCCAACACGGCAGGCGCTGCTGTGGCCCGCGTTCGTGCTCTTCAACAGCGGCGTCCTGGCGCGCGTCCTCAATCTGCCGCTCGTCTCCGGTGTTCTTACCGTTTCCGGTATGGCAACCTATCTGCTGGCCCTGCGGGTTCTTGAGCCTTCGGCCACTTCCGTGAAGGTGCGCGGTGTGGACACTTCGTTTCCCTGGTTTGTGCGATTGGCCTATGGGTGGTTTGTGATTGCCACTGTGATGGTGCTCGGGGGCGACCTCTATCGGGTGTGGCGCGGCGTTGATCCGGCGCACATCTACATCGGTGCCTGGCGCCATGCGATCACGGTGGGTTTCATCAGCACGCTGATGGTGGGCTTGGGATATCGCCTCCTGCCCCTGTTTTCCGGAGTCGATTTGTGGCGACCGGGGGTGATGCGCGCGACCTTTTGGCTGCTGGCGATTGGCAACGCCACGCGCGTGACCTTCCAACTGGCTACGGGGACGAGCGCGCCCTGGGCCTATCTCGTCATGGGGACCTCAGGCGTGATGGAGTTAGCGGGCGTAGGCCTGTTCGGTCTCGGGATCTGGAAGACGCTGGGGCGCCGGCAGCAGGTGCTGCACACGCCGGAACAGATTACCCCGAAGACGCACCTGCGCTGGCTGCTGGAGAACTTTCCTGTGGCGCGCGAGGAGCTGATCCGTGCCGGCCTGCACCACCTGAAGGAAGTCAGCTTCGTCCCGCCGTTCGTCACGCTGGAACAGGCGGCGCGGATTCACGGTGTGGATGCGGAAGCCATCGCGAATCGGCTGCGGGCGGTCTTGCAGCCGCAACGATCGTGAGAAAGGAAAGACAAGAACCATGAAACGCAAATTTGCTGACCTCGAAGCCCACGAAGCTTTGCACGTCGCCATCTTCATCGAAGAACGTAACGCTCGCATCTATGAACGGTTCGCCCAACAGTTTGCGGAAGCGGGCGACGAAGAGAGCCAGGAGATTGCCGCCACCCTGCGGGAAATGGGGGATGAGGAGCTCGGCCACGGCAGTCGGCTCCAGGAACTCTACTACCAGTATTTCAAGAATCAACCCTGCTCGCTCACCGATGCCGACGTCGAAGATGTGATTGAGGTTCCCGAGCTGCAAGCGGCAGAGGCGTTCCCGGCGGGGGTGCCCGACCGCCGTTGGGCGCTGGAGGTGGCGCTGGCGGCTGAGCGGCAGGCGAAGCAGTTCTACACCGAGCTCGCTCTGCTTACCCTCGATGCGCCCTTGCGCGGCCTCTACCAGGAACTGGCCCGGCAGGAGCAGGACCACGAGGACTTTCTTGAGGCCAAGCTGGCAGCGATGAAGAAGACGTGATGAGGCTGCCGTGTCCTATGGCTTCTCTTACACGGTGTGAAGCTGGCGGTGGCGACGCTGGCGAAATACCAATGAATGTTCTTCGCGCCCGCTCAGCGAGTCTGATCCTGAGCGCGTTTCTCCTGCTGGTTCCGGCCACGGCTCTTGCCCAGGAGCGCGTACCGCCACCGACCACCGATAGTTCTACCGCCAACTCTTCGCGCTGGGAAATCCACGGCAGTCTGCGCCTGCGCCCGGAGTGGCGCGAGAATGCCGACTTCCAACCCGCCGACGACTCCGACGCCTTCTGGGGGCAGCAGCTGCGGATCGGTGTCGGCGTTCGCCTGTATTCCTCGCTGAAGGGTTTTTTCCAGCTGCAGGATGTGCATCTGTGGGGCGCGGAGCGCGACGCCGTCACCTACCAGTTCAATGTGAACCTGCGGCAGTTCTACCTGGACTGGATCCCCCGTGAGCGCGTGAAGCTGCGGGCGGGGCGGCAGGAGCTTCTCTTTGGCAACCAGCGCCTGGTCGGGCCGTTCGGCTGGGACACAGTCGGCCGGACGTTTGATGGGGCGCGCTTGACCCTTGACTGGTCGAATCGCTGGGCGACGGAGCTCTTTGCCGCGCGTTTGGTGGAGGTGCGGCGGGGCACGCCGCATCGGGTGGGCAATCAGGATTTGTACGGGGTTTACACAAGGTTCACGTCGCAACGCCCAGAGCGCGTCGAGTTCTATGGATTCTACCTGCACGACGGCGGGCGCGGTCGAGGGGAGCTGCCGACCGGTGCCTTCCGCCTTACACGCATCTACACCGTTGGCGGGCGGGTGTACCGTTCCCCAGCCAAGGGCTTCCGCTATGACATTGAACAGGCGTGGCAATTCGGTGAGCGTGGCGACGACAGGCATCGGGCGGCGGCGCTGGCGGCACAAGTGGGCTACACATTCGACAGGAAGTTCTCCCCCTTGGTCAGCTTCGAGTATGACTTTGCCACGGGAGACAAGAATCCGGCGGACGGGCGCTCGGGCGAATTCCATAATCTCTTTCCCACCAATCACTACTTCTACGGGCACGCCGACCTGATGGGCTGGCGCAACATGCACGATTTTCGAGCCACGCTGGCTGCGCAGCTGCGGCCGAAAGTGCGGGTGCAGGTTGATTACCACCGGTTCCTGCTGGCCAGCCGCCGGGGGCGCTGGTCGAGTGCGGGCGGACAAACGCTGGGCTTTGATCCCACTGGGAGCTCGGGCCGTGACCTGGGGCAAGAACTGGATTTGATGGCACGGATTCCCCTCAACGCGCACGTGCAATTCGAAGCCGGCTACTCGCTGTTTGTCCCCGGCGCGTTTGCGCGGGCGACGCGTGGGCCTGAACTTCACCATTTCGCCTACTGGCAGACCTGGCTGGGCTTCTAGAGCTTGCGCCATGCACGGGAGCGCCAGTGCGCACAGCAGAGGGCGCCGGAGAGGTCTGGGCGGGTTCATTCTGGTGGGCGGGCAGAGCCGGAGGATGGGACGGAACAAGGCTTTCTTGCGCGCAGGAGGAAGATCGCTGCTGGAGCGGACGATTGAACTGCTGCGGCCGCACGTAGAGGAAGTGACGCTGTTAGGGCCCAAGGAAGGCTACGCGAGATTCGGGCTACAGGTCCTTCCCGATTGCTGGCCACGCGGCGGGCCGTTGGCGGGACTGTGCACGGGACTGGTCGTTTCCGGCTATGACTGGAACATTTTTCTGGCTTGCGACTTGCCGCTTCTGGAGGGACGGTTTCTCGAGTTGCTGCGCGAACGGGCAGGGAAAACGCGCAAGTGGGCGGTCGTTCCGCGCACGAAGCGCGGCTGGGAGCCGCTGGCCGCAGCCTACCACCGCCGTTGCCTGCCCGTGCTGCGACGCGCGTTGGCGAGCCGGAAGGGCGGAGTCGTGGATGCACTGGGTTCGCTTCCGGTGGATGCGATAGAATCGGGCGAGTTGGAGGTGCGCGGCCTGAGTTCCACTCTGTTCCTGAACGTGAACCGGCCGGAGGATTGGAAGCGCGCCGAGCGCGCGCTCACGATGGGCTCGCGATGAAAAGCCTCGAGAAATACATCGCGCTGGCAGCTAAAGATGGGCGGACACGCTCGGGGATTGTGCTGGGCATTCGGATGATCTTGCGGGCGCTGCGTGAGCTAGGAATCGAGGAGGTCCCGCGGCCCGATCGCACGCTGCTCGCGATTGTTGAGACCGATCGCTGCCTGCCGGATGCCGTGCAGGTGGTGACCGGCTGCCGGCTGGGCAATCGGACGCTGAAGCACAAAGATCTGGGCAAGATGGCGGTGACGTTTCTGGACGTGGCAACGAATCGTGCCCTCCGGCTGGCGGCACGAGAGAGCGGCTACCGGAAGGCGCTGGCGCAGTTTGCGGACATGGAAAAGGAAGAAGCGTTGTCGCGTGCCTATCGGGAGTTTCCAGACGAGGAGTTATTCACGCGCCAATGGGTTCGCGTTGAGTTCGGACCGGAAGACCTCCCCGGGCACCGGGGCCAGCGCGCGGTGTGCGGCGAATGCGGAGAAGGAGTGAGTTTCGGTCGGGTGGTCAAGCGCGACGGCCGAATCCTCTGCCGCAGCTGCGCGGGTGAGCGCTATTTTCACCCGTTGCCGTAAGGTTGACCCCAGACGCGCCGGCGTACTAGAGTGGAGCGAGCGCGTGCGCCTGTAGCTCAGTGGATAGAGCGCTGGTCTCCGGAACCAGAGGTCGGGCGTTCGAATCGCCCCAGGCGCGCCACTGCTATTCTTCTTGACTCCAATCCCCACCCTTAGAAGACAGAGGGTGTGCGCCCCCTTCGGGCTGTACCCTCAGGGCTAGCAGGCGCGCCATTCCTCTTCCTCTTGAATCAGGTCCCCACCCTTAGGAAACAAAGGGTGGGGCACGCCGCGGCTGTCTAGGGGCGGGAGGATACCCCCGCTCGACGAGGGTGGGTTGCCAAGGAAAGACTTGACAGCGGGCTTTCCAGTATTATAGAAGTCTATAGAATTCTGGAGCACTCAACGGATGGCCACCCGCAAGGCTCAGAGCAGCCAAGAGGCGGAACTCTACCGCTGCCACGCCGACATGTGCAAGGTATTCTCGCATCCCACGCGGCTGCAAATCCTCAACCTCCTGCGAGAGCGGGAACTGGGGGTCTCGGAGCTGGCGGAACGGCTGGGATTGGCGATGGGGAACCTCTCGCAGCACCTGAACATGATGAAGCAGCGGCGGGTGCTCGCTTCACGCAAGGACGGGAATAATGTGTACTATCGGCTGGCGAATCCCAAGATGCTGAAAGCGTTCGATCTCATCCGGCAAATCCTCTTCGAGCAGATGGAGCAGGAAAGCACGCTGGTGCGGCAGTTTGAGCGAGCGCGGGCGCGGCCGTAGCGTCCAAGTCTTCGGCAGGAAGAAGGAAGAGTACACGGATGGAAAAGCTGACCATAATTCTTCAGGACGCACCCTACGGCACGGAGAAGGCGTTCAACGCCTTGCGCTACGCCTCTGCCCTGCTGGCCAACCAAGTGGCGGTGAATCTCTTCCTCCTTGCCGACGGGGTGGGGGTTGCGAAGCGCAACCAAAAGACTCCCACGGGCTATTACAACACCGCTGACATGCTGAGCCAGTTGATTGCGAAGGGCGTGAAGGTGAAGACTTGAGCCACCTGCTGTGCGGCCAGGGGGCTTGGCCGCGAGGAGCTGACGGCAGGGGTCGAAATCGGCCACATGAGTGATCTGGCTCGTTGGACAAGGGAAAGCGACTCGGTAGTGACCTTCTAGGTCGTGCAGCCTGCAGGTCGCTGAGAGGAGGAGGGGGGAATGAGCGCGTACGATGCGGTGAAATTCCTGCACATCCTGACCGTGGTGTTTATGGCGGCACCGCTCTACAACCTGATTGTGGTCAACGAGCGCTTGCGCTTCGGGAAGGCTCCCTACGCCGTCGATCGCTACTTTGAGAATCTGATCAAGACGAATGCCATCCGCTGCTTCGTCTTCCAAGCGACCGCCTTTGTGACCGGCCTCTTGCTGATTCTGCTCCCCGGACACTCGCTCAGCGTGCTGTTCACGAATTGGGTACTGCTGGCAAAATTCCTCCTGCTCGTGGTGCTCACGGTTCTTCTCTCCCGCGTTCATTGGGGCATTCAGCCACGGATCGAGGCGCTGCTGGCTCAGGTGCAGGGCGAGCAGATTCCGGCGGCTATCGCCGAGCAACTCCAACCCTGGCGCGCGCGGCGTAAGAAGCTGGCCGGCTTCTGCCTCTTCTTTGTCATCACGCTGGTGCTGCTGGGGCTGCAAGTGTTTGTGCGCTTCGACCTAATGCTGACAGGTCTGCTTCTCCTTCTGGCCGCACTGTTCTCCTGGCGCGTCTATAAGACTACTATTCCCTACGGCTGGGTCTGAGCGGACTGGGCCATGAGAAAGCTCGTCCATTTTTCGGTTGAGCATCCGCGCCTGGTGATTGCGCTGGCGGTTGTTCTGACCATTGTGTTGGGACTGGGATTTCCCAAGATCAAGATTGACACCGACCCGGAGAACATGCTCGAAGAGGACCAGCCGGATCGCGTCTACTACCGTCAGGTCAAGAAAGATTTCGGCATCTACGATCTCATCGTCCTGGGAATCGTGGATGGGCAAGGTGCCTTCCGGCCGGAGACGCTGGCGGCGACGGCGCGTGTTGTCGAGGGCATCCTGCGAATCAAAGGGGTGGTCACGGCGGACGTCCTCAGCCTGACCACAACGGACGATGTAACCAGCTCGAGCGGCGTTCTCCACATCCGCAGGATTATGGAGGCGGCTCCGGCCACAGCCGCCGAAGCTGAACGGTTGCGGCAAGCGGTGCTTTCCAATCCCCTGTTTGCGGGCAAGCTGGCCTCCGCTGACGGGCGGGCTCTCGCCATCTACATCCCCATCGAGCGCAAAGACGAGAGCTATCGCATCGCCCAGGAAGTTGAGGGGCTGGCCGAGCGGGAGTTGCAGGGAGGCCAGCAGTTCTACCTGGCGGGTTTGCCGGTAGCGGAAGACACCTTTGGGCACGAGATGTTTGTGCAGATGGCCGTGACGGCTCCGCTGGCCATGGGGTTCATCTTTGTTCTGTTGTTCCTGTTGTTCCGCCGCGTGTCGCTGATCGTGGCGCCGATGCTCGTGGCGATGGTGTCCGTCATCTGGACGATGGGTCTGCTGATCGGCTCCGGCTTCACCGTGCACATCATGAGTTCGATGATCCCGGTCTTCCTGATGCCGATCGCCGTGCTTGACTCGGTTCACATCCTGAGCGAGTTCTACGACAAATTTCCCGCACTGCAAGAGAAGAAACGCACCATCCTCGCGGTCTATGACGAGTTGTTCACCCCCTGCCTCTACACTTCGCTCACCACCGCGGCTGGCTTCGGCGCCCAGGTTACGGCCCGCATCCCGCCCGTGCAGGTGTTCGGTGCGTTCATTGCCATCGGAGTCCTCGCGGCTTGGCTCCTCACCGTCACCTTCATCCCGGCGTACATAAGCCTGCTCAAGGAGGAACGCTTGCGGCAGCAACTTCCCGCTGGGGAAGGCTGTCGGCCGTGGCTGAATGGCCTGCTTGCCGGGCTGGGGCGGTTCACCGTTTCTTGGCGGAAACGAGTCGTCGCCGTGGGGTTGGCCGGGCTACTGGTGGCGGGCTGGGGACTGAGCCGAATTGAAATCAATGACAACCCGGTCCACTGGTTCAAGGCACACCACAAGATTCGGGTGGCCGACCGGGTACTGAACGAGCATTTTGGCGGGACCTATATGGCCTATCTGGCCGTGGAGGCTGAGAACGCGGACGATTTGAAGCGGCCGGAGGTGATGGCCTATGTGGAGAAGGTGCAGCAGCATTTGGAGGCAACGCCGCTGGTGGGCAAGACCTCTTCGGTCGCCGACATCGTCAAGCGCGTCAACTACGTCTTGCACGATGGCACGCTGGAAGCGAGCGTCGTCCCGGCCACACGAGAGGAGATCGGGCAGTACTCGTTCCTTTTTCAGATGTCGGGCGATCCCGACGATTTGGACAATTTCCTCACCCCGGAGGCGCGGCAGGCGAACATCTGGGTGCAGATGAAACGGGGCGAGAACAAGGACATGGAGCGCGTGGAGCGCACGCTCGAGGAATTCACCGCCGCCAACCCGCCGCCGCCAGGCATCCGGTTGCGCTGGTCGGGACTCACCTACATCAACAAGGTCTGGCAGGGGATTATGGTTGTAGGGATGTTGGAAGCCTTCCTTTCCAGTTGGGCGGTTGTCTTTGTGCTGATGATTTTTCTCTTCCGCTCTCTTCGGTTGGCCTTGATCTCGATGGTGCCGCTGACCTTTGCCATCGTATTCAGCTATGGGATTTTGGGCTTTGTGGGCAAGGATTACGACATGCCGGTGGCGGTCTGCGCTTCCTTGGCCCTGGGGCTGGCCATCGACTACGCCATCCACTTTCTGCAGCGCTTCAAGGAAAAGTACAGGGAGACAGAAAACTTGCGCGAAACCAGTACGTGGATTTTCGGCTCGCCGGCGCGCGCGATTGCGCGCAACGCCCTGGTGATCAGTTTGGGTTTCCTCCCCCTGGTTCTCGCCACCCTGACCCCCTACGTCACCGTGGGGGTCTTCTTTGCCTCGTTGATGGCCTTCAGCGCCCTGAGCACGCTGCTGGTTCTTCCCGCCTTGCTGCACTTGTTTGGAGAAAAGCTGCTAGCCGGAGCCAGGCCATGAAAGGAAGCGTAGCTGTCTGTGGTGTAGTTGCCCTTGCATCAATTCTCTTCTCGACCTCCGCCCTCGCCCAGGAAAAGCTCGCTGCCGAATCCATCGTCACGCGGTCGCAGCAGGTGTCGCATTATGCGGCGAACGACATGAAGGCGCGGGTCCTCATGCGCCTGGTCAGCAAGGAGGGGAAGGAGCGAATCCGGGAGATGACGATGCTGCGTCTCGACCGAGAAGACGGCGGCGAGCAGAAGTACTTCCTCTACTTCCACCAGCCGGGCGACGTGCGCGATATGACCTTTATGGTGTGGAAACATCCGCGGCGGGATGACGAGCGCTGGCTCTTCATCCCCGCCATCAAGCTCGTGCGCCGCATCGCCGCCAACGACAAACGCTCCAGCTTTGTCGGATCAGATTTCAGCTATGAGGATGTTTCCGGCCGTGAGGTCGAAGAAGACACACACACGCTCGTGCGGGAGGAGACCCGGGAGGGCCGGCCTGTGTTCGTCATTCGGAGTGCGCCCAAAGAGGAGAAAAGCGCCGACTTCAGCTACCGGCTGGCCTGGATCGACAAAGAGACCTTCGTGCTATGGCGGGAGGAGTACTACGACAAACGA
>JBBIPK010000014.1:10865-61628 GCA_037442885.1 Acidobacteriota bacterium | reverse complement strand
CGCCGACCTGGCTTCCGTCCCCGCCGTCCTGAAGCGCAGCGGCGAAATCCGCGCCGGCCAATCCTTTGCCGGCACAGTGGGCGCGGGCGAATGCGTGCAGATTATGACCGGTGCCCCCCTGCCGGTCGGCGCCGATGCGGTTCTCATGCTCGAGTACGCCGATGCCCGCGGCGACCAGGTGACCGCCCGCCGCGCGGTCGTTGCGGGCGAGAATGTCGTCCCCCGCGGCAGCGAAGCTCGCGAGGGAGCAACTCTGCTCGAGCCGGGGTGCCGCATCAGCCCCGTCGAGGTGGCCCTGCTCGGGCAGGTGGGCTGCGCTGAGCTCAACGTCTTCCGCCGACCGCGCGTGGCGATTCTCTCCTCCGGCGATGAAGTGGTGGACATCCGCGATACCCCTGGGCCGGTGCAGATTCGCAACTCCAACAGCTACACCCTGGCCGCGCAGGTCACCCGCCACGGCGGCGAGCCCGTTCGGCTCGGCAACGCCCCCGACGACGTTCAGGCGCTCCGTGAGCGGATCGAGGCGGGCCTGCAGGAAGACTTGCTCGTACTGAGCGGCGGCGTCTCGATGGGCAAGTACGATCTCGTCGGCGTCGTCCTGCGCCAGCTGGGAACCGAGTTCTACTTCGACCAGGTCGCGATGCAGCCCGGCCGCCCCACCGTCTTCGCCCGCTGCCGCGACAAGTTCGTCTTCGGATTGCCCGGAAACCCGGTCTCGACCCTCGTGACGTTTGAGCTGTTCGTCGCCCCGGCACTCGCCCTGCTGGCAGGCGCGGTGCCGCCGCCGCTGCGCTTCCTGCGCGCGCGTCTGGCGGAGACCTTCCGGACGAAAACCGGCTTGAAGCGCTTTCTGCCGGCGCGCCTGGAGGGCGAAGGCTCTGACCTCAGCGTGCGCGCGTTGCCCTGGCAAGGTTCCGGCGACCTCGTGACACTGGCGGCGAGCAACTGCTTCCTGGTCGTCCCCGAAGACCGCGCGGAGCTTCCAGCCGGTGAAGCTGTAGATGTCCTCTTGCGAACGCTTCTCTAGGCATCCATGAGCTCGCGGAAGAAGCCGGTGAAACAGCTCAGCCACTACGACCCGCGTGGTCGTGTCAGGATGGTGGATGTGGGACCCAAACCCGCGACCCAGCGCTTCGCCCGGGCGCATGCGTTGGTGCGGATGAAGCCTTCGGTGGCCCGCTCGGTGCGGCGCCTGCGGACGGCGAAAGGCAATCCTCTCGAAGTGGCCCGCATCGCCGGCATCGCTGCCGCCAAACGCACCGCCGAGCTCATCCCACTCTGCCATCCGCTCCTGCTCACCCATATTGATGTGAATGCACAGTTGTGCCACAATGGGGTTCGCCTGACTTCGCAGGTGCGCTCCACCGGCCCGACGGGCGTGGAGATGGAAGCACTGACTGCGGTCGCGGTGGCGGCACTCACCGTCTACGATATGTGCAAGGCGCTCGACCGCGGCATCGAAATCAGCCAGATCTATCTCGTGGAGAAAGCAGGCGGAAAGAGCGGTCTCTACCGCCGCCCCCAGACATAAGTGGCTGGAAAGGCTCGCATCTTGGTCGTCGAAGACAATCCCGCGGTGCTGGAACTGCTCCGCAAGGGAATGGAGTCGTGTGGCGAAGTCATCGCGGCCGCCGATGGCGCCGACGCCCTCCTGAAAGCGATTGAAGAGCAACCCGACCTCATCATCTCCGACTACCAGATGCCCGGCCTTGACGGCCGCCAGCTCTACGAAAAGCTCCGCGCGCGCGACCAAACCAAGAAAATCCCCATCATCTTCATGGCCGGCCGGGCCGACATCGAAGAGCGCCTGCGCCAGTTGGGCGACGGGGTCGAGGACTACATCGTCAAGCCCTTCTTCGTGCGCGACGTCGTCGCTCGCGCCAAGAAGACCGTGGATCGCTTGCACCTCGAAAAGCTCCAAACCACTGCCCGCCGCCCCGGCGTCATCGAAGGCCGGCTGGAAGAGATGACGGTGATTGACTTGCTCCAATCCCTCGAGATGGGCCAGAAGACCTGCCGCTTGACCCTCAACAACGGCAACGAGAAGTGTGAAATCTTCCTGGAAGGCGGCCAGGTGTGTGACGCTGCCTCGGGCAACACCGCCGGCGATGAGGCGGTGTACAAAGTGGTCGAGTGGAATCAGGGCACGTTCGAGATTGACTTCAACGCCAAGTCCAGTCAGCGCCGCACCACCCGCTCCACGCAGGGTTTGCTGATGGAGGCCATGCGCTTGCTCGATGAGGCGCGGCGCGCCCGAGGGGAGGGCTGATGGCGGGTTCCTATCGCGCCGTCGTCCTCACCATCAGTGATTCTGTCTCCCAAGGTGCCCGCGAAGACCTGTCCGGGCCGGCCGTAAGAACCAAGTTGCAGGCAGCCGGCTGGGACGTGCGCAGCGTGGAAGCACTGCCCGACGACTTCAACCTGATTCGCGAACGGCTCTCGGCGCTGGCCGCCGAGGGCGACATTGATGCTGTGTTCACCACCGGCGGCACCGGCCTGGGACCGCGCGACCGCACACCGGAAGCCACCACCGCTGTCATGGAGCGCTCCTTGCCCGGCCTGGCGGAATTGATGCGTCGCGAGGGGCTGGCCCACAGCCCCCTGGCGGTGCTCTCGCGCGCCGTGGCAGGCGTGCGCGGCAAGACGTTGTTGATCAATCTGCCCGGCAGCCCCGCCGGAGCGGCGGATTCCGTCGCGGCCATACTCGAGGTGCTGCCGCACGCCGTCGATATCCTGCGCGGCGAGACTCTGCATGCCCCAGCGGTTCCCCCTGCTCCCGAACCAGCCGAGACTCAGGCGGTGTCCTCTGCGCCCGAGTCCTCCGGCCAATCCGGCGAAGGGCAGGAGACGCTTGGCAACTCGGAATCGGTTTGATAGCGTGGGGCGCCCGGGCGCGGAGCCCGGAGCAGGCGTCGAGGTCGCAACTGGAGTGAACTGTGCCTGAGAGCTACGTTCCCATCATAATCCTGGCGGTCCTGGCCGCGCTGTTTCCCGTCGTCACGCTGTGGATTTTCAAGTTCCTGCGGCCGGCTGCCCCGCCGGCCGGAGCGAAGCTCAAACCCTACGAATGCGGCGTGCCCCCGGAGATGGGCTCCCGGGGTCGCTACGCCGTCCGCTTCTACGTCATCGCCATTCTCTTCGTCATCTTCGACGTGGAAGTGATCTTTCTGTTCCCCTGGGCTGTCCAGTACAACCTGCTCGGCCTCTTTGGCCTGGTGGAAATGCTGGTATTCCTCGGCATTCTGCTGGTGGGCTACGTCTGGCTGTACAAGTCGGGGGCTCTCGAGTGGGTCTGATTCCGGCATGAGCGAAGAGCAGAAACCCCAGCCGCAGGAACCGGCCGCCAAGGCCCCTCCGGCCAAAGCCAAACCGCCGGGGCCGGAGCCGCTCGACACCGAGCTCGTGCGGCGCCTGCGCGCGCGCTTTGCCCAGGCCGTGGGAGACGCCCTCGAAGACCGCGGCCAGGCCATCGTCGTTGTCAGCCGCGACCGCCTGCTCGAGGTGTGCGACTACCTGAAGCGGGAAGAAAAGTTCAACCTCCTCACCGACCTCACTGCCGTCGACCACTACCCCGAGGCGCAGCGCTTTGAGGTCGTCTACAACCTCTATTCCTTCGCCCACAACCAGCGCCTGCGGCTCAAAGTACGCCTGGCGGAGGCGGAAACCGTCCCCAGCGTCACCCCCGTCTGGGGTGCGGCCAACTGGCTCGAGCGCGAAGTCTTCGACATGTTCGGGGTCCGCTTCGAGGGCCACCCGAACTTGAAGCGCATCCTGATGCCCGACGAATGGCGCGGCCACCCCTTGCGCAAGGATTACGACATCATCCAGCAGGACACCGCTTGGGTGCGCGAGAACCTGGGAATCAAGAGCGGACAGTAAATGGGCGACTTCGGCGTCACACAAACCGTTCTAGGGGCGGACGAAATCGTCCTGAACATGGGACCCCAGCATCCCTCCACGCACGGCGTCTTGCGCGTCAAGCTCAAGCTCGACGGCGAAAAGGTGATCGGCTCGGAATGCATCATCGGCTACCTCCATCGCGGCGTCGAGAAAATCGGCGAGAACCGCCCCTACACCCAGTTCGCCCCCTACGTGGATCGCACCGATTACGTCGCCGCCGTCTCCAACGGCCTCGGCTACTGCGAGGCGGTGGAGAAGCTGCTCGGGGTCGAAGCTCCGCCCCGCGCCCGCTGGGTCCGCACCATCCTGACCGAGCTCCAGCGCATCGCCAGCCACCTCCTCTGGCTTGGCACCCACGCCCTCGATATCGGCGCCCTCACCCCGGTCTTCTACACCTTCCGCGAGCGGGAGGAGATCCTGAAGATTTTTGAGCGCTACTGCGGCGCCCGCCTGACCACGCACGCCTTCCGCATCGGCGGCCTGCAGTACGAAACCTACGACGGCTTCGAAGAGGACGTGAAGACATTCGCCCGCGATTTCCCCCGGCGCATCGATGAATACGAAGAGCTGCTCACCGGCAACCGCATCTGGCTGCAGCGCACGAAAAACGTCGGCATCCTGACCGCCGAGCAGGCGATTGACCTCGGCGTCACCGGCCCGGTGCTGCGTGCTTCCGGCGTCAAGTGGGACATCCGCAAGGCCTTCCCCTACGCCGCCTACGATCAGTTCCAGTTCGAGATTCCTACTGGCGCCAACGGCGACACCTTCGACCGCTACCTGGTGCGCATGCAGGAGATGCGGCAGGCGCTCCGCATCATCGAGCAGGCCGTGGCTTCCATCCCTTCCGGACCGATCATGGCCCGCGTGGGCAAGGTCATCAAGCCGCCTCCGGGTGAGGTTTACCATTCGATCGAAGCCCCCAAAGGCGAGCTCGGCTATTTCGTCGTCAGTGACGGCACCATCCAACCCGCGCGCCTCCGCATCCGTCCTCCCTCCTTCATCAACCTGCAAGCCTTCGACACGATGGTGCGCGGCCACTTGGTGGCGGATGTGGTCGCCATCATCGGCACCCTCGACATCGTTCTGGGCGAGGTGGACCGCTGATCATGTGTCCCACTCCCACCGCACTTCTTACGAGGCTATGGCAGAACTAATCGACGCCCTGCAGCCCTACCTGATTCCGACCCTGCGCGTGGTCATTGCCTTCCTGGTGCTGTCGCTGATTGCCGCGGCGATGATCTGGATCGAGCGCAAGGTGCTCGCGCATCTGCAGGTACGCCTGGGGCCGATGCGCGTGGGCCCCCACGGGCTCCTGCAGCCCATCGCCGATACGCTCAAGCTTCTGCTGAAGGAAGACATCGTCCCGGCAGAGGCCGACCGCTTCATCTTTCTCTACGCTCCCGTCATCAGCGTCATCGCCGCCCTCACCCCGTTCGCCTTCATTCCTTTTGCCGCCAACGATCGCGCGCCCGACGTCAACGTGGCCCTGCTCTTCATCATCGGCGTTTCCTCGCTCGGTATTTTCGGCATCATTCTGGGCGGGTGGGCCTCGAACAGCCACTACCCGCTGCTGGGTGCCCTGCGCTCCACCGCGCAACTGGTCAGCTACGAAGTGGCGCTCGGATTCGCTCTGGTCAGCGCGTTGCTGCTGGGAGGAACGCTGAGCATGCGGGGCATCGTCGAAAAACAGGCCGAGCTCGGCGTCTGGTTCGTTTTCCTGCAACCCGTGGCGTTCTTCATCCTGTTCGTGGCCGCCCTGGCCGAAACCAACCGCAACCCCTTTGACCTGCCGGAAGCGGAATCGGAACTCGTCGCTGGCTTTCACACCGAGTACAGTGGCTTCCGTTTTGCCCTCTACTTTATGGCCGAATACAGCGCCATGGTGCTGGTGAGCGCGATTGCCACCACGTTGTTTCTGGGCGGCTGGCTGCGTCCCTTCGCCAATACGGAAGTCGTCATCCAGGGGTTTGACGTGCTCAGCTTGCTGGACTGGATGCCGGTGGCCGTGTTCGGCTTCCTCACGCTCTGGCTTCTCAAGGAAATTCCCGGAGCAGACTCCAACACCCATCGCCTCGCGCTGCTCATCTTTGCCGCTGTCTTCGGCGGCGTCGCGGCGGCGCTCTTGCTCCCGGGCGTGCTGCCGGCCGTGCAGGGTGTCTTCTGGTTCCTGTTCAAAGTCTTCATCTTTCTTTTCTGCTTCATCTGGTTCCGGGGAACCTTCCCCCGCTACCGCTTCGACCAGCTCATGCGTCTCGGCTGGCACTTCATGATTCCCGTCGCCATCGTCAACGTCATTTTCTGCGGCATCGGACTCCTTCTCTGGCAGCAATGGGACTGGAATCTGGCCGGGGCTTTCTGGGTAGGCAACCTCGCTACCTTGCTGGTGGCGTTGTTGCTCGCGGGTCGTACCCCGGCGGGACAGGCGGCCTAGCGATGACGTTTTACCTGGCCACGTTCTATGTCCTGGGAGCCATCGCCGTTCTCTCGGCTCTGCTCGTCATTACCCGCCGCAACCCCGTGCACAGTGCCATCTTCTTGATCGTCACGTTGCTCTCGGTCGCGGGCCTCTACCTGCAGTTGCAGGCGGAGTTCCTGGCCGCCGTGCAGATCATTCTCTACATCGGCGGCGTCATGGTGCTGTTCCTGTTTGTCATCCTGCTCGTGAATCTGGAAGTGACTGTCCGTCAAGAGCCGTTCAATCGCATGTGGTGGATTGCTGGCGTGGCCGCCCTAGTACTGCTCGGTGAGTTGGCCGTCACCTACTATCTGGGACGGCAAGCCTTTGCGATCCCGGTCACCCCTGCCGCCGCCTTGCAACCCAACACCGAGCTCATCGGCCGCACCCTCTATCAGACCTATATGCTTCCCTTCGAGATTGCCTCGGTGTTGCTGCTGGTGGCGATGGTAGGCGCCGTCCTCATGGCGAGGCGGAGATAGCGATGGTGCCCACCACCCACTATCTGTTTCTCTCGGCGGCGCTGTTGACCATCGGCGTCATCGGCGTGCTGACGCGGCGCAACCTGATCGTGGTCCTGATGTCAATCGAACTCATCCTGAACGCCGTCAACATCAACTTGATTGCCTTTGCCCGCCAGCTCGCCTCCGTGGAAGGCCACGTCTTCGCCATCTTTGTCATCACCGTGGCAGCCGCGGAAGCGGCGGTGGGGCTGGGGATTCTGATTGCCTTCTTCCGCAATCGCGAAACCGTGAACACGGACGAGATTGACTTGCTGAAGTGGTGAGCCGCTAGCGATGCCGCAGAACTTTCTCGAATGGATCTGGCTGGTGCCGCTGCTGCCGCTGCTGAGCGCGGCTGTGATGCTGCTGGCGGGACGCAGCCTGCCACGCGCGATCGTGAGCTGGCTCTGCTGCGGCACGGTCGGACTCTCCTTCCTGGTCTCGCTCGGCATCTTCCGCACCCTCGCCAGCCTGCCCGCAGCAGCCCGCGTCTACGAAAAAGTCCTCTTCACCTGGCTGCCGGCGGGGATGTTCCAGACCGCGACGGGTCTGGCGGAGTTCCGGATCGAATGGGGCTACCTGGTTGACCCGCTCTCGGCGGTGATGATCCTGGTTGTCTCCGGCGTCGGCTTCCTGATTCACGTTTATTCGGTCGGCTACATGGCGCACGAAGGCGGCTACTACCGCTACTTCGGCTACTTGAACCTGTTCATGTTCATGATGCTCACACTGGTGCTGGCCAGCAACCTCCTGGTGATGTTCGTCGGCTGGGAAGGTGTGGGCCTGTGTTCCTACTTCTTGATCGGTTTCTGGTTCCTGAAGAAGAGCGCGGCCGATGCGGGAAAGAAGGCCTTTGTGGTCAACCGCGTGGGCGATGCCGGTTTCCTGGTCGGCATCTTCCTCGTCAGCACTACTTTCGGCACCCTCAGCTTCACCCAGATCAATGCCGCCGTCGCGGCCGGCCAGTTCGCGCTCGGCAGCGGCGTCATCACGGCCATCACCCTGCTGCTGTTCATGGGCGCGACGGGGAAGTCGGCGCAGATTCCGCTCTATGTCTGGCTGCCGGATGCGATGGAAGGCCCCACGCCGGTCAGCGCCCTCATCCACGCCGCCACCATGGTGACCGCAGGCGTCTACATGGTCTCGCGCACGAACGCCCTCTATCAGTTGGCGCCTCTCACGCTCGAAATCGTTGCCGTCATCGGCGCGCTCACCGCCATCTATGCCGCTTCCATGGGCTTGGTGCAGAACGACATCAAGCGCGTGCTGGCCTACTCCACCATCAGCCAGCTCGGCTATATGTTCCTCGCCTGCGGCATGGGCGCCTTCGCGGCCGGCATCTTCCATCTTTCTACCCACGCCTACTTCAAGGCCTTGCTCTTCCTCGCCGCGGGCAGCGTGATGCACGCGCTCTCGAACGAAACCGACATCCGCAAGATGGGCGGCCTCTGGAACCGCGTCCCCGTCACCGCTCGCACCTTCTTGATCGGGGGATTGGCCATTGCCGGCATCTTCCCGCTCGCCGGATTCTTCAGCAAGGACGAGATTCTCTGGCGGACGTTCGCGAACACGGACTATCCGGCCGGCTTCCGGCAAGTTCTCTGGGGCATTGGGCTGGTGACCGCCCTGATGACGGCCTTCTATGTCTTCCGGCTGGTTTTCGTCACCTTCTTCGGACGCTCGCGCGTGCCGCGCGACGTCGAGCACCACATCCACGAATCGCCGCCGGTGATGACGATTCCGCTTGTGATTCTGGCTGCACTCTCTATCGTCGGTGGCTGGGTGGGGATTCCGGCGGTGCTGGGCGGCTCCAATCCCTTCGAACATTTTCTCGCTCCGGTCTTCCAATCCCACGCTGCCACCACGGCGGCGGAAGCGACGGCACAGGGTCATGGCTTGGAGCTTGGGCTGATGGGAGTGTCTCTCGTGGCGGCGGCCATCGGCATCGGGATCGCCTATCTCTTCTATCTCCGCCAGCCGGAGTTGCCTGATCAGTGGGCGTTCCGCTTTTCTCGGCTCTACAAGCTTCTCTTCAACAAGTACTACGTGGACGAGCTCTACAGCGCGGTCTTCGTGGAAGGCCCGCTGCTGGGCAAGGCAATGGGCAACAGCTTCGCGCGCTTCGACCTGAGAGTCATTGACGGCATCGGCGTGGACGGCACGGGCTGGTTCACGCGCTTTACCTCGCGGCTCTCCATCTGGTGGGACACCTGGATCATCGACGGCAGCGTGCGCGCCCTGGGCTTTACCGTGCGCCTGCTCAGTTGGCCCGTGCGCGTCATCCAGACCGGTTTCGTGCAGGCCTATCTGTTCCTGATGGCCACCGGCGTGGTCGTCTTTTTCTTCTATTACGTGATTCGCTATCGCGACGAGATCCGTCAGTTCCTACAACTGCGCTAGAGGAGTGAGGCTCGAATGGAATTCTCTCCCGCCACCATCCTGAACTGGATTCTCTGGGTTCCGACCGCCGGCGCGGTCGTGGCTCTCTTCATCCCGCGCGAAGCCAAGCAGGCGCACCGCATCTGGGGAAACATTGTCTTGTTTGTGGGCTTTCTCGTCTCCCTGCCGCTGGTGTGGTGGTACGACAAGAGCCAGGCCGGATTCCAGTTCGTGTACAAGCGCCCCTGGATTCCCACCTTCAACGTCGACTACCACCTCGGCATTGATGGCATCAGCTACCTGCTCATCATGCTGACCACTGTCCTCGGCTTCATCGCCGTGCTCTCTTCCTGGCGGCTCATCCAGGAGCGCGTCAAAGAGTACTACATCATGTTCATGATCCTCCAGACGGGCATGCTCGGCGTCTTCATGTCGCTCGACTTCATCCTCTTCTACGTTTTCTGGGAAGTGATGCTCGTGCCGATGTATTTCATCATCGGCGTCTGGGGGCACGAGCGGAAGCTCTACGCGGCCATCAAGTTCTTCCTCTACACCCTGCTTGGCTCCGTGCTCCTGCTGCTGGGCATCCTGGCCCTCTGGTATTACAACCAGGGCGTTCTCGGCAATCCCCAGACCTTCGACCTCACCAAGCTGATGGAGCTAACGCTGCCGATTGAGTGGCAGCGGTGGATTTTCTGGGCGTTCTTCGTGGCCTTCGCCATCAAGGTGCCGATGGTGCCCTTCCACACCTGGCTGCCCGACGCCCACGTCGAGGCGCCCACCGCGGGCTCGGTCATCCTGGCGGGCGTCCTGCTGAAGATGGGAACGTACGGCTTCATGCGCTTCTCGTTGCCGCTGCTGCCCGACGCCAGCCGCGAGTACGCCTGGTTTATGGCGGTGCTCTCCATTGTTGCCATCGTCTATGGCGCACTCGTCTGCATGATGCAGAAGGATATGAAGAAGCTCATCGCCTACTCCTCCGTGTCTCACCTCGGCTTCTGCACGCTGGGCATCTTCGTGTTGAATCACCAGGGACTCGCCGGCAGCCTCCTGCAACAGGTGAACCATGGCATCTCCACCGGCGCGTTGTTCTTGATTGTCGGCCTGCTCTACGAGCGCCGGCACACGCGCGAAATCGTGGCCTTCGGCGGTCTCTCCACGCCCATGCCGCGCTTTGCCACCATTTACATGATCATCAGCCTCGCCTCGCTCGGCATGCCGCTGCTCAACGGCTTCATCGGTGAGTTCACCATCTTGCTCGGCGCCTGGCAGGTGAGCAAGGCCTGGGCCGCGTTTGCCGTGTTGGGCATCGTGCTGGCGGCGGCCTATCTGCTCTGGCTCTATCAGCGGGTGATGTTCGGGGAAGTGACGCACGCCGAGAACAAGGCCCTGGCCGATGTCAATCTGCGCGAGATGGTGACGCTGGTTCCGCTGGTGCTGTGGTGCTTCTGGATCGGCGTTTATCCCAAACCCTACTTCGAGGTTCTGGAGAAACCCGTGGCGCAGCTCGTCGAGCGCGTGCAGCCGCGCCCGGCCGAAGAGGCCAGACTGCCCGTCGTTCTGCCTGAGTCGCCAGCGCAGCCAGCAGCCGAAGGTGAGCAACGCTGATGTGGACGCAGTTTTTTCAGCCCATTGACTTCTACGTCATCGTCCCGCAGCTCGAGCTGACCCTGTTTGCCTGCGGCATTCTGCTGATGGACTTCCTCCTCGACCGTGAACACAAGTACCTGAACGCCGCTGCCGCTCTGCTCGGCATTGTCTTCAGTGGCGTCCGGCTCTGGCAGATGCGCAACCTCGACTTCGTCGCCTTCAATGGCTTGCTGCGCGTGGACCCATTCTTCATCACCTTTGGCTTCATTTTTCTCGCTGCCACGACGATCGTCATCCTGATGTCGGTGCGCTACATGGAGGTAGAAGGCGAGCACGACGGCACCTACTACGCTCTCGTCCTCTTTGCCACTGTCGGGATGATGTTCATCGCCGGCGGCACCGACCTCATCACGCTGTTCATCGGCCTCGAGTTGATGTCCCTCTCCTTCTATCTGCTGGCGGGGTATCTGCGGGCGGATCGGCGCTCGAACGAAGCCGCGGTGAAGTATTTCCTCCTCGGGGCGTTTTCCTCCGGCATCCTGGTGTACGGGTTCTCTCTGCTCTACGGCGTCAGTGGTTCCACTCGCATCAATGAAATCGCCTTCGCCGTCGGCCAGCGCGGCTTGACCGACCCGATTGTCTTTCTGGCCACGATCGCCATCGCGGCCGCCATGTTCTTCAAGGTGGCCGCCGTACCCTTCCACCAGTGGGCGCCGGATGTGTACGAAGGTGCGCCGACGAGTATTACCGCCTATGTCTCGGTCGGCTCCAAGGCCGCCGCCTTCGCCATGTTGCTGCGACTTTTCTTGATCCCGATGGGGCCGGTGCGCGCCAACTGGGAAGACATCCTGATGGTGGTGGCGGTGCTGACAATGACGATTGGCAATTTCGCCGCCATCACCCAGGAGAACATCAAGCGCCTGCTCGCCTACTCCTCCATCGGCCATGTGGGCTACATCCTGCTGGGCATCGTGGCGGGAAACGAGACCGGTTTGATGGCCGTTATGGTCTACATCATCGTCTATGCCTTCATGACCCTGGGCGCATTTGCCGTGGTGGTGGGAATGCGCCGCCGCGACCTGATTGGAGATCAAATCGGGGATATGGCGGGTCTCTTCTTCAAGAATCCCGCTCCGGCGGTTCTGATGATTATCTTTCTGCTTTCGCTCGCCGGCATTCCGCCCACGGCTGGCTTCTGGGGGAAGTACTTGATCTTCGCCTCGCTGATTGAGAGCCAGCGCTACGTCCTGGCGGTCATCGCCGTGCTCTACGTGGCCGTGGCGCTTTACTACTACTTCCGCATCGTGGTCTCGCTGTTCATGGCCGACCCGCGCGAACCGGGCAAGATGAGCCTGGCCCCGGGCTTGGTGGCTGCCCTCGCGGTTACCTGCGTGCTTACGATTGTTCCGGGAATCTGGCCCGACCCGCTCTTCCGCCTAGCCCAGGCCAGCATCCTCCGCCCCTTCCCTTGATCGTCAGCCATTCCAGGCAGATTGCTCCCGCACTTCCCAGAGTCAGCGCCTTGCCGTATGCTGGGAACGGAGACAGAGGCAGCGGTGGCGAAAACGCAAGGGCCCTCCCCGCAGCCGTGGCGCCAGCTCAGTTTTATCCTGACGGTGGCCTTTGTATTTCCAGCGGCTCTGGTCATCGGCTATGGCATCGGCTGGTGGCTCGATAGCAAGCTGGGAACGCGCCCGCTGCTGTCTTTGCTCTTTCTGGGCATTGGTTTCGTCGCGGCTCTCCTGGAGTTGTTCCGCGAGTTGAAACGACTCGACCGCCCATGAGCGAACTGCCGGCCACGGAAAAGGAGCTGCTCGCTGGCGCCGACCGCCGCCTGCCCCGATTCATCGTGCTCTTGGCCATCGCCGGGACGGGTGTTTCTGCCTGGCAATGGGGAAGGGAACTGGGGATCAGCTTTGCGGTGGGCGGCGGCCTGGCATATGTCAACTACCGCTGGATTGTGGCGGTCGTGGACACGCTCGTGCAGTCCCAGCGGGTGCGGCCGACGCGACGCACCTATCTCAAGCTCTTCGCGACACTCGCCTTGCTGGCGGCCGGACTCTATGTTATTTTCACGGCTCGTTTGCTGTCGCCGGTGGGAGTTCTGGGTGGTCTTTCCGTGTTGGTGGTGGCAATTCTGATGGAGTCGGTCTATCAGCTTTTCCTGACCGGACGCGAATAGCGGATGGAGCAGCATCCCACCTGGGTCGGGAATCTGGTCAACCAGTGGCTGGGCGCCCTGGTCTTACCCCTGCTGGACGCTCTTGGGATTCACCCGCACGACCCGGCTCGGCCCATACCCGACCACATTGCCACCGAACTTTTTATCGCTCTCCTGTGCGTGATCTTCTTCCTCTGGCTCCGCACGCGCTTGTCGGCCCACAATCCCGGCGCCCTGCAGCTCTGCGCCGAGCAGTTGCTCTCGAACAATTTCCGGGTCGGCCTCTACGACCTGCTCGATGAAATCGTCGGCCACGGTGGCCGCAAGCATCTGGCCTTGGTCGGCTCGGTAGGCCTGTTTGTTCTGTTCTGCAACTCGATCAGCCTGATTCCGGGCTTTGTGTCGCCGACCGCCCACCACACGGTTCCACTGGGTTGTGCGTTGCTGGTCTTCGCCTACTACAACTACGCCGGCGTCCGCGCCCACGGCGCACTGGGTTACGGGAAACACTTCATCGGGCCGGCGCTGGCCGCTCCCTGGTGGATGTGGCCCATCATGATTCCTTTGCTGTCGCTCGTTGAGGTTGTGAGCAACCTCGCCCGCCTGCTTTCGCTCACCGTTCGTCTTTGGGTTAACATGGTGGTCAGTGAATTGCTCTACTTGACTTTTCTCGGATTAGGGTTGTTTGCCCTGACGGCGGCGTGGAGCCTCAACAAGCTTCTGGGGAGCGCGGCGCTCGTGGCTCCCTTGATTATTCCTCTCGCCTTTGTGGCCTTGCACATCTTTGTTGCTTTCTTGCAGGCGTTTGTGTTCACGCTCCTGCCGGTTGTCTACGTCGCCGGGGCCGTTGCCGAGGAGCATTGATAACGGAGTCATGTCCGGTAGCGTGAGCTCCGGCCGTTCGAGGGTGACCGGAGAACCACCCACTGCGGACAATTCATGACGGAGGGAGAAGACGATGAAAAAAGCTGTTCTGCTGGCAGGCGTGACGCTTGTCCTCTTCGCATTTGCATTGCCTGCGGCCGCCCAGGCGCCGGAGGCCAAACCGCCCGACCAGGTGGCCATGTGGATTGTGATCACCTCAGGCTTTGCCATGACGATTGCCTCGGCCTTGTGCGGCCTCGCCCAGGCCAAGGCTTGCTCAGCCGCCTGCGAAGGTCTGGCGCGCAATCCGGGCGCGGCCCCGGCGATCCGATTCGCGCTCATTCTCGCTCTCGTGCTGATCGAGTCGCTGGCGCTCTACGTCTTCGCCATCGTGTTCCTAAAGGTGACGTACTAGAGAAAGAACAGGAAGTTGTGCGGTCGAGAGCGGGACGACTCCCTAAGTTTTCAGCGGAGAGCTTGGGCGGCTGCCGCGGCCCGGATGAGGACGGGTGAGGCCAGTCCGAGGTAGATCGTTCCGAGCGCGGTCAGCGTCAGAACAAAGGCCACCGAGGAGGGAACAGGGGCGACCTCTATCTCTGCCGACGGTTCGCGGAAGTACATCGCGATCACCACACGCAGGTAGTAGTAGATGGAAATCGCCGTGTTGATGGCTCCCAGAACCACCAGCCACAGCAGCCAGGGGGAGCCTTCGGCAATGGCTGCTTGGAAGATGTAAAACTTTCCCAGGAAGCCACCGGTCAGCGGCACGCCGATGAGAGAAAACAGGAAGACCGCAAAGCAGCCGGCCACCAGCGGCTCGCGCGCCGCCAGCCCCGCATAGTCCCGGATGTTCAGGCGCTCTTCCCCCGGCCCTGAAACATGCGCCACCACGGTAAAGGCGCCCAGCTTCATGAGCGCATAGACCACCAGGTAGAAAAGCACGGCCGCCACACCGTATTCGGTTCCCGCCGCAAAGGCGATCAGGATGTAGCCCGCGTGCGCAATCGAGGAGTAGGCCAGCATGCGCTTGATGTTGGTCTGCACCAAGGCCGCCAGGTTCCCCATAAACATCGTCAGCACGGCCGACACCCAGATCAGCCAGAACCATTTCCCGGCGGCGGGCGCCAGCGCAGTCAGGAAAATACGCAGGAAGGCAGCCATGGCGGCCGCCTTCGGCCCCACCGACAAGAACGCCGTGACCGGTGCGGGTGCTCCTTCGTAGACGTCCGGTGTCCATACCTGGAACGGTGCCGTCGCCACCTTGAACGCCAGCCCCACAAACAGAAACGCGATCCCCATCCACGTCAAGGCGGCATTGGCCTGCGCACCGGCCAGTGCCGAACGGATTTCCGTCAGGATGGTGGTTCCCGTGGCGCCGAACAGCAGGGCAATCCCGAAGAGGAAAAACGCCGTGGCAAACGACCCGAGCAGAAAATACTTCAGCGCGGCCTCGTTCGAGCGCAGCGCGGTGCGGCGGAATCCAGCCAGGATGTAGGTGGAAATGGAAGAAATCTCCAGTCCCAAGAAAATGAGCACGAGCTCACCCGAGCCCACCATCAGGCCCATGCCCACGGTTCCGAACAGCAGCAGCGCGTAGTATTCGCCGCGGTGGATTTGCTCGCGGTCGAGATAGCGGAAAGAGGCCAGAATGGCGAGCACCGTCACCAGCGTGACCAGGAAGTGCAGAAACAAGCTGAAGGAGTCCATCAGAACGGTGCCACCGAACGCCGCAACCGGCGCACCCCGTCGCACGAGCTCGAACTGAAAGACGATCGCCGCCAGGCTTGCGACCGTCCCGGCCAGCGCCAGAACGCCGAGCTGCTGTTTCCGCCCCGGACGCACGAACGGCTCGGCTACCATCACCGCCACGCCAAACAACGACAGAACGATTTCCGGGAGGACGAACAGCAGCGAACTGAGGCTGAAGCTCATTGGCTAGGCCGCGGCGGCGCCGGCGCTTGCGTGGCCAGTTCAACTGCGGGTGGATTCATCTGATTGAGAATGTGTCGTGCCGTGGCCTCCATCCGCCGCGTGAACAGCGGCGAGGCAATTCCCAGCCAGAGAATCGCCACCGCCACTGCCACCAGGATCGCCCGTTCACGGCGGCTGGCATCCGGCAGGGTCCGGTTATTTTCGTTCGTGATTTGGCCGAACACAACGCGCTGAACCATCCAGAGCAGATACCAGGCGCAGAGCACAATGCCGAGCGCCGCCACTGCTGCCTGCCATGGATTCACGCGGAAGACACCCACCAGAACCAGGAACTCGCCGACGAAATTGTTCAGGAGGGGCAGACCGAGCGAAGACAGCACCACAAACAGGAAGAAGCTTGAAAGAACCGGCAGGGGTGTGGCCAGGCCGCCAAACTCGCGGATCAGGTGCGTATGCCGGCGGTCGTAGAGCATCCCGACTAGGAGAAACAAACCGCCGGTGGAAACCCCGTGATTCACCATCTGCAGGATGGCACCCTCCATCCCGACCACGTTCAGCGCCAGAATCCCCAGCACCACGAACCCCATATGGCTCACCGAGGAGTAGGCCACGAGCTTCTTGCCGTCCGGCTGCACCAGAGAGACCAGCGCACCATAGATGATGCTGATCAGCGCCAGGGCCGCAATCCAGGGCGTAAACTCGCGCGTTGCGTTCGGAAACAATGGCAGGCAGAAGCGGAGCAAACCGTACGCACCCATCTTCAGCAGCACACCGGCCAGAATGACCGAGCCCGCCGTCGGCGCCTCGACGTGGGCATCCGGCAGCCAGGTGTGAAAAGGAAACAGCGGAATCTTGATGGCAAAGGCGAGAAAGAAAGCGAGGAAGAGCCACATCTCCTGGCCCGCGCTCAACCGCAGCAACCCTGCCTGGAGTTGCCGGGAAATCTCGAGTAGCTCGAACGTCCCGGCCAACTGCCGCAGCCACAGGATCGCCACCAGCATGAGCGCGGAGCCGGCCATGGTGTAGATGATGAACTTGATTGCCGCGTAGACGCGTCGCTCGTGGCCCCAAATACCGATGATGAAATACATCGGCACCAGCATCACTTCCCAGAAAACGAAGAAGAGGAAGAGGTCCAGTGCCAGGAAAACGCCGAGCAGGCCTGTTTCTAGCACCAGCAGGGAGATAAAGAACCACTTCACGCGGTGGGTGATGGGCCAGGAGCTGAGCACAGCGAGCGGTGTCAGGAATGTCGTCAGCAAGGTGAGGAAGAGGCTGAGGCCGTCGAGTCCCACGTGATAGTTGGCAACGAAGCCGGGCACCGCAATCCAGCGCGTGGCTGCTTCGAACTGCATACCGGGCGTCGCGAGGTCAAAATAGAAAGGCAGCGGCAGGCTGAGCGCAAACGTCAGCAGACTCGCCCCCAGCGCCACGCGGCGCAGGCGTTCGTGCGGCTCCTGCGGAAGAAGCAGGAGAAGGAGAACTCCGGCGAGCGGAGTGAGCAAGATCAGAGAAAGCCAGTATGGTTGCAATGCTTCCATCATCTAGCGCATCACCCAGACCAGAACCGTGACGAGCAGCAAAGCCCCGAGCACCACCCAGGCGGCATAACTCCGCGTGTTGCCCGACTGCCAGTGCCGCACCCAATCGCCCGCGGCCCGAGCTCGAAAACCCACGCCGTTGACGGCACCGTCAATTACTTCCACATCCACTGTCTGCCAAAGAATGCGATCCGCCAGCCAGTTGAGCGGGCGCACGATGTATTTCTGATAGAGCTCGTCCACGTAGTACTTGTTCAGCAGCATTTGATAGGGGCCGTGGAAAGTCTGCGCCAGTTCGTTGGCCAAGGTCGGCCGGCGGAGATACATCCAGTAGGCAGCGCCAAATCCCGCCAGCGCCAGTCCCACCGCGAGCGCCATCAACTCGAGCTCTTCTGTGGGAGTGTGCGGCACCCCGGCCGCCACCAGCCGCAGCCGGGAAGTGGCAAACACCGGTGCCAGAAAGTCCTCCAAGTAATTCTTCCCGCCCAGCGCCGCCGGAATGCCAATCCAGCCACCGGCCAATGAGAGCAGCGCCAGAACCATCAACGGCCGCGTCATCACCCGGGGCGATTCGTGGACCCGTTCGGCGACCACCGGCGTATGGCGCGGGTCGCCATGAAACGTCAAAAGAAGCAACCGGAACATGTAGAAAGAGGTCAATCCCGCTGCAAAGACTCCGATGAACCAGAGAACTTTGCTTCCGTAGGGACTGATAAACGTCTGCCAGAGGATTTCGTCTTTGCTGAAGAAGCCGGAGAAACCGGGGAAACCGACAATGGCCAGTGTGCCGAAGAGGAATGTCCAATAGGTGGCGGGGATCTTCGTGCGCAGGCCGCCCATGGTGCGGATGTCCTGGGTGCCCTGCAACGCGTGAATGACGCTGCCCGCAGCCAGAAACAGCAGGGCCTTGAAAAAAGCGTGGGTCATCAAATGAAAAATGCCTGCCGCAAAGGCGCCGACGCCCAGCCCCAGGAACATGTAACCCAGCTGGCTGACGGTTGAGTAGGCCAACACGCGCTTGATGTCGGTTTGTACGAGCCCGATGGTGGCCGCGTAGAACCCTGTAATGCAGCCGATGGTCGCCACCACCGCCAAGGACACCGGCGCCGCGGAAAACAATACGTGGGAGCGCGCGACCATATACACCCCAGCCGCCACCATGGTGGCCGCGTGAATCAGCGCGCTGACCGGTGTCGGCCCTTCCATGGCATCCGGCAGCCAGACATAGAGCGGCACTTGCGCCGATTTCCCCACCGCCCCGCACAGCAGCAACAAGCTGATCCCCGTGAGGATTCCTACTTGGTCGAAGGTCTCCGTGGGTCTATGCGCCACGTCTTGGAAAATTCTTGCGAAGTCCAATGTGCCGAAGGTGGCAAAAAGCAGCAGTAGTCCCAGGGTGAAGCCGAAGTCGCCGATGCGGTTCACCAGGAAGGCTTTCTTCCCTGCAGCCGAGGCCGAATCCCGGAGAAAGTAGAATCCGATCAGTAAATACGAGCAGAGGCCAACCCCTTCCCAGCCGACGAACAAGACCAGGTAGTTTCCCGCCAACACCAGCAGGAGCATGAAGAACATGAACAGGTTCAGATAGGCGAAGAAGCGGTAATAACCGCCCTCCTGCGCCATGTAGCCAATGGAGTAGAGATGGATGAGGAAGCCGACGCCGGTGACAACGAGCACCATCAAGACGGATAGCTGGTCAATGTAGAACGTGACCGGAACAGCAAAGTCTCCGGCCGCAATCCAGTGGAAGTAGCGCTCGATGCGAGGAAAGGTTCCGGGGTCCTGCTGGAAAAATTCATAGGCCATGCCCAGGGCAGCAGCAAACGAGAGCCCTACCGAGCCGACACCCAACGCGCTGACCGCACGCTGCCGCCAGTGGCGACCAAAAACACCGAGAGCACCGGCCCCAGCCAGTGGCAGCAGCGGGATGAGCCAAATGGTATCCAGCATGGTCACAACTTCATCAGGTTCATGCGTTCGATGTTCAGGGATACGCGGTTGCGAAAGACCAAGATGATGATGGCGAGTCCGACGGCCGCTTCGGCAGCGGCCACCACAATCACAAAGAAGACAAATATCTGCCCGCTCAGTTTCTCGTGGAGATAGGAGAAGGCGACAAACGCCAGGTTGACCGCATTCAACATCAACTCGATGGACATGAAGATGGTGATGATGCTGCGCCGGAGAAGGAACCCGACCACGCCCAACCCAAACAACACGCCGCTCAGCACGAGGTAGTAGGAAATCGGAACCATTCCGGACTCGCTACGGTTCTCGTTTGGCCAGCACAATCGCTCCCATCAGCGCCACCAGGATCAGGATAGACGCGACCTCGAAGGGAAGAAGGAAATCTGTGAACAGCATCTCTCCCACACGTCGCGTGGTTCCCACAAACCGGTTTGGATCAACCCGCGCGACAACCGGCACCGCTCGGTACAGCAGGTAGCCGGTTTGCACCACCAGCAGCAGCGCCACCGGCAGGCCGACGTAGGTTGCGACGCGGCTCCACTGCGTTCGTTCTTCCTCGCCGACATTGAGCAGCATGATGACGAAGACAAACAGCACCATAATCGCGCCCGCGTACACAATCACCTGCACCGCGGCGATGAACTCTGCCCCCAGCAGAAGATAGAGCACGGCCAGCGCACCCATCACCAGGATCAGCGACAGCGCACTGTGGATGGGATGGCGTTGCCAGATGAGATTGATAGCTCCCAGCACGGCCAGCCCTGCAAAAACGAAAAACAGCCAGTAGGACGCGCTCATTGTCAGTTCAACCCGCAGCCAGGAACAAGCTGGTCACAATGACGTTCGCCACAGCCAGCGGGACCAAGAATTTCCAACCGAATGCCATCAACTGATCGTAGCGAAAGCGGGGAAGAGTTCCCCGCACCCAGACGTAGATGAAGAGGAATGTCCCCACCTTGACGAGAAACCAGAAGAGTCCCTGGAGGGCAGCGAGCAGCGGAGGCTGGGCGACCAGCCAGGCCAAGCCCGCGAGCCCGATTCCTAGCACGAGCATCAAGAGCCGATGCAGACCCCGCGACAGTCGAAATACGTCCAAGAGACAGAACAGCGCCAGGGCACCCAGGAGCAGAGCGGGAAAATATTCCGTGAAGGCGAACTGGACTGTCGCCGGGAACGGCGAGTGCCACCCGCCGAAGTAGAGAATCGTGAGCAAGCAGGAGGCCGTGACCATGTGGGCGTACTCGCCGATCATGAACAGCGCAAACTTGAAAGTGGTGTACTCGGTGTGAAAGCCCGCCACCAGTTCAGACTCCGCTTCGGGGAGATCAAAGGGGAGACGATTCGATTCGGCGATCGCACTCAGGAAGAAGCAAATGAAGCCGATCATCTGTGGGAACACAAACCAGCGAGGCAAACTCCAGGCGGCGGCTTGTGCGTCCACGATTTCGCGGAGAGAAAGCGTGCCGGCATGGAGGAGCACCCCGATGACAGAGAACGTAAGGGCTAGTTCGTAGCTCACCATCTGCGCTGAGCTGCGAAGGCTGCCCAGCAACGGGTACTTGCTGTTGGACGACCAACCGGCCAGCGCGATGGCATAGACG
Organism: Acidobacteriota bacterium; assembly: GCA_037442885.1. Classification (GTDB taxonomy): domain Bacteria; phylum Acidobacteriota; class Terriglobia; order Acidiferrales; family 2-02-FULL-67-57; genus JACQTG01. The sequence continues at coordinate 40,734 of JBBIPK010000014.1, read as the reverse complement.
CCCAGCGACGTGATGGCCAGAACAAACAACAAGCCGATATTGAGGTCGGCAATTTGCGGTCGCATCGTCACGCCCCAGAGCTCCACATCCGGCCCGAAGGGAATGACGGCAATCGCCAGCAGGGCCAGAGTCACGGAGAGAAAAGGAGCAAGCAGAAACACGAAGCGGCTCGTTACGGGGGTCTGGCTGACGTTCTCCTTGAACAGGGACTTGAGAAAGTCGGCCAGGGGCTGCAGCAGGCCGTGCGGACCCACACGATAGGGTCCCCAGCGTGTCTGGATGTGGGCAACGACCTTGCGTTCAAACCAGACCAGATAGGCGATTCCGGTTAGAAGAACGAGCACCAGAACGAGCACCTTGATCAGTGCGAAGACGAGCGCGGCGTGGGCTTCGAGCCAGGTGCTCATAGTCGGTCGCGAGGCAAGTTCCGTTCGTGGACTGAGTTCAGGACTTCGCTATAACGGCCGAGTGTTCCGGAGGTGAAAAGCGAGTCATCGCTAGAGAATATCAGCCCGCTCTCCGGCTCGACTGCCCCAGTTGCCGCTGGCAGGGAAGTAGGGACTGCTTGGCCTGCCAGCAGGGAAGCGAAGGAGACATCGTAGCCCGACACGTGCTGACGAATCTCCTCCAGTACGGACTCGGGAGTACGGAACGACACGGGATGTCCGAGCAGATGCAGCAGCAATCGGAAAATCTCGAAGTCGCTGCGAACACCCGCCGGCGGATCGACGGCGCGTTTGAGCTGTTGCAACTCGCCGCAGGTGTTTGTCACCGTACCTTCCTTTTCGTAGGTGCAAGCGGCCGGCAACACGACATCGGCGAGTTCCGCCGTCTCGGTCAGAAACAGATCCTGCACGACCAGCAGCTCGAGTCCTCCCAGCGTTTTCGCCGGCGACGGTAGCGCAAAGGTCTTGACCGGATTGGCACCCACCACGTAGAGGGCCAGCATTCTTCCACTGACGATGGCCTGAATCATCTGCCGCACGTTGGCGCCGCCGCGTGGTGGCAGCGGGTGATGATAAAGCTCCTTGAAGCGACGGCGAGCTCCGTCGTCCTCGACACGCGCGTACCCGGGTAGCCGATCGGGGAACAGCCCCATGTCGGCCGCCCCGCGAGAATTGGCGTAGTCTCCGAGGGCAATGTAGCGGGTGACACCGGGAAGCTGATTGCCCCAATTCATTAGCCGCGCAATGGCTCGCCCCGTGAGTTCAGCGCCAAACAGAACAATGAGGTCTCTTTCCTTCCTCAGCGTTTCTTGCAGCACTCTGAGCGCCGACAGCGTGTCCGGGGTGAGGGAGCGTGACTGCCCTCGGAACACTTCCGCCACGGCGGCCTCTCCCCCTTCTGGAACGCGGATAACTTGGCGCGCCTGTCGCTCGAGCTTGATCCAGCGATGGTTGATGATATAGAGGCGCGCGCCGCGATGGCGCACGGCGTCGCGGATGTGGTAGGCGAGCAGCGGATGATTGTGCGTGGGATCGTTGCCAATGAGAAGGATGGCGCTTGCCTGCAATAAATCGCGCGTGCGCGCGAGCCGCGCCGTCTCACCCTTCAGGGCAGCGGCAAAGCCCGCGTAGTCGGCGGTGCGGTGGTGGTCAATGTTGTTCGTCCCGATGGCAACGCGGGCCAATCGTTGGAACAGGTAGTTCTCTTCATTCGTGGTGTGATTGGAGCCAATGAACCCGACCGCGTCGCCTCCAACCCGCTCGACGATTTCTTTCAGGCGTGTGGCAACCGTGCGCAGGGCTTCTTCCCAGGTGGTGGGCTGGAGTTGTCCGTTCTGGCGGAGCAGGGGCTGTCGGAGTCGTGCGGGATGACTGACAAAATCAAACGCGTAGCGGCCTTTGACGCAAAGGAAATCTCCGTTGATTCCTGACTTGTCCCGATTGTTGCCGCGAATGATCTCGTGCTGGCGCACGCTCAGCGTGGTCTTGCAGCCATCGCCGCAGTGCGTGCAGGGCGTGGCCACATACTTCACCTCCCAGGGGCGGGTCTTGTAGCGGTAGGCCTGCGGAAGCAGCGCCCCCACCGGGCAGATATCGATGCACATGCCGCACTCTTCGCACGCCAGGGTTCCGTCGGGCTGGTTGGGGATGATGACCGAATGCACCCCGCGCTGGCCCACCCCGAGCGCTTTGACGTCCATCGCCTCGTCACACACCCGGACACAGCGGAAGCAGAGAATACAGCGCGGATAGTCGAAATAAACTACCGGCGAGAAGCGCTGTTCCGGTTGATGTTCCTTGATTTCCACAAAGCGGCTTTCGGCGGCGCCGTAGCGGAAGGTCATGTCTTGCAGTTCGCATTCCCCGCCCTTGTCGCAGACGGGGCAGTCGAGCGGATGGTTCGTCAGCAGGAATTCCAGCATCGCCTTCCGCGCCGCGTGGACCTGCGGCGTGTTGGTCCGCGCCACCATCCCCGGCTGCACCACCACCGTGCAGGCCGTTTGCAGCTTGGGGGCTTTCTCAATCTCGACCAGGCACATCCGACACGCCGCCTGCAGCGAAAGGCCCGGGTAGTAGCAGAACGAGGGGACTTCGATGCCGACCGATTTGCAGGCTTCGATCAGCAGCGTGCCCGCAGGCACCGCGATCTGCTTTCCGTCAACGGAGAGGCTGATGGTGGAGTTTGGGGTCATCAGTCCTCGGCAACGGCCACTTCGCTGCGGGCGAAGGGGCAGGCGCCCGTGCGAAGATGCTCTTCGAACTCATCCCTGAATTTCTCGACGATGCTGATGGTGGGCATCGCGGCCGCATCGCCGAACGGGCAGAAGGTCTTGCCCAGCATGTTGCGCGAGAGCTGCGCCAGCAGCGGGATGTCCACATCGCGGCCGCCGCCGGCGTGAAAGCGGTCCAAAAGCTTCCGCAGCCAGGCGGTCCCTTCCCGGCAGGGGATACACCAGCCGCAGGACTCGTGGGCGTAGAAGTGCATGATCCGGCGCGCCACGTTCACCATACAGGTATCTTCGTCCATCACCACCACGCCGCCGGAGCCGAGCATCGAACCGGCCTTGGCGAGGGAATCAAAATCCATGGCGACATCAGCTTCCGCGGCCGTGAGCACCGGCGTGGAGGACCCGCCGGGAATCACAGCCTTCAGCTTCTTCCCTTTCCACACGCCCCCGGCGACTTCTTCGATCATCCGGCGCAGCGAAAATCCCATCGGAAGTTCGTAGACACCGGGACGATTGACGTGACCGGAGATGCAGAAGAGGCGCGTGCCCCCGTTGCGGGGCGTGCCCAACTGGGCGTACCACTCGCCGCCGTTCAGAATGATAGAGGGAACAGCGGAGAGGGTCTCCACATTGTTGATGACTGTCGGGCAGCCATACAAGCCCACTACTGCTGGGAACGGCGGGCGGATCCGGGGATAGCCGCGCTTGCCCTCCAGCGATTCCATCAGGGCACTCTCCTCGCCACATTCGTAAGCGCCCGCCCCTGTATGCGTGCAGAGGTCGAAATTGAAGCCCGACCCGAGGATGTCGGCCCCCAGCAAGCCCGCTGCAGAGGCCTCCTCAATCGCGCGGTCAAGAATCTCGAGGACGTAGCGGTATTCGCCGCGGACATAGATGTAGCCCCTGTGGGCGTCCACGGCGTAGGCGGCGATGAGTATGCCCTCGATCAGTTGGTGGGGATCAAACTCCATCAGGGGCCGGTCTTTGCAGGTGCCGGGCTCGCTTTCGTCGGCATTGGCAATGACGTACTTGGGTTTCGGCGAGTCCTTGGGCACAAATCCCCACTTCATCCCTGCCGAGAAGCCCGCGCCGCCGCGCCCGCGCAGATGGGACGCCTTGACCTCTTCGATCACTTGATCGGGCGTCATCTCCTTGAGTGCCCGGATGAAGGCCTTGTATCCGTCCCGTTGGCGGTAGCTTTCCAGGGCAGGAGTCGGAGTGGGCGTGAACCGCCGAGAGAGTACGCGCACTTCTGCGGGATGGGGCTGGTCGGGATAAACGCCGGTTGTGTAGGGAACTGGTTTGGGTTCGTTGCCGGCGGCGAGGTCAGAGAGGAGGCGATCAAACGACTCCACGGTCAATCCCTCGTGGTAGTTGTAGTTGACTTGCACGGCCGGCGCCCCGGTGCACGCGCCGATGCACTCAACCTCTTCGTAGGAGAACAGCCCGTCGGGCGTGGGTTCTCTGGGAGGTACGTTGAATCTTTTTTCAGCGTGTTCGAGCAGGTCGGTGCCTCCGCGCAGCATGCACGCGATGTTCGTGCAAATCTGGACGTGGTACCGGCCACAGGGTTTGCGGCGAAGCATGGAGTAGTAGGAAGCGGTTTCCTCCACCTCCACGCGCCGCAAACCGAGCTCATTCGCGAGAAACTCAACGAGCTCTTCCGACACATAGCCGAGTTCATCCTGGGCGAACAGCAGCATGGGCACGAGGGGCGAGCGCGGGGAGGGGTAGCGGCGCTTCAACTCGTCAAACTTCTGCCGCAGCGCAGACGAGAGTGCGAGCGCCATCAGCGGTCAACCTCGCCCAGCACGAAATCCACACTGGCCACAATCGCGACGGCATCCGCCAGCAGATGGCCGGGCAGCAGCTTGGAGAGGACTTGTACGTTCAGAAGTGAAGGGGGGCGATGCCGGCAGCGCCAGGGGCGGGGGCTGCCGTCGCTGACGATGTAGTAGCCCAGCTCGCCCTTCGGGCCTTCAATGGGAACGTAGGCCTCGCCCACCGGAGGGGCAAAGCCATCGGTCACGATCTTGAAGTGGTAGATGAGTGCTTCCATCTCGCTCTTCATTTTTTCGCGGTCGGGGAGGACAACGCCGGGTGCGTGGGCGCGCACCGGACCATCCGGCAGGCCCTCAAGCGCCTGGCGCGCGATGCGCGTGCTCTGCCGCATTTCCGCCAGCCGGACACGATAACGGGCATAGCAATCGCCGGCGGACTCGACCGGGATGTCGAAATCGAATTGCTCATAGCTCGAGTACGGCTGAGCCTTGCGCAAGTCCCAGTTGACGCCGGAGGCACGCAGGTTGGGGCCCGAGATCGAGTAGTCCAAGGCATCCTGCTTGCTCAACACACCGACGCCCTGGGTACGCGCCTGCCAGATACGGTTTTCCGTCAGCAAGTCTTCATATTCGTCGACGCGTCCGGGGAACATCTTGAGAAACTGGTCAACGCACGGATAGAAGTCGAGCGGCGGCTCCAGGGCCAGCCCGCCAATGCGGAAATAGCTGGTCATCATGCGCTGGCCGGAGACCCGCTCGAAGATGCGGAGGATTTCCTCCCGTTCGCGAAAGCAATAGAGCAAGACCGTCATCGCCCCCAGCTCCAGCGCGGTCGTCCCCAGCCAGATGAGGTGGTTGTTGATGCGGGTGAGCTCGGTGAGCAGAACGCGCAACCACTGGGCGCGCGCAGGCACTTCGATGCCGAGAATCTTTTCCACCGCGAGGCAGTAGGCAAGGTTGTTGGCCAGCGGGGCCAGATAATCGATGCGGTCGGTGAGGGTGATGACTTGAGAGTAGAAAAGCTTTTCGGCGTTCTTTTCGATGCCGGTGTGGAGGAAGCCAATGTCGGGGGTGGCGCGCACAATGGTTTCGCCGTCCAACTCCAACACGAGCCGAAGAACTCCGTGCGTGGAGGGATGCTGCGGCCCCATGTTCAGCACCATGGTGCGGGCCGAAGGAACAACCGGGGTGGCAGCGTGGCCCATCAGCGGTAGCCTTCCACGGGATAATCCTTTCGCAACGGATGGCCTTCCCAGTCCTCCGGCATGAGGAGGCGGCGCAGGTTCGGGTGACCGTTGAAGTGGATGCCAAAGAGGTCAAAGACCTCCCGCTCAAACCAGTTGGCAGCAGGCCAGAGACCGCTGACGGAATCAATCCGCGGGTTGTCGCCGGGGATACGTGCCTTCACGCACAGACGCTGGTTCGCCTGGAGCGAGAGCAACTGATAGACCACTTCGAACCGCGGTTCCAGTGGGTACCAATCCACAGCCGTGAGATCGGCGAGAAACTCGAAGGGGAAGTCGGAATGAGACCGCAGGCACTCGCAGACCGTGCGGAGCAAGGAAGAGGGCACTTCGATGATCAACTGCTGGCGGAAGACGCTAGCCGCGGCTACTGCTTGGGGATGGATCCCCTGAAGAGCTCGAACCAGAGCGTGTTCGCTTAGCTCGGCGGGGACGTTCATCGGTCAGTCACTTGCTCCAGTCCAATGCTCCTTTCTTCCAGGCGTAGAGGTAGCCGGCCAGAATCACGACTAGGAACACGAACATCTCCCAGAAGCCGAACCGGCGGAGGTCGCGAAAGACCACCGCCCACGGAAAGAGGAAGATAGCCTCCACATCAAACAGAATGAAGATCATCGCCACCAGATAGAAGCGTACCGAGAAGGGTTCGCGGGCATCCCCGAGAGGAACCATGCCGCACTCGTAGGGCAGGGTCTTGCCGATGGTCGTTTTCTTCTGGCCAATCCGCTCGGACAGCAGGACGAGGAGGGCAGCCAGCAAGGCTACCACCACCAAGTGAATCAGGATGGGTGCGTAGCTCGCGAGGTAGCTCTGGCTCATTCCCTTGAGGCGGAACAGGGTGCTGCTATAATTGAAAGCAGCTGAAGAAAACGTGCAACGCGCCACTATAGGGAGCGGGTAAATCATTGTCAAGCAATCGCACATCTACGGCGAGGGTCCTGATGGCCAGACGCCGCCCTGCGATTCGCGCGGAGCGTTGAAGCACTGATGGTGTTCGGGTTCAACACGGACGTGCCCGTCGGAAAGACAGTGTTTCATGTCCAGACCGAAGACCGCGGACCGAACAACCCCATCATTGACACGACGATCTACGTCGGTGGCCGTGTTCTCGCGCGACGCACGAGGAGTTATCGCGAGTTCCTGTCCTCCCCGGACTTCAGCGAATCCGAGTTGCAGGCAATTTTGGAGCGGCAACATCATGAGTTGATCGAAGAAATCCGCTCCGGCCAACTCCCCGAGATGGCGGACTTCCGGGACGAGGAGGCATCCGGCATCAGCGTGCGCTTGCTGAATGCGAGCCGGTTCATCGTGGGAACGACGGCGGTGCTCCGCGTGGGGGTGACAGACCGGAAGACCAAGCAACCCGTGGCGGCCACGATTCGCGCCCAGATCCAAACGGGCTCGGGCCAACCCATCGAGCTCAAAGGCTCGACAGGCACAGGAGGGGAAGTCGAGATCCAGCTTCCCCTGCCGCGGCTCGGTCCGGGCGGCGCTGAGCTTTTGATCCAGGCCGTGGCGGGCGAACAGCGCGACGAAATCCGCTACCACGTGCGACGTAAAGGGTGACGCCGATGGAGGTCGTCGTAAACGGCGAGCGCCGCTGGGTGGCAGAGAATCTGACAGTGCGAGACTTGCTCCGCGAACTCCAGATTGCCGCTGACCGTGTCGCCGTCGAGCGCAACCGTGTCATCGTGCCCCGGGGAGAGTGGGAACGGGCGCTCATTCAAGCGGGCGACGAAGTGGAAATTATCCACTTCGTCGGCGGCGGCTAGCGGTTGGCGGCGACCAGCTTTCTGACACAGGCTTACAGAGCCAGCAGGTGACCCAGCTTTTCCTTTTTCGCTCGCAGATAGGCCTGTGTCGTCCGGGCGACGCGAGGTTGGCAGGGAAGACGCTCGACGACTTTGATGCCGCCCGCTTCCAGGGCGCGGACCTTATCGGGGTTGTTGGAAAGCAAGCGGACTTTGCGGATTCCGAGGGCGCGCAGGGCAGCGGCGGCAAAGCGGTAGTCGCGCAGGTCGGCGGCGAAGCCGAGTTGGCGGTTGGCTTCGACGGTGTCGGCGCCACGATCTTGCAGGGCATAGGCGAGCAACTTGTTCATCAGACCGATGCCGCGTCCTTCCTGCGGCTGATAGAGCAGAACGCCTGCACGCGCCCGGCGGATGCGACGCAGGGAGAGCTCGAGCTGGGCGCGACAATCGCAGCGCAGGGAATGAAACACGTCACCCGTCAGGCATTGGGAATGCACGCGCACGATCGGGGCTCCGGCGCGTCGCAGGTCTCCCTTGATCAGAGCGACGGCCGTCTCCTTCCGGCCACGCCCTTCCAGCCCGAGGATGCGAAACGTGCCAAAGCGCGTGGGAAGCAGGGCCTGCGCCACCCGGCGCACGCGGATTCCTGCTGAACTGTGGCGGGACATAGTACCCGCTTGCATTCTAACGGGCGAGGCCAGTCCTGGCAACTGATCCCACTGGAGGCACAATCGGCAGGGCAGGTCGCTAGGCTTTACACCCGCAGCTTGTTCGGCTACCGTAGTCTCCCGAAGGGAAGAAAATGGGCCCCGAGCTGCCCCTGAAAGACGTTGTGTTCACCTTGCTCGTAAAGCTGGGGGTGGCTTCCTCGATTGCCGCGTTGTTGGCCCGCCTGGCAATGTTCCAGCGACTCCTCTTCAAGGAGGAGCGCGAGTTTGATGAAAAGGTTAAGTTGGTGTTGCTATTCGGGTCGCCGGTCGCCCTGGGCGTTCTGGTGCGGATTGTGCTGGGCTACCGTGCGACCGACCTGAGCCTGGAGGGTGCAATCATTGCGGGGCTCGTGGGGGGACGGTTTGCGGGCTTGGCGGTTGGTACGCTCGCCGCCTTGCCTGCATTTTTTGCCAAGCAGGAGCTGCTCGCATTCCCTTTTACCGTTGGAGCCGGCGCGCTGGCCGGGATGCTGCGGGAGTTGTGTGGGAACAAAGAACAGATTTGGCGGTTCGGACCGTTTGTCTATCTCAGCCTTCCGCGCTGGCTGGTCGAACTGGCCGCCCAGGGTCGCGCGAACTGGCATATGCTCCCGCTGCTGGCTTGCGTGGTCTTGGAGCTTACCCGCATCGGATTGGGGCGCGCCTTTCCCGGGCAGCTCTACTATATCGCTACGCCGGAACCCGCCTGGCTCGCCCTGGTGGTGGTAACCACCGTCACCACCGTGGGCATCCCGCTGATGATTCTGAACAATACGCGTCTGCAATTGAAGCTCGAGGAACAAGACCGGCTCCTGCTGCAAGCGCGGATGGAGGCGCTCACCAGTCAGATCAACCCGCACTTTCTGTTCAATACGCTCAATACCGTTTCCTCCTGGATCCGCCTGGACCCGGAAACGGCTCGCAGCCTGGTGGTGAAACTCTCGAACATTCTGCGCCGACTGCTGCGCAAACACGACACGTTTGTCCCTCTGCGCGAAGAGCTGCAATTTATCGATGACTACCTGGACATCGAGGTCAAGCGCTTCGGGCCGGAGAAGCTGCAGTTCTTCAAGCAAGTGGAGGAGGCTTCCCTCGATGCGATGGTCCCCAGCATGCTGCTGCAGCCGATTGTGGAGAACTCGATTCGCCATGGTTTGAGCAACAAACTGGAACGCGGGCACATCCGGTTGTCCACCGGGCGGGCGAACGGGCGGCTGGTGATCGAAGTGGAAGACAACGGAGCCGGCATGCCGCCCGAGCGCATCGCCGCCATCTATCAAGCCGGCATCGGCATGAGCAATGTGCACGAGCGCCTCAAACTTCTCTACGGGACCGACTACGCACTGCGGGTGGAGAGCCGACCGGGTGAGGGCACGTTCGTCCGCATCGAGCTGCCTGACCTTACCCCCGCCTAGAGCCCTCCAAGCCCTTACGAGGCCCAGGCGAGCGTCCTCAGCGACCAGGCCGGCAGCAGGCGGGCTCCGTGGGGGTCATTACCAGTTTTCATAGCGCCATACAGATTTTCATAGGCGCCCCCGGTTTTCCGCAGACCGACTGCGTTTGAAGTCCTTATGCATGAGCGAGTTAGCATTTCCGTGGCGGCTTTCGATTTGGTAGCGTGATTGCTGGGGCACTCGCGGGTGCTTCGCGAAAGATTTCCTATCTTTCCTGCTGACGAAAGGAGTCTACCTATGCGCAAGGTGACGACGTTTGTGGTGGGGCTGATACTGCTTGTGTCGCCGGCCTTCTTGGCCGCCCAGACCGCGTCCACGGCCACCGTGAGCGGGACCGTTACCGACCCAACTGGGGCAGTCCTGCCCGGCGCCGATGTGGCGCTGACCGACACGGCCACCAACCTGAGTCGCTCCCAGCAGACGAACGTGGCGGGGCAGTTTGTCTTCGTCAACGTCGTGCCCGGCGTCTACAAGATCACCGTCACGATGCAGGGCTTTCGCCAGGCTGTGGTGCCGTCGTTGAAGGTGGACGTGGCGAAGTCCTATACCGTCCCCATCACCCTGGAAGTCGGGGCCGTCGCCGAAACCGTGGAAGTCACCGCCGGAATCGGCGTCGAGCTCCAGACGTCGGACTCCACAGTGGGGAACGTTCTCAAAGGGGATGCACTGCGTGATATGCCGACCCCGAATCGCAGTGCGGTCGCCCTGATGACCCTGCAACCGCTTGTCATGCCCTACCGCGGTGTGGGAGTCAACGACAACGTCGGCGGCCAGGTCGCGGGCGCCCGCAGCGACCAGTCCACCTTCTCCATTGACGGCGCTGACGCCACCGACAATACCGTCGGCACCCACCCGGTCAAGCCCTCCGGCATCGGCGTCGAGCCCATCATCCCCGTCCCGATTGAGAGCATTGACGAATTCCGCGTCGGCACCACCAACCCCAACGCCACCTTCGGCCGCTCCTCGGGCGGCCAGTTTGCCTTCGTCACCAAGCGCGGCGGCAATGAATTGCACGGCAGCGTCTATTGGTATCACCAGAACGACAATCTCAACGCTAACACCTGGTCCCGCAACCGCACCGGCCAGCGCAATCCGGAACTGAAAGACAATCGCTACGGCTTCTCTGCCGGTGGGCCCATTATCAAAGACAAGACGTTTGTCTACGGCCATTTCGAGGGGCGGCGGTTTCCCCAGGCAGCCGAGATCACTCGCATTGTGCCCAACTCGACTTTGCGTGCAGGCACGCTGCAGTTCCGCGACTGCGCGTTGGGCTTCGACGCCCAGGGCAGGTGTCTCGGGGGCAACGTCATCAGCTATCCCGTGGCCAGTTCCACCCTTTGTGGGCCGACCAACAGCGACCCCTGCGACCCGCGCGGAATCGGCTTGAGCTCGGTCGTGTCGGCGCTGTGGGGCTTCCTGCCGCCAGGTAACGATCCCACGCTGGGTGACACGCTCAACACGGTTGGCTTCCGCTCCACCTCGGATGCCTCCATTAAGAGCGAATTCGCCGTCTTTCGTCTCGACCACAACTTTTCCGACAAGTGGCGGTTTGACGGCGCCTTTCGCTACTACCGGCAAGACCAGCGCTCGACCACCCAGCTTGACGTCGGCGGATTGCTCCCGGGCAATACGCTAGGCGTGCCAGCTTCCCTGGCCGGTGTTCCCGTGCAGCCGCGCTTCCTCGTGATGGGCCTGACCGGCCAGCTCAATCCTCGGCTCACGAATGAGTTCCGCTTCAGTTGGCAGCGCAACTGGTGGTGGATCGAGCGCGTCTCGCCCTTCCCCCAGGTCCCGGGCGCCAACGCGGCGCTTCAGGTCGCAGGCCATCCCGGCTTCGGCGGGCTGGTGAGCGAGCCCATTGATGTCCATACTCAGGTAGCCCGCACGCAAGGCGTCAACGACAAAGTCACCCAAATCGTGGACAACGCCACCTGGATCCGGGGCCGCCACACCATCCAGTTCGGCGGCTCTTGGCGTCACCTCAATCTCTACCACCTGCGCGACGACAAAGTAGTGGGTTCGCTGGCTTCGATTGTGGCGGAATTGGATGATGCCAGCGCCATCTCCATTCCCGCTACGAATCGTCCCCCGACCTGCGCGCCGGGTGGGCCCACCACGAATTGCTTGCTGTCGGGGGACGTGACGCGCTGGAACCGCCTCTATGCCGGCATGCTGGGCATGGTGGACAACGTGGGCGTGATGATTGTCCGCGACGGCAGCTTGAATCCCAAACCCATCGGCACCCCGCTCGAGGTGGACGCCACCATCGAGGCCTTCGAGTTCTATGGCAGCGACACCTGGCGGGCGAGTCCTGCGCTTACCATTACCTTCGGGGCCAGCTACCAATGGCAGACACCGCCCAAGGAAAAGGAGGGGCGGTTTACCTTCCTCATTGATGCCGCCACCGGTGAGATTGTGACCACCGAGCGCCACCTGGGCGATCGCCGCGCCCTGGCCAGCGTGGCAGAGATTTTCAACCCTACACTCGGCTACATGCCGCTGCTGCAGTCCACGCGCAGCGACATTTTCGACGTGGACTGGAGCAACTTTGGCCCCCGCCTGGCCGTTGCCTGGAACCCCTCCTTCACGGGGGGTTTTGGTCGCCTCTTTGGTGACCGCAAGACCGTCGTCCGGGGTGGCTACTCGGTGGTCTTCGACCGGCTGAACACCGTTCAGAGCGTCGTGATTCCGCTCCTCGGCGTAGGCTTTGCCCAGACGATTAACTGCTTCGGGTTGCGATTCACGACTGGCACCTGTGCCGTGAGCAGCGACCCCTCCAATGCCTGGCGCCTGGGGACCGATGGCCCCTTCCCGCTCTCTCTCCTGACCATCCCCTCCGTGACTGCGCCTATCGTTCCCTCCGTGCCCTTCGGAGAGATTCTATCCTTCCAGGTTGACCCCGACATCACCATCGGCCGCTCCCACAGCCTTGACCTGACCATCCAGCGAGAACTCCCCGGCAATATGCTCATCGAAATCGGCTATGCCGGCCGCTGGGCACGCAACCTCAACCAGAACGTGCAGATCAGCGCCGTCCCCTACTTCATGCTGGATGCGGGGTCCGGCCAGACCTTCGCCCAGGCCTTCGACTGCGTGGCCGAGCCCGTCCGCGGCAATCTCCGCCCGGCCTACTGTGCCGGGGGCGCCGGCTCCGGGGTAGTCGCGCAGCCTTGGTTTGAGAACCAACTCTATACCGGGGCGACGCTCGACCTGGCTGCCACCCAGCGCGCGGCCTTCAATGATGGCCAGGTAAGCGCGCTCTGGACACAAATCCAAGTCCTCCGCTTTTTCGTCTTGGGACTTGATCCCATCACCAACTTCCAGGTGCTCGACATCTGGATGCGCACCGATGGTGGGGCCTCGAACTACCACGCCGGTTTCATCAGCCTGCGCAAGCGCCTTTCCCACGGGCTGGCCTTTGACTTCAACTACACCCTGTCGAAGGCGCTCGACCAGGCGGGGCTCATCCAGAACTTCATCGGAACCTTCTCCTCGCCCTACGACCGCAACATCGACTACGGGCCGGCGTTTTTCGACCGTCGCCACGTCATCAGCTCGTTGGCAAGCTACGAGCTGCCCTTTGGCCGCGGCCGCCGCTGGTCCACCGGCAACTGGGCCGACAAGCTGATTGGCGGCTGGTCGCTTCATCCCATTTTCACCGCCAACAGTGGGCTGCCCTTGACCGTTGGCCAGGGTGCCCAGGCCTGGGGCGGCGACCCGCTGAACTTCTCCGTCGCGTCGGGGGCGATTCCGCTTGCCCGACCGAACTTTGGAAATGCGGTGCACAGCGGTGTCCGTCCGACCAGCGGACCCGGCGCAGCCGGCGGTGGCACGGGTAGCGGCTTGAACCTGTTTGCCGACCCGGCGGCTGTCTTCAGCAATTTCCGCCGAATCCGCATCAGTGAAGACACGCGGTCCCCCCGCGGCACACTGCGTGGGTTGCCCCGGTGGAACCTGGACTTCACTCTACGCAAGAAAACGCCGGTGACCGAGACGGTCTCGGTTGTGTTCTCCTTTGATTTCCTGAACGCGTTCAACCGGGTGGAGTTTGCTGACCCGACGCTGAGTCTGCTGGATCCGTCGTCCTTCGGCGTCCTCAGCACGCAGTTCAACACCCCACGCTTCATCCAGTTCGGGCTCCGGGTCGAGTTCTAACCGCACACGGAAAGGCGAAGCGGGCTGGCCTCCGGGCCAGCCCGCTTTTTCTTTCCCCCTCCTCTAAATTCGCTGGCTCAGGCTCGCCGAAACGGCGAGAATCTGGGGGAGCACTGAAGAGGAGGCACCTCATGTCTGCGTCGAGTTCCCCCGCCTACCTGGGTTTCTGGCCTTCCTGGGCGCACCACATTGGCGACCTGGTCTTCGGGGCCAACGACGGCATCATTACCACTTTCGCCGTTGTCAGCGGCAGCGCGGGTGCCTCTCTGGGCCCCAAGGTCGTGATCGTGCTGGGTCTCGCCAATCTACTCGCGGACGGGTTCGCCATGGGAGCGGGGAATTATCTTGGCATGCGATCGGAGCAAGAAGCCAAGCGAAGTGAGGGGCTGGCGTTGAACGAGGGCCGCGTTCATGCCGGGGGACATGCGGCGGCCATCTTCCTGGCCTTTGTGCTTGCCGGCAGTGTGCCCCTGCTGCCGTTCCTGTTCGTCCAGGGCAATTCGCTTTTCGCCGCCTCTTGCATTGCCACGGCTGCCACGCTCTTTGTGGTGGGGAGCCTGCGCACGCTGGTGACACGCGCCCGCTGGCTGGTGAGCGGATTGGAAATGCTGCTGATCGGCTCGGTGGCGGCGGCTTTTGCTTATGCGGTGGGCTACCTGCTGCGCCGGTTCGTCACGGGTGCTTGAACGCTTGCTCAACGGAAAGGGCGCGGGCGAGAATGGTGGTCGTGGAGCGACGCCGCTTTGAAGAACTGGTGGAAGAGGCCCTCGCCCAACTGCCGGCGCGCTTTCGCGCACTGCTGGAGAATGTCGTGGTAATTGTGGAGGACGCGCCGACGGCCCAGCGACGCACTGGCCCAAGAGGCACGTTGCTATTGGGTTCGTTCCAGGGCGTGCCGCGGACTCAGAAGACGGTTTTCGACCCTCTCCCCACTCCGGACCGCATTGTTCTCTACCAACGCAACATCGAAGTCGTGTGCGAGACAGAGGAAGAAATCCGCGAGCAGGTGCGCCTGACCGTGCTCCACGAACTGGGACACTACTTCGGCCTCTCCGAAGACGAGCTCCGCCACCTGTAGCGATTCGAGGATGGGAGGATAGGGGCTGGAATCCTAAAGGATTCCGCTACCGTGGAGCGGAAGGCTTCAGCCTTCCAGTGCGCTTTTCATGAAATCTCACCGCGCCGGCGGGATATTCATCACCAGCCGGCAGGGCGCGTGCTCGGCCAGATACCTGGCCGTCGTCCCGAGCAGAAGTTCCGTCAGCGAACGCTTGTGGTGGTAGCCGAGCACGGCCAGGTCGAATCTTCCTTCTTTCAACTCATCGACGAGGGTGCGACCCGTGTCGCGGGCGCGCAGGATGCGCACCGTGAATTTTCGGCGCCGATACTTGCGGGCTACCCGCTTGACCGCCCGGGCGACGGCCTGTCCCGGTGCATCGAGTGCGCTGGACTTGGCATCGAGCGGCGTAGCAGGAGGAACCTCGATGACGTGCAACACGGTGATGGTCTTTCCGGGCGGCGCCAACTGCGCGGCCAGGGCGAGCAACGCCTCGGCGTCGGCGGCTTGCTTCAGGCCCACCAGAATCTTTTGCACCCGTTTCGCTCTCTGCATCCTTCACCTCCTGGCGAGCTATGATGCTACCAACATTGGCACGGGCGGACGGATTCTATCATCAACGCGTATCTGGCTATCCGGCCTGTTCGCGCACCTGCGCGTAGAAGGCCTCATAGCGCGGAATCAGTAGGCTGGAGCAAAAGCGCTCCTGGGTTGTGGCCCGCGCCCGACGGGCCACGCTGCGCGCCCGGTCGGGGTCCGATAAGAGCGCCCGCACCTGGTTCGCCATCCCTTCCACGTCGCCCACTTCGAAGAGGAAACCATCCTCCCCGTCCGTGATGACTTCGGGCAGCCCGCCCACGCGCGTGGCGATGACCACTACTTCGCAGGCCATCGCCTCCAGCGCCGCCAGCCCGAAGGATTCCATCGAACTGGGCAGCAAGAACACATCGGCCAGTGACAACTTCTCGTGCACTTGATTCTGCTTTCCCAGGAAATGCACGTCCTCGCTCAGGTTCTTCTCGCGCACCAGCCACTCCGCGTTCGCCCGCTCCGGGCCATCGCCGATGAGGAGCAGCTTGGCCGGGTGCTCCCGGCGAACGCGGGCAAAGACCTCGATGACATCCTCGACGCGCTTCACCGGTCGGAAGTTCGAAAGGTGCGCCAGGATCGGTTCTTCGGGGCGCGCAAATTGGGCCCGCAGGCCGGGATTCTCCCGGCGCCGATAGCGCTCGCAATTGACAAAGTTGGAGATAACGGCGATGGGTTTCTGGAGGTTGAAGCGTCGTACGGTAACCTGGCGGAGGTATTCGGATACCGCGGTCACGCCATCGCTTTGCTCAATGGCGAAGCGCGTAATCGGCAGGTACGACCGGTCCTGTCCAATCAGCGTGATATCGGTTCCGTGCAGGGTGGTGACAAAGGGCAGGTGACGCGGCGCCAGCATCTGCTGTGCGAGCAACGCGCTCACCGAGTGCGGGATGGCGTAATGAACATGGAGGAGGTCGAGCTGGTAGTGTTCGGCCACTTCTGCCATCTGCGTCGCCAAGGCCAGCTCGTAAGGCGGGTACTCGAAGAGGGGATAGTGGCTGACCTCGACTTCGTGGAAGCTCACCCGGCTGGCTACCTGGGGGTCGTCGGGCATTTCTGCCAGGCGAATGGGCAGCGCATAGGTGATGAAGTGGACTTCGTGGCCGCGCGCGGCCAGTTCCATCCCCAGTTCGGTGGCCACCACGCCACTGCCGCCGTAGGTGGGGTAGCAAGTGATGCCGATTCTCATCGCTATGGGATGCCCGCTCGTGGAAGGGCGACTCTAACAGAGGCCTGTGCCTTCCTCAAGCGGCTCGCCTAGACTTCCCCTCGCGTGCGTGCTAGATTCCTCGCCTCTTCATTAGACGCCTCCGGTGCCATAGCGATGCGACTGCAGAACAAAACTGCTCTGATTACAGGCGGAGGGACGGGCATTGGACGCGCCTGCGCAGAGCTATTTGCCCGTGAAGGAGCGAGCGTGGTCATCGCGGGTCGCCGGCTGGAGCCTCTCGAAGAGGTCGCGGCCGCCATTCGAGCCAGCGGCGGCCGCTGCCTGGCGCAGCGCTGCGACGTGAGCCGGAGCCGGGACATCGCGCAGCTGTTGGCGCGGGCCATCGAAACCTTTGGCTCCCTGCACGTGGTGGTCAACAACGCCGGTTTGTGGCTGAAGGGCAGTGCCGAAGAAACCAGTGAGGCTGATTGGGATCGGATCATCAGTGTGAACCTGACCGGCGTGTTCCTCGTCTCCCGCGCTGCGATTCCGCATCTGCGCCGCGCGGGCGGCGGGAGCATCATCAATATAGGATCCATTCTGGGCTTAGTGGGAATGAAGCGACGGGTCGCGTACGCGGCGTCGAAGGGAGGTGTGACCCTGCTGAGCAAGGCGATGGCGCTCGACCTGGGGCCCGACAAGATTCGAGTGAACTGCATCTGTCCGGGAATCGTCGAGACGGACTTGGTGCGCGAACTCCTCCGCCAGAGTCCCAACCCGGAAGCGGAGCGCCAGAGCCGGATTGAGCAGTTGGCTCTGGGGCGAATGGGGAGGCCCGCGGACGTGGCTCGCTTGGCGCTCTACCTGGCTTCCGATGAATCGAGCTGGATGACGGGCGCAGCTATTCCGTTGGATGCGGGCTTCACCGCTGCTTGAGTTCTAATGAAGCGAAAACCAACCTCGCGGCAACAACACCTGACCTGGATACGGCGAGCGTTTCGTCGCGTGGAGATTGTGCGTCAACTGGGCATGCGGCTGGCCCGGCTCGGCCCGGGGCGCGCCACGCTGGTGCTCGAAACCCGCAGGGAACACCTGCACCCGCAGGGAGCCGTACACGGAGGCATTATTGCCACCTTGGCGGATACCGCCTTGGCCATGGCCCTCTTCACGCTCGTGCCGGCGCGCACCCAGATGGCTACGGTGGAGATGAGCGTGAACTACCTCTCGCCGCACCGCCGCGGTCGGTTGCGGGCCGAAGCACGCGTTCTGCGCAAAGGGCGCCGGATTGCGGTGGGCGAGGTGGACGTCTGGAATGCGGCCGGGGAGCGGGTGGCGAAAAGTTTGTTGACGTACTCGCTCCGGGCCGAAAGCCAGAGATAGCTAGACTCCACCCCGCGGGCCCGTGCCGCGGCACTAGTCGCGGTCGTTGCCGACCGAAGCTTCTTCCAGTTCCGGCTCCACCCGCTGCAGCGACCCCGACCCGTCCGTGTCTTTGTAGAGATACTTGATGCTGGCCTTATAGAGCAGCAGGTTGGGCTGTGCCGCACGGGTAATCTTGATGCAGTTCTTGTCGTACCACTCGATGGTGCCGCGGATGGTCTCGCCATCGTTGAGCACGACGACCATCGGCGTACGGGCCTGCATCTGCTTGAGGTAGTAGTACTCCTCCGCGTTGGTCTGCTCCGGCGGAGTGGGCTTGCGGCGCGGAGCACCGGTGTACTGGTCTCTCATCTCTGCGAGGCTGGGACGAATGAGTCGGCGATTCACGAGTATTAGCTCCTTGCTTGAGATAAGCCCTCCTTGCGGATGGCCTCCGGCGGGGAGGCGCCCTCCTGGCCGGTGGTACCGCGACCGGCACCCACGGGCAGGTGTTCCAGGAACTCGGGCGGTTGCTTCCCGGCTCGCTTACCTACTGAGATGCACCGACGGGCTCGGACGTTTCTTCGATTTCAGCTGCTCTGGCTGCCAGGGCTAGGGAATCCAGCGCGAGTTGGCGGTTGAGGTTACGCCGCAACCCTCGCTCGATCCGATCCAGCCCTGACACCTTGCTGGCAATCCAGCCCCACTCAATCTTGCCCGTCAGGTGCTCCAGTTCGGTTTGGACGTCTGGATTGTGCAATCCCAGGCCAGCAGCCCGGGCTTTCAAATACAGGACGTCACTGGCAAGACTATACAATACTTCAAGCGAAAATTCAAACTCCGCCCGGGCCCCGCCGGGCTCCTCTTCCTGCCCGCGTCGGCTGCGCCCGGCGAGTTCCGCTGTCGCGCGAAACAGTTCGGACAGGGTTCTTGGCTGGCCTGCGGCAACTCCTAGATAGGAGAGAGCGGCTTCGCGCACTTGGCGGTAGCGCTCGAGGTCGAGGCTGAGCGCTGTTCCCAGGCTTCCTGCAGCCACGCCGGCAGCCAGCACCCGGTCGCGTTTCGACATTTTCGGGCGGTGTTTCGCGAGATACTGTTCAATGGCTTCGCGGGGCAACGGGGCGAAGCCGAGCGGCACGGCTCGGGAGCGCACGGTGCTGGGAAGCTCAAAGGGGGCGTCGGTCACGAGCACAAAGTGGGCGCCGGCGGGGGGCTCTTCCAGCACCTTGAGCAGGGTGCCCGCGAAATCCACCCGGAGTCGCTCGGCCTGGTCGAGAATAACAAAGCGCCGCCCGCGGCTGGCGGCAGTGTGGGAGAGCCGGCGGATAGCCCGCATCTGGCTCATCCGGATGTAGGTGGGGTCCGGAACGACGACGGTGACGTCGGGATGAGGTTGGAGCAAGAGAGGAACTTCTTCGGGGTCACTGCGTCCTCGCTCATCTCGTGCTTGGCGGACCAGAGCCGATAAGTCGTCCAGCGCTGCCAGGGGTCGGCAGGTGGCGCATTCCCCACAGGAATCATCACGGCGCGCCTCGCAGAGTGCTGCCCGCACAAACATCGTCGCCAGGGTGAACTTCCCGACTCCCTGCTGGCCTTCGAAGAGGAGGGTCCCGGGAATGCGATCGCGGGCGAGCATGCGGCGGAGGACACCTACCGCACGGTCGTTTCCGACAAACTCCGCAAAGCCCATTCCGCTATCCTCGTTCTCTGAGCTGCAGGCGCCGCGGGAGGAGCGCAACGACCTGCCGGTGGATGTTCTCCACCCGGTCCTCGCCGTTCACGAGCAGCACGCGCCGCGGCTCTGCCCGCGCCAGCGCCCGATAGCCGCGGCGGACACGCTCGTAGAAGCGCCGGGTTTCCCGCTCGAAGCGAGCTTCATCCGCACGAGCCCGGCGCAGGCGCTGCCGGGCCCGGCGGAGGCTGGTGCGGGGATTGATGTCGATGACAAAGGTCAAATCGGGCTTCACCCCGCGGCAGGCAAACCGCTCCAGCGTGCGAATGAACCTGAGCGGCAGACCTCGGCCATAGCCCTGGTAGGCAACCGAGGCATCGGTGAAGCGGTCCGAGAGCACGATTCTGCCCGCGGCGAGCGCCGGGGCGATCACCTCGGCCACGTGTTGGGCACGCGCGGCAAACATGAGTAGCAATTCCGTCCCCGGATTCATCCCGCGGCTCGAGCTACTCAGGAGCAGCCGCCGAATCCTCTCGCCCAGTGGTGTCCCGCCGGGTTCGCGGGTGACCAGGACGGAAAAACCCCGCCGGCGGAGATAGGCAGCCAGCCGCGTGAGCTGGGTGGTTTTCCCCGAACCGTCTATGCCTTCGAAGGTAAGGAACACGCCCCGCACGTGGGCGTCCTGTCAGAAGGATTGAAGCCGCTCGATCTTGGCCGTAATCCCTACGAACTCGCGCAACCGCTTGCGGTCGTCCGAACTCATCTCGATGAATTCTACCCCCATGCCGACGTCCGGCTCAATCCGGCGCACCATGGCCTTCACCGCAATCGGGGCCTTATCCCCGGTGTGGAGGGCGAGTTGGAGGACGCGGCCCCGGGGGATGGGTCGCGGGTCTTCAATGAAGGCTCCGCTGAGGCTGATGTTGCGGACACGCGGGCGAATGTCGGGATAGTCCACACGGACTTCTTTCGACGGGACAATGCGCGGCTGGGCACGACGCTCGTGATCGAGTGGTGACATGGAAACGGCAGTATAACACGCCCCTGACACCAGCTTAGACGGAATCAGCGACGGCGAGTGTTACAATCTTTTCGCAGCGATGGCAAACATCTTGTCGGTGAGCGACGCGGTCGAGCACCTGGCGGAGCGGATGCAAGCTGCTCTGCGTCGTGCACAGCGCACAGACGGGATTACGCTGGTTGCGGTGACGAAGTTGGTTGACCCCGAACGCATCGCCGAGGCCTACCGGTGCGGGATCCGACACTTCGGGGAGAATCGCGTGCAGGAAGCGGCCGAGAAACGCCGCTTTCTCTCCCTTCCGGAGGCCACCTGGCATCTGGTGGGGCACCTGCAATCGAACAAAGCCCGACACGCACTGGAGCTGTTTGATTGGATTCAGTCGGTGGACTCGGTGGCGTTGGCGGAACGCTTGAATCGCTTGGCGGCGGCCGCGGGCAGGCGGGTGGCGGTCCTGATTCAGGTGAATCTGGGAAACGAGCCGAGCAAGCAAGGAGTCTCCGAAGAAGGACTCCTGCCGCTGGTCGAGTGCACGGCCGCGCTTCCCCACCTGGACTTGCGCGGGTTGATGTGCCTCCCGCCCTACTTCGACGACCCGGAACAGGTGCGGCCGTACTTCCGGCGTCTGGCTGAATTGCGGGAGAGGCTGGCACCGCGTGTGACTTCGGGTGTGAATCTGCGCGAGCTCTCGATGGGGATGAGCCACGATTTCGAAGTGGCCATTGAGGAGGGCGCGACGATGATCCGCGTCGGCACCGCCTTGTTCGGCCCGCGGCCGACCCCGTGATGGCACTGGCGGTGGAAGAGAAGGGCGGGAGTGTACGGTTTCGCGTCAAGGTGCAGGCGCGGGCTGGGCGGGAAGAAGTCGCCGGGGTGCGGGACGGCGTCCTTCGCCTCCGCGTCACGGCGCCTCCCGTCGAGGGCCGAGCGAACCGGGCGGTGGTGAAGTTACTGGCGGAGTGTTTGCACCTCTCGCCGGCTTCCATTAAGATAGCGGCCGGCGAACGCTCCGCGGTGAAGCTGATCGAGGTGGCTGGGCTGGACCCGGCCACCCTTCGTGCACGACTCGGGCTCCTGCCCGGCACGCATCGGCCCGGGACAGGCGGTCCGGAGTAATCCCTGAGATTGGCCAGAGAGGAGCGCTGGCCACCCGCGGGAGGGCAGTCCAGACTACGAGCATGCCTGCAGCAACACTCTACATTGTTGTGCTTGCGGTGATTCTGGTCACGTTGCTGGGCGTCGGCGTCTGGCAGAGCTTCAAGGTTCGCACGGAAGCCGACTTCATGGTGGCGGGGCGACGCCTGGCCTGGCCGGTGCTCGTGTTCACCTTGCTTTCCTCCTGGATCGGCGCGGGCAGCCTGTTTGCGGGCGCCGAGAATGCGTTCCGGAACGGTTTTGCGGCGCTGTGGCAGCCGGCGGGCGGTTGGGCGGGACTTGCCGTCATTGCCCTGATCGCAGGCCGCGCGCGCCGCTTCGCCCAGTACACGGTTCCGGACCTGCTGGAGACGCGCTACAACCGCTTTGCGCGGCTGTTCGGGACGCTGGCCATTGTGATTGCCTACACGGGAATCACGAGCTACCAGTTCCGCGCCGGCGGCGACATCCTGCACCTGATCTTTCCCGAGCAGATTACGGCCGAGCAGGGCATGTACATCATGGCGGGTTTCGTCATTGTGTTCACCGCCCTGGCGGGAATGGCGTCGGTGGCCTATCTCGATTTGGTCATCGGGTTACTGGTAACGATCACGGCCTGCGTGGCCTTGCCGATGTTGGTGGACTTCGGGGGCGGCTGGCAACAGGTCCGCGCCAGCCTCCCGGAGAATCACTTCACGGTGATGGGCAAGCTCGAGTGGTACGAGGCGATGAATTTTTTCCTGCCCGTACTCTTTCTGATCCTCGGAAACCAAGCGATGTACCAGAAGTTTTTCTCGGCGCGTTCCGAGCGCGATGCCAAGATCGCCGTGGGAGGCTGGATTCTGGGAACGCTGCTGCTGGAAACCGTCATCGTGGCGCTGGCGGTGGTTGGCAGTGCCACCTTCAGCGATGCTGTTCCGCGAGACATCATCCCCGTTAGCGTGCGCCGCGGCCTGCCGGCCTTGCTGGGAGCCCTGCTGCTGGGCGGGATCTTCGCCAAGGTCATTTCCACCGGTAACAACTACCTGTTTTCGCCGGCCGCCAACTTGATTCACGACGTCTACCATCGCTTCCTGCGTCCGAAGGCGAGTGAACGTGAAATCCTGGTCCTCTCCCGTGTGATCGTATTTGGGCTGGGAGTGGTGGCGCTGGTTTTGGCGGCGCACACGGAATCGATCCTGCGCATGGCGCTCTATGCGTACACGGTTTATGGAGCCGCGGTGACGCCGGCGGTGTTGGCGGCGTTTTTCTGGCGGCGCGCCAACGGCGCGGGCGCTTTGGCTTCGATCATCGCCGGGACGGCCATCAGCGTAGGGTGGAACCTGGTGGCCGACTACGGCTCCGCGCAAAGCCCCTTCGTCGAGTTGACGCGGAAGCTGGATGCCGTCATCCCGGCTCTGATCGGCTCACTGGCGCTGCTCGTGGTCATCAGTGTGTTGACGCGCCCGCCGCGCCCCGAGCAGTGGCAGCCCTTCTGGCCTCCCGCAAAAGAGGAACTCAAGCCCGCATGAGTCTCGACCTCGCAGCTATTCAGAACGAACTCCGGGAGCAGGGGCTGGGCGGGTGGCTCTTCTACGATGTGTTTCACCGCGACCCGCTTGCCTATCGCATGCTGGGCCTGGAACCGGGGCTGGTGACGCGGCGCTGGTACTACTTCATTCCCGCCCAGGGCGAGCCCCGGAAGCTCGTCCATCGCATCGAGTCCAGCCGCCTGGACGCGCTGCCGGGCGCGCGCCGCCTCTACGCGAGCTGGGAAGAACAGCGCACGGGACTGAAAGAGATCCTGGGCAGCGCGCAGCGGATCGCGATGCAGTATTCGCCCCTCAACGCGATACCCTACGTCTCGCTCGTGGACGCCGGCACGGTGGAACTGGTGCGGAGTCTGGGCAGGGAAGTGGTGAGTTCGGCCGATCTAGTGCAGCGGTTTGAGGCTCGCTGGTCGGCTGAGCAGCTCGAGATGCATCGGACGGCTGGCCGTGCGGTGGACGAAATCATGGCGTCGGCTTTTGCCCGTATCGGAGAGGAATTGCGCGGGGGAAAGAAGCTGACGGAATACGACCTTCAGCAGTGGATTCTGGAGCAGTTTGCGGGGCGCGGACTGGTGACCGAAGACCCTCCCATCGTGGCGGTCAACGAGAACAGCGCCAACCCGCACTACGAGCCGCAGGCCGGAGGCAGCCGCGAAATCCGCCCCGGTGCCTGGGTCTTGCTCGACCTGTGGGCCAAGCTGCAGAAGCCGAAGGCTGTTTACTATGACATTACCTGGGTTGGCTGCGTCAGCCCCAAACCGACTGCTCGGCAGCAAGAAATTTTCAGTATCGTCCGGGAAGCGCGCGACCGCGCGGTGCGCGCCGTCGGGGAAGCGCGCCGGCGGGGCGAAAGGCTGCGCGGGTTCGAGGTGGACGATGTTGCGCGCGGTCACATTCGCGCCGCGGGCTATGCGGACTATTTCATTCACCGCACCGGCCATTCCATCGGCACCGAGATTCACTCGACCGGGGCCAACATGGACAATCTGGAGACTCACGATGAGCGCGAAATCCTGCCCGGCACGTGCTTCTCGATTGAGCCGGGCATCTACCTGCCGGACTTTGGCGTCCGTCTGGAGGTGAACGTGTACGCGGATGAGCGGGACGCCGGGCCGACCGGGCGCGTGCAGAACGAGATAGTATGTATTCCCGTTTAATGTAGGGATGGAAGAACAGAGATCCAGCACCGTAGTCGCGGACACGCCGGCGGGGCGGCGGGTGGGCTGGGAGCCCTATGCATTGGGCGTGGCCGGATGGCTGGTGCCGGGTTTGGGCCACCTGTTACAGCGAAAACTCGATCGGGCGGTTGTGTTCTTTGTTTCCATCCTCGCGCTCGCCGGGCTGGGATTGGCGATGGGCGGCCGGTTGTTCAGTTGGGAGCCGGGAAATATTTTCCATCTGCTGGGTTTCCTCGGCAATCTGGGAGCGGGGTTGGTGTTTTTCGGAGCCAAGCTGGCCGGGTTGGGGACGGGTGATCTTTCGCGGGCTCTGGGAGACTACGGAACGACGTTCTTTCTGACGGCGGGACTCCTCAATGTCCTGACCGCGCTGGACGCCTACGACATCGCCGTGGGGAAGAAGGGATGAGGATGTTGGCTGGTCTGGCTGATGCGCTTGTGCTGACGCATTTTCAGGCGCTCTGTGTATTTGCGTTTTTCGTTTCGCTGGTGTTTGCCTTTCTCACCAAGCAACGACTGGGCGAGCGCGCGCGGTATTTTCTCTGGTCGTTCCTGGCCTTTCTCTTAGTCGGGTTGGCCCTCGGCTGGCTGATGTACCCGTTCCCGCGGTAACCCGGCCGCAGCTGTCGCTTCCCCTGGTTGAATCAGGACGCCTGTGGCGCGCTCTTGAAGAAGAGGGCGGCCAGCGGCGGGAGCGTAAGGTTCAGTGAGTGGGACCGGCCGTGAGCCGGGAGCGGGTCAGCAGCGAAGCCTCCGGCATTGCCCATCCCACCGCCTCCGTATTCGCGGGCGTCACTGTTTAGAAGCTCATTCCAGAGGCCGCCGCGCGGGACTCCGACGCGGTAGTTGAAGCGCGGGATGGGGGTAAAGTTGCAGACCACGAGGATGAGCTCGTCTGTGGAACGGGCACGCCGCAGGAAGCTGAGGGTACTCTGGTCGGAGTCGTTGCAGTCAATCCACTCAAACCCGGCCGGGTCGAAGTCGAGTTCGTGGAGCGCCGGCTCCGCGCGGTAGAGGCGATTCAGGTCTTGCACCCAGCGCTGCGTAGCGGCGTGGGGTTCGTACTGAAGGAGGTGCCAGTCTAGACTCTCTTCGTGGCACCACTCGCGCCACTGTCCGAACTCGCCGCCCATGAAGAGGAGTTTCTTGCCGGGTTGGCCGTACATGTAACCATAGAGCAGGCGGAGGTTCGCGAATTTTTCCTCGTCATGGCCGGACAATTTCTTCAGCAGCGAGCCCTTCCCGTGCACAACTTCATCGTGAGAGAGCGGAAGGACAAAATTTTCCGTAAAGGCATAGAGCATGCGGAAGGTCAGTTGGTTGTGGTGGAAGCGGCGGTGGATGGGGTCCTTGCCCATGTAGGTCAGCGTGTCGTGCATCCAGCCCATGTCCCACTTGAGCCCGAATCCCAGGCCACCCAGATGGGTCGGGCGGGAGACAGCCGGCCAGGCCGTGGACTCCTCGGCGACGGTCTGGACGTCGGGGTGTTCGCGGAAGACGGCTTCATTGAATCGTTGCAGGAAGCTCACCGCCTCCAGGTTTTCCCGGCCGCCGAACCGGTTGGGAATCCACTCGCCCTCCTTGCGTGAGTAGTCGAGGTAGAGCATGGAGGCGACTGCGTCCACACGCAGGGCGTCGGCGTGGTAGGCATCCAGCCAGAAGAGCGCGCTGCTCAGGAGAAAGCTCCTCACCTCGTTGCGTCCGTAGTTGAAGATGGAACTCGACCAGTCCGGGTGGAAGCCGAGCCGGGGATCCGCGTGTTCATAGAGGAAGGTGCCGTCAAAGAAGGCAAGGCCATGGCCGTCGGTGGGGAAGTGAGAGGGGACCCAGTCCAGGATCACACCGATTCCCTGCTGATGGAGGTGATCAATCAGATACATGAAATCCTGGGGAGAGCCATAGCGGCTGGTGGGGGCGAAGTAGCCGGTGATCTGGTAGCCCCAGGAGCCGTAGAAGGGGTGCTCCATCACGGGCAGGAACTCGACGTGGGTGAAGCCCATCCGGCGGACGTAGTCGGCCAGGCGGGGGGCGAGTTCGCGATAGGAGAGCCAGCGGTTGCCCTCTTCCGGGGCGCGCATCCACGAGCCGAGGTGAACTTCGTAGATAGCGATGGGGCTGCGCAAGTTGTTGTGCTGGTGGCGTCGCGCCATCCAGCCCTGGTCGGCCCATTGATAGTCGAGGGGATGGACGATGGAGGCGGTGCGGGGCGGGACTTCGTTGAAGAAAGCAAAGGGGTCGGCCTTGTCCACCTGGTAGCCGTGATAGCGGGAGACGATGTGGTACTTGTAGGTGGCGCCGCTGCCGACCCCCGGAAGGAAGCCCTCCCAGATGCCGGAAGAGCCGCGGGGGTGCAGGGGATGAGTCGACTTGCTCCAATGGTTGAAGTCGCCCATCACGGAGACGTTACGCGCGTCGGGCGCCCAGACCGCGAAATAGGTTCCTCCAACACCGTTTGCCGTCAGGTGATGAGCGCCCAATTTGTGATAGAGACGGTAGTGGGTGCCTTCGTTGAAAAGATGGAGGTCGTCTTCGGTCAGCAGGGAAACGTCGGTGCGGACGGCCGGGACAGCCACCTCGGATTCGGTTCCTGCTTTCTTCACCTCTCTCTTCCTTTCGACCCTGCCCGACGCCAGCGGGCGAGCTGTCTGAGTGTACCGAGTACTTGGGGTAGTTGGCAAAATTCTTCCAACGCATAGCGCGCGGGACGGCGCCAGTTGGGGCGTTCGTCTTTCGTGCTGGGCACATTTTGCGGCTGCTTTTCCTGCCAGAGGTCCTCGAGGTTAACGATGAAGATCCAGGCCGGGCTGGCGGCCAGGTGGCGGAGCAAAGCCTCGAGCGCCGCCCGCGCCTGATTTTCTCCGCCGTTCTTCTGCAGGAAACTGAGCCAGGCAGCGCGGATTTGGCCACGCCAATATCGTTCCTGCGCGGCCCCTTCTGCGGTCTGAAGTCCCAACGACAAGCGGTCGTCAATGTCGAGGCCCTGCCAATAGCCGGCAAACGGAAACATATCGTGGGTGTTGAGGCAGGCGAGGGAATCGGAGGAAATGGGACGCAGGGGGTCCTGCGGATTGGCGCGGAGCTCGGCTTGCCCCACGTACATCCCGCTGATCCCGTGTTGCTGGAGGGCCGGGTTGACGTAGGACGGCACCGTACCCAGATTCTCCCCAATGAGGCGAGCCTGGTGGCGGTGGGATTCGAGGCTCAGGATGGCGTAGAACTCCTCGGCCGGATAGCGGACGTAGACACCGTGGCGAGAATCCTGGCCGCGGGGAATCCAGAACTGCCGATGAAGACCCATCACGTGGTCGATGCGCAGCAAGCGGCTGTGCCGAAGGAGATGGCGGAGACAGGCGATGTAGTAGCGATAGCCGGACGTGCGGAGCGCGGCGGGGTGAAGAGGCGGGAAGCCCCAATTCTGGCCGCCGGTGAAGAGGGCATCGGGCGGCGCTCCGCCGGCGATGTCGAGCACGAAGGCGGAGCGCTCTCGCCAAACATCGTAGCTGTCGGGGTTCACGCCGAGAGGTAGGTCGAAGTGCAAATCAAGGCGGCGTTGTCGCGCGCTGGCGGAGAGGGAGGCTAGTTGCTCCTCCATGATCCATTGCACGTAGAGGTGGTAGTTCTTGGAGTCTTCGTCGTAGTCGGCGGGCTGGAGCCTGCCGTTTTTCTGCGCGATAGGCCACTGACTCCACGGCGCCCGGAGGCGCTCCCCGGTGGCTCGGAAGCGAGCGTAGTCTTCAGCATGGGGATGAGCTTGGAGGAAGCGCTCGAATTGCGCACGCCGACGCGACGGCCGGGAGAAGAAAGAGCGAGCCAGTTCTGCGAGAAATCGGCGCTTGAGCGCCATCTGGCGGCGATAGTCGACAAGAGGGGCAGCGCGCAACTGCTCAACTTCTTGCTGGAAGGTGGCTGAGTTGAGCAGGGACTGGGCCGCAGGGCAGCGCTTCAGTTCCGGGATGGCTTTCGGATCAATGTAGAATTCATTCCAGAAGAGGCGGCTGGCGGGCGAATAGGGGCTGGGCTCAAACGGTTCAGCCAGAAAGGCGGCGAGCAGGGGGAGCGTGCCGACGGCTCGGCCTCCCATCCGGCTGACCCAGTCGCAGAATGCTCTCAGGTCACTCAGGTCGCCAGCTCCCCAACTAGTGCGCGTGCGGAGGGAATAGAGCGGAAGAAAAACACCCCAGCG
The DNA here is from genome assembly GCA_037442885.1 of Acidobacteriota bacterium. Taxonomy (GTDB): domain Bacteria; phylum Acidobacteriota; class Terriglobia; order Acidiferrales; family 2-02-FULL-67-57; genus JACQTG01. Next base: position 12,118 of record JBBIPK010000014.1, on the reverse strand, counting down.
CTTCGGCGATCGGGAGGACGGGCCGAAGTAGCCCTTGCGGGGAGCAACGATGAGCAGGGATTCTGCCTGGCGGCTGGAAACCTCGAGCTGAACACGGTGGTAGCCGCGAGGAAGTCTCTGCGCGAGGCGCAGCTTCTTGGCCAGATAGGTAGTGGCTCCGACTTTCTCGCGGCGAAGGGTTTCGAGGTCGGCAATCCTGACCATGAACTTTCGCACGCGACCGCTTTCCAGCTCGATGGTGCCCGCCAACCTGCTCTCGGCTTCTTGATGGGATACGCGGATTTCGATTTCCGTCGGCTGCCCGAGCCAGGACACGACGACCGGCTCGACGAGTTGGTGCCAAAACCTCTGCCGAAAGTCCTCGAGCGCAGCCGGTGCCTGCTCCAGCTTTTCTAGCGGCGCCCCCAGCGCCCGCAGCACAGCCAGCAGGGAATCAGGGCTGACTTCCCGGTACTGCCCGAGACCATCCGTATAGGAAAGCTCCACACCATAGCACTCCGCCAGGCCTCGCACGGGGTCAGAAGAAGCGTCAGCAGGGACCTGCATCCAGGGGTCTCAAGCGGGCGATTCCGGACGGTTCCGGACGGTTCTGGTCGAGCCGAGCATCATGGGGTGGAGCCGGCGGAGAGATTTGAACTCTCGACCTGCCGATTACGAATCGGCTGCTCTACCGCTGAGCTACGCCGGCCTTTCAATAGCTTAGCACGCTCTTGGGTGACCGATAGGTGAATAATCACTGGACTGGAAGCTTGGAAACCGCCTTTCTAACGTCTGCATCGCCCGTACCGCGTCCTCTGGCACCGGCTGGACGTACTAGGCCATCGTAGTGCTGACGTTCGCATGGCGCAAGATGGCCTGAAACGACCAACAGCCTTGGGGCCTTGGCATAGCGATTGACCGAGCGCCGGCTCCGGCTTACCATCCCTTCCGCAGGCCCAGGTCTTTCCTGCGCACGCGGCAGGAAGCTCGCCGACAGGTGTCTTATGCCGACGAAAACAATCCTCGACTGCATCGGCAACACGCCCCTGCTGCCACTGGAATTCGACCACGAAGGGCAGCGCTACCGGTTCTTCTGCAAGGCCGAATTCATGAATCCCACCGGCAGCGTCAAGGACCGCATCGCCCACTACATGCTCGAGCAGGCCGAGAAGCGGGGGGAGCTGAAGCCGGGCTCGGTGATCGTGGAGTTGAGCAGCGGCAACACCGGCATCGCCCTGGCGCAAGTGGCGGCGGTGAAGGGCTACCGGCTGATC
>JBBIPK010000014.1:0-10765 GCA_037442885.1 Acidobacteriota bacterium | reverse complement strand
GATCGTCGCGGTCGAACCCCGGGAAGCAGCGGTGATGAGCGGCAGTCAGGAGATCGGCGGCCACAAAATTGCCGGCATCGGCGATGGGTTCATCCCCGCCATCGTGGATATGAAGCAAGTGGATTGGGTCGAAGCCTGCTCCAGCGACGCCGCGGTGGAAATGGGCAAACACTTGAGCCGGGCGCACGGGCTCATGGTGGGGATCTCGGCCGGCGCCAACGTGCTGGCCACTCTCAACACCCTGAAACGACTGGGGCGGGACAAGAAAGTGGTGACCATCCTCCCCGACCGCTCGGACCGCTACTTCAGCACCGCTCTCTACCTCGGAGGCGAGTGGCCGCGAGTCCGCCGCTGCTCGCCCGATTGTGTTTGCCGCGTGGGAGAAACCCCGGCCTGGGCCCGTGACCGGGCTCCCGGCACGAGAGGCTATCGGAATCGTACCGCTTCGGGGAGCGCGCCTGCCCCCCCAAGGCGCAAGAGTTCCCGACCGAGAGACGCCGACATTCGCTTCCCTTGCGCTCCCGATTAGACGGCAGTGTCAATTCGGGTCGGCCCCCAAAAAGCCAAAAGCCTTCCGACCCGCAGGCCGGAAGGCTTCCGGGGAAAGTAGGTATGGCCCAGTGCGCGGTTGAGCCAAACCTTTTTACCGTTCGAGAGTCTAATCACCCACTTCGCATGCTGTCAAGGGAAAAAGCCAATAAGGCTTGGCCTGCTAAGTCACGTGTTTCGGGAGATTTCCACAGTCAGCAAGTGTTGCTCTTTCGCCACATGCAGAGCAAGCCTTTTTGTACCAATAGCTTAGCGGCCGCCGAGGTTGAGCTGGATGATCTCAGTCTCCTCGGGGCGGTTGAACACCTTACCCGGGAACAGCCGCTGCACGAGCATCCGGATACCGCCGAACAGCAGCCCGCAGAGCAGGGCGTAGAGAATCATCAACCCGGTGCCGATGAAGATGTTGGCTAATGTGCGTGTCCAGGCTGAGGCAGTCGGTTTCTTGCTGGACTCCTCCCAAGCCACTGAGAACTCGTAGCGGAGCTCATTGAGGACACTTCCGGCCACGGTTCCTGAATCGACGCCGGTCAAGAGCGCCACCAGCGGCCCGGCACGCTTGGCGTAAACCAGGGGCAGAGCAGGGCTTCCCGTTCCATTCAGGTTGAAGGACTCGCTGAATTCCCCAAGACGCTCAGCGGCCAACTGCGGCGTGGGATAGCTGGCTAGCAGCAGACCCGCCGGGCGGCCCCCCAGCTCATAGTCTGCCCACACCGCCTCAACACCGTAGGTGAACCCCAGCCAGTCGCCCTTGCCGATAGGAGCTAGTTCTGAGAGGGCCAAGGGTCCTAGGACGTACCTCTCTGAACGCGGGCGGAGGCCGGCGCGAGGGAGAAACGCTAGCACGCTCGGCCGCCCTGAGGTCTGCGGAGGAGTCTCCCCGGTGAGCTTCTTGGCTAGCAGGCTCAAGGCCTCCTCGGGGGCTCTCCCAGGACTTGCCTGCGCTGTCACGCAGGTGTTGCCGACGTAGAAGACCCAGCCACTCTTCGTCCTGCGTCCTTCTGCCCCGAGGCGGGCGGGAGGGTTCCCGGCTCCGAAAAAGCTGAAGCCCCCGTAGGCGCCTGCGGCATCCCGCATTTGGTAGAGCACAACCGTGAGACCGCTGGCGCCCAGTTGATAGGTGGCGCGCTCAGCCTGAACGGCGCCGTACTCCCGCCAGAGTGCAGCCGTCTGGCCGGCGACTTTCTCGAGTTGAGCGGCCGCAACCGTCTCGAAGGCGGTGCGCTGCCAGGCGTCGAGCCCCGGTGGGAGTTGCTCCTGCGCTGTTCCCCAGGGCGGGAGGAGCAGCGCGGCCACCCAGACGAGACTCGCCCCTCTTCCCATCAGCTTGATGGTAATACATCTCGGAGGGCGTGGCCAGGAGTGGCTAATCGGGCGGGGAGGTTGTGCCGGCGGCGGGAACGCGTGCCACTTCGGTGCTGTTCAGGTTCTTCAGATACTCGGTGATGCCGTTGCAGAGCGCCTCGGCTACGCGTTGCCGCCAGCGCGAGGTCTTCAGCAATTCTTCGTCCCGCGGATTGCTCAAGAAGGCGATTTCGGTCAGCACCGAGGGCATGCTGGCGCCGATCAGGACCACGAACGGTGCCTGCTTCACGCCCCGGTTCTGCACCGTGCGGCTGGCGCGACGCAGCTCCTTGTGCAAGGCCTTCTGTAGTTCTTTGGCCAGCTCCCGGGATTCTTCCAGCTTCTCGTTGTGGGAGATCTTGCGGATCAAGTCCTGCAGTTCGTGCACGGATTTCTGGGAGACGGCGTTTTCCCGTGCGGCCAGCTCCAGCGCCTCCTCGTCGGTGGTGAAGTTCAAGACAAAGCTTTCCACCCCGCGCGCCTTCGTATCGCGGCTGGAGTTGGCGTGGAGAGAGATGAAGAGGTCAGCCTGCTTTTCGTTGGCCAGGCCGGTGCGGACTTCCAGGGGGACGAAGGTGTCGTCCTCTCGGGTGTAGATAACCTCTGCGCCCAGCTTTTCGCTGACCAGTTGTCCCAACCGCCGCGCCACGTCGAGCACCAAGTCCTTCTCCATGAAGCCGCCCGGGCCGATGGTGCCCGTGTCGTGGCCGCCATGCCCGGGATCGAGAACGATGCGGTTGACCTTGAGCCCGAAGACGCGCGTCAGCGTCTGCTGCCCGCGGCTGGTCGGCTGCGGCGCGCCCGGGGGCTGCGGCAGCGGCGGGGGCGTGGCCGTGGCGGTCTGTTTGGCGGGCGCCTTCTGCGGTGTCTCGGTCTTCGCGGCTGTTTCCGTCTTGGCTGCTGTCGCGGCTTTCTTCGCCGTCTCCGGCTTCGTTCCCCGGATGTCGACCACCAGACGATAGGGATTGGGGAGGGAGAAAACCGAATAGTCCTGTGCTTTCGCCACTTCCAGCACCACGCGGGTCACTCCGCTGCGATTCTCCGCCACGCGGATGCGCTTGAGCAGCCCTTCCTGAATCTCGAAGGTCTTCCCCACCAGGGGAGAGTTGAGTGTGGTGTTGAACAGGTCGAAGAAGATGCGGTCAGGATCCGAGAGGCGGGCTTCCTGGTACTTGACTTCTCCCTCCAGGTCAATCACCACGCGGGTGTAGTCGGTCGCATTCCAGTAGCGGATGTTGTTCACCTGCACCGCGCTGCCCGCAGCGGCGCCGGCGGCCCGGCTTTGTTGAGCTTGCTGCCGCATCTCCTCCAGCGCCTCCCGCGCCTGTTCGGCCTGCTTCGATTGCGGATACCGCTTCAGGTATTCCGTGAAGGTTGCCTCGGCGGCCGTGAGGTCGCCGAGGTCGGCGCGCTGGATTTGACCGATGGTGAAGAGGGCGTCGAAGCGATGCGAGCCCTGGGGATATTCTTTCAGCAGGAAGCGGTAGGTGGCGATGGCCTCCTCGAAGTAGTTGGCGCCGAACTGGCGTCCCATTTCCTGGTAGACCTCAGCCATGGCCCGCAGGGCGCGCGCGGCGGTGGAGGTGAAGGGTGCAATGTCGTAGACGCGGCGATAGGTGCGGACGACCGCGAGGTATTCCTTCTCCGCCCGGCTGCTGCGTGGCTTGCCTTCCAGCGCCGTGCGCAGTTTCTCGGCGCGCTGGAACTGTTGTTGCCCGATGCGGGCGCGTTCCGCTCGGCTGGGCTGCGCGGCGGCCAGAGCGCAGGGCAAGGCCAGAAGAATAATCAGGGGGAGGAAGAATCCCGGCAGGCGGCGGCGCCGGCCTGCCAATCCCGAAACTGCGGGACAGTGGCGAGACCTGCTCCTCGTCCTGTTCGACCCGACTACTCCCACCGTGCCAGCGCTGACGTTCTGCCCCGAATCGTTTCGGGGCGGGTTTGCCCGGCGCGTCCGCTACTCGGGCTTGCCCGCCATTCGGGTCTGCCCGCTCGGCGGGCTCCGGCCGCAGATGGTCGGCCCTCAGTGATTGCCGAAGATGATGCGACCATCCTCATCAACTTCTCGATAGATGCCGCCGGCGCGGTCGGGGCTGGCTGCCCGGCCGAAGCGGCGGGAAGGAAACGCCGCCCCGTTTGAGCCGTGATAAATCGCCCCGATGCGCTCGACGTAGGCCTGGGTCTCCGGGAAAGGCGGAATGCCGCCAAGCTCGTCCACCACGTTTTCGCCCGCATTGTAGGCGGCCAGGACGAGCTCGAGGTTGTGGTCAAAGCGGTCGAGCAGAAAGCGCAGGTAGCGGACGCCGGCGGCGAGGTTGTCGCGAGGGTCAAGGAGATTCTGGGCGCCGAAGCGGCGGCCCGTCTCGGGCAGCAGCTGCATCAAGCCCACCGCACCCCGGCGCGAGACGGCGCGATAGTCCCAGGCCGATTCGACTTCGATTACGGCGTGGATCAGCTTGGCGTCTACTCGGTGCTGGGCCGCCAGCCATTCGATGTGAGCCTCGATGCCGGGAAGCGCGGCGCGCCGCCGCGCCATCAGACTAGCGCGAGCCGCTGCCGAAGTGAGCCGCGGCGCCCGGCCGGACTCTTCCCGGTTGATGAAAACGCGCCGGCCGTCTTGATCTACGGTGGAAAAAATCTCAGCCTGCGCCGCCGGCAGTCCGGTGGCGAGAATTCCGGTGAGAACCAAGCCGGTTGTGAAACTTTCCAGCAAACGTCCCATCGTGTTCACTGCGGCCGACGGAGCCGGATTCGCGTTGGTCCTGCGATCGCTGACCTGCACGGTGGCAGGGTTGAACGTTTCTGGCGTGCGGCCAGTATAGCTCACGCCGGCGCCGGGTCAAAGCATTTTTTCCACAATGGCGTAGACGTCTGCGAGTGCCTGGCCCAGTTGCCCCGCATCTTTCCCGCCGGCTTCCGCCAGGTCGGCGCGTCCGCCGCCTGTCCCGCCCATGCGTCCGGCCACCTGTTGCGCAATCTTGCCGGCGTGGAGTTTCGGGGTCAAATCTTTCGTCACGGCGGCGATCAGCGCGACCTTGCCGTTGGTGGAGGTGCCGAGCACGATGACCGCTGAGCCGAGCTTCTGGCGGAGGGAATCCACCAGACTGCGCAGCGTGGTGCGGTCGACGGCCTCGAGTTGCGCCACCAGCACCGGCACGTCCTTCACCCGGCGCACGCGCTGCACCAATTCCTCCACCTGCTGCTGCGCCAGGCGGTGCCGCAGCGCCTCGAGCTGCTTTTCCCCCGCCCGCCGCTCTTCCAGCAGGCGCTCCAGAGATTCGACTACCTCGTGGTCGGTCGTCTTGAGCAGGGCAGCGGCTTGCTGGAGGCGGTCAATCGCTTGCTGGAAGCGCTCGAGCGCCGTGGCTCCGGTAATGGCCTCGACCCGGCGGATGCCGGCGGCGATGCTCGACTCGGAGGTCAGCTTGAGCAGGCCGATCTGGCCGGTGTGGCGGACGTGCGTGCCCCCGCACAGCTCCTTGCTGAACTCGCCGATGGTGATGACGCGGACGTTTTTTTCCGGGTACTTGTCGCCGAAGAACGCCAGCGCCCCGCTCTTCAACGCAGCGTCGAGGTCCATCCGCTCCTCAGTCACCGCGGTGTCGCGGAGGATGTGCTCGTTGGCCAGCCGCTCGATTTCGGCGAGCTCCTCCGGGTCGAGTGGAGCGTAGTGGCTGAAGTCGAACCGGAGCCGGTCAGGCGCAACGAGCGAGCCCGACTGCTTGACGTGCGGCCCCAGCACCGCCCGCAGCGCCGCGTGCAGCAGGTGCGTGCCGGTGTGGTTCCGCATGGTGGCCGCGCGTGCCTCGGCGTCCACCACGGCCCGCACGCGGTCGCCGACGCGCAGCCGCTCCTTGGCGGTAACTTTCAGAGCCGGGAGGCTGGCCAGGGGATAGTAAGTGGTGCGAACGCGTGCCACTTCTTCGTCGCTATCGGGCGCAAGCAGCAAGCCAGAGTCGCCCACCTGGCCGCCGGCTTCGGCGTAGAACGGAGTGGGGTCGAGCACGACTTCGCCCTCGGCGCCCGCCGCAAGCTCGTTGACTAGGCCGTCGCGCGAGACAATGCCCGTAATCCGGCACTCGCCTTCGAGCTTTGTGTAGCCGATGAATTCCGGACGCAGTTTGCCCGCCAGTTGCCGGTAGGCCGGGCTGGCGGCCTCTTTGCCCACGCCCTTCCAGGATGCCTTGGCGCGCTCCCGTTCCTCTTCGAGGCGATCCTCAAAGGGCTCATTGAAATCGCGCGGTAGTTCGCACCTCTGGGCCTGCAGCCAATCCTGCATGAAGTCAGGGCGGAGACCGAGTGTGCTGTAAGCGTAAAACAGGAGTTCACCAGCTTGGGCCTTGCTGAGGGAAAACTCTCGCTCTCGTGGCTCCTTCGGTATCCAGCCGCGTGCTTCCATATACTTGCGGACACCAGCAATGGCAGGTAGGACCAGGCGGGCGTATATTTCTTCTTCGCCTTTGATGACGGTGGCGACGCGCTGGATGGATTCGAGCACTTCGGGGTAGGGCGCGCGCATCAGCTCAGCGACCTGGCCGGCCATCTCGTAGAGGAAGGGCCGCTCGAGCCCGAGGCGGCGGCCGTGGTCAATCGCCCGGCGAAGAATCTTGCGCAGGACGTAGCCGCGGCCCTCGTTCGAGGGCAGGACGCCGTCGGCGATGAGAAAGGCGGCCGCGCGGCTGTGGTCGGCGATGATGCGCAGCGCTACATCCGTTCGATGGTCTTCCCCGTAATTCCTGCCCGCCATTTCGGCCGCGCGCGCAATCAACGGGCGGAAGAGGTCGGTGTCGTAGTTGCTGATTCTTCCCTGCAGCGCCGCCGCCAGCCGCTCCAGGCCCGCGCCCGTGTCCACGCCCGGCTTGGGCAGTGGAGCGAGTTTGCCGCTCGCGTCGCGGTTGTACTGAATGAAGACGAGATTCCAAATCTCCACATAGCGGCCGCAATCGCAGGGGAAGCGGCAATCTGTGTGGCCCAGGTCGCTCGCCGCCGGGCCGAAGTCGTAGAAGATTTCCGAGCAGGGGCCGCAGGGGCCGGTGTCGCCCATCGCCCAGAAATTGTCAAAGCCGGTGATTTCAAACACGCGGTTGGCGGGAACTCCCACCTCGAGCCAGAACTGGTGGGAGTCTTTGTCGGTGGGAATTTTCTGGCCGGGGACGACTTCGGTTTCGCCAAAAACCGTCGCGTAGAGCTTCTCCCGCGGCATCCGCCAGGTGCGCGTAACGAGTTCCCAGGCGTAGGCGATGGCTTCGCGCTTGAAATAGTCGCCGAAGGAGAAATTGCCCAGCATCTCGAAGAAGGTGTGGTGGCGGAGGGTGCGGCCGACGTTTTCGAGGTCATTGTGCTTGCCGCCGGCGCGGACGCACTTCTGGGCGGTGGCCGCGCGCCGGAAGTCGCGCTGTTCGAGCCCGAGAAAGACGTCCTTGAACTGGTTCATTCCCGCGTTGGTGAAGAGCAGGGTGGGGTCGCCGTGGGGAACGAGGGAGCTGGAGCGGACGACGCGGTGGCCGCGCTGCGCAAAGAACTCCAAAAAACTCCTGCGGATTTCGTGTCCGGTCATCCTGACTTACTCGTTTGACGCTTCCTCTTCGGCGACGAGGTCATCGAGCGCTGCGCGCCTACCTGCGGAACCAGGCCAAAAGCGGCGCAACTCGCGGCGTATTATGGCAGACGAAAAACCGGCTCGCAATAAACTCCGGTACGCGCTGCGGAGAACTTTTTCCGTGTAGGGACGCGGGTAACGACGCAGGCGTCGCGTGAGCCGCGCCCGCAGGAGGGCGACCTCATCGCGTTCGGCGGGGAAAACTTCGGCCAGGGCCTCGGCGATGAACTCCTCGGCTACGCCCCGGCGGCGCAGCTCGCGGGCGACGCGGTAGCGGCCGAAGCGCCGCGCCCCGGCGTAATAGCTGGCAAACTGCACGGCAAACCGCTGGTCGTCGAGCAAGCCGGCGGCGGTGAGGCGGTTCAGGACGGGGTCGATGTCGACGGGCGCGACGGCGCGGCGCTCCAGCTTGCGGCGGAGTTCACTCACCGACTGCGCGCGGCGGCCGAGCGAGGAGAGCGCGTAGTCGTAGAGCCCAGAAGCGGCAAGCTTGCGAGGGGATGGGTGACGGGTTCTTCGACGCGAGCTAGTGGCCGCGGTCAAATTCCGAGATCGCGCGCTCCATTTCTTCGCGGGCGGCGTCGGCGGCCGAGCGGATGCCCTGGACGCGAAGCTTGAAGTCGTCCACGTTAGAGGAGTGCAGCAAAGCTTCCTCGTAGCTGATGAGGCCGTTGGTGTAGAGGTCGTAGAGCGACTGGTCGAAGGTCTGCATTCCGTACTGGGAGGTGCCGGCGGCGATGGCGTCGCGGATGAGGCGGGTCTTTTCCGGGTTGATGATGCAGTCGCGGATGTAGGCGGTGGCAATCAGCGCCTCGACGGCCGGCACCCGGCCGGCATTGTCGGCGCGGCGCACGAGCCGCTGGGAGATGATGGCGCGGAGGGTAGCGGCCAGTTGCAAGCGAATCTGTTTCTGCTCGGGGGGAGGAAAGACGGCGATGACGCGCTGGACGGTTTCGGTGGCGTCCAGGGTGTGCAAGGTGGAGAGGACGAGGTGGCCGGTTTCGGCCGCGAGCAGCGCGGTCTGAATCGTTTCCAGGTCGCGCATCTCGCCGACCAGAATCACGTCGGGGTCCTGGCGGAGGGCGGCGCGCAGGGCGGTGGAGAAGTTGGCGGTGTCGACCTCGACCTCGCGCTGGTTCACGAAGCCCTTCTTGTCGCGGTGGAGAAACTCGATGGGGTCTTCGATGGTAATGATGTGGTCGGAGCGGGAGGAGTTGATGCGGTCGACCATGGCCGCCAGCGTGGTGGACTTGCCGCTGCCGGTGGTGCCGGTCACGAGCACCAGGCCGCGCTGCTCGTCGCAAATCTTGTCAATCACCTTCGGCAGGTAGAGCTCGTCAATGGTCTTGATCTTGGTGGGGATGACGCGCAGCACCATGCCCACGTTGCCGCGCTGCTGGAAAATGTTGACGCGGAAGCGTCCGAGGCCGGCGACGCCGTAGGCCATGTCCAGCTCGGCGGTTTCCTTGAACTTCTGTTTTTGCCGGTTCGTCATCATGCTGAAGGCCATCGAGAGCATGTCTTCCGGGGTGATGCGAGGCTGATCCGTGAGCGCGCCCAGCAGGCCATCAATGCGGAGGTAGGGGTAGTTGCCGACCTTCAGGTGGAGGTCGGAGGCCTTGCGCTCGACCGCCAGGCGCAGCAGATCATCAATGTTCATCGAAGCGTTTCACCTGCCCGGGTTCCGGTGCGGCCCCGAAAGCCTTCGGGGATCCTGGAGGCCCTGGAGTTCATTGTCCGGCACCGTAGCACAAGGGCAGGGGAGTGTCAACGCCCGCGTGCGCGCGGCACGGCGCAGCGGCGCGTGCCGCGAGGGAGCAGGGGCGGCCACCCGGCCCGCGGAAAGGGGTTGACAGGGGGTCTGGTTAGACTATCATTAGAATAAATCTAAATTCAGACGAGGAGGGAAGGAATCATGGGCAAAGTGGCACGGGAAGTGGTGGAGAAGGCAGGGGTCAACGTGAACGAGCTCGTTGCCAAGCTCGTGCGTGCGGCTGCGGCCGAGTTCACCACCTACTACTACTACACCATCCTACGGGTGAACGCCATCGGCTTTGAGGGCGAGGGGCTGAAGGAGATCATCGAGGACGCGCGCATCGAAGACCGGAATCACTTTGAGGCGCTCACCCCCCGCATCTACGAGCTGGGCGGCAGCCTGCCGCGTGACATCAAGGACTTCGCCAAGGAGGCGGCCTGCCCGGACGCCTACCTGCCCAAGGACCCGCGCAACATCGGGGAGATGCTGAAGGTGTTGGTGGAGGCCGAGCGCTGCGCCATCCGCGTCTACACCGACATCTGCCAGATGACGGCGGGCAAGGATCCGCGCACGCACGACCTGGCGCTGGCCATCCTGCACGAGGAAGTCGAGCACGAGGCCTGGTTCTCCGAATTCCTGGGCGAAGGGCCGTCGGGTCACTTCCGCCGGGGCGCGCCGGGCGAGTCGCCCTACACGAGCCGGTTCCTGGTGGTGCCCAAGGGCTAGGTGAAGCGGTGGCCCGTGGGTGGCGACCGGCGACCGGTGCGAGCCGTCGGGCTGTGTGATGCGTGAGGCAACCAGTTCCCGGGGGCGGTGGGTGCGGGTGGCGCGGGTCGAGGACGTCCCGCCGGGCGCAGTGCGCAGCGTGTGGGCCGAGGGGCGAAGACTGGCGCTCGTGAACGTTGATGGGCGCTTCTATGCGCTGGAAGCGATCTGCCCCCATCGCGGCGGCCCGCTCGACCAAGGAGAAATCTGGCGGGGGACACTGGAATGCCCCTGGCATCGCCATCGCTATGACCTGGCCAGCGGCGCCAATGTCTATCCCGGCAACGTCTATCCGGACGACCTGCCCGGATTGCAAGCCGAGCTGCGCCCGGCGCGCACCTTTCCCGTGAAGGTGCAGAACGGAATCGTTTACGTCGGCGGCGAGCCGGCGGAGCGCTAGCGGGCGGTGGCGACGGGGGTAGGCTGCTTGACCGGGGTGAGCCAGGCGTAGCGGTCGGGCTTTGTCCCCTGCACGATGCCGAAGAACTCCTGCTGCAGTTTGCGGGTGAGGGGGCCGGGAACGCCGCGGCTGATGGGGATTTTGTCAATCGAGCGGATAGGAGTGATTTCGGCGGCGGTGCCGACGAAGAACACCTCGTCGGCGATGTAGAGTTCTTCGCGGGGAATCTGGCGCTCGATGACGGGGATTGCGAGGTCGCGCGCCAGAGTCAGCACGGTGTCGCGGGTGATGCCGGGCAGCACGGAGGTGGAGAGTGGCGGGGTGTAGAGCGAGGAGTCGCGCACCAGGAAAATGT
>JBBIPK010000013.1:20142-63448 GCA_037442885.1 Acidobacteriota bacterium | reverse complement strand
TCACCGCCGTCAACACCCCGGCCGGCAGCGGATTGACCGGCGGCGTCGCCTCCGGGGATGCGAACCTCAGCCTGCTGACGTCCTGCGCGGTGGGCCAACTGTTGAAGTGGAATGGGGCGGCCTGGATTTGCTCGGGGGATATCGACACCGATACCGGAGACAACATCTCGGTCAATGGCAGCGCTGTTGCCGATGCCGACTTTGATGACACCACGCCTGCGGCGCCAGCGGGCGCGGCCAATGTCCGGTGGCAGAGGGACGCGGCGATTCCGAACAACGTCTCTGCCTATGTGCAGGACGTGGCCATTGTTCTCTGCCGAGCGGCCACGCAACTGGATATTGTCAACGACAACACGGAGCAAACCGTTTTTACCTGCACGGTGCCCGCCAATGCCCTCGCTACCACCAAGTCCGTCCGGGTGGAACTGGGCGGCGACTTCCTCAATAACACCGGCGGCACCACAACTCTCACCCTGCGCATCCGGTTCGGGGCCACGACGATCTATGAGGACGCCTCAGCCACGATTGCTAGCAGCGGAAGTCGGCGTCCGTTCACGCTGAACATCACCCTGGCGAATCAGAACGCGAGCAATTCGCAGGTGTTGAGTGGCGTGGCCGTGCTAGGAACCAATGGCGGGGCCACGACGGGAATCGGCAATTTTGGCACGGATGAAATCGTGGTTGATGCCCCTCTTTTCGGTACTGCGGCAGAAGACACCACCGCTGATCGTGACCTCACAATCACCGTTCAACTCTCGGTTGCCAATGCAAACCTCAGCTTCCGCCGGCACTACGCCAAGGCAGTGCTCGAATAGGAGCTGTGAGGAACAGTTTGGAACGAAGAGTAGGTTACGTAACAGGGGCCGCCCTTCCGGCCCTCCTGGTGCTCAGTCTCCTCTTGCTCGGCTGCGGCGGAGGCAGTTATAGCGGCAGCGGTGCGGGCAGCGGGCCGGGCGGCGTTATCAATCCTCCGCCCGGAGGCGGAGGTTCGCCGCCGCCTTCCGGCAACCCTACCATTGTTCAGTCCCCGCTTCCTACTGGCATTCTGGGACTGGCTTATTCCGTGACACTCGGGGTTTCCGGCGGGACGGCGCCGTTCACCTGGGGGGTGTCGGCCGGCTCGCTGCCGCCGGGTCTGAGTCTCGACCCCAGCACGGGCATCATCTCCGGGACTCCCACCACCACCGGCATCTTTCTCTTCACCGTACAGGTCACCGACTCCTCCAGCCCGGCACGCACGGGCACGGCCGACTTCTCGCTCACCGTGGTGCAGCAATTGCTGATCACAACCACTACGCTGCCAAATCCGGTAGTGGGAAGCGCCTACAGCGTGACGCTCACGAGCAGCGGCGGGCTGGCGCCAGTGAGTTGGAGCCTGATTTCCGGCAGCCTGCCGCCCGGGCTGGCACTCGACCCCGCCACCGGAGTCATCTCCGGCACGCCGACCATCCAGGGGACATTCAACTTCACGGTTCAGGTGACCGATTCTTCCTCTCCCTCGCAAACGGCCAGTGCCTCTTTCATCTTGTTGGTGGTGGTAGATCCGCTCAGCATCCTGACGACCTCCCTGCCGACCGCCCTGGTGGGGCAAGCCTACAGCTTCTTCTTGCAGGCCAGCGGGGGAACCACACCCTACACGTGGGCGATTTCCGTCGGCAGCTTGCCTCCGGGGTTGAGTTTGAATGCCGCCACCGGCGAGATTGCGGGGACGCCCACCGCTGCCGGCACCGCGGCGTTTACGGCGGACGTCACCGATTCGACTACGCCCACGCTTTCCGATTCGGCCACCTTGAGCCTGACCGTTACCGACCCGCTCGTGGTCAACCCCGCGGTCTTGCCCGACGGCATCACCGGGGCGCCCTACAGCGTTTTTCTGACGACCAGCGGAGGTACGCCGCCGGTGAGTTGGTCACTGACGGGTGGGGCGCTGCCTCCCGGGCTGAGTCTGAATGCGGGCACGGGCGAAATTGCGGGCACTCCCACCACCGTGGGCAGTTTCGGCTTCACGGTTCAGGCCACTGACTCCTCCACTCCCACCCAGACCAATAGCGCCGGCTTCACGATCACCATCACCAACACCCTTACGATTCTGACCACCAGCCTCCCGGGCGGCGTCAACGGTCAGGCCTACAGCCAGACCTTGCAGGCAGCGGGTGGGACGACACCCTATGCCTGGTCGGTTGTCGCCGGTTCCCTGCCCCCTGGCTTGGCTCTCGACCCCGCCAGCGGAGCGATTTCCGGCACGCCCACCGCAACCGGCACGTTTGCCTTCACCGCGCAGGTCCAGGACTCCGGCAGCCCGGTCAACACCGACACGCAAGCGCTCAGCATCATCATCGTTGACCCGTTGACCTTCACCACTCCGACGCCGCTCGCGGATGGCGTGGTCGGCACCGCCTACAGCCAGTTTGTAGGCGTGGCTGGCGGCACCACGCCTTACACCTGGAGCCTCACTGCCGGCAGCCTCCCGCCGGGATTCGCGCTCAACGCAGCGACTGGAGAAATCTCGGGTACCGCCACGGCTGCAGGGCCTTCCGCCTTCGTGATCCAGGTTACCGACTCGTCTTCGCCCGGCCTGTCGGCCTCCCAGGGCTACTCGCTCGACATCGTGAACCCGGTGAACATCACGACCCCGGTACTGCCGGATGGGGTGCTGGGCGCAGCCTACAGCACCACCGTAACGGCCGCGGGCGGCACCACGCCTTACACCTGGTCGGTTTTTGCCGGCAGCTTGCCGCCCGGCTTGAGCCTCGATCCCGGCACCGGCGTGATTTCCGGAACTCCCAGCGCCCTCGGCAGCTTCCCCTTCACGTTGCAGGTCACCGACGCCAGCAGCCCCGCCCTCTCCGACACGCAGGCCTACACCGTTGGCATCTTCGATACGCTGACGATTACTGTGGCAACCTTGCCGGGCGCTACCCTGGGCAGTGCCTACAGCCAGTTTCTGACGGCGGCCGGAGGTACGGCGCCTGCCGGGCTGACGTGGAGCATCAGCGCCGGCGCCCTCCCGCCCGGGCTGGCGTTAAACAGCGCGACGGGCGAAATTTCCGGCACGCCGACCAGCACCGGCACCTTCAACTTCACCGCCCAGGTCACCGATTCCAGCTCCCCCGCGCAAAGCGACACGCAGGCCCTCAGCATCGTCGTCGCCGATGCCTTGATGATCACGAATACCTCGCTGACCGGCGGCATCATCAACCAGAGCTACTTCGACACCGTGTTGACGAGCGGCGGCACGGCCCCCCTGACTTTTTCCCTCAGCGCGGGCAGCCTGCCCCCCGGCTTGCTGCTGAATGGCTCCACGGGTGACATCACAGGGACACCGACGAGTCTCGGCAGCTTTGGTTTCACCGTGACCGTAACCGACTCCAGCGTCCCCATGCAGACGGCGTCGCAGGCTTTCACCATTGACATCTTTCAACGCAACTTCTTCAAGGTCGAGGCGCTTCCCTCCCAGACGCAAACCGGAACCACGTTCCGCACCGTTGCTACGTTGACCTTTACGCCGGATGCGGCCACCGACGTCTGGCTCTACTTCGTGACCGCGGCCATCCGTTCCTCCGTCACCACCAACAGCGCCAATATCATGATGCGCCTGTTGCTGAACGGCGTCCCCGACGTCACCAGCGGGATGCAGAACAACGAAGCCAACCGTTATCGCGGCCAGGTTTACATCGGGCGGATTACGGGAACGACGGCGGCCCAGACGCTGGAAGTGCAGATTGCAGGTATCGCCGCGGCGGCCACCACGGAAATCAAGGATCTTCGCATCGTGGCGGCTCGATTGCCTGCGGGAGCTGACTTTCAGTTTGCTGTCAACGATGCCACGGCCACCTTCACACAGACCTTTGCCAGCGTCCTCGACCTGACCTTTACGCCCTCCGCCGGCGGGGACTACTACGTTCTGGCCACCGCCCAGCACCATGAAAACCCCTCTGGCGCCACGTCCGATCTGCGCCTGGCTGATCCCACGGCCACCTTCTGGCCGACTGCCGATACCGGCTTCTCCCGCAATGACCGCGCCCCCTTTGATACCTTCTTCGTCGCCCGGCGCGTGACCCTGGCGGCGGTGCCGCAGACGTTCTCCCTGCAGTTCCAATCATCCGGTACGGGCACCCAGGCCAGTCAGATTCAAGGGCGCCGGATCATGGCCTTTCGCGCCGACGCCTGGGACACAGCCGAAACTAACCAATCCCTAGCCGTGGGCACCACCGCCTCGACCACGCCCGTTGTGCGCAACTCCCTGGCCACTCTCGTGCCTCCGGCGGCGCGCGATTACTTGACCCTCCAGAGCGCCTACATCTATGACTTCGACGGGACTAGGACTCACCAGACCCTGGGTGACTTTCGGCGCGGCTCGACCGTGTTGCTCTCCCAAGACCACGTCAACAACATCGGCGCCGACTACCAGTTCGCCTCCGCCGCCATCAATGGCCTGACCACCGACCTGAGCCAGACCTATGAGAACCGCTTCTGGTCAAACAATGCCACCGCCACGCGCATCAAGGACTCGGTGATTCACATCCTCCGCTACCCGACTGCCGCGGCGTTGGTTCCGCTCATCACAACCTCTTCGCCGCTGCCCGACGCCACGGCCACCGTCCTCTATTCCGTCTTTCTGGCCGCCGACGGCGGCGTGCTGCCGCTGACCTGGAGCGTGGTTTCTGGCAGCCTGCCACCGGGCCTGTTCCTGGTTCCCTCGAGCGGGGAGATCACCGGCATCCCGTCCACACCGGGGACATATAACTTCACTGTGCGCGTCACCGAATCCTCCACGCCGGCCAACTTCTCGCAAAAGGCGTTCACCCTCACCGTCAACTAGCGTCGGAGGGCTGGCCTCGCCGGCGACCGGCAGAAACGCCTTGACGGAATCGCGTGCGTGACAACGCCATTTGCGCTATTCTCATCCAAGCAAGAGAGAACCATGAAGACCCAAGCTGCCCTGCTGACCCTGGGATTACTTCTCGCGGTTGTTCCGGCTCAGGCACAGCGCGCGGGGGGGACGAGCGGCGGAGCGCGGGTGCAGGGAACGTTTGCCAGCGGGCGGCCATCTTTCCCCGCTCACCGCTTTTCCGGGGGCGGCATCAGGACGCGCGACTTCCGCCACGGATTCGGCTTCTCCTTCGGGTTCGGCGCCGGCTTTCCTGTGTTTGGCCTCGGCTTTGACGCGCATCACTTCAGCCAGGTTCACCGGCAGCGCTTTGCGGTGCAGCCGTTGGTGACGCCGCTGTTTTTCCCCTTCGGCGGCGTGGCCAGCACGACCGTGGTGGTTGTCCCGCAAGTGATGCAGGTGCCCGTGCCGGTTGTCGTGCGTGAGGACCCGCAGGAGAACGCCAACTGGAGACCCGCGCGCTGGGTGGAGCCGGCCGAACGGCTGGTGGGAACACCGCGCGCGGAAGAGCGCGTCCAGGTGGTGCCACCCGGTCTGCCGGGCGAGCCGCCGCCCGCCCCGCGGCTCACGCTGCTCGTCTTCAAGAACCACTCCATCTACGCGGTCACCGACTACTGGCTCGCCGACGGCCGCCTCCACTACATCACCTCGTACGGCGGACAGAATGCCGTGCCACTCGAGCTGATTGATCTGGACATGACGGTACGGCTGAACTGGGAGCGCGGGATGGAGTTTGCGCTCCGGCCCGAACCCACCCGCTAGTCCTCTTCCCAGCCGGGTAGAGAAAACACCTGCTGTCTCAGTGAGAAGTGCGGGGCGGGGCCTACTGCACCGACGCCGCAGTGGCTCGCGGCTTCAGCGGTGTCTTACCCTGGAGATTCTGCCAGACGCCGTGGATGCGTTCTCCGCAGCGCGGACACGCGCCGTTCTTCAGATGGTTCTCCAGCACGGAGTGCCAGGAGCGCTTGAGGAGAATGCGGCGGCAGCCCGGGCAGTAAGTGTGGGCGCCGTCGCTGAAGATGTTTCCCTCATAGACGTAGCGCAGCCCCACCTCGAGCGCAATCCGTCGGGCCTGATGCAGGGTTTCCGGGGGCGTGTGGGGCTTGTCGCGCAGCTTGAAGTCGGGATGAAAGGCGGTGAAGTGGAGGGGGACGTCGTCGCCGAGGTGGTGCAGGATCCACTCGGCGAGCTTGCGCGTCTCGGCCGGGTCATCGTTGAGGGTGGGGATGATGAGGTTTGTGATTTCAAACCAGACGTTCGTCTCTTCCTTGAGCCACCGCAGGACCTCGAGCACGGGCTGGAGATGCGTGAGAGTGATCTTGGCATAAAAGTTTTCGGTGAACGCCTTCAGGTCCACGTTGGCGGCGTCGATGTGGTCGTAGATGTCGAAGAAGGCTTCCCGCGTGACGTACCCATTCGTCACCATCACCGTGTTCAGCCCGCGGGCGCGCGCCGCCTGCGCGATGTCGACCACGTATTCGCCCCAGATGGTCGGTTCGTTGTAGGTGAAGGCAATGCTCGGACAGTCATAGCGCAGGGCCAGGCTGACGACCTCCTCTGGCTCCAGGTGCGCGGAGTTCACCTGGTCGTGCTTCGACTTCGAGATGTCCCAGTTCTGGCAGAAGAAGCAACCCATGTTGCACCCGGCTGTTCCCAGCGAGAAGATGCGCGTCCCCGGCAGGAAGTGGTTGAGCGGCTTCTTCTCAATCGGGTCAACCTGGAGGGCGGCCGGCTGGGCGTAGCCCAGGTTGTAGAGCACCCCGTCGCGGTTCGTGCGGATGAAGCAGAAGCCCGTCTGCCCTTCCCCGATGTGGCAGTGGCGCGGGCAGAGGTAGCAGTGGACCTTTTGCCCGGGCTCGGGCTCCCACCACCGCGCCTGTTGGAGTTGCTGTGTGGGTTGGAGGATGTTGACCAGACCCATTGCGCTATCCGCCCTGCGGCCCCGGCGCGCTTCAATCGCTACATCTCACTATACGCCGGCGACGCCACGAAGTCAAAGCTGCTGGCCTGCGCGTCCCTACCTTGACACCCCATTGTCGCTCCCCTAATGTTCCTCTTCGTCCTGGCCGAAGCGCGCGCTCGGGTCAGAGGTTCAGAATGAAAAGACTGGTCAAGGGAGTCATCTGGACTGCCATCTCTCTTGCGGGCGCCGCTGCGCTGGGCGCCATCGCGCTCGAGCGCGAGGAGCCCATTAATGCGACTTGGTTCATCGTCGCTGCGGTCTGCTGTTACCTGGTTGGCTATCGCTTCTACAGCGCCCTCATCGCTGCGCGCGTGATGGCGCTCGACGAAACCCGCGCCACGCCCGCCGAGCGCCTCGAAGACGGCCGTGACTTTGTCCCTACCAACAAATGGGTGGTGATGGGCCACCACTTTGCCGCCATTGCCGGCCCCGGCCCGCTCATCGGCCCCACTCTGGCTGCCCAATTCGGCTATCTGCCCGGCACGCTCTGGCTCGTGGTCGGCGCTGCCCTCGGCGGCGCCGTCCAGGACTTCGTCGTACTGTTCGGCTCCATCCGCCGCAACGGCAAGTCGTTGGGCGAGATGGCGCGGGAAGAAGTCAGCAAGCTAAGCGGCATGGTGGCGCTGTTCGCCGTGCTGGCCATCATGGTGATCTTGCTCGCGGCCGTCGCCCTGGTGGTGACCAACGCTTTGAAAGCCAGCCCCTGGGGTACCTTCACTCTCGCCATGACCATCCCCATTGCTATCCTGATGGGTTGCTACCTCCGCTACTGGCGACCGGGTCGCGTTCTCGAAGCCACGGCCATCGGTGTCGGCCTGGTGATCTTTGCGGTCATCGCCGGCCAATGGGTGGCATCCGCGCCCTTCTGGGCCGCCGTCTTTACGCTCTCGGGCCCCGCGCTGGCTCTCGCCATCATTGCCTACGGCTATGCCGCCTCCGCCCTTCCGGTCTGGCTGTTGCTCGCCCCGCGCGATTACCTCAGCACCTTCGTCAAACTCGGCGCCACCTTCGCCCTGGCCGCCGGCATCCTCTGGGTGCGCCCCGTCGTCCACATGCCCGCGCTCACTCGCTTTACCGACGGCTCCGGCCCCATCTTCGCCGGAACCATCTTCCCCTTCTGCTTCATCACTATCGCCTGCGGCGCGGTCTCGGGCTTCCATTCCCTCATCTCCTCCGGCACCACGCCGAAGATGATCACGCGCGAGACCCACGCCCGCATGATTGGCTACGGCTCCATGCTGCTCGAGTCATTCGTCGGCGTGATGGCGATGATTGCTGCCTGCGTCCTCCAGCCGGGCGTCTATTTCGCCATTAACAGTCCTGCCAGTATCGCCGGCGCCACCGCTGCGCAGGCAGCCGCCACCATCAGCGGGTGGGGATTCCCGCTCGACGCGGCCACCATGGACAAGCTGGCTCAACTCGTCGGCGAGCAGACGCTGCTCAACCGCACCGGCGGCGCCCCCTCGCTCGCTGTCGGCATGGCGCAGATCTTTTCCAACACCATCGGCGGCGACGCCCTGATGGGCATTTGGTATCACTTCGCCATCATGTTCGAAGCACTGTTCATCCTGACCGTGTTGGACGCCGGCACGCGCGTCGGCCGCTTCATGCTCCAGGATTTGCTCGGGCACTTCTGGAAGCCGCTGGGTCGTACGGGATGGTATCCCAGCGTGCTCACCACCAGCGCCCTCGTCGTGGCCGCCTGGGGCTATTTCCTCTACCAGGGTGTGCGCGATCCGCTCGGCGGCATCAACACCCTCTGGCCGCTCTTCGGCATTGCCAACCAACTGCTCGCCACCGTCGCCCTCGCCGTCATGACCACCATCCTGATCAAGATGGGCCGCCTGCGGTTCGTCTGGGTCACCCTGTTCCCCACAGCCTGGCTTGTCTCCGTCACTATGACCGCCAGCTGGCAGAAGATCTTCCACCCGGACCCTCGCATCGGCTTTCTCGCGCAGGCCAACAACCTGACCGCCCAACTCGCTGCCGGCCAGTTCCCACCCGAGCGCGTGGCCGAACTCTCCCGGCTCATCTTCAACAACCGCCTCGACGCGGTTGTGACCGCCATCTTTGCCAGCTTGGTTCTGATTGTGATTCTGACTGCAGCCTGGGAGTGGTACCGGATCCTCACCGGACGGAAGCAGACCGTGCTCTACGAGACGCCCTACGTGATGACGCGGATGGCTGAGGCCGACTAGAGGAGAATGACCAATGACAGATTGCACAGGAAAGATGCAAGAGCGGAAGACGGGCGCCAGGCAGCTCGTCTCGCGCGCTGCCACTTATCTGTCATCTGTCATTCGTCATCTGTCATCTTTGCTGTGGCACTTTGCGCGGGAAGTGAGCGGGGAGGCCGCCTACGAACGCCACTTGCGGCACGCCCGCGGGGGTCGCGTGGATGCGAGGGCTATCTTCCTGCACACGCTGGAAGAAAAGTATTCGCGCCCTTCCCGCTGCTGCTAGCCGGGGGCTTCTGCTCGCATTCATAGACGCGCTTGAGGGTGGGCGCCTCGCGGTCTTTCTCCTCCATCTCCCGCACCACTTGCTCCAGGCGGAGCCGCGCGCGCTGGAAGTCGGAGGTGTCGTCCACGGCCTCGGTTTGTTTCGGCAGCAGCAGAATCTCCTTGTAGGTCGTCGCCATCCGCTCGTAGAAGGGAGGATGGGTTCGGAACCAGCTCAGCCCGGTCACGTAGCCTTTTTCGCGCGCCATAGTGTCGAAGAAGCTCATGAAACCGCGCGCGTTGTAGCCGGCCTTCCAGAGGTATTGGGTTCCGAGGATGTCGGCTTCGATTTCGAAGTCGCGGCTCACGCCGAGGAGTTGCAGGTTCAGCACCAGTCCCAGCCCGTAGAAGCCATACTGGAGGGCGTAGTAGACGCCAGCCGAGACGGCGCCGCCGGTGAAAATCAAGGCGGCAATCTGGGCGGCCTGGAAGATCAGGCTGGCAATGGTCGCGCGTTTCATCAGCCGGTGCCCGTGCCGGGCGGCGCTGTGCGCAATTTCGTGGGCAATCACGCCGGCGAGTTCCGATTCCTTTCCGGCCTTCAGAACCAACCCGCTGTTGACGAACAGCAAGCCGCCCGGTAACGCAAACGCGTTGATCTCCTTGCTCTGCAGCACCACCACCCGCAGCGGCACCTGCAAGTCGGAATTCCGCGCGATCCGCTCCGCCACGCCCCGCACGTACTCTACTACGAGCGCGTCCTCGACCTGCGGCGGCAAGATCCCCTGGTGCTTCATCTCCTCGTAGGCGTCCGAGCCCAGCTTGACATCGTTGGCCTGATTGCCAAACGTGCCGTCGCGCACCCCAATGTCCCGGAAGTCTCCGAACTTTCGCTCCGGCGCTTTTTCGGACGTCATCAGCTCCTGGAGACGCGCGTACTCCGTGGGCCACTCCTCCAGAAGCTTGAGTCTTGCCTCTTTGTTGTTGTAGGCGATCTCGACTCCCTGCTTCAGCGTGAGCTCCGTCTCTTGCACCTGCTGGCGCAACTCCTGGATGCGGCAGTGCAGGTCGTGCCGCTTTTCCTCCCGCCCGGCCGCGGGCGAAGCGGTTTTGTCGAGCTGCTTCAGTTCCTCCTGCGCCTGCTTGATCTCGCGCTCCAGCGCCTTCTTCTTCTCCCCGAGTTCCCGGCGCTCCTGCTTCTTCTGCCGCTCTAGGGTCTTCCGGAGGTCTCGCAGCGTGCGCGGCGAAACCGCAAGCGTGGGAGCCTGGTCGAAGAGTTCAAGATAGGATTGCTCGATCAGCTTGGCCAGGTCGGGCGCCGGTGCTTGCCCCGCGGCCGGCAGCGGCACGCCGACCCACAGCAGGCTCAAGGCCAACAGTGTGCTGGTAACGCTTCTCATAGCGCCTCGTCTAATTCGATGCCGGGAAGGGCCTCAACCGTTTGTTTGCAATGGCAAGACTTTTTCGCAACGACGGAGCCCTCTTGCCGGTGTTGCGCTCGCGGAAGCCCTGGCCTAGAATGTCGGCGTTTCGTACCGGGAAGCCCGTAGGGAAAAAGGAGACATCGATGAAGCGGCTTGCGTGTTTTCTGGCCATTCTGCTCGTCTTTGCCCTGGCACTGCCCCTGAGCTGGGCCCAGGCGCCCACGCCGTTCTCCATTCCATTCAAGGAATTCAAGCTCAAGAACGGCTTGCGCGTGATCCTCTCCGAGGACCACTCCGCTCCGACCTACTCCATCTGCGTCACCTACAACGTCGGTTCCCGCGATGAGCGCCCCGGCCGCACCGGCTTCGCGCACCTCTTCGAGCACATGATGTTCCAGGGCTCGGAAAACGTCGGCAAGGGGGAGCACTTCATCCTCATCGAGAATTACGGTGGCGCAATGAACGGCACCACCAACCCCGACCGCACGAACTACTTCCAGACCCTGCCCGCCAACCAGCTTGACCTCGGGCTGTTCCTGGAAGCCGACCGCATGCGCTCGCTCGTCATCAACCAGGCCAATCTCGACAACCAGCGCCACGCCGTCCAGGAAGAGCGTCGCCTGGGCGTGGACAACCAGCCCTACGGCCGTACCTTCGAAACCGTTCTCGACACCGCTTACGACAATTTCGCCTATAAGCACTCCACCATCGGCTCGATGGAAGACCTGAACGCCGCCACGGTAGAAGACGTGGCCGAGTTTTTCCGCATCTACTATGCCCCGAACAACGCCGTCCTCACCCTGGTCGGCGACTTCAAGACGGAAGAAGCGCTGGCCCGGGTCAAGCACTACTTTGAAGGCATTCCCTCCCAGCCGGCCCCGCCCGAGCCCGACATGACCGAGCCCGAGCAGAAAGCCGAGCGGCGCAAGACCATCGAGGATGCCTTCGCCCGCACCCCGCGCCTCGACATCATCTACAAGATTCCTCGCGCGAATACACCCGACTGGTACGCCCTGAATGTAATGGGCTCGGTTCTCGCGACCGGCCAGTCCTCGCGTCTCTACCAGAAGCTCGTCAAGGAGAGGGAAGTTGCGGTGAACATCTTTGGGGGTGCCCAGGAACGCCGCGGCCCCTCACTGGGCACTCTTGTTATCCTGGCTCGACCCGGCAAAGACCTGGCCGAAATCGAGAAGCTGGTCTACGACGAGATCGAGCGCATCAAGAACGAGCCCGTGGCGGACTGGGAGCTGGATAAAGCGCGAATGCAATTCCGCCGCCAGCGCGCCCAGCAGCTGCAAAGCAGCTTGTTCCGCTCCATCCTCCTCGGCCTGTACGCCGTTTACTTCAACGAGCCCAGCCTCATCACCACCTTCGAGGACAAGATCAGCCGGGTGACGAAGGAAGACATTCAGCGCGTCGCCCGCACCTACCTGAAGGAGACGAACCGCACCGTCGTCACCACCCTGCCCAAGCCCCAGGCCGCGGCCGGCGCGCCGGGAAACTGAAAAAGGAGAAACACCGATGAACCCCAGGCAATCCTGTTCACGCAAACTCTGGCTTCCACTTTTCATGGCAACCGCTTTGCTGCAGCCGATCCTGGCCGGCGCGCAGGCACCGCCGGGCGAAACCAAAGCCATCCCGCGCAGCAAGGTCGAGCGCAAGAATCGCGCCCCGGTCTCGAAGGAAATCCTTCAGGTCAAACTGCCCAAACCGGTGGAAGCCACGCTGAAGAACGGCCTTACTGTCCTCATCTTGGAGGATCGCCGCTTCCCCATCGTAACCGTGCAGCTCAACCTCAGTGGTGCTGGTCCCATCTACGAGCCGGCTGAGATGCCCGGCCTGGCCAACATCACGGCCCAGATGTTGCGGGAAGGGACTAAGACTCGCACCAGTAAGCAGATCGCGGAGGAGATCGATCAACTCGGCGCCACCCTCAACGCCTTCTCCGGGTTCGGGTCGGCTGCCGCCGTCATCAACGCCAGCGGGCTCAGCGACAACTTCGACAAATGGTTCGCCCTGCTGATTGATATCTTGCTGAATCCCTCCTTCCCCGATGAGGAATTGGGCAAACTCAAGCAGCGCCTTCTGGTTCAGTTGCGGCAGCAGCGCGCCCAGCCCTCTTTTCTTGCCAACGAGCGCTTCAGCCGTGCTGTCTACGGCTCCCATCCGGCAGCGACCGTGTCCGCCACGCCAGCCTCCCTCGGCGCTATTACCCCGGAACTGCTTGCGCAGTGGCACCGGGAGCGGTATGTGCCCCAGAACGCCATCCTGGGCATCGCCGGCGATGTCCGCGCCGGCGAACTCATCCCCAAACTCGAGCAATGGCTGGCCGCCTGGCAGAAGACAGACATGAAGGAGGTATTGCCGCCTCATCCCAAGCCAGCCGATGCGAAGAGGATCTACCTCGTGGACCGCCCCAACTCCGTACAGACCACGATTGCGCTCGGCAACATCGCTATTGACCGCCGCCACCCGGACTACATCCCCATGGTCGTAATGAACCGCATCGTCGGCGATGGCCCGGCGGCGCGCCTCTTCCTCAACTTGCGGGAAGAGAAAGGCTACACCTACGGTGTCTACAGCAACTTCACCGCCCTCAAGTATCCCGGCCCCTGGCGTGCCGGCGGCGACGTCCGCACGGAAGTCACCGATGGCGCCATGACGGAATTCTTCAATGAAATTCAGCGCATCCGGGAGGAGAAGGTCCCCGCGGCGGAACTCGAGGACGCCCAGCGCTCAGTTGTGGCGGGCTTTGCGCTTTCGCTCGAACAGCCGACCCAATTGCTCAACTACGCCATCACCCGCAAGCTCTACGACTTCCCCGCTGACTACTGGGACACCTACCCGGCCAAGATCATGGCCGTCAGCCCTGAGGAGGTGCAACGCGTGGCGCGCACCTACATCAGCCCGGCGAACATTCAAATCGTGGCGGTCGGTGATGCCAGCAAGATCAAGCCGGTGCTGGAGAAGTACGGCCCCGTCGAGGTCTTTGACACCGAAGGCAAGCCGGTCACACCAGCGTCGGGTGCCAATGCCTCTGCCCCGTAAGGAACCCGCGGGCGCGGCTCTTCACCTGACCAGATTTGCTGGGAGCTTCTTGGCGAAGCGCGGATGAGCTTCGCTCTAGTTAGGACGGAGGCTCGCTCGCTTCGAGCTCGCGAATCATCGGCCCCACGAAACGCAGCGGGAAAGAAACATACACGCTCTCGTCAGACTCTTCGACTTCCACGACCAGCTTGTCGCCGCGTTTCTCGACGCTCACGCGCCCGTCGGGACCTTCCACCAGTACCAGCGGCCCGTCTGGGATACGGCGCAGTTCCTCTGCCGCGATCCGAATAGCCGGCAGCCACGGCCCAACCTCCCGGGCAGCCTTGGCCAACTCCGCGTCCGGCATGAGCTTGAGCCCGAGAGGAAAGAGAACAGCAGGCAGGTAGAGATGCAGGTTGGTGCCGGGATTCTTCTCCACCACGCGCACAGAAGCGGCACCCGGCGCGTAAAGAAGCAAGACCAGCGTGCCGAGCGCCGCCAGTCCGATTCCGACGACGCGGCCTGCCCTTCTCCAGCCTGACGCCATCGCGACCTTCTACTCGCTCACATTCCGGGAATCAACCCAGACGCGGACGCTGGTCTTCTTGTCCTGCACCGTAACCAGCACCGCATCGCCGTGCTGGCCCAGCGCCCGCACTGCGGCCACTAGATCCAGCTCGTCCGCCGCGCCCGACAGCAGCGCCTCGACGACCGCGAAGGGGATGCGCACGTTGACCTTATCCTCCGAGCCGCTGCGCTCATCCACCGTAGCCACTAGGTAGCCGCCTTGCTTGGCCACGCGCACGGTTTCGTCCGCCGACTCAACTGTGACGAACTCCGCCTCGCCCACCGTGCGCAAGGCTTCGAGAATCGCCCGCACGTCCACATCGAGTCGCTCATCGCCGAGGATGATTTTTCCTTCCCGCAGCTTCAGCTTGCCGCCGCGCACGTTGTCAAAGCTGATGGCCGGCAGCACCTTCTCCGCCACCGCCAGCGGGATGTTGACGCGCACCGTCTCCGCCTTCTCGCCCATCTCCTCCACTTTCACGTGCAGCCAGCGCGTGGCCGTCTGTGCCGAGGCCACCGTCGCCGCCAGCAATACCATTCCCAGAAACAATAGAACCTTCCTCATCTCTGTATGCCTCCTCTGCCAGATGCTTACTGAAAGGAACGTGCGGAAGCGGGAAAAAGTTCCAGGGAGGAATCAGTGGCCGGCAGCCAGACCGTCTTTGCGGGGGTCGGAGCCGGCCACCCAGCCTCGCTCCAGCCGCCGTACGGCCTGGGCTCCGCCGAAGCTCACGCGGGACTCGTCGGCAATCTCGTGCCCCTTGGCTCGCAACGCCGCTCGCACCTCATCGCTGATGGGAGATTCGACCGCCACACGGAGCCCGTTCAGGTGGCGGAAGCGCGGCGCATCAATGGCCTGCTGGATGTCCATTCCGAACACGAGTAGGTTGAGCAGCACCTGCACGTGGCCCTGCGGCTGCATCGAGCCGCCCATCACGCCGAAACTCAGCCAGGGCTCTTCGCCCGCCGGCGTGGGCCGCGTGACAAACGCGGGAATGATAGTGTGGAAGGGACGCTTCCCAGGGGCCACGGTGTTGGGATGGTCCGGCTCGAGTGTGAAGCCGGCACCGCGGTTCTGCAGCGCGAAGCCGGTTCCCGGCACCACCACGCCCGAACCGAAGGTGTCGAAGAGGCTATTGATGAAGGAGACCATGTTCCCCTCGGCATCAGCGACGCTCAGGTAGATGGTTTCGCTGGCGGTTACGGCCGGGCCGGGTTCCGGCCGCTCGGCCGCGCGCTCCGCGTCGAGCTGCGACCGCCGCTGCCTAATGAAGTCATCCGCCAGCAACCGTTCGGGCGACACCTGCATGTGGGCAGGATCGGCCACGTAGCGCGCCAAGTCAGCAAACGCCAGCTTCTTGGCCTCAATAAGATGATGGAGGTAGGCCGCGGAGTTATGCCCCATCGCGCTGAGGTCGAACGGCTCGAGGATGCCCAGCATTTCCAGGGCTGCGATTCCCTGCCCGTTCGGCGGCAGTTCCCACACGCGGTAGCCCCGAAAAGTAACCGACATCGGCTCCACCCAATCGGCGCGATGGTTTTTCAGGTCATCGAGCGTCAGGAAGCCGCCGCGCTGCGCCAGATGCTCCGCGATGCGCCCACCCAGCTCGCCGCCGTAGAGCACACCCGGCCCCTTCTCGGCAATCAGGCGCAGCGTGCGGGCAAAGTCTGGATTGCGAAACCATTCCCCAACGCGTGGCGCCCGCTGCCCCTCCAGTAAGTAGGTCGCACGCGCACCCGGGTCGCGCCGCAGCCGCTCTTCCTCGGCCGCCCATTGCTGCGCAATGATGGGCGAGACAGGGAAGCCCTCTTCAGCCAGCTTCGTGGCCGGTGCGAGCGCCTGCGCCAGGGTCAGGGTTCCGTAGCGCTCCAGCAGCGCCGTCCAGCCCGCCAGCGCACCCGGCACCGTGACCGACTCAGCCCCTTCCTCCGGCACCTGCTTGTGCCCGCGCCGAACTAATTCTTCGCGCGTCATCCGCGTACCCGCCCGGCCGCTCGAATTCAATCCCACCAGGCGCTTCTCCCGCGCCAGCCAGACGAGAGCAAACATGTCGCCGCCGATGCCGGTCATGAGCGGCTCGACCACGTTGAGCACCGCCGCCGCTGTAACGGCTGCGTCTATCGCGTTCCCGCCGCGCTCGAGGACCGCCAGCCCGGCCGCGGTGGCCAACGGCTGGCTGGTGGCAATCACCCCGTGCGGCGCATAGACGGCAGAGCGGCCCGCCAATGTGGTGGGGCGTTGCTGGGGACGTGCAGGTGAGGTCATCAGGAGAAACAAGAAACCAACCAGAAAGAGTTTTGCCCTGCGCATCGTGCTTTCTTTCCGGCGGCAGGCTAAGCCACCGCGCAGCAAGTGTCAATGGCGAGTAACAGTTATTGGCATGGGCTAGAAACGCAGGTAACGCCGCTCGAACTCGGCCGCCCAGCGGAGGAACGAGCGCAGGCGCGCCCGGTGCCGCCACAAGAGACGGAAAAAACTGCCGGCTGAATCGGCACCTGCGGCATCGGGTCCGAAAAAAGTTTCCAACCGCCAGGCCAGATACGGGCTGCGCCAGGGACGCAGCCGGTAGCTGCGGCTGATACGCCAGTAATAGCGGAGAGAGTAAAACATCTGGCGGCAGGCCCGCCGCAGCGGGCAGGCGAATGATAAACTAGAGTGAATGGCGACGCGAGAGGAGCATTTCTACCAAGCGCTCGAACACTTTGCCGGCGGCCAACTTGACGCCGCCATCGCCGCCTACCGCGCGGCACTCGCCCTCGACCCCTCCTACACCGACGCCCTGCACGGTCTGGCCGAGGCGCTCGCCCAGAAGGGGGAAGTGGACGAGGCGATCGGCGTCGCCCAGCGCATCACCGCGATTGATCCCGACGACGTGCTCGCCCGCACGAGCCTCTCCCGCCTCTACCTGCGGAAAGGGATGAAGAAGGAAGCCGAGGAGGAGGCCGCGAAGGCCCGTGTCCTCGGCTGGAAACAACAACTGCGACAGCAGAAACAACAGGACGGCAGCTAGCGCGAGTCTACCAGTCGCGGCGCCGCCCGCCTCCGCGCCCGCCGCCGTGACCACCGCGTCCGCGGCCCCCACCGCGAAAGCCGCCACCCTCGCGCGGTGCACGCGCCTCATTGACCACCAGGCTGCGTCCCATAAAGTCCTTCCCGTTCAGCGACTGGATGGCGCGCTCAGCCTCCTCGTCATTGCTGATTTCAACGAAGGCGAAACCCCGCGACTCGCCTGAGTAGCGATCACGCACCAGGTTCAGGCTTTCCACCTGGATGCCGGCCTGGACAAACCAATCCCGCAGGTCGCCTTCCGTGGCCCCGTACGGCACGTTCCCCACAAACAGCTTCTTCACAATGCACTCCTTTTCCCG
This sequence comes from Acidobacteriota bacterium, assembly GCA_037442885.1. Lineage (GTDB taxonomy): Bacteria > Acidobacteriota > Terriglobia > Acidiferrales > 2-02-FULL-67-57 > JACQTG01. The sequence continues at coordinate 45,766 of JBBIPK010000013.1, read as the reverse complement.
GCAGCCTGAAGGCCCCGGAAACGCTCGGGCTGAAGAGACAGGCTTGCGCGCACGGCTAGTCAGAACCCAGGGGCTATGCCGGCCACTCTCTGGCGCTTCAGCAACGCACCGCCATCATCGCGCTTTTGTCCGCCAGTGTCAAAGGGATTGCGCCGGCTTGCTCCCCCGAATCCTTCGCCCCGGTTCCTCCTTACTTCCTCCAGAATCAGCTCTTCCACTTTTCCCCAGACTTCCGGGTCGTATTCCATCTTCGTGTGCGCGACGCGGAAGATTTTCTTCAGCCACGAGACCTGCGAAATATCGATCTTCTTGTTCCGATAGGAGTAGCGGAAGTTGCCGAGGATGGTGGTCTGGCTCGTGTCGGCGGCGCGAATGGCGGGCTCGCCGCTGATCAGCCAGCCATCGGCCTGAAAGAGGTTGGCGGCCCGGCGCACGTTGGAGGGGATCACCGCATCTCCCCGCCCGACACTGTCAATCTGCACGGTCAACAGGATGGGAAGACCGAGCTCGTGCAACTCGCGCGCCAGCTTCACCACCGCTGCGCCGCCGAAACTCTGCCCGTACAAGATGAGCTGCGCTCTGGCTCGCTCCTCCGCATCCAGCGTGCCATCCTGGTTGCTGTCAACAGCATTCCGGATCAGGTCGAGCGCCACGCGGCGCTTCCGGTTCTCTACCGTCTCGACGTGCACGCCCGAGAGGCTCATCGCCCGCAGCTTCAGCGCCAGGCGGCGCACCGCTGTGGGGTTGTTCCAGCGCTCGCGCCCCCCCTGAATGCCGACAATCAAGACGTCACCCGCAGGCAACGGCGTCGGTGTAGTGAAGTCACTCAGCCGCTGGGCTTCGGCGGCCGCTGGCAGCAGAATCCAGAGGCACGCGAATCTGAGCAATGGGCGAACTGGGGAGCAATGGGACATCGACGTCAGCCGGCCGCCTGACGAGCAATATTCTGGAAGAATTGATTGATGACCATCCGCGCCGCACCTTCGAGCAAGCGCTGGCCCACAGAAGCGATCAGCCCACCGACCTGAAGCTCTCCCTGATAGCGTACCAGCGTCTCTCTCTCCTGCCTGGTCAGCGCCAGCGTTCCCTCTCCCTGCACAAATCCCCAGGAGCCGCGGCTCTGGAGTGCCAAACGCAAGTTCTGCTCGGGAACCATCTCGCTGAGTCGAACCGTGCCGGTGTAGCTGCCGCTGAGCGCGCCGATGCCCAGCTTCAGCGTCACGCGGTAACTGCCCTCTCCCTCCAGCTCCAGCTTCTCACAGCCGGGCAGGCTGCGGGCGAGCAAATCAACGTCGGTGAGATGAACCCAGACGCGCTCGGGCGGCGCAGGAATGCTCGCCTCGCCCTGAAGATTCACCGGAAAGAGACTCCGGCCCGCTTCCTGTCAGACTTTCCGCGCCCGCGCCGCCGCCTCGCTGAGCGCCCGCCGCGTGTACACCTCCGCCATGGCCGCGCGGTAGGTGGCCGACGCGTGCAGGTCAGAGAGTGGCTGGACGCCTTCGGCGGCGTGGGCGGCCGCACGGGCAATCACGCTGGCATCAAGCTTCTTTCCCTTCAACTCCTTCTCCACACGGCTCGCGCGATACGCTTTCCCCGTCACGCCGGTGATGCCCACGCGCGCCGCCCGGCAGTTCCCGCTGGCGTCGAGCGAAACCCGCGCCGCCACTCCCACGATGGCAAAGCCGGAAGCGGGCTGGTGGAGTTTTTTGTAGGTGCTGCCCGAACCCGCCGGGTCAGGCTCGAAGCGAATCTCGGCCAGGATTTCATCCGGGCGCAGCACAGTCGTCAGCATATCGACGAAGAAAGACTGGGCCGCGACCGTGCGCTCGCCGTTGCGGCTGACGACTCTGAACTCGGCGTCCAGCACGAGCAGTGCGGCGGGATAGTCGGCAGCGGGATCGGCATGGGCGGCTGAGCCGCCGAGCGTGCCGCGGTTGCGTACCTGGACGTCGCCAATCGCGGCCGCAGCTTCTGCCAGCAACAGTGCGCGCTTCTGTAGCAACTCCGAAGACTCAATGGCAGCGTGCGTGGTCATCGCGCCGATGCAGATTTTCCCGTCTTCCTCGCGGATGTAGCTGAGGTCGCGGATGCGGCCGAGGTCAATGAGTGTGCGCGGCACAGCCAATCGCAGCTTCATCAGCGGCAGCAGGCTGTGGCCGCCTGCCAATAGCTTGGCCTCGCCGCCGTGTCGCTCCAGCAGCGACAGCGCCTCCTCGATCGTCGCTGGCGCCACATACTCAAATGAGCTGGGAATCATCCCTGCCTCCCCTGCATTACCGCCCAGATTTTTTCGCGCTTCAGTGGCATGTCAATGTGGCGGACGCCGAGCGGCCGGAGCGCATCGAGCACTGCGTTCACGATGGCCGGCGTCGCGCCGATGGTGCCGGCTTCGCCAATCCCCTTGACCCCCATCGGATTCACGGGTGAGGGCGTCTCTGTCCGCGCGGTCTCCAACCACGGCACGTCCCACGCCTTGGGAACCGCATAGTCCATCAGTTCGCCGGTGAGGAGCTGCCCGTTTGCATCATAGACAGCCTCTTCGAGCAGCGCCTGGCCGAGCGACTGCACAATCCCGCCCTGCACCTGCCCGTCCACCAGCAGCGGGTTGACCACCCGGCCGCAGTCGTCCACCGCCACGTAGCGGCGAAACTTGACTTCACCCGTCTCCGGATCCAGCTCCACCACGCAGGCGTGGGCGCCAAAGGGAAAGGTATAGTTGGGTGGCTCGAAGATGCTGGTCGCATCCAACCCGGGCTCAAAGTCTTTCGGCAGGCTCTTGGCGACGTAGGCAGCAAGCACGACTTCGTTGTAGGTCTTCGACTTCTTGGGATTGCCTTTTACCTGATAGCGGCCGTTGCGCGCCTCGATTCGCTTCGGCGGCACGCCCAGCAGATGCGCCGCCATCACCACGAGCTTCTGCTTCAGCTTCTCGACCGCCTGAAAGACGGCCGTGCCGCCCACCGCGGTGCCACGGCTGCCGAAGGTGCCAATGCCGTAGGGAACAGTGGAGGTATCGCCATGGACGACGACCACGTCCTCGGGCGAAATCCCGAACCCGTCCGCCACGATCTGCGCAAAACTTGTCTCCTGCCCCTGTCCGTGGGGCGAGGCGCCGGTCAGCACGGTCACCTTGCCGGTGGGCTGGATGCGCACGGTGGCGCTCTCCCAGCCGCCGGCGGGCATCGTCGAGGAGGGGCCCATGGCGCAGATTTCCACGTAGGTGGAAAGCCCGATGCCCAGGTAGCGCCCCTGTTTCCAAGCTTTCTGCTGCTCGGCGCGCAACTTCTTGTAGCCGACCAGGTCGAGGGCTTTGTCGAGCGGCGCCGTGTAGTTGCCGCTGTCGTAGACGATTCCGGTTGTGGTTGCGAACGGAAACTCCTTCGGGCTCGGAAAATTCTTGCGGCGGATTTCGGCCGGGTCTTTGCCGAGTTCAAGCGCGACCAAATCCATCATGCGCTCGATCAGGTAGCTAGCCTCCGGGCGCCCTGCCCCGCGGTAGGCGTCGGTACACATCTTGTTGGTGAACACCCCGATGTACTCGACCCGCACGGCGGGAATCTTGTAGCAGCCTTCTATCATCAGGCCGGTCAAGGTGGGGATGGCCGGAGTGAGCAACTGGTGGTAGGCGCCGAGGTCGGCGAGAATGCGGGCGCGGAGGCCGAGGATGCGTCCGTCTTTCTTCACCGCCAACTCGATTTCGTTGACTTGGTCGCGGCCGTGGATGGTGACGAGGAAATTCTCGCGCCGGCTCTCGGTCCACTTCACCGGCCGGCCCAGGGTGCGCGCCAGATGGGTGACGAGGGCTTCTTCGCCGTACACATTGAGCTTGCTCCCGAACCCGCCCCCCACTTCCGGCGCGATGACGTGGACGTGGGTCTCGGGGATGCCCGTCATCAGCGCGAGCTGCGTCTTCAGCAGGTGCGGAATCTGGGTGGACGACCAGACGGTGACTGTCTGTCTCCCCGCGTCGTAACTCGCCACCACCCCGCGCGGCTCCATCGCCACCGGGATCAACCGCTGATTGACGAACCGCTGCTGGACAATGCGGTCGGCCTGTCGGAAGGCCTTCTCCACATCGCCACCCTGCAGCACCCACCGGCAAGCTTGATTGTCGGGAAACTGGTCGTGGACTTTCGGGGCGCCGGGCGCCAGCGCCTTTTCCGGATCGCTTACCACGGGCAGCGGCTCGTAGTCCACTTCGACCAAGTCGGCGGCGTCTCGTGCGCGATAGCGGTCATCGGCCACCACCACGGCCACCGCCTCCCCCACATACCGGACCCGGTCAAGAGCTAGGGGAAAGTGCGGCGGAATGCGCAGCTCCGGCAGGGCCGCCGCCACGGGAATCTGCCCGAGCACACCGTCAATATCCTTGCCCGTGAGCACGGCGACGACGCCGGGAGCCTTCCGCGCTGCGCTGGCGTCAATCTTGCGGATGCGCGCGTGCGCGTACGGGCTCCGCACGAGCGAGGCGTAAAGCATCCCAGACAGTTGAATATCGTCCACGTAATGTGCCAGGCCCTGAATCAGGCGCGGGTCTTCCTTCCGCTTCAGTGGACGTCCAAACCAGGCCCCTGGCTGCCCTGCTTTGGCTTTGGCCATTGTGCCCTCCTACCGTGCCTCCGCACGCATCTTGCGCGCGGCGCTGCGAATGGCCGTGACGATGTGTTGATAGCCCGTGCAGCGGCAGAGATTGCCGGCGAGGGCGCGGCGGATTTCCGCCTCGCTCGGGTCGGGAGTGTGCTGGAGCAGATCGTAGCCGGCCAGAATCATCCCCGGCGTGCAGTAGCCGCACTGCAGCCCGTGCTCCTCCCAGAAACCCTCTTGCACGGGATGGAGCTTGCCGTCTTTGGCGAGTCCTTCAATCGTGGTGATCTCGGCGCCGTCCGCCTGCACCGCCAGCAGGGTGCAGGACTTCACGGCGCGGCCATTCAGGAGCACGGTGCAGGCACCGCAGAGGCTGGTTTCGCAGCCGACATGCGTACCCGTCAGTCCGAGGACGTCCCGCAAGTAGTGGACGAGCAGCAAGCGCGGCTCAACCTCGTGCTGCTGCGACTGGCCGTTGACGTTGACCCGGATGGAAGCCTTCATCGCGCCCTCCCTCCTGACTGCATTGCTCGCACCCCCGATCGAGAGGCGCTTGCTGGATTCCTAACCCTGGCTGGCTTCGCTTCGCACTACGCGCACCCAGATACGCTCGGCCGCCCGGCGGCTCAGCGGCAAGGTCTTCCCTCCCAGAACCACTTCCAGCGAGTTGCCGGAATTTCCGTGCTTCACCATCAGCCGCCGACCCGGGCGCAGCCGGTGCCGATCCAGGAACTCCAAGAACGGCACATCTTTCTCGAACACGTGCAAGACTAGCACCGTGCGTCCCGCTTCTACTGCGGCCAGACGCCGGGCGCCCTGGTGTCGCCGCAGTTTCAGCAGCCCGCCGAAGAGCGGGTTGCCGTGCGGGCAGGTGCCGCGCCGCCCGAAGTAGTCGAGCAGGCGCTTCTCCACTTCCGGCGAGATCGCGTGCTCGAGCTTCTCGGCTTCTTCGTGCACGCGCGTCCACGGCATCCCGAGCACTTCGGTCAGAAGCTTTTCGGCCAAGCGATGGCGGAGGGAAAGGTGCTCGGCGACCCGCCGTCCTTTCGCCGTCAGGTGAATCGCGCCGCGGGGCCCATAGCGGACGTAGCCGTTGCGTCCCATCCGCCGCAGGGCCGTCGTCACCGCCGGCGGGCTGACCTTGAGTTCCTCCGAGAGACGCGCGCTGATGGGCCGCTGGCCTTCCTGCACCAGACCCCAGATGGCCTTCAGATAGTCTTCTTGGGAGACGCTGGTCATCGCTGCCCCGGGATGCGCGCCTATTATATGAAAGGGGAGAAGAAGTTTACAGGTGTTCGGAAGCTCCGGCCGAAGCAGTCAACTCTTCCACCAGCGCCCGCACCCGCTCGCCGAGTTCGTCGCGGACGCGGCGGTACGTCTCCACCGGCTCTGAGAAAGGGTCCTCAATTCTCCAGTCGATGCAACGGCCGGTGAAGGTGGGCAGGAGATCCTCGATGGGATGCGGAGACATATTCACCGCGACGTCCACACGCGTCCAGTCAATGTCCTCCAGCCCTTTCGAATACTGGCCATCCAACCGGATGCCCTTCTCGCCCATGACAGCCTGGGTCTCGGCTGTGATCTCGCCGAGAGGATGCACGCCGGCGCTTTGCGCGATTACGTGTTCGCCGCCGTAGTAGCGCGCCCAGGCTTCCGCCATCTGACTGCGACAGGCGTTGCCGAAGCAGATGAAGGCAATGCCAATGGGTTTGACGCGCTTGCGCTGCGCCTGTTCTCGCTCCGGCTTGCGCCTGTCGGCCGCCTTCTCCATCGGCAGCCTCACCGGCCGTTGGAGACACGGGAGAGGAAGTAGCGGTGAAAAGTGGCGTCGGCGGTCAGCTCAGGATGGAAAGTCGTCAGCAGGCACTTGCCCTGCTCGACGGCCACCGGCAGGCCGTCGCATTCGGCGAGCACGTTCACCCCTGCGCCGACGCGGCGGATGACAGGCGCGCGGATGAAGACCATCTCAATGGGCTCAGCTTTCAGCGTAGTGCGCCCGGCGCGGACAGCACTCCGCACCTGTCGTCCGTAGGCGTTGCGCTCGACGGTGACGTCGACCAGACCGAGCGACGCTTGCGCGGGGTTGGTTACCTCCCGCGCCAGCAGGATGGCACCCGCACAGGTGCCGAAGAGCGGCTTGCCCTGTGCGTGCAATGCGCAGATGCCCTGCCCAAAACCTTCTTCCTCGAAGAACTTCAGATGGGTCGTGCTCTCCCCACCGGGCAGGACAAGCGCATCCAAGTCCGCCAACTCTTCAGGCCGGCGCACGTAGCACCAGTCCGCGCCCAGCCGTTCGAGCGCCTGCGCATGGGCTTCGAAATCGCCCTGGATGGCGAGCACGCCTACTTTCACAGCCATACCCTGCAGATGGAGGTTGCGTCTAGCGGCCGCGCGTCTGCAAGAGCTCGGATTCCGCGAGCGTGCGGACATCGAGGCCTTTCATGGCCTCGCCCAACTCTTCCGATGCCTCGAGCAAGGCTTTCGGGTCGTTGTAGTGAGTAGTAGCCTTGACGATGGCGCGGGCACGCCGCTCGGGGTCGGAGGACTTGAAGATGCCTGAGCCAACGAAGACTGCCTCGGCGCCCAATTGCATCACCATGGCCGCGTCAGCGGGCGTCGCGATACCACCTGCGGAGAAGTTCGGCACGGGAAGTTTCCCGTGTTCGGCCACCCAGTGCACGACTTCGAGCGGTGCCCCCAGCTTCTTCGCCTCCTGGACAAGCTCTTCCTTCGCCACGGTGGTCAGCCGCTTCAGTTCGCGCTGGATGGCGCGCATGTGGCGGACAGCTTCGACCACGTTGCCGGAACCGGCCTCGCCCTTCGTGCGAATCATGGCCGCGCCCTCGACGATGCGCCGCAGGGCTTCACCCAGGTCGCGGCAGCCGCAGACGAAGGGCACGCGGAACTTGTGCTTGTCGATGTGGTTCTCCTCGTCGGCCGGAGTCAGGACCTCGCTTTCGTCAATGTAGTCCACCTCCAGCGCCTCGAGCACCTGCGCTTCGGCAAAGTGCCCGATGCGCACTTTGGCCATCACCGGAATCGTTACCGTGTCCATGATCTCGCGGATGATCTTGGGCGCAGCCATCCGCGCCACCCCGCCCTCCTTGCGGATGTCGGCGGGGACGCGCTCGAGCGCCATCACCGCGCAGGCGCCCGCCTTTTCAGCAATGAGGGCCTGCTCGGCGTTCGTCACGTCCATGATGACGCCGCCCTTCAGCATTTCCGCCAGGCCGACTTTGACCCGCCAGAGGTCATCGTTCAAGAACCACATGGCTTGCTCCTTTCAGACAGGATATTGCACCGTTTCCTTCGCTGCCACCGCTACCCAGTATAAATCTCCCAGCCGTTCCAGGCGAGGCGAAAGCCCCTGGGCAGTGAACAAACTCCTCAAGCGCTCGGCGCGGAAGCATTCGGAGGCATGACCGTCCTCGGTCACCAGCAGTTCGGCGTGGCTGCGCGCCCAGTCGATCGGCGCCATCAGTCCCTGCCGGTGTGCCTGGCTGTACCACTCCGCACGCGCTGGCACTGAAAGCTCGGAGTAGACGACAACAATCATCCTCCCGCCCGGTCGCAGCACGCGTCCAGCTTCCGCAAGGGCGAAATTCTTGTCCTCCCCCATCACCCCGAGTGTGTTCTGCACGCACAGCACGTAGTCGAAGCTGCTGTCCGCAAAGGGCAGGCGGCCCGCGTGCGCCACCACAAATTGTGCCGCCGGCGACGGGGCACGCTTCCATGCCTGGCGCACGTAGGGCTCCAGGAAATCAATCCCAACCATCCAGCGCGTGTGCTCCCGCAAGGCGTCGAGCACCCGCCCGTTGCCACAGCCCACTTCGAGCACCGTGCCGGGCGGGTCAAGCACGCGAGCCAGCAACTCCAACTCCTCGGCCAGTGCCTGCTGGATACGCGGAGGTGCGGCACTGTAGCAGGCCTCAATAAAATCTGGCCGCGCATGCCGCTGATAGAACTCCGTGGCGCCCCCGCAGAGGGGCCCAGTGCAGGCGGTGGAAGTCGCCACCGGGTTTTCCACTTTATGTTCCATCTCTATACGAGTGCCACTCGCGCCGGTTCGGTCGGCTGCGGCTTCTCGCGGCGCTGCTGGCGCAGTTCGGCCTTGAGCAGCCCGCCGAGAACGGCGATGCCCTGCTCGATCTGCCGCGGCGGCACACCGGCAAATCCCAGCCGCAAGGTGTTCGGGCGCACCGCCTGAAAATAGAAGAAGCGACCCGGCGTGAACAATACCTTCCGCTCGCGCGCTTTGAAGAGCAAAACCCCGGCGTCCAATCCTTCCGGCAGGCTTACCCAGATGGACATCCCGCCCTCGGGCCGCACCCACCGCGCCTGGGCCGGGAAGTGCCGTGCCAGCGCCTTTTCCGTGGCTTCCAGACGCGTGCGGTAGAGCGTCCGCGCCCGCTTGCTCAGGGAATCCAGGAGTCCGCGACGGCAGAACTCGGCCAGGGAGGCTTGCGCGAGTTGGCCCGTATGCAGGTCCGTAGCCTGCTTCGCCACCCGCAGCCGCTCGATGACAGGTTCGCTTGCCACAATCCAACCCACGCGCAAGCCAGGGAAACAGAGCTTGGAAAAGCTGTTCAGGTGAATCACCAGGCCGCGGCGATCCAGCGCCTTCAGCGAGGGCAGTTCGCGCCCTCGGAGGCGCAACGCCCCGTAAATGTTGTCCTCTACGATCGGCACCTGGTAGCGCGCGGCCAGTTCCAGCACGCGCCGACGCCCCTCCAGAGCGAGCGTCGTGCCGGTGGGATTCTGGAAGTCCGGCGTCAGCACCAGCAACCGGGCGCGGTTCTGCCCCAGCAGGGATTCGAGTGCCTCCAGATTCAGTCCCTGCTCGCTCACCGGCACGCCGACACACTTGATACCAGGGGTGCGGAACGTCTGAATCGCGCCCGGGTAGCAGGGGTTTTCGAGGAGCACGGTGTCGCCGGGGTGCACGAAGACGCGGCGAACCAGGTCAAGCCCCTGCTGGCAGCCGTTTACAACCAGCAGCTCGCGCGCGCTGGCAGCAATCCCCTGGCGGCGCAGCAGGTCGCGCAGGCACTCTTTGAGCGAGGGGTAACCGTCACTCGGCCCCAGTTGCAGCAGGCGCTGCCCTTCCCGCTTGAGCACGTCGTTGCAGCAGCGGCGGAAGTCATCCACCGGGAAAAGCTCTTCCGCCGGCCGCGCCGTAATGAATGAAATTGTGTCCGGCGCAGCGGTGAGAGCGTCGTGGATCAAGACATCGAGCGGGTCGTCGGCGGGGGATTCGTCCAGCAGTGTTGTCCACAGGTAGCCGTCGGCGGCGATGGTGCTCTCCCGTGCGGGCTTGGCAACGCTGGCCGGGCCGGGTTCAATCCCCTTGCTGACGAATGTGCCGCGCCCCACGTGTCCTGAAATCCAATTCTCGGCCGTCAGTTCCGCGTAAGCATTGGCCACCGTCGTGCGATGGACGCCCAGACGGCGGGCCAGTTCGCGGCTGGGCGGCAGGCGGTCGCCGCTCGCCAGGGCGCCTCCGGCGATGAGTTGGCGGATCTGGTCACGAATCTGGCGATAGAGGGGGACCTGGCTGTTGGGGTCCAGGGTGAGGTGCATGGCCAGCCTCGGTTGTCTCTTACAAGCATACCAACTTGCTGGCAGTATTGCAGCTCGCAAGAGCCAAATTGTCTCTCCATCCGAGGGCTCCCAGCGGAGCTCGCCGGAACCAAGTGGAACGGGAGAGGGTTGGAAAAGGTGCCTCGGGGGCTTAGCCGGTAACGAGTCGGCCGCGCAAGCCGCCCCGCCGGATGCGGGCGCGCAGCTGCTCGCGCAGCGCCACCGGGGTATTGGGGTTGAAGGCCACCAGGTACCACAGGGGTTGGCTCTTGTCCCGGCAGAGGGCGCGCAGGGTGGCGACGCTGGCGTTGGGGTGGCGGGCCACATTTTCGCGGATGGCCGAGTAGGGATGACGCGCAAGGCGTGCGAGCGTGGGCGTCGGCGTACGCGGATTCTCGCTGATGGAGCGTAACAGATAGTAGTCCGCCCGCGGTGTCTGCCGCTCGAGGCGCGCCAGCCTGGCAGCGGACGTGCGCCGGTTCGTCGCCAAGCGAACCTTGTCTTCCCAACCCGGATTGATCGCGCTCAATTCCGCCGTGCGCATCGCGATGAGCTGCCGCAGTAGCAACTCCTCCAACCGGCGCCGCGCCGCCGGCATGTGGGTGCTCTGGAACAGGCGCAGGACGTTTTGCAGGCTCTGGCGCTCGCCGAAGATGATCTGCGTCGTGCGCGGCAGCTTGCCCAACCGCCGTTGCCGTGTATCGCTTTTGCGCATACGAGTTGGACGATGCGCGGTATTATGCCTGCAACCCCGGTCGGCGTAAAGAATTACGAAGCCCGGCGATGAGGAGAAGCGATGTCAGTTCTTGAAGAGCGCAGGCAAGACCTGGAGAAATTCGAGTTCATGATGGGCACGGCCCGCGGTCGGCTGGCGGTGACGCTCGACCTGCTGACCGAAGCAATGGTGCTGGTGGGGCAGCACGCCGTCTACTGCCGCAGCCAGCGCGACCCCGACCAGCCGGCACTCGACATCCGGCAAATCAATCAAGGCATGGCCCAGGCGAAAGAACTCATCCAGGCGGTGATGGAAGAACTCCGTGCCAAGAGTCTTCGCCAGCACCCCGGCGGGTGGCGCCGTTAGGTTCAGTGTTTCGGGCGACCAGTGGTGGGACTCGTCTCACATGTCGGGGCTCTCGCATGAGGCCTCGCGAGTTCACACCGCAGAGACGCTAAGAGTGCAGAAGAGAAATCAAAGATCCTGGAGGAAGGGATTGGATTCGCGTTCGACGCCGAGGGTGGTGTCGGGGCCGTGGCCGGGATAGACGCGGACGTCGTCACCCAGCGGGAGGAGCTGCTGGTGAATCGAGCGCAGAATGGTTTCATAGGAACCACCCCAGAGGTCGGTGCGACCGATGCTGCCGGCAAACAGGGTGTCACCGGCGAGGAGTTTTTTCTCCGGGTTAGGCAGATAAAGAGACAAACTTCCGGGCGAGTGCCCCGGCGTGTGCAGGACATGGGCGGAGAGCTCACCCCAAGTAAGGGTTTCACCCTCGCGGATGGGGATATCCACCTGCGTGACTGGCGGAGCCGGCAGGCCAATCATCGCGGCTTGCATGGCCACGTTCTGGTAGAGCCAGAGGTCGTCGGGATGGAGCAGCACGGGCGCACCGGTCTGCTCGCGCAGCCGCGCCAGGCCGCCCACGTGGTCGATGTGGGCGTGCGTGCTCACGATGTATCTCACCTTCAGGTCGTGGCGGCGAAGGATCTCCAGGATGCGCTCGACCTCGTCGCCCGGATCAACCACCAACGCCTGGCGGGTTGCAGCGTCGGCGATGATGTGGCAGTTGCAGGCGAGCCAGCCGACGGGTAGAACTTCGTGAATGACGCGGGGGTTGGGAGCCGCAGAGTCTCGGCTCACGGCTGGTAGGGTTCGTCCGCGTCCCCGGAGTTGCCGGAGCGGTTGTCGCGTACAAAATTGTCGTAGTGGCGGTCGGCAGCCTGCTTGGCTTCAGCCGGCAGGTCACTTTCCGCCTGGGGCGGGGGTGAAGTCCTGCGCGGCGCTGTCTCCAAGGCGCGCGCGAGGTCGCGTGCCTGGCCCACCATCCAACCGAACGCCACCGGCAAGGAATGCTTCCAGGCGGCGCGGAGGAACTGCCGACGATCCGGAGGCGCGTCGGGTCTTGATTCCGAGGATTTCATCGCAGCGATTATAGCAAGCCAAGCGGTCGAGCACATCTCTTCCCAGCGCACCAGCAACGCGGCCGACCTCTCGCCCAATCCGAGCTTGCGAAAGCACCAGCATCGCGGTAGAAGAAGAGAGCGGGTGGCAGTCCTGACGATTGCGACAACGAGGCAACGATGAAAACGTCGCTGTGGGTTGTGCTCTTGCTCGGAGGATTGGGCGGGACACTGGTGGCGCAGAAGCCCGCCGCCGACCTGGTGCTGACGAATGGAAACATCTACACGGGCGATGCCCGGCTCGGGCGCGTCCAGGCGCTGGCCATTGCCGGGGAAACGATTGTGGCCGCCGGCACGGGGGAAGAAATCAAGGCCTGGATAGGGCCGAAGACCCGCGTCATTGACCTGGGAGGTAGGTTCGTTCTGCCTGGATTCAATGACGCCCACACCCATCTCGGCAGCGGCGGCGAGCGCCTGCTGAGCGTGAACCTGGAGGGTGTGCGCTCGTTGGCGGAGTTTCAGCAGCGGATTCGCGAGCGGCTCAAGAGCCTGCAGGCAGGCGAATGGATTACAGGCAGCGGCTGGGACCATTCTCTGATGAAGGAAAATCGCATTCCCACGCGGCAGGAATTGGACGCGGTGTCGAGCACCCATCCGATGATTTTTACGCGCATTGACGACCACTCGGCGGTGGTGAATTCGCTCGCGCTCGTCCAATCCGGCATCACCCGCGAGACGCCGAACCCACCGGGAGGAGACATTGTGCGCGACGCCAACGGCGAAGCAACCGGCTGGCTGCGGGATGCGGCGATGGCGCTCGTGTGGCGTCACGTCCCCTCGCCGACGCGGGAGACACGCAAGCGGGCGCTCCTGCTGGCGCTGGCCGATGCCGCCCGCCACGGGGTCACCTCCGCCCAGGACAACTCCGACTGGGAGGATTTCCTCGCCCTGCGCGAACTGAAGCAGGAGGGCAAGCTCACGCTGCGCGTCACCGAATGGCTTCCCTTCGCCGCGCCGGTGGACAAACTCAAACAGCTGCGGCAGGAGGGCGGCACGACCGACCCCTGGCTGAAGACGGGCGCCTTGAAAGCCATGACCGATGGCAGCGGCGGGTCGCGTACGGCAGCTATGTTTGAGCCCTTCGCCAACGACCCGGGCAACCGCGGCCTGCTGATGTTCGAGCCAGAGGAGTTGCAGCGGATGGTGATTGACCGCGATGCTGCTGGCTTCCAGATTGCACTGCACGCCATTGGCGACCGGGCGATCCGCGTGACGCTCGATGCCTTCGAGGCCGCGCAGAAATCTAACCAGCGGCGCGATGCGCGCCACCGAATCGAGCACGTGCAGTACGTCCACCGCGAGGACGTCCCGCGCTTCCCGCGCTTGGGCGTCATTGCGTCGATGCAACCCGTGCACGTGCTGGCGGAAATCCGCTGGACGACTCCGCTGCTGGGCGCGGCGCGCATTCATCAGGCTTATGCCGTAAACTCGCTGCTGAAAGCGGGCGCGCGGGTGGCGCTGGGAACCGACTATCCGGTCGAGCAGATTTCGCCGTTGCGAGGCATCTACGCCGCCATCGCGCGCGAGTTCGAGACCGGAGGCCCCGAAGGCGGCTACGTTCCCGACGAGAAGATAAGCGTGGAGCAGGCAATTCACGCCTATACGCAGGGCTCGGCCTACGCCGAATTCGAGGAGAACCGCAAGGGGACGCTCGCACCCGGGAAGCTCGCCGACCTAGTGGTGCTTTCGAGCGATATCACGCGCGTCCCGCCGCGGCAGATCCTGCAAACGGAAGTCCTGCAAACCCTAGTCGGCGGCCGCGTGGTCTATGAGAAGAAGTAAGGAACGGGATGGAACGGCGTTCTCCGTTGCATGCGGCTTATGAAGCAGCCGGAGCCCGGTTCACGACCCACGAAGGCTGCCTCGTCCCGGAACTGTTCACGAGCCTGAGCCGAGAGTGCGCGGCTGTCCGGCAGGCCGCCGGTGTGGTGGACTGGAGCGCGCGCGGCTTTCTGACGGCAACCGGGGCGGACCACGCCGACTTCCTCCATCGCATGCTCTCGAACGAAGTGAAGCAGCTCGAGCAAGGCCAAGGAAATTACTCAACTCTGCTGACCGCCCAAGGCCACCTGGTGGCGGACCTCAATCTCTGGCGGATGGAGGACCACATCCTTCTCGAAACGCACTGGACGACCAAAGACGTCCTGCGGGAAACGCTGGAGCGCTACGTGATTGCCGACGACGTCGTGCTCACCGACCAGAGCGACGCGCTGACGGCATTGCTGGTGGAAGGACCGGCCGCGGGCAGCCTCCTCGAAGCCGCGGGCGCGCAGACGCTGCCGGGAAAGGAATTCAATCACACCTGGGTGCGATTCCGCGATGGCACACCCGTGCACGTTGCCAATTTGAGCCAAACTGGTGGCCCTGGCTATGAGCTGATCTTCGTAACCGAAGTAGCCCAGAACGTCTGGGAGGCGCTCGCGGCGGCACGGCACCAGAGCGCGTGGGAACCGGTAGGCATCGCGGCGCTCAATGTTCTCCGCACGGAGGCAGGCATTCCCTGGCACGGGGCGGAACTGAAGTCCACCACGCTGCCCCCGGAAGCGGGACTCGAGGCGCGCGCCATCAGCTACACCAAGGGCTGCTACCTCGGCCAGGAAATCATCGAGCGCATCCGCAGCCGAGGTCACGTCAACCGCAAGCTGACCGGGCTCCTGATTGACGGTGACGCTGTGCCGACAGCAGGGTCGAAGCTGGTGGTGGCCAGAAAAGAAATAGGTGAAATCACGACCGCCGTGCACTCGCCCACGCTCGGCCGTGTCATTGCCCTGGGCTACGTGCGGCGCGAGCAGCTGGCGCCCAAAACCCGCCTGGAAATTGCCTCCGGTGGCACTGCCGAGGTCACTGCCCTGCCCTTCCTCCAACCCGCCTAACTGAATGACAAGCCCAAGGTCTTGTGTTAGTATGTGTTGTTGAACCCTTCACATAGCCGTTTCCGACCGGGCGGAAGCGGAGGGCGCGGGGAGCGGTTCCTCAATGTTTTCAGTAAGTTAGGAGGGCCTTTGAAACTCTTCAAAGTGGGGCAGTACGTTCGCCACAACCTCTACGGCGTTGGGACGATTGTGAGCAGCAACGAAGACCGCACTTCGATCGACTTCCACGACCATGGCGCCAAGCTGTTTGTGACATCCTTGGTGCAACTGCAGCCCGCAACGCCGGAGGAGTCAACGCCGCCCGTGGGGAAAAAGGTTCGGCGCGCGCGCACCAGCCCGCGCAAGCGAGCCAGCCTCGTCCGCGCGGCGCGCTAAGCTCTCCTCTCGAGATTCGCAGAAGCTAGCCGCCGAGGTTCAGCGCGCGCTTGAAGCTGCCGCGCTCCGCCATGATCTTCTTCTGGAGCGCCATGATGGCGTAGAGCAACTGCTCGGGCCGGGGCGGGCAGCCAGGAACGTAGACATCCACGGGGACAATCTGGTTGACGCCCTGCACGAGCGCGTAGTTGTTGAACACCCCGCCTGAGGTCGCGCAGGCACCCATCGAAATGACCCATTTCGGTTCCGGCATCTGCTCGTAGAGCCGGCGGATGACCGGAGCCATCTTCTGCGAGACGCGCCCAGCGACAATCATCAGATCGGACTGCCGCGGCGAGCCGCGAAACACCTCGGCGCCAAAGCGCGCGACGTCGAAGCGCGAGGCGCTCATCGACATCATCTCGATGGCGCAGCAGGCCAGACCAAAGGAGAGCGGCCACAGCGAGGACTTGCGCGCCCAGTTCACGGCTTTGTCGAGGGTCGTGAACAGAATCCCTTCCCACAGGCCGCCGCTTTCGCCTGCGCCGCCGCCAATCTCGCGCACGCCGACTTCGGTGACTTCAGCCATTGGTGTTATTCTGGCACAAGAGTCCGCTTATCGTAAACCTGCGCCCACCGCCTCTCAGGGGTTCAGGACGATCTTGCCGAATTGCTGGCGCTTCTCCATCAGGGCGTGCGCCTGGGCGGCTTCGCGGAGCGGGAAGGTGCGGTCGAGGACCGGCCGGAGCTTTCCCTGCCCCACCAGCTTCATGACGTGGAACACCTCGCCGCGTGTGCCCATGTAGCTGCCGAGGACCGACCATTGGCGGCTGTAGAGGTAACGGAGGTCGAGCTTGACGTCGGGGCCGGTGGTGGCGCCACAGGTGACCAGCCGCCCGGCGGGGGCGAGGCTGGCCAGGCTCTTTTCCCACGTGGCCGCGCCCACGTGCTCGAAGACCACATCCACGCCGCGGCGGTTCGTCAACCGCCGGACTTCCTCAGCAATGTCATCCTTGCTGTGATTGATGGTTTCATCGGCGCCCAGCTCTTGCGCCTGCTTCAGCTTGGCGTCGCTGCCGGCGGTGGCAATCACGCGTGCACCGATGAGTTTGGCGATCTGGATGGCGGCGCTGCCCACGCCGCTGCCCGCACCGAGCACCAGAATCTCTTCGCCGGCCTTGAGCTGGGCGCGCGTGACCAGCATGTGCCAGGCGGTCAGAAACACCAGCGGCACCGCGGCGGCGTGGTTGAAGTCGAGATTCTCCGGCAGCGGCAGGACGTTGACTTCCGGCACGCGCACGTATTCGGCGCAGCCGCCGTCTACGAGATAACCGATGACGGTGTATTGCCGGCAGAAGTTGTCGAGCCCCGCTAGGCACTGCTCGCACCGGTTGCAACTCACCGCCGGCGCCAACACCACCCGCTGGCCCACCTGAGCGCTCTTCACCTGCTCGCCGATTTGCGCCACCTCGCCAGCAATGTCGCTGCCCGGGATGCGCGGCAGGGGAATCTTGACGCCGGGGATGCCGCGCCGCACCCAGAGGTCGAGATGATTGAGCGCGCACGCACGCACGCGCACTAATACGTCGGTGGGGCCGAGCTTCGGCTCCGGCACGTCCGTGTAGCGCAACACCTCCGGCCCGCCGTGTTCTGCTACCACGATGGCTTTCATCTGCAGCTCTCCCGGATTGGATGGGTTCGAAGCGGGAAACGCTTCACCTGAATGCGCCACTTACCCTACCACGCCAACTCCCCCCTGTCCATCGCCATCGGTTCACCGGCAAGAATGTCGCAAGGGGCCAACTTCGCGACCGGTTCCCAATTCGAAGGACAGGAGTTTGATACCCCTAGTGTAGAATTACCCACATGAGAGTTCGCTCCGTTCCCTTCCTCGGAGCCTTGGTTGTGGCGCTCACCGTGCACGGCGTGAGCAGGGAGGCCGAGGAGCCGCAGGCCCGCGAACAGATCCCGCTCGCCCGCTGCGACCGCTTGCCCGTGGCTATTGTCGACGTTGACGCTGCGAAAATGCGTTTCCTGGTGGACACGGCTGCCACATCGATGCTTAACCTGAGAACCTTTTCACAGGGACGGTCGAAGCAGGTCAGCATCACCTCCTGGCGAGGCACCACTGCTACGAGCGCGCGTGAGGTCAGCCTCCCAGAATTGGCCCTCGGGGGTTATCGCCTCCGCAACCTCAAGCTTCCCGCCATCGACCTTGGCCCGATTGAGGAGGCTTGTGGGGGTCGGATCGATGGCATCCTGGGCATTGACCTGCTCGAGCAGATGGGGGCGACTATCGATCTGAAGCGGCGCATCGCCTTGTTGGGTGGTGAGACAGCCGACTCTGTCGAAGATGCGAGCCTGGAAGAATTCCGAACTTCGCAGCGGGCCTGCCTGGACGCCTTCAACCGCGGCGATTCGAATCTTTTCCAGGACTGCCTCGACACGGAAGTTCTCTTGTTCACGCCCTGGGGAGAGGTCCGGGGTCGGGAGGCAATGATCGAATACCTGCGGCGGAGATACTTCAGCGTTCAGCCACCTGCCCATATTGACCTCCAACCGCACGATATCCGTTTGTTGGGGAATACCGTTTGGTTTGGATATGAGTACACCCTCAGGCTCCCTGATCGAGTTATCGAAGCTCGCGGGATGGCCCTGTGTCGGAAGACCAGCGGCCGCTGGCGGTTACTCAACATGCATAACTCTGTCAGGCAGCCAGAAACCGCTTCGAATCCCTGAAAGCGGCGGCTCAGGTTGGCAGCAGTCGTGCCGGAACGGTGACCGTTTCTTTGCCGCTCTTGCATATCTATCAGCTCCTGCTTCGTCTCCGCTCGGCGTTGACATCCCTGGCGGGGCGCAGTAGGCTAGCCCCATCGCGGCGATGGACATCTACGAGGAAATCGCCCGTCTGCGCCAGCAGGGGCGCAAGGCCGCCCTGGCCACCATCATCCACACGCAAGGTTCGATCCCGAGCTACGAAAGCTCGAAGCTGCTCATCCGCGATGACGGCTCGACGCTCGGGACCGTCGGCGGCGGCTGCGTGGAGGCGGAAATCTGGGCGGCGGCGCGCGAGGTGATGCAGCAGGAGCGCCCGCGGCGGTTCACGTTCAATCTGAACGCCAATCCCGCCTACGACATCGGGCTGACCTGCGGCGGCACGGTGGAGATTTTCCTTGAGCCTGTTCTCCCCACGCCGGTGCTCTACATCTGCGGAGCCGGCCACGTGGGGATGCACCTGGCGAAGAATGCCGCGCACATCGGCTTCGACACCGTCATCGTGGACGACCGCCCAACCTTTGCCAACCGCGAGCGCTTCCCCGAGGCGAAGGAAATCCATGCCGAGCCGTGGGAGGCCGCCTTCGAGAAGCTGACTCCGAACGAGTCCTCCTACATCGTGGTCGTCACCCGCGGCCATCGCGACGATATGCGGGTGCTGCGCTGGGCGGTGGGGACGCCCGCGCGCTACATCGGCCTCATCGGCAGCAAGCGCAAAGTCATCGAGATCTACAAGGTGCTCGAGAGCGAAGGCATTCCGCGCGAGAAGCTGGAGCGCGTCCACGCCCCCATCGGGATCGAAATCGGCGCGCTGACGCCGGAAGAGATTGCCGTCAGCATTGCCGCCGAGCTGATCGCCGTGCGTCGCCGCGCCCCCATTCCGGCGCCTAAGAGCATCGCCAAGGCGGCTGAGGCGCCTGTGTTCGATTCGGCTGATCCGGAATTCGAGCGGTAGAATTTCGGTCCGGGACTCGGACCTGTTAGGCAACCTGCCCATTCAGTCAGGAGGGCTTTATGCCTTCACGCCGCAAGCGCTCCTCCAAACGCAACGGCTTCACCCTTTCCCGCCGGCGGTTCCTGCAAGGCGTCAGCGCGGGCACAGCGGCTGCTCTGGCGGCGCCCCGGCTGGCCACGGCACAGCTGCAGATTGACGAAGAAGTGGCCGGGCGCGAGCGCGTGCCCATCAAGCTCAAGGTGAACGGCACCACGTATCGGCTCTCGGTCGAGCCGCGCTGGACGCTGCTCGACGTGCTGCGCAATCAGCTCGATCTGACCGGCACCAAGCGCGTGTGCGACCGCGGTGAATGCGGTGCCTGCACGGTGCTGCGTAACGGCCAGCCCATCTATTCCTGTATGACGCTGGCCATCGAGGCCCAGGGCTATGACCTCGAGACGATTGAAGGACTATCGCAAGCCGGGCGGCTCCATCCCTTGCAGGAGGCTTTTGTCAAACACGACGCCCTGCAGTGCGGCTTCTGCACGCCGGGGATGGTGATGTCGCTCAAGGGGATGCTGGACAAGAAGGCGAACCCGACCCTCGACGACGTGAAGGCTGCCATCAGCGGCAACATCTGCAAGTGCGGAACCTACACCAAGATCTTCCGCGCCGCGCTCGACGCAGCCGCCAGCCTGCGTGGCGCCTAGCCCGCATTCGGGGAGGTAGGTCATGGCGAAGAAGAAAACGATCTACGAAGTGGACGGCGTCTTCCACGAGGCGGTCGTCGAAGTCCCCGCGAACGAGCCGCAGGCCTGGGGTCCGGACGCGAGCATGGCGGTGCTGGGCAAGCCAATGCCGCGCGTAGACGGGCCTGACAAAGTCAGCGGCCGCGCCAAGTACACCTACGACATCAACCTGCCGCGGATGCTCTGGGCGAAGGTTCTGCGCTCGCCGCACGCGCACGCGCGCATCGTCAGCATTGATACCAGCCGCGCCGAGGCCCTGCCGGGCGTCAAGGCCGTGCTCACGCACAAGAATGCTCCTGACATGGCCTGGCCCTTCCACGGGCAAGACGGGAAGCTCTTCAACACCACACTGCGCTATTCGGGGGAAGAGGTGGCGGTGGTGGCGGCGGTGGATGAGCAGATTGCCGCTGACGCGCTCGAGCTGATCGCTGTCGAATACGAAGAGATGCCGTTTGTGCTCAACCCGGAGAAGGCGCTGGAGTCGGATGCACCGAAGGTGCGCGGCGAGTCGAACCTGCAGGGACGCACTTCGGTCTACTCGCGCGGTGACGTGGAGAAAGGGTTGGCGGAGGCCGACTTCGTGGTCGAGCAGACTTTCCACTCGCAGGTGCAGGTGCACGCGTGCCTGGAGGCGCACGTCAGCGTGGCGCAGTGGTCGGGCGACAAGTTGATAGTCTGGGACTCGACGCAAGCGGTGCATCCCGTGCGCGAACAACTCGCCCAGGTGCTGAGCATTCCCATCGGCAAGGTTCGCGTCATCTGCCAGTACAGCGGGGGCGGGTTCGGCAGCAAGCTGTGGCTCAACAAGCACACGGTCATTGCTGCGCTGCTCGCGCGCCAGACCGGCCGGCCGGTGAAGATCGCCTTCGACCGCGAGGAAGAGGCGATGACGATGGGCAACCGGCCGTCGAACGTGATGACGGTCAAAGCTGGCTGCAAGCGCGACGGCACGCTGACGGCGCTCTAT
This sequence comes from Acidobacteriota bacterium, assembly GCA_037442885.1. Lineage (GTDB taxonomy): Bacteria > Acidobacteriota > Terriglobia > Acidiferrales > 2-02-FULL-67-57 > JACQTG01. Next base: position 24,772 of record JBBIPK010000013.1, on the reverse strand, counting down.
CTGAAATCTGTGGGCGGGGTCGGTGCCTATCCTGCCGGAGCCGGCTGCGGGACACCGCTGCGGGAAATCTACGCCTGCCCGAATGTGAAAACCGAGGAATCGAACGTCTTCATCCACGCCGACCAGGCGCGGCCGCACCGCGCGCCGGGACACGTCCAGGGGACGTTTGCGCTCGAGCAGGTGATTGACATGCTGGCGGAAAAGTGCGGGATGGATCCGCTCGAGTTCCGTCGCAAGAATTACAGCAGCGTGGATCAAACGCGCAACAACATCCCCTATTCGGCCAAAGGGCTGGATCGCTGCTACAGCGAGGGGGCGGCCAAGTTCGGCTGGGGCGAGCGTGCAGGGAGGAGGCAGCAGGCCAGCCAGCGCGCCAAGAAGCGAGGCTACGGGATGGCCACGCAAATCTGGGGCGGCGGCGGCGGGCCGCCGGGCTATGCCATCGTGAAGATCAACTTCGACGGCACGGCCAACGTCCTGTGCGGTGCGCAAGACATCGGCACTGCCACGCGCACGTCGTTCCTGCAAGTGGCCGCGGAAGAGCTGGGGATGAAGCCCGAACAGGTCACGCTGGCGATGGGCGATACCGAGACCTGCCCCTACGGGCCCGGCAGCGGCGGCAGCCGCACCGTGCCCTCGATGGCCCCGGCGGTGCGCATGGCCGCCGCCGATGCCAAGCGCCAGATGCTCGACCTGGCTTCGCGTGTAATGAAACTTCCAGCGGAGCGACTTGAAGCGCGGGAGGGCTTCATCTTCGATAAGGAGAATCCCTCTACCCGCTCTCCCATCCGCGATATCACTGGCAAGATGCGGACGGAATGGGAGAGCCCGCAGTCGCAGATTATCGGGCAGGGCTTCCGCGGGCCCAACCCCGACGGGGTGGCGCTGAACACGTGGGGCGCGCAGTTCGCCGAAGTGGAGGTGGATACGGAGACGGGGGAGATCCGCGTGCTGCGGATCGTGGCGGCCCATGAGAGCGGACGCATCATCAATCCGTTGACGGCGACGAGCCAGATTGAGGGGGGGGTGATTCAGGGCATCGGGTTTGCGCTCTTCGAGCAGCGGGTGCTCAACAACGCCACCGGGCGGATGGTGAACGCCAACCTGCGCGACTACAAGCTGCCCAGTGCACGGGACATCCCCGAGATCGAGTCTGTTCTGGTCGACATCCCCGACACCAAGGCCAATAGTGTCGCCGTCAAGGGGCTGGGCGAGCCGCCCATCATTCCCACCGCCGCAGCTATCGCCAATGCGGTCTACGACGCCATTGGCGTGCGGCTGACAGAGGCGCCGATGACACCCGACCGCGTCCTGCGCGCGCTGGGGAAGGCCCCGCCGGCTCGGGTGCGTGCGCGCGGCGCGCCGGCTACCACGCGGCCGTGGGAGGTGGTCCATGCATAGCTTCAGCTACGTAGACGCCCGCACGATCACCCGCGCCATCAACCTGCTCGGCACTGAGCGCGATCGCGCCAAGATCATTTCCGGCGGCACCGACCTGCTCGACGAGCTGAAGGAAGGGCTGGTCAAGCCCGAGCGGCTGGTGAACATCAAGGCCAATCCGGCGCTGAAGTACATTCGGTTCGATGCGGCGGCAGGGCTGCAACTGGGCGCGCTGGCGACGTTGACGGAAGTGGAGAACGACCCGAACGTGCGCCAGCACTATCCCGTGCTGGCGCAGACCATCGGCGTGATTGCCTCGCCGCAACTTCGCAACGTTGCTACCGTGGGCGGGAATCTGTGTCAACGGCCGCGGTGCTGGTACTACCGCAACGACGCACTGTTCTGCAAGCGCAAGGGCGGGCCCATCTGTTACTCGGTCGCGGGCGAGAATACCTACCACGCGATCTTGGGCGGACACGAGTGTTACATTGTTCACCCCTCGGACCTTGCTCCGCCGCTGCTGGCGCTGGGAGCAAAAGTCACGATCGCCGGGCCGCAAGGCCGGCGGACGATCCCGCTCAAGGACTTCTTCATCGGACCGGAGGTGAACATCACGCGGGAGAACGTCCTGGCACAAAACGAACTCGTGACCGAAGTCAGCGTGCCCGTCCCGCCTGCGGGCACGCGCGGCGTCTATCTGAAGGTGCGCGACCGGCAGACCTGGGACTTCGCCACCGTGACGGCCGCGGCGGTGCTGACGATGGAGGGCGGCGTGTGCCGGCGCGCCGGGATCGCGCTGGGGGCAGTGGCACCAATCCCGTGGCACAGCCCGGAGGCGGAGAAGGTTCTGACGGGCACGCGCATCACGGCGGAGGTGGCCGCGCAGGCGGCCGAGGCGGCACTCGCTGGAGCCAAGCCGATGACGCAGAACGGCTACAAGGTGCCGCTGGCGAAGAACCTGCTACGCCGGGCCATTCTGCAGGCCGCGGGCCTGGCGGCATAGCACGCAGAGGCAAGCACTCCGGCCAGTGGCCCTTGCCTTCTGGTAAAGCATGGAGCGCATCGCCGGCATCATCCTCGCGGCCGGTGAATCCGCCCGCATGGGCGAGGATAAAGCGCTGCTGCCATGGGGTGCGACAACGTTCCTGGAGCACCTGCTGCAGCAGGTCAAAGATTCGCGTGTCGGGCTGGTGCGGGTGGTGCTCGGTGAGAACGCGGAGGCGGTGCAGAAGAAGATTCAGTTTGGAACGGCCGAACTGGTGATCAACAAGGCCTGGCGGAAGGGGCAGCTTTCCTCGCTGGTAGCGGCGCTCGACAGCCTGCCCCGGGGAATGGTGGAGGCCGCGCTGGTTTGCCTGGTGGATCATCCCTGCATCACCTCGAGCCTGATCCGCCAGTTGATGGACAACTTTCTGGAGAGCGGGAAGCTCATCGTGATTCCGACCTACCGGGGCCGGCGCGGGCATCCGGTGATTTTTTCGGCCAAGCTGTTTGCTGAACTGCGGCGGGCGCCGCTCGATGTCGGCGCGCGCGCAGTGGTGCGGGCGCATCGGAAGGACATCCTGGAAGTTGCCACCGAGGAAGAAGGTGTTATCCTGAACGTCAACGACAGGGACGCCTACGAGAAGATTCAGCGGCGGGCGCCGACCCCGAGGGGGTAGCGATGGCCGAGAAGAAGACGAAGCGGTTCCTGGTTACCGTAGTCGGCGACAATCACTGGACGCCGGAAGTGCGGGAGTGGATCGAGCGGCCGATTGACACCACACCCGACCAGGTACTGGCCGAGTTTCGCAAGAAATATCCCGAACCCTATCAGGTTGTGGTCGTTCCCGAGCGAGGAAAAACCTCCCCCCTAGGCTAGGGCCCGCCCTCCCCCGGACTGAACTCCATCAGGGCTGGAACAGCCCGATGCAAACACCTTCAGGGTCGCTGAACAATGCCCAGGTACCAATGCCGGTAACCACCGTGGGCGGCACCAGCGTCTTGCCGCCCAGACCCTCGGCTTTCTTCAGGTAGGCGGCGACGTCATCCACCTGCACGTAGAAGGTCAGGCGCTGCGGCAGATCGGCTTGCTCGGGCTTGAAGATGCCGCCATTGATGCCGCCCTGGCCGCCGGTTTGCACGAGCCCGTAGTTGATGGGGTTATTGGTGTTGATCGTCCAGTCGAAGAGTTTGGAGTAGAAGTCCTGCTGTTTCTTCGCATCCTCCGCCCAGATTTCCCAGTGCACGACAGGTTTCCCCACGTTGTTTCTCCTTTCGACTTGGCTGTTGGTTGCCCCAGGCAGGCGCAGGGAGTCTGCCACAGAAGCAAATGGTAGGGCAAGGGCTTGTGGTGGGGGGAACCCTTGCCCTACGCAAGATTGCTGTTCGTTCTCCAGGTGACAACTGGCTATATTGGCGGTCGGAGGTGCGTGATGCCCGAACAGATCTCCAAGTATCCGGAAGTTACCATCCGCGTGCTCAAGGGCGCGGGTGCGCGCTGCGGTGAAGGTGTAGAGCAGAAAATCCTGACCAAGTGTCCGCCGAAGCGCTTTTGCTCCTTGCCCACCGGCGAGCTTTGCGTGTACGGGATAAACGAGATTCCCCAGATGACGCAGATCACAGCCGAGGAGCTCGCGCGCGTCGTCTGTCCGTCTGGTCGAGCTACCGCTCCGGACTCGGGGTCGGTGGGGAGTTGGGAAGGGTTGCTCCTGGGAGCGGTCGTCCTCGTAGGATTTGCCTGGTCTACTTTTCGCCGCCGCAGCAAGCGGGACGCAGCTTAGGTCTTCCGAAGTTGGGCGAGCAAGGCCTGCAGGGCGTCGACGGCGAGTTGGGCGCCGTGGAGGGTGGCGGGCGGGAGGCCGCCGAGCGCCTGAGAGATCTGTTGGTAGGTGATAGAGTCGAGGGCAGCGAGCGGCTTGTCCTGCATCCATTCGGTGAGAAGGGAGCCGCAGGCCACGGCGGTGACGCAGCCCTTGCACTGGAAGCGGACGGAATGGATGCGGCCGTTTTCGACGCGGGCGGCAAGTTTGAGGATGTCCCCGCACACGGGGTTGGTGACTTCGACGACGGCGGTGGGATTCTGCAGTTCCCCGGCGTTGCGTGGATGCTCGAAATGGTCGAGAACTTGCGGGCTGTACATTCGCTCGCCTCAGGGCAAAGAACGCCTGCCTGCGGACGCGTTGGGCCTCGCGTAGGCTAGCAGATTCCCGCCGGTGCGGCACGACGCTCTGCCGCCAGGACTGGCCGCACGCTCTTGTCGCTCGTTCGG
>JBBIPK010000013.1:0-20042 GCA_037442885.1 Acidobacteriota bacterium | reverse complement strand
GCCGCGCGGCGCACGAATCGCGACTGGCTGCGCGCCATCTGCCACCTCCTGCAGCGCGAGCGCAGGCACTACAACTGGGTGGGAATCTATTTCTTGGAGGGCAGCGAACTGGTGCTGGGGCCGTACGTGGGCGCTCCCTCGCCGCACACCCGCATTCCGATTGACCAAGGCATCTGCGGCGCAGCAGTGCGTGAGAATGCAACCGTCATCGTCCCGGACGTGAACGCCGACCCGCGCTATCTGGCATGCAGCCTCGAAACCAAATCGGAAATCGTGGTGCCCCTGCGCACCGAAGACGGGCGCATCCTCGGCGAAATCGACATTGACAGCCACACCCCGAATGCGTTCACCGAATCCGACCGGGAGCTGCTCGAGGCGGTGGCCGAGCGGCTGGCATTTGCGCTGGCCTTGAGCCCGAAAGAGGCGTGAATGGAGTTACTCCCAAAAGGCCAGGTGGCGGCGCCCGAATTCGGGCGCGTGTGGATCAACTCGGGCGAGTTGACCCTGGCCGAACTGCGCGGGCGGGTCGTGCTCATTGACTTCTGGGACTACACCTGCGTGAACTGCCTGCGGACACTGCCCTACCTGCTCGAATGGGACATGCGCTACCGGGACAAGGGGCTGACGATTGTCGGCGTGCATGCGCCGGAGTTCACGTTTGCGCGGACGGCGGAGCACGTGCGGAAGGCGGTGGCACGGTTCGGCATCCGCTATCCAGTCGTGCTCGACAATGACTACCAGATCTGGCGGGCGTTCGCGAACCAGTACTGGCCGGCGAAGTACCTGATTGACGCAGACGGGTTCCTCCGCTACATGCATTTCGGCGAGGGCTCCTATCAGGAGACAGAAGAAGCCATTCAGACAGTACTGCGCGAGCGGGATGCGGGGGTGGAGTTGCCGCCGGTGATGGCATCGGTGCGGGACACCGACGAGCCGAACGCGCGCTGCTACCGGGTGACGCCGGAGCTGTATCTGGGCTACCGGCGCGGCAAGCTGGGGAACGCGGGTGGTTTTCAGCAGGACAAGGTGGCACGGTACGAGCTGCCCAAGATGCTCGAGCCGGAAGTCGTCTACGCACAGGGTCCGTGGCTGGCGCGTGCTGAGCACATCGAGAGCGCAGCCACGGATAGTGACGAACGCGCCGGTCTGGCGCTGGTCTATGCGGCCAAGGAGGTCAACCTGGTGATGGCGCCCAACGGGGCGCCGGAGTACAGGCTGCTGGTGGGGCAGGACGGAAAGCCGGTGGGGCGCGAGGACGCGGGCGAGGATATCGAATTTGACGAAGCCGGCCGCAGCGGTGTGCGCGTGAACGAGCCACGGATGTACAAGCTGATCCGCAATGCGAGGTTTGTTCCGCGCCGGCTGGAGCTGGCGGCCGTTGGCAGCGGCCTGGGTCTTTATGCCTTCACCTTTGTGACGTGCCTGGCCGAGTAAGCTGATGCCGAGCGGTTCGTGGAGGCAGCGCCCCTGAACTGGAAGTCCATCGCGAGCTGGTGTCTCTACGACTTCGCGAATTCCTTCTACGTCGCCGTCATTCCCGCGACGATCTGGTCGGTGTACTACGCGCAGACGATCGTAGGCAATGAAACCGGCCAAGGCGACCTGTGGTGGGGCCGGGCGGTGTCGCTGAGCATGGCGTTCGTGGCGGTGACGTCGCCGCTGCTCGGAGGCTTGTCGGACTTCGCGGGCGTGCGGAAGCGGCTGCTCATCGGCTACACGCTGGCCGCGGTGGCGGCCACGGCGCTGCTGGCGACAGTTGAGCCGGGGATGGTGCTCTGGGGCTTCCTGCTTTCCATGCTCGCGAACATCGGGTTTGAAGGCGCGCTGGTCTTCTACAACGCCTACTTGCCCGAGCTGGCGCCGCGCGACCACCAGGGACGCGTCTCGGGCTGGGGCTTCGCCACTGGCTATGCGGGATCCTTCGTTGGCCTGCTGGTCGCGCTGCCCTTTGTCCGCCGGGGTGACTACGGCATCGCGTTCGCTGTGATTGCTGGCTGTTACCTCTTCTTTGCCGTACCCGCCTTCCTCTGGCTGCCGCGGGATGCAGCCGCTTCGCTGACCGTGCGCCAGGCCGCCGCCGGCGGCTTCAAGGCGGCATGGAAGACGCAGAAGGAGATCCTGCGGCTGCCGGAATTACGGCGGTTCTTGCTGGCCTATTTCCTCTTCGAAGACGGCGTGATTACTGTCATCAATTTCTCTTCCCTGTTCGCGGCCACGACCCTGGGCTTTCGGATGGAGCAACTGATTCTGCTGTTTGCCGTGGTGCAAGTGTCGGCGCTGGCGGGGGCCTTTGTCTGGGCCAAGCCCACCGACCGACTGGGGCCTAAGTTTGTGGTGCTGACGATGCTGGCGCAGTGGGCGCTGGTGGTGACGGCGGTTTACTTTGTGGAAACGCAGAGGCAGTTCTTCGTGCTGGCAGCGATTGCAGGCACAGGTCTGGGGGCGATTCAGGCCGCCGCGCGCGCCTTCTACGCCACCCTGGTGCCGACAGGGCGGGAAGCGGAATTCTTTGGCTTCTTCGCCCTGTGCGGGAAGTCGGCAGCTATCCTGGGTCCGCTGGGTTTTGGCACGCTGTCGGCGGCCACCGGCGGCAATCAGCGCGTGGCCATCCTCTCGGTAGTTGCCTTCTACCTGATTGGAGCCGTGCTCATTGCCGGCAGCAAGGCCGGCGGGCCGACCCACCTGCCGGCGCCGGCTGTGGCAGCAGAGCGATGACGCGGGTGGACGAGCAACTGCTGGAGGTGTACACGCTTCTCGCGCGGTTCAGCCCGCCGCTGGAAGAGTTCTTCCTGCTCGCTGCGCTTGACTTCCGGGCTGGCTTTTCGTAGCCTCCGGGCAGGTTTCCGGCCGAAGTAGACACACCATAAGGAGCGCCGTAGCGGGCGCAGGAGGGTGCAATGGGGAAAATCAACTGGGGTCGTGTGTTTCTCGGCGGCTTGCTCGCGGGGGTGGTGTGGAACATTCTGGGCTTGGCCGTCTGGTATGGCTACTTGCGTGACCAGTGGGCGCCGGCCATGGAAGCCCTCGGCCGCCCCATCCAGGAAACCACCGGGATGAATATCTTTTGGGTCGTGTTCACTTTTGTCGCGGGGATCCTGGGCGTCTATCTGTACGCCGCGATCCGTCCGCGGTACGGGCCAGGGCCGAAGGCGGCGGCCTGCGCCGGCTTCACCTACTGGTTGATCGGTGGCCTGCTGCCAACGGTCGCCTGGGGAACTGGTCTGGGATTCTCGCGTGGCTTGCTGGCGACGGACACGGTCATCGGCCTGATCATTACGGTCATTGCCGTCCTGGTCGGGGCCTGGGCGTACAAAGAATAGTTCAGGCCAGCACGTAGCCGCCGTCCACGACCAGCGCCTGGCCGGTGATGAATTCCTGCGTCAGGAGGAACAACACCGCCTGCGCGATGTCCTTCGCCTCGCCGGTCCGCCTGAGCGCGGCTTTGCGGATGTAGTGCTCATCGGGCGCGTCGCCGGGAAACTGAATCGAGCCTGGGCAGACGCAGTTCACCTGAATCTCCGGCCCCAGCGCCCGCGCCAGGCAGCGCGTCAGATGAATCAGGCCGGCCTTTGATACCGCGTAAGGAATGTAGCCCGGCCAGGCCAGTAGCCCGCCTAGGGAAGCAATGTTAACGATCTTGCCGCGCTTCTGCGCCCGCATCAGCGGTGCGGCGGCCTGCGCGGTGAAAAACGGGGCCCGCAGGTTCACGGCCATGAAGCGGTCCCAGAGTTCCGGCGTTGTCTCTTCTACGGTTCCGCGCTCGAAAATCCCGGCGTTGTTGACGAGGATGTCGAGCCGCCCGAAGGCTTTTTCGGCTGCCTCCACCAGCTTTTTCCCCGCCGCGGGCTCCGCTACGTTTGCTTCCACCGCCACCGCCCGCCCACCCAGGTTCTCGATCTCGCTGACCAGACTCTTGACGCCGACCGCGGAGGTCAGGTAGTGGACGACGACGTTCGCCCCGGCCTCGGCCAGCGTCAGGCTGATGGCCCGCCCAATGCGCCGCGCTCCTCCCGTCACAATCGCCACCTGGCCCTGCAATGCCTTCTCGCTCATTTCTGGCTCGCTCCTGTTATGGATGGGTGCAGCCTTGCGTCGACTAGCATACTCGCTGCCCGGATGGAAGGCTGAAGCCTTCCGCTACAAAAGAAAAGCAGAGGGCGGGCCTTGACTTCTGCAATACTTTCGCCTATTATTCGCCATAGGTCTTTGACGGCCGACAGGAAGGCCCCAGCCCTGAAGGGAGGGAAAAACCTACAAGAAACATGAAATAAACTAGTTTCTCGGTGTAAGAGTATTGTTTACAACGGGATAGACGCGGGTACCGAGCAGATACCCCCCCTTCCCCCTGTTGCAAGTGAATCGCCTTTGACGGTGGGGAGGCAAGTTCAGTAGAATGTGCGACTTCCATGACTGAACTCGTGCTGTATACACGAACCGGCTGCCACCTCTGCGAAGAGGCCAAGCAACAACTCGATACCCTCCGGGCCGAGATTCCCTTCGACCTGCGCTTGGTGGACATTGACGCGAACGCCAATCTCCGAGCTCGCTTCAGCAACGACGTTCCCGTCGTCTACCTCGATGGCCGCAAAGTGGCCAAGCACCGCCTCGATTTGAAACAGCTTCGGCGGCAACTCCAACGGACAACCGTGCGCGAATGAGACTGGATCTGCTCGCCACTGTCGGCCATAAGTTCCCTCAGTGGGTAAAGCCATTGGGCTTGGAGACTCCGAGCGGCACGGCTGAAGCCGTGCCCTAACGGTCGCTCACCTTCTCGTCATGAAACTTGACTTATTGGCTATTGTCGCGCATCCCGACGACGCCGAGCTGACCTGCGGCGGCACGCTGGCGAAGATGGTCGCCGCTGGCCATCAGGTGGGCATCCTCGACCTTACGCGCGGCGAAATGGGCTCCCGCGGCACAGCCGACATCCGTGCCCGCGAAGCCGACTGCGCCGCACGGGCCCTTGGCCTTCACCACCGCGAAAACCTCAGCCTGGCCGACTCCGACGTCCAACCGACGCGTGAGAACAAGCTGAAGCTCGCGGCGCGTATCCGCGCCCTGCGCCCACGCACCGTTATCCTGCCCTATTGGGAGGCCCGGCATCCCGACCACTACCATGCGTCCAAGCTTGCCTATGAGGCCTGCTTTCTCGCCGGACTCAAGCAGCTCGCGCTCGAGGGCGAGCCTTTCCGCCCGTTCAAAATCGTCTACGCCACGATGTACGCGGAGAGCGTTCGTCCCAGCTTCGTCGTTGACATCAGCCAATTTTTCGACCAGCGGCTGAAAGCCATCCGCTGCTATGAGTCGCAGTTCGGCCAGGCAGCCCGCGCCAAGAAGGACGGTGGCGTCCACATTCCCCTGGACGACCTTGAGGGGCACGTCACCCACATCTGCCGCCACTATGGGATGATGATTGGCGTGCAGTACGGCGAGCCTTTCCTGGTTCGCGAAATCCTCCAGGTGGACGACATCGTCGCGATGCCCGTCCGCTCCATCTAACTAATGCCCGGGCTCCTGCACAGTCCGGCGGAGATGCTCTGCACCCGTCTGTCCTCGTATGCCTCGCTTGCCTCTAGCCCCAACGAGCCTTTCTGCGCTAGGATACGGGCACTACATCCTCAGTAGCTTGGGGTGTTGGGGGAGTCTAATGCGGGCTAAGAAGACCACGGGTTCTGTTTCCGCCGCCACGCCGTCGGGCCTTTCGGCCCTGCTGGCTGAAAAGCGCGTTTTCAAGCCTTCGGCCGCCTTCCGTCGCCAAGCCAATATCAGTGATCCCAAGATTTACGAGCGCGCTCGGCGCAACCCCAACAAGTTCTGGGCTGACTTCGCCCGCGAGCTCGACTGGATCAAGCCCTGGAAGAAGGTGCTCGAGTGGAAGCCCCCGCACGCGAAGTGGTTCGTCGGCGGCAAGATCAACGCCAGCGTCAACTGCCTCGACCGCCACCTCACCGGCCCGCGGAAGAACAAGGCGGCGCTGATCTGGGAAGGCGAGCCCGGCGACCAGCGCACCCTCACCTACCGCGAGCTCTACCGCGACGTCAACAAGTTCGCCAACGCCCTGAAGTCGCTCGGCATCCGCAAAGGCGACCGCGTGTCCATCTACCTGCCCATGATTCCGGAGGCCATCATCGCGATGCTCGCCTGCGCCCGCATCGGCGCTGTCCACTCGGTGGTCTTTGCCGGCTTCAGCTCCGATGCGCTGCGCGACCGCATCAACGACGCCCAGGCCAAGCTCCTCATCACTGCCGACGGCGGCTACCGCCGCGGCAATCTGCTGCCGCTCAAGCAGTTTGCCGACGAAGCCCTGCGCGACTGCCCGTCAGTGAAGAATGTCGTCATCGTCCGCCGCAGCGCCGGGACGGAATTCCCGTTGCACGTGGTCGAGGGCCGCGACCACTGGTACCACCGGCTCATGCAGAACGCGGCCGCCTACTGCCCGCCCGAGGCGATGGACGCCGAAGACATGCTCTACACCCTCTACACTTCTGGCACCACGGGCAAACCCAAGGGCGTTGTTCACACGACAGGTGGATACCTGGTCGGCACCTACGCCACCACCAAGTGGGTCTTCGACCTCAAAGAGGACGACATCTTCTGGTGCACGGCCGACATCGGCTGGGTCACCGGCCACAGTTATAGCGTCTATGGCCCGCTCGCCAACGGCGCCACCACCATTCTGTACGAAGGTGCTCCCGACTGGCCCGAGCGCGACCGCTTCTGGCAAATCGTCGAACGCTACGGCGTGACGGTCTTCTACACCGCGCCCACTGCTATCCGCGCGTTTATGAAGTGGGGCCCCGACTGGATCAAGAAGCACGATCTCACGAGCCTCCGCCTCATCGGCACCGTGGGCGAACCCATCAACCCCGAAGTGTGGGTCTGGTATCACCAGACCGTGGGCGGTGGCCGCTGCCCCGTGGTTGACACCTGGTGGCAGACCGAAACCGGAATGATTCTCATCACACCTCTGCCCGGCCTCACCACCCTCAAGCCCGGCTCCGCCACCCGCCCCTTCCCCGGCATCGAAGCCGAGGTGCTTGACGAATCCGGCAAGCGCATCGAGGTCGGCGGCGGGTACCTCGCTCTCACCCGTCCCTGGCCGGCGATGCTCCGCACCATCTACGGCGACCCGGAACGCTACGTGAAGCAGTACTGGACGAAATGGAGGAAGGACCTCTACTTCACCGGCGACGGCGCCAAGCGCGACGCCGATGGCTATTTCTGGCTGCTGGGGCGCGTGGACGACGTTTTGAACGTCGCCGGCCACCGCATTGGCACGGCCGAAGTTGAGAGCGCCCTGGTGGATCACCCGCGCGTCGCCGAAGCAGCCGTGGTCGGCGTCGCTCACGAAATCAAAGGCACCGCCATCGCCGCCTTCGTGACCCTCAAGGACGGCTTCCACCCGGGCCCTGAATTCGTGGACGAATTGAAAGACCACGTGGTGAAGAAAATCGGCGCCATCGCCCGGCCGGAGAAGGTCGTCTTCGCGAGCGACCTGCCCAAGACGCGCAGCGGCAAGATCATGCGCCGGCTGCTGCGCGACATCGCCGAAGGCAAGGCACTCGGCGACACCACCACCCTCACCGATGCCGGCGTGCTCTCCCAGTTGAAGGATCGCTACGAAGAAGAAGCCGAGTGAATCAGGCCGGCGCTGCGGGCACGCGGTTCTTCAGCCGCGACCAGAGAAACCAGATGACCGCCGCCACGAGCACGACGCCAATCAGCGTGTCGAACTTGTGGAAGTAATCCCGCAGGGTCTGCCACCGCTCGCCCAGCTTCACGCCCACCCACGCCAATCCCAGGCACCAGGGCAGCGAGCCCAAGAACGTATAGAGGTTGAACCGCCAGAAGTTCATTCGTGCGATGCCGGCCGGGAGGGCAATGAAGGTGCGGATGACCGGCAACAGGCGGGCAAAGAACACCGTCCCCTCGCCGTAGCGGGCAAACCAGCGGTCGGCCCAGGCCAAGTCGTGGTGCGAGATGAGCACGTACTTGCCGTAGCGCTCCAGCCAGGGCCGCCCGCCGCGGCTTCCAACCCAGTAAGCCAGGATGGAGCCGACATTGCATCCGATGGCGCCGGCCACGCCGACCCACCAGAGGTTGAAACGCCCGGTCGTCACGAGGTAGCCCGAGAAGGGCATGATGATTTCCGACGGCAACGGGATGCAGGCCGACTCAATCGCCATCAGCAACACGATGCCGAAATAGCCGGTCAGGGAAATGACCGCGATGATGAATTGCGCCAGGTAGGTGAGGAGCTGGGTGACCATCCGCCCGGGCTAGTGCTGCTCCTCCTGTGTGAAGGTGTAGCCCTCGAGCGCCATTCCTTCGGTCGTCTTGTGAATCTTCACCCGCAGGCTCTCGCCCACTTCGATTCCTACCTTCCGCAGCACGGCATAGGAGGTGAAGGCTTCCTCATAGACCCGCGTGACCAGATAGCTCTCCCCGCTGGCGGTGTGCCGCCAGATCTGGCCCATCTGTACGCGTCGGACTGCCACGCGTCTCCTCCACTCCGAAGCCCGCTGGCACTTTAGACGCTTTGTCGGGAAAGCGTCAAGCCTGGCGCACTTCGTCCCGGAAACGTTTTCCGCCTTTCTGCCATCCAATCCTGTGTGGCCTGCGGGCGGTTGCCTGCGGCCCCGGCGGGTGCTAGCATGGTTTCGAGGAGGCAGGAATGACACCAACCCTCCGTCACGTCTTGGCTCTCTGGCTGGCTCTGAGCCTGGTAGCGCCGCTTGGGCTGGCCGCCGAAAAGGAGACCAAAAAGGATCCCAAGAAAGACCCCGACAAGATTGGCGAGCGCAACGTGGGAGGTGGCCTGAACCTCTACACCCTGGAGCGGGAAGTCAGCCTGGGCAAACAACTCGCCCAGATGATCGAGCAGAGCGCCAAGCTAGTGGACGACCCGGTTGTCACCGAGTACGTGGACCGCGTCGCCCAGCACCTGGTTCGCAACTCCGACGCTCGCGTCCCGTTCACCGTCAAGGTCATTGATTCCGACGAAATCAACGCCTTCGCGCTCCCCGGCGGCTTCTTCTACATCAACTCCGGCCTGATCCTCTCCGCTACCGAAGAAGCTGAACTCGCCGGGGTGATGGCGCACGAAATCGCCCACGTCACCGCTCGCCACGCCACCAAGTCGGCCACCAAAGCCGAGTTGCTCAACTACGCCATGATCCCTCTCATCATCTTTCTCCCCGGCGGCGCCGCCGGCTACGGGATCTACCAGGGCCTCAGCTTCGGCATCCCTCTCACGTTCCTCAAGTTCAACCGCGACTCCGAGCGCGAAGCCGACTTCCTCGGCCTGCAGTACATGTATAAAGCCGGCTACGACCCCACCTCCTTCATCACTTTTTTTGAGAAGATTCAGGAAAAGGAGCGCAAGCAGCCCGGCTCGGTGCCCAAGATTTTTGCCAGCCACCCGCCTACGCCCGAGCGGGTGAAGCGCGCCCAGCAGGAAATCGCTGAGCTGCTGCCGGCTCAGCCCCAGTACGTGGTGACGACCTCGGAGTTCGACAAGGTCAAGTCGCGGCTCGCCTTCCTGATGGTCGGCCGTACCCCCAGCGAGGAGGAAAAGAAGCCGACCCTGCGCAAACGCGAGCAGGACAAGGAAAAGAAGGAAGGCGAGAAGGAAGAGAAGCCGCCCGTCCTCAAGCGCCGTCCCTGACGCGAGCCGACGCCCGTTCGCTTGTTGCGAGTCTGAAATCCTAGATTGGGTGGATTAGCTGCTGATGCCGAACCGGCGCAGTTCGTCTGCGTAGTACTTCCGATAGAGCGTCTCCCACTCGGTGCTGCCTTCCGGAATGGGTCGCTTCTGCGCCTCAATCTTCTGCCGCGCAGCCAAGTCCATCTCCTCCTCCTCGCGCAGCAACTCCTGGAGGATGGTCACGATCTCCAGCCGGATCGTGTTGCGGTCCTCGACGAACTCCACTCCTTCCATCCCCGCCAGCTCGTCCGCCAGCCGATGGGAGAGGTGCACGATTTTCTCGCGGCTCAACTTCATTCCTAGAGAATGGCCTTCTCTTTCCGCACCAGCTCGCTCTTGATGCGCTTGTACATCTCCTGGTAGGAGGCTCCCGTGCGCCGAATCTCATCGGCGTACTGGTTCATGATCTCCCGTACCTTCTCGTTGATCCGATCCTCCACACTGAGTTCATCCACCAGCACCTCGCGGAACCGCAGCCGCACCGGCTCCCCGCTGCCGGTCTCAATCATCTCCCGCTTCTGCAACTCCTCCACCAGCCGCTTCGCCATGTAGGCCACAAATTCTCGCTGCAACCTCATAGAGCCACGCTCGCACTCACTCGAACCAAACCAGTCTAGCCACTCCCGCGTAAGCAAGTCAAGCGACCCGCCTTGCCGCTCGCAGACGACTGTGCTAGAAGGTGAGTAGAGTTGCTCATGTTCCGCCGCCTGAAAGAGTTCTTCATTGGCTCCCCGCTCGACACGGCCTCGTTGCACGAGCAGAAGCTCTCGAAGAAATCCGCTCTCGCCGTTCTCGCTTCTGACAACCTTTCTTCCACCGCCTATGCCACCGAGGAAATCCTCCTCGCTCTCACCGCCGCCGTCGCCCTCGGCGTCCTCCTCCCGCTCTCGTATGCCATCCCGATCGCCGGCGCCATCGTTGCCCTCACCGCCATCGTCGCCATTTCCTACGGCCAGACCATGTACGCCTACCCGACAGGGGGCGGCGCCTACACCGTGGCCAAGGAGAACCTCGGAGTTACAGCCGGCTTGGTCGCCGGTGTGGCCTTGCTGATTGACTATGTCCTCACCGTCGCGGTGAGCGTCTCGGCCGGCATCGCCGCCCTCACCTCCGCCCTTCCCGTCCTCTATGAGCATCGCGTGGGTCTCTGCCTAGTCGCCATCGCCGTTATCCTGCTCGCCAATCTCCGCGGCGTGCGCGAATCCGCCACGCTGTTCACCGTCCCGGTCTATGTCTTTATTATCTCCGCCTATCTTCTGGTCTTTGCCGGGCTCGCCCAGCTGCTCCGCGGGCAGCCGCTGGCGCCGCCAGCCTCTCCCCCGCTGGAACCCACGGTGTGGAACTTCACCGCCGCGTTCGTTGTCATGCGCGCCTTTGCCTCGGGTTGCGCCGCCCTCACCGGCATTGAAGCTGTAGCCACCGGTGTCCAAGTTTTCCGCCCGCCGGTGTCCCGCAACGCCGCCACCACGCTCTACGTCCTCGCCTTCCTGCTGGCTTCGCTCTTCTTCGGGATCACGTTCCTTGCGTTCTCCTACCACATCACGCCTCGGGTGGGTGAGACCGTCGTCTCCCAGCTCGGCCGAACGATCTTCGGTAGGGGTCCCCTGTACTACCTTGTACAGGCTGCCACTATGGTCATCCTCATTCTGGCGGCCAACACCAGCTTCACTGGTTTCCCGCGCCTTTCCTCCGTCCTTGCCCGGGACCGCTTCCTTCCCCGCCAGCTCGCCAACCTGGGTGACCGTCTGGTTCACTCCAACGGGATTCTGGTTCTGAGCGTTCTGGCCGGCTTCCTCATTATCCTGTTCGACGCCCAAGTGCACAACCTCATCCCCCTTTACATGGTGGGCGTGTTCCTCGCTTTCACGCTGTCGCAGGGCGGAATGGTGCAACACTGGCGTCGGTCGCGGGAAACTGGCGCCGGGTGGCGGGCCCTTGTCAATGCCGTCGGTGCTACTACGACCGCACTGGTTCTCGCCGTGGTAGCGTTCGTGAAGTTCACGCAGGGGGCCTGGATGGTGGTCGTGGCCATCCCCGGCCTGGTCTGGGTCTGCCGACAGATTCGCCAGCACTATTACGTCGTCGGCCGCGAGCTGTCGCTTGCCGACTACGAGAAGCCTGCCCCCCGCCGCCACCTGGCTGTTGTCCCGGTGGCTGGCATGAACCGCGTCGTGCTGCCGGCCATCGAGTATGCCCGCTCGATCGCGCAGGACGTGGTGGCCGTCACCGTCGACGCCGGCAACGAAAGCCGCGAGCAGTTGACCGGGCGCTGGTCGGAATGGGCCTCCGACGTCCCGCTGGTCGTGCTCGACTCGCCCTACCGCTCGATTACGGGCCCGCTGATTCGCTTTATCGAGGAGATTGATAGTTGGCGCGACGACGACCTCGTCACCGTCGTCATCCCCGAATATGTCCCCGCCCACTGGTGGGAGCTCTTCCTGCACAATCAGACCAGCCTGATGATCAAGGCCGCCCTACTCTTCAAGCCGAAAATTATTGTCACCAGTGTCCCGCACCACTTCCGCCGCTAGCCTCGGTCAAGAACACTAATCTCCCTGCACGTTTGCCGGGCCCGCACGAGCTCGTACTGGACGCACCCTCTTGCTCAAGTTATCATGCATCGATAGTTTCTCTCTTGCTGCTTGTTGGGAAGGTGGATCGCACACTGTGGAGCTAAGCGCCGACCGCAAACGCAGTATCCGCCGCCGCCTTGAGCCTTTGCTTGCTGAAGCTGACCCCGAGCTCCACCTGGTCGAGTTGCTCCTCGACAGCAGCAAACAACATTTGGGCATTGTGATCCAGAAGGACGACCGGCCAGCCGTCCTCCGCCTGGATTGGCTGCGCTACGTCAGTATGCCGGATGCCGAACTGCGCGACGCCGTGCTGAGCCAGCTCCGCGCCAAGAAGCTGGTCGTCAACGTCTAACTCTCCGCCCTATTGCTGTCTGTAGCTCAGAATGTCTGCCTCCACTCCGCCGAGAACGCGCCCCCTGTGCAAGGCCTTCGGATCCAGCTTCGTCGCGTGTTGAATCTTTCGGATTAGGATGACGTACTGCTGGAAGTCGCATTCATCGGGCAGCAACAATGTATCGCTATGGTAGACCTCTTCAAAAAAGATCTTCTTGCCAGCTTCGTCCACGCGCGTTCCGCTCACACGGGCCACAATCCGGCCTTTCTGGTAGAGAGTGTCCGGCTCCCGTTGCGCAGGCTGGAGGGTCAGCGGAACCGTGGCAGCAGCCGCCGGCGCGTTCTGCGACTTGCCAGAGGCCTTCCGCCGCCAGGCGAACCAGCCGGCCAAAATGAGCCCTGCGACCAGGACCGCCCAGGTCCAACTCGACATCGTTCTTCATACACCTCCCTTCCTGATCCCTGCCCGCGGAAAGACTCACTTTTACGACAAGAATCCTTGTTCATGCAATCCTGCCCATCGCGCTCGCGCGCTTGCAACCAAACCGTTGCCTCATCTATGATTCTGACCGCCTTGGGACACGAGGCACCGAGTTCCCGTTCTGGACTGCTGACGAGCGACGTTGACGACTGAAAAGCCCTACAAGGCCGCCTTCTACGATCTGGACGGCACGCTCCTGACCTGCAACCTTGTTACCACCTACGCCTACTATGCCCGCAACGACCGCTCCCTGCTCAAATCCCTCTACCTGTTCACGAAGGTCCTCCTGAGCGTGCCCGTGTTTTTCGGCCTGGATCTCTACTCGCGCACGCTGTTCAACATCTTCTTCTTCCGCGCCTACCGCGGCATGCACCGCGACCGCCTCATCGGCCTGGCCGATGACCTCTTTGAAGTCACCCTGAAACCCTCCATTTATCCCCAAGCCGAAGAACTCGTCCGGCGCACACGTGAGGCGGGCTACCGCAACGTCCTCGTCACCGGCGCGCTCGAATTCACCATCCGCCCCATCGCCATCCACTTCGGCATTGAGGAAATCATCTGCAACCGTCTCGAGTTCAAGAATCACGTTGCCACCGGCCGGACGCTCCCGCCGCTGGTCGCAGAGAAGGAAAAGGCGCGCATCATCCGCGACTTCGCCGAGCGTGAAGGCATTGACCTCGCTGCCTCGCTGGCGTTTTCCGACAGCACCTCTGACATCCCGATGCTCGCGGTCACTGGCCATCCCATCGCCACCAATCCCTCTCGGCGTCTCCGCCGCTACGCCCTGCGCCACGGCTGGCCGCTGCTGGAACTGACGGAGGAATCCCGCGTTGACCTCGAGGAACTCCTGGCGCGACCCTATCCGTCATTGTCCGCTGCCGAGGTTCCGGCGGGGAGCTTTCGCTAGGAGGTCTGGCAGTGTGGTACCGCGACATCTACGACCCCGTGGCCGCAGCCCAGGGCTGTGTCGTTCACCTCGACAAGAACTCGGCTCCCCGCCTGCTCTTCTCCGGCGAAGACCTGATCTGGGTCAAGCTTCCGCCGGGAACGCGCGTCGTCTATGCCAAACCGCCCATCCCGGGGCTTCCCGACCCGGAAGCTGCTATTCGCCACGCCATCCTGCATCCGGAGAATATGGACCCGCTGCCCGCGTTGCTCCGGCCCGGTATGAAAGTCACCATCGCCATTGACGACATCTCCCTACCCCTGCCGATGATGAAGACGCCGGACACCCGGCAGCGGGCGCTGGAAATCCTCCTACCGCTGCTCGCCTCCAAGGGCGTTGATGACATCCACATCATCCTTGCTACCTCCTACCATCGCCGCATGACGGTGCCGGAGATGCGCCGGGCAGTGGGCCGGAAAATCTTCAACGCCTTCTATCCCGACCGGTACTACAACCTGGACGCCGACGCACCGGACGGGATGGTGGAGCTGGGCCGCACGCCTCTGGGCGAGCCGGCTCGCATCTGCCGGCGCGCCGCCGAATCCGATCTTTTGATCTACGTCAACATCAACCTCGTCCCGATGGACGGCGGCCACAAGTCCGTCGGCGTCGGCCTCTGCGATTACCCCACCCTGCGCGCCCACCACACCCCGCAGGCCATCCTGGCCTCCGACTCCTACATGGATCCCACGCGCTCAGAGCTCTCCCACTCCTGCACCCGCATCGGCCGCATCATTGACCAGCAGCTCAAGGTCTTCCACATTGAAACCACTCTCAACAACCGCATGTTCAATGCCTTCACCGACTTCATCGCGCGCAACGAGGACACCTGGTCGAAAAGCGACTGGGCGAAGGCACGGGCGATGAAGTATGCGCTCGACCGGATGTCCTACCCGCTCAAGCGCAAGATCTATTTCAGCATCCCGGCCTCCTACGAAATGATCGGCTGCCACGCTGGCGCCACCGAAGCGGCACACGAGAAAATCCTGCAATACTGCTATGACCAGTACTGCATTCCCGTCCAAGGCCAGTCGGACGTGATGATCACCGGCATCACTTTTATCTCGCCTTACAACGTCCACTCCATCATGAATCCCATCCTCGTGCAGGTGATGGCCCTCGGCTATTTCTTCAACTTCTACCGCCACATGCCCATCGTGAAGAAAAACGGCGTTCTCATCCTCACCCATCCCTGCTACGACGAGTTCGATCCCCTCTTTCATCCTTCCTACATCGAATTCTTCAACCGCGTCCTGACCGAAACCCGCGATTCCCTCGTCATCCAGCGCAACTACGAAGAAGAGTTCGCCCGCGACCCCGGCTACCGCAAGATGTACCGCGAGGGAAACGCCTACCACGCTGTCCATCCCTTCTTCATGTGGTACTGGGGTGAAAATGGCCGCGCCCACCTCGGCAAGGTCATTGTCGTCGGCGCCAACAACCGGCGCGTCCCCAGCATCCTCGGCTGGGACACCGCCGATACGATGGAACAAGCGCTGGCAATGGCTGAATCCCATGTGGGGCACAAACCCAGCATCACCCTGCTTCACTTCCCGCCCATCCTGATGACCGACGTTCTTGGCACGCCTGAAACCATCCCCACGGCTGCAGCGCAAACTGTCGGAGCCACTGCCTGATGTCCTACCCAACTCAATGGCGCTGGAATCCGGTTCTCGGCGAATACGTGCCCGCGGTGTCCACTTCGGCTCCGGGCAAGGGCGAGAGCCCTGCGCTCGAAGCTCTTCGCCACAGCACCGTTTTCCTGCTCGGCGCCACTGGCTTCGTCGGCAAAGTCCTGCTGGCGATGATCCTGGACAGATTTCCCGAACTCCAGCGGCTTGTCATCCAGGTGCGCCGGAAGAAGAATCTTTCCGGGGAGCAGCGCTTCTACTCGGAAGTTCTCTCCTCGCCCCCGCTGGCCCCAACGGTAAAGAAACTCGGCGAAGCCCACATCCGCCGCAAGGTCACGATCGTGGAAGGCGACCTGAGCGAGCCGTTCTGCGGTCTCACGGCCGAGCGCCTGGCCGAACTGGAAGGCAAGGTGGACGTCGTCGTCAACACTGCCGGGCTGGTGGACTTTGACCCGCCGCTCAACGAATCCCTGTTGACCAACGTCTACGGCATCCAACACTTGATCGAGCTGGTGCAGTTTCTTCGCGCCAAGCTCGTCCACATCTCCACCTGCTACGTAGCCGGCAAACGCGACGGCCGCATCCCCGAAGACACGCCCATTGTCGGCTACTACCCCCGGCGCCGGGGCAACGAGGATCACAGCTTCGACGTCCGGCGAGAACTCGCCTGGTGTGAAGAGTTCATCCGCCAAACTATCCAGAATGCCCAGCAGGCCGCGGGAGAAGAACTCCCGCCCGACGCCATCCTCAAGCTGCGCTCTGTACGGGAAGATCTCCGCCGCGGCGGCATGGCCCGCGCCGAGCACTGGGGTTGGATCAATACCTATACCTACGCCAAGAGCATGGGCGAGCAGCTCATTGCGGGGACGCCCGGGCTCGACTACTGCATTGTTCGCCCAGCCATCGTGGAGTCCACCCTCCGCTTTCCCTTCCCCGGCTGGAACGAAGGCCTAACCACCTCCGCGCCCCTGGTGCTGATGGGCGGCGAAGGCGTGAAGAGCTGGCCGGTGCGGCGGGATGGGCCGCTGGAGATCATCCCTGTCGATCTGGTGGTCACCGGCATCTTGCTTGCCACCGCCGCTCTGCTCGCAGGCACCCACAAGCCCGTCTACCACCTCGCGACGGCTCACGACAATCCCGTGATGCTGCCGCGCTTGGTCGCTTTCCTCGGCATGAACGCGCGCTATAAACACAAGCACCGGAAAAGCGGCAACAAGCTGGCCAACCTCTGGAAGACGTACGTGGAAACGCAGGTGGTTTCGGTGGAACAGCTCCAAGCACGCCGGGCCCGCGTTCACCGCGGGCTGGACGTGCTCCACGCTTCCCTCAACCTGCTCAAGGCCGTCCTCGGACCCCGGTTGGTCGAGCCCTACCTGCGGAGCCTGCGTGCCACTCGTCGCCAAATCCGCCAGCAGGAACAGACGCTGGACAAGTTTCTCCCCTTCATGATTCACAACTCCTTCGTCTTCGAGACCGGTAACATCCGCGACGCCTTCAACCGCCTCTCTGCGGAGGAGCGCGAGCGGCTGCTCTGGAATCCTGAGGAGATTGATTGGGCCGACTATTGGGTCAACGTCCACACCAAGGGTATTGAGCGATGGATTCGGCCAGTCTTCGTCAAGCAGAGCCGAACCCCAGAAGGGATTGTGGCCCGCCCCTAACCCAATGAAGAAAGTCCTCGTCACCGGCGCCACCGGCTTCCTCGGCACCCATCTGGTCGAAAAAATCAAAGCCAAACCGGGGCCGGATGCACAGGATCGGTTTATTCGGATCCTGTGTCGAGGCGGAAGTCGCTGGGTGGGCGACCCCCGGGTTGAAATCCTCCACGGGGATATCTGCGACCCGAGAGCCGTTGCCGCCGCCATGGCTGGGGTCACAAACGTTTTCCATCTGGCCGGCTTTGTCTCCCGCAATCCCGCCGATGCTGCTCGGCTTTACGAAACCCATGTCGTCGGAACCCGCCTGCTCTGTGAAGCCGCGCTGGCCCAGGGCAGTCCCAAGATTGTTCTCTGCTCCTCCTCGGGCACCACCGCCGCCAGCCGGCAACCGGTGATGTTCACCGAAGACGCCGTCTACGCCTACGAAATCGTCGGCCACTGGCCCTACTACCTCAGCAAGATCTATCAGGAAAAGCTCGCGCTCTCGTATTTCACCCGTCATCAACTCCCAGTGATCATCGTCAATCCCAGCCTCCTGTTGGGGCCGGGCGACGACCGCAACTCCTCCACGGGTGACATTCTTATTTTTCTGCGTGGCTACTTCAAGAACATCACCTCCGGCGGACTGAACTTCGTGGATGTGCGGGACGCCGCCGACGCCCTCATCGCCGCCATGAACGTCGGCGTCCCCGGCCGCCGCTACCTGATCGGTGGTCACAATATGACGGTCAAGGTGTTCTTCCGGACGCTCGAGCAGATCACCGGTGCACGTGCCCCCCGCTGGGCGCTCTCCGAGCGCTGGTCTCGTCGCGGAGCAGCCCTTTTGCGCCACCTCTACCAATGGCTGGGGTTCACCTACCCCGTCGCGGACACAACCGTGGAAATGGCCTACCGCTTCTGGTACCTCGACAACTCGCGCGCACGCAAAGAACTCGGTTTCACCCCGCGGCCCGCGGAAGAAACGCTGCGCGACACGGTGAACTACCTGAAACAGCGAACCCCGCGGCGACGACGTTGACGCAGCGCCTCCCAGAGACCGACTCTCCCGCCCGCCAACCCATCGCCACCATCGTCAATCCCCGCTCGGCCAACGGCCGCACCGCCCGCGCCTGGAGGAAACTCCAGCCCTACCTCGAAGAGGTTTTTGGCGCTGTCCAGGTCTATCGAACGCGGGCCCCTCTGCACGCCAGCGAACTCGCCCGGCAGGCCGTGCAGGCCGATTGCAAGACTATTGTCGTCGTCGGCGGCGATGGAACCTTGCATGAAGTGGTGAACGGCCTCATCGAAAACGACAAGCTCATCCGGCCGGACCTCACTGTGGGCGTGATCGCGCATGGCACCGGCGCTGACTTTCGCCGCACCTTGGCAATCCCTATCGATGCCAAAGCTGCGATCGAAGTCATCCGCCAGAGGCGAACCAGGCTCATTGATGTTGCCCGCGTCCGCTTCCACACACGCGAGGGAACGCGTGGACTCCGCTATGGCATCAACGTGACCAGCTTCGGCATGGGCGGACTCGTCGCCGCCCGCAGCAACCGCTCCTCCAAAATCCTCGGCGGACGCCTCTCCTTCCAGCTTGCCACCGCCCTCACCACCCTGACCTACCGCAGCCGGAGCGTGTGCCTGCAACTGGAGGCGCAGCCGCCGCGCGAGCTCCGGATTACCAACATCGCCATCGGCAACACCCAGCATCACGGCGGCGGCATGTGGGTCTGCCCCCGCGCTGTGCCCGACGACGGTCTACTCGATGTCACCGTCATTCCCCACATGAGCGTGCTGGCCATCATCCGCAACTTCCCCTTGCTCTATAGCGGGCGCATCTACGAGCATCCCGGAGTCGAGTTCCACCGCGTGCCGCGGCTGGAGGCGACGGCCGACGAAGACACCTGGATTGAAGTGGACGGGGAGATGGTGGGGAAGCTGCCGATTGAGATTTCGGTCCTGCCCAGAATCCTCCCCGTGTACGTCCCCTAGGTTAAGCCTAGCCGGATTTTCTACGTTTGGGCGCGCAGGCCCGCCCAAACTTCGCGCAGATTGGAGGTGTGCCGCAGGGTTACCAAGACGAAGATGCCAGAAGCGAAAAGCCCCGCGCCGAACCCGCGCAAGCCCGCTACAACTACCGTAATCGCCGCCAGCGCGATCAGGGACGCGATTGCGCCTTCCTGTTTCCAGCCGCGCCCTCGCCCGAATTTCCGCACCGGCACGTAAATGGCCGGAAACAGCAGCGTGATCCACGGCTCGAGATAGAAGAAGACGCCCGTGCTGGTGGCCACGCCTTTGCCGCCCCGAAAGCCCAGCCACGGCGTGAGACAATGACCGAGAATCGCTCCCAGTCCCAGCAGCCACAGCGTCGTAGTGGTGTCGCCTGTCCGCGAAAGCAGTCCCAGCGCCACCCACCCCTTCGCCACGTCGCCGATCAACGCAACCGTCCCGCGCCGCTTCCCCGCCACTCGCAGCACATTGTTGAATCCGGGATTCCGCGAACCCACCTGGGTGATGTCGATACCCGTTCCCCACATCGCCACCACCGCAAACGGAATCGACCCGACAAGAAAACTCAGTAGAAGACGCACCCAGAGGGGCCAATCGAGGTTTAGCACGGGGAAACTCGGCGCTCGTGAAGCATCAGATCCCGAGAGGTCTGGCGGGGCCGACGGGACTCGAACCCGCGACCTCCTGCGTGACAGGCAGGCGTTCTAACCAACTGAACTACG
>JBBIPK010000012.1:0-63871 GCA_037442885.1 Acidobacteriota bacterium | reverse complement strand
CTAGTTTCTTTCGCTAACCTATTGTGTTATAAACTCGTTAGAGCTGGTGACGCCTTTGATACCCCCCTCCCCCCTGTTTCCGGCGCCCGGGTTGGGCTAAGTTGTGTGTTGAAAATGGGTTGGAATACCTTGACTTGATTTTGTGTGTGGGTTAGTTTTGAATTTCGGGCCGAGCGGAATGAATTATCTCGATACGCGCCACGACAAAACTTTCCTGCTTTCCACGGTTGATTACGTCTTCAACTGGGCGCGCAAGTCGGCCATCTGGCCGCTGACGTTCGGGCTGGCCTGTTGCGCCATCGAGATGATTGCTTCAACCACGGCGCGCTTCGACATCGCGCGCTTTGGCTCGGAGGTGTTTCGTCCTTCGCCGCGGCAGTCCGACTTGATGATTGTGGCCGGGACGGTGACGCTGAAGATGGCGCCGGTGATCCAGCGCTTGTGGGAGCAGATGCCGGAGCCGAAGTGGTGCATTTCGATGGGCGCCTGCTCGAGCGTGGGCGGGCCGTTCAACACCTATGCGGTGCTGCAAGGGGTGGACAAGATCGTGCCCGTAGACGTCTATGTGGTGGGCTGCCCGCCGCGGCCAGAAAATCTCTTTTACGCGCTGCTGAAGCTGCAGGACAAGATTGACCAGATGAGCCTGACGCAGCGGCCGACCGAAGTGCGGCTGCACGAAGGGATGCTGGAGGATTTCAAGAAGGGCGTGATGATCGCGCAGACGCAGAACCCGCAGGGATGAGCGGAAGTTGAAGGAGTGAGGATGCCGAACTTCATCCGGGTGGCGAAGACGAACGAGGTTCCGCCAGGCGCGGCGCGCGAATTCCACGCCGATGGCAAGGTGGTGGCGGTGTTCAACGTCGGCGGGAAGCTCTATGCGATTGACAATACCTGCCTGCATCGCGGCGGGCCGCTCGGCCAGGGCGTGCTGGAGGGCGAGGTGGTGACCTGTCCCTGGCATGGCTGGCAGTACAACGTGACCTCGGGGGAAGCGGTCTTCAACGAAGCCATCAAGGTGCAGAGGTACGAGGTCAAAGTCGAAGGCGAAGACATTTTCGTTGGTTTTGAAGGGTAAGGTTTGGTCCCAGCTGTCGGGACGTACGACAGCACGGGAGGGCGCGGCCCCCGTTCTGCCAGGGAGGCGCGCAGATGTTTCCCGCCACTGGTTCCCGCGCGGCACCCGGACAAGCGAGGCAGGAGACGCGATGAGCCACCACTGGTTCTTCGCCACCAATCCCGTTCACTACCATTGGGACACGCTGTTTGTGAAAGGGAAAGACCTCTGGGACGGAGTGCAAAACACGACTGCACTCCGCTATCTGAAGCAGGTGCGCAAGGGGGACAAGATCGTCTGCTACCACGGTGCGCCGGACAAGAGCGTCTATGCCCTTGCGGTTGCGGCCTCCGATCCCTACGTGGGGGCGCCGCTGCCGCGACGTCGCGCCGCCCACCGGGAGCGCCACCTCATTGACCTCAAGGCGGTGCACCGCTTGCCGCGCCAGGTGCCGCTCACCGAGTTGAGGACCAACCGGGCGCTCCGCCGGATGAAGTTCCTCGGTCGCACGCGGCTGGCCGTCACCCCGCTGAGCGGAGCCGAATATCAGGAGATTCTCCGCCTGGCGGGACTCCGGCTGGATACGCTTCCGTAATTCGTCCAAGGAGCCGGGAGAAAACCCCATGGAGCAGAAACGGAAACTGAGGGGAGAGTATCTTCTCGCACTGGCCGTCGTCTTGGGCGCAGGCGTGGCGACGCTGGGACTGGAGCCCGTGCCGGGCCGCTCGCGCCCGAGCAAGGAATGGCCCGGCATCGCGCGCGTGCTCGACCTGACCTATGCCATCAGCGAAGACAGTCCGGCTTGGCCGGGAGACACGCGGCCGTATGAGGCGCGCATCAGCACACGGGCTGAGGAGGCCGGCTACTTCAGCCGCAGCTTTTCGATGCTGGAGCATTTCGGCACGCACATGGACGCGCCCGTTCATTTCCCGCCGGGACGCACGCCGGTCGACGCGATTCCGGTGGAGCGGCTGCTGGGGCCGGCGGTGGTGATGGATGTGCGCGGGGCGGTGGCGGCAAATCCCGACTATCGCCTGAGCGTGGACGACGTGCTCGCCTGGGAGGGCCGCCACGGGCGGATCCCAGCGGGCGCGATTGTGCTGGCCCGCACGGGCTGGGCGGCACGCTGGCCGAATGAGCAACGCTATCGGAACATGGATGCGCAGGGCGTGATGCATTTTCCCGGCTACTCGGTCGAGGCGGTGCAGCTTCTGATCGAGCGGCGCGTCAGCGGCCTGGGAATCGACACGCTCAGCATTGATTACGGCCCCTCGCAGAATTTCGAAGCACATCGCCTCTCCCACGGCGCCGACCTCTACCACCTGGAGAATCTGGCCGACCTGAGCGCGCTGCCGGAGGCGGGTGCGTATATCGTGGCCGCGCCGCTCAAACTCGCGGGTGGCTCGGGCGGGCCGGTGCGCGTGTTTGCGCTGCTGGCGGAGTAGGACCATCGTCGCACAACCTCAGGGCAACCCCTGCATCTAATCGTGTCAGCCCTGAAAGCTTTCGGGGCGGGCATTGACCATGCGTCGCATCGCTCAACTCGGGTTCCTTGCCTTGCTGGGCGGGCTGCTCGCCGCCTGCAGTAGCAACGGGGCGATCCGCGTCTACGTCGAACCCACCTACGAGCAGGACAAGCTGCAGCAGCTGCTGGCGGCATATCCCGAACTGAAGCTGCTGTGGCACCCGGGGACCGAGGACGTTTCCCTGCGGGTGGAAGCCGCGCGGATGCCGGCCTCCGTGCGCACCGTGCGGGCGGTGGTGCGCGCCCGTGCGCGACGCAGCGGCTACGAAGTGCATGCGATTGCCGACCTGCTGCCGCGCAAGAGCCAGGAAGCTCTGCGCGCGCGCTGGGTCAACAGCTACAGTCGCGGCTTCTTCGAGGATAACTTTCCCGACATCCTGCACGAGGTGGTCTTGGAGGCCGCGCGAGCCAACCACCGGGACTTCCAGCGGACGCGCGAGGAAGTGGAGCGCGTGGCGACAGCGCTTCCCCCGATCGCTTCTCCCTAACTTTCACGTTGAAAAAAATCAGAGGGGTCGCGTGCGGCAGGTGGCGCCGCGTCCTTGCAGGCAGTAGTCGTAGCAATTCTTGTGCGCCACGTAGACACGGCGGAAGGATTCGGCGAGCGTGCTGCCGAGCTCGAAGCGCGGATCGTCGTAAATCACGGGACAAGGATAGTAGCGCAGGCGCCCTTCGATCTTTTGCAGGCAGCGGCTGAAGTGGCACATCAGGGATTCGGGCGGCTTGCCGAGAAGGGAGAAACAGTTTGCGGTGACGAAGACTGCGGGGCGCGGCTGCTTGCCCTGCCGCGCGAGCTGCACGAGTTGATGTCCCATCTCCATTACGTTTTCGATCAGGTTGACTTCCACCGCGACGCCGCGCGCGGCAAACAGCGCGCGGTAGTGGTCCTTGATCTCGTCATCGGTCGCTTCGCTCAGGAAGGGGCGCTCGGCAGTGATGATGGGGGTGAAGCCGAGCGCGTGTAACTCACAGATGGTTTCGAAGGTCTGGGCGAAGGTGCCTTTGCCGCGGATGGCGTCGTGCTCGGCGGCGCGCGGACTTTCCAGCGTGATGCGCAGGCGGAGCCAGTTGCCGTTTCGTGCGCGCCCGAATCGGGCGCGCAGGTCGCGCAGGACGTCGTAGTGGTTGCGAATGTAGCGGCGGCCGTTGGTGAGGATTTCGACGGGAGCGATGGCGAGCGCGTAGGCGAGGCTGGCGATGAGCTCGTCGTTCCGCTGCGCGCGCCCGCGGAGAACGTCCTCGTTCACGAACACTTCGCCGCCGGTGAAGTAGATGCGCTGGACGCCGAAGCGCGCGGCGTCGTCGAGATGCGGGCGCAACTCGGCAAAGGTGATCTGTTCCAGGCGGTGGTTGGTGGGCGAGGAGGCGGTGTAGCAGTGCGTGCACTTGAGGTCGCAGACCGAGCCTTGCATGATCCAGAGGTCTTCGAGCAACGGCTGGCCATCCACCTGCTGGAAGTCGACGTAGCCGCGCCGCTCGCCTTTGGCGTTGACGAGCTCGAGGCCGTCGGGATGCTGGCGGATGAGCGGGAGGGTTTCGGTGGCCATCAGCAGCAGCCTTCCGGGCCGCAGAGGCTCCGCGTGGCGGGAACAGTCTGGCGGTAGCGGCGTCCCTTGGTTTCGCGCGGGTCGCGGTAGGCCGCGCCGGTGCAGACAAATCCGCGGGCACGGCGGAGCGGAACTTCCTTGCGCGGCGGAACCGCGACGATGTCGGCCGCATAGGGTTCGCGGGTCAGGAGGCGATAGGTTTTGTCACAGACTGCCATGCGCCGCCCGCGCTCGAGCACGTGCCCGTCGTCATCCTCCACTTTCTTCCACGGGCCTTTGTAGAGGACGGCCTGCTTGCGCTCCAGGCACGGGCCTTCTTTTCCCTTGCGCGCGGTGACGGTGAGGGAGCGGAACTCAACGCCGCGCACGGTCTGCCAGGGTTTTTCGTCGTACTTCGCCACGGTAATCCCGTAGAAGCCGGCGCGCTCGAACGCAGCCAGAAAGCGATCTTCCCGCAACGCGCCCGCCAGGCAGCCCGACCAGAGTTCTGGATCGCGTTTCAGTGCGGCGGGCACGTCTTCGTCGGCCACGATGTCGCTGATGGCCACGCGTCCGCCGCGCTTCAGCACGCGGTACATCTCGGCAAAGAGCTTTTCTTTCTCCGTGTCCTTGACAAGATTGAGCACACAGTTCGAGACGATGACGTCAACGGAATCGTTGGGGATGAGCGGAGCCTCTGCGCGCAGGCGGTCGGTGAAGGCTTCAAATTCGGCGAGTTGCTGGGCATTTCGCACGGGATGAGCGGCCAGGTAGGCCTCCACTTCATCGAGCGCGAGCGCCAAGTCCTGGATGCGCGCGCGGTGGAAGATGACGTTGTCGTAGCCGAGGCGCTGAGCCACGGCGGGCTGGTGCTGGCGCGCCAGGGCGAGCATCTCCGCATTGAAGTCCACGCCGATGACGCGGCCCTGCGGACCGACGATTTGGGCGGC
Source organism: Acidobacteriota bacterium (assembly GCA_037442885.1). Lineage (GTDB taxonomy): Bacteria > Acidobacteriota > Terriglobia > Acidiferrales > 2-02-FULL-67-57 > JACQTG01. The sequence continues at coordinate 58,816 of JBBIPK010000012.1, read as the reverse complement.
GATGAAGCAGAGCTTGCCCGCGCCCGCGCCGAGGTCGAGCACGACGTCGCCCGTTTGCAGATACGGCGTGGGGTCGCCGCAGCCGTAATCGCGGGCGAGAATTTCTTCCGGGATGACTTCCAGGTAGCGCGGGTCATAGCTTGTGGGACAGCAGAGCTCTCGTTCTTTCTTCCTGGCCGCCCGCGTGTAGCGCTCGCGGACGACGGCCTCGACGTCCAGCGTCTTCTGCCTAGTCATGCGCTTGCCTCCCGAGTGTCAAGGGATTGGATGGCAAAGGGGTCTCGGCCGACGCGGGAAAAATGGGATAATCGGGCGGCCGGATGCCGGAGTTGCCCGAAGTCGAAAGCGTGGTGCAAGGCCTGCGCGCGCGCCTGGAAGGGCGCCGCATCCTGCGCGTGAACCTTCATCAACCGCTGATCGTGCGCGGGGACGTAGCGCGGCTGCGGCGCGCACTGCCGAGGTCGCGCATCAGGGGGCTTGAGCGCCGCGGGAAGTTCATCATTGTGCACTTGGAGAAACCGAATCCAGGATTGGGGCGCCACTGCCTCATCGTACATCTGGGGATGACGGGGCAGCTCTTCTGCTGCCGGCCGGACTTGCCCTACGAGAAACACACGCATATCACATTCCAGCTTGACAGCGGCGAGCACCTGCGGCTGCGCGACCCGCGGCGCTTCGGGCGCGTCGAGGTCATCCCGGCCGCGCGCTTGGAAGCCTACTTTGCGCATCTGGGAGCAGAGCCTTTTGAGATTTCCCTGGCCGAATTCGCCGCCCGGCTGGCGCACCGGAAAGCGCCCATCAAGAGTCTGTTGCTGAACCAGAATCTGGTCCGTGGCCTGGGCAACATCTACAGCGACGAAGCGCTCTTTGCCGCGCGCATTCATCCCGCGCTGCCCGCCGGTCGTCTGGACGCGCGCGCGCTGGGTCGGCTCCATCGCGCGATGCAACGCGTCCTGCGCGCTGCCATCGCCGCCGAAGGCACCTCGTTTTCTGACTACGTCACCGCCGACGGGCGTCTGGGCCGCTTCCAGTATCGCCTGCGCGTCTACGGGCGCGCAGGGAAACCCTGCCCGCGCTGCCGCCAGCCGATTCGCCGGCTGCTGCTGGCGGGCCGCAGCAGTCATTATTGCCCGCACTGCCAGCCGCGCGGGCGCCGTTGGGTTGTCCAGCGCACGCTTAGACCGCGGCTGCGCGTGCGCGTTGGCTGATCGCTTCCACGACTACTTCGGCCCAGCGAGCCTGGTCGCCCGCATGCAACCAGAGCACGTCCGCCCCGAAACGCTCGAAGGGCTTCTGGCGGAGCAGATCTTTCAGCAGCGACTCGATGCGGCGGCGGAAATCGTCGTTCACGCTGCGGAAGCCGTCGGCGAGCAACGGCTGGCGAAACACTTCGGCAAAGATGGGCTCCTGGACGAGCGGCACGCCGACGAGCAGGTGGTAGGTTTCGAGCCAGCGCACGAGCCAGGGCTCGAGCGCCGCCTGGCGACCCGATTTGTTGACGAGGTAGCAATAGTTGTCGAGCACGGCGCGGTCGCAGAGCACGTGGGGCGCGCGCTGCGCCGCTTCCAGTTCGGCGGCGATCTGGGCGTGCAGGATCCAGAGCTGGCCTTCGAGCGTGGTCGCTTCGTTGACGGGAAAGGGGGAGCGTCGCGCCACTTCGGTGACCAGCTCGACGTTCTGCCCGGCCTTCTTCAGCCGCGCGCAGATGTCATAGGCCAGCGTGGTCTTGCCCACGCCGTGCGTTCCCATCAGGGCGATCTTCATCCGGTGAGTCCGCTCGAGGCCCGAGCGAGTATAGCCGCAAATCGGCGTGTGTTGAAGCCCGCGTTGCAAAGGGCGGGAGGCAGTGCCATAATCGCGGCACTCTTCGAGTCGCGGCCGGCCATGCTCTTCAAGACGCTCAGTGCCGCCCTATTCGGCATCGACGCCTACGTCGTCGACGTCGAGGTGGACCTCGCGCCGGGCACCGGCCTCTTCACCACCGTTGGCCTGCCCGATGCGGCGGTGAAGGAGAGCCGCGAACGCATCCGCGCCGCCATCAAAAACTGCGGGTTCGATTTTCCCGGGCTGCACAACATCACCGTCAACCTCGCGCCCGCCGACATCAAGAAGGAAGGCTCGGGGTTTGACCTGCCGATGGCGCTGGGCATCCTCGGCGCCACGGGCGCGCTGGCCCGGCGTGACCTGGATCAGTTTATGTTTCTGGGGGAACTGGCGCTGGACGGCCTGGCGCGTCCGATCAAGGGCGCGCTCTCGATCGCGGTGGCCGCGCGCAGCCGCGGGATTGCGAACGTGGTGGTGCCGGAGGCGAATGCGCGCGAGGCGGCGGTGGTCGAGGGCGTACGCGTCTACGGGGTGCGCAGCCTGCCCGAGGTGGTGAATCTCATCACCAAACCGGAAGAGTTCGCGCCCGTGCGCGTGGATCCGGCGCAGGTGCTGGCGGAGTCGAGCCACTACGAGGCCGACTTCCGCGACGTCAAAGGCCAGCAGCACGCCAAGCGGGCGCTAGAAGTCGCTTGCGCCGGTGGGCACAACATCCTGATGATCGGGCCGCCGGGCTCGGGCAAGACGATGCTCGCCAAGCGCATCCCGACCATCCTGCCGCCGCTCACCTTCGAGGAAGCCATCGAGACCACGAAGATTCACAGCGTCACCGGACTGCTCGAGAACGCCAAGGGGCTGGTGGGCACGCGGCCCTTCCGCGCGCCGCATCATACGATTTCGGACGCCGGGCTGATTGGCGGCGGGACGATTCCGCGCCCGGGCGAGGTGTCGCTGGCCCACAACGGCGTGTTGTTCCTCGACGAGCTGCCTGAGTTCCAGCGCAACGCCCTGGAGGTGCTCCGCCAGCCGCTGGAAGACGGCGTCGTGACGATTTCGCGCGCGACCACTTCGCTGACGTTTCCCGCTTCGTTCATGCTGGCTGCAGCGATGAATGCGTGTCCCTGCGGCTACTTCAACGATCCCACGCGCGACTGCCACTGCACCCCGCCGCAGATTCAGCGCTACGTCTCGAAGATTTCCGGTCCGCTGCTTGACCGCATTGACATTCACATTGACGTGCCGGCGGTGAAGTACCGCGAGCTGCGCTCCACCGCGTCCACTGAGAGCTCGGGGACGATTCGGGAGCGCATCGTGGAGGCACGGCAGCGGCAGCTGGAGCGGTTCGCGGCCGACGGCATCTATTCGAACGCGCAGATGGCGCCCAAGCTCATCCGGAAATATTGCGAGATTGACGCCGAATCGGAGAAGCTGCTCGAGACCGCCATCACGCGGCTGGGATTGAGCGCCCGCGCGCACGACCGTATCCTCAAAGTCGGTCGCACGATTGCCGACCTCGAGGGCAGCGAGCGCATTCAACCCAAGCACATTTCGGAAGCTGTCCAGTACCGCACCCTCGACCGCACCTACTGGACCTAGTTCGTCGATGCTTCGATTCCGTGTTAGCATACGCACCTTGATGGCACCGGTGCGAGAGGGGTGAATGAGCAAGAGCGCGTGGCGGTTTTCGGTGGCGTTGCTGGTGCCGGTGGTCTTGGGACTGGCGTTGCTGGCGCCGGGGCGCGAGGCTTCCGAGCAAGCCAAACGGCAGCTCGACGAAGACTGGTGGAAGCGCGCAGAGCCGTTCCTGCGGCGGGTGTTGAACGTTCCGCGCTCGGTCGAGCTGGCGGTGAAGGACATCCAATCGGCGGGGACGCCCGAGTATCGCATCGTGATTCTGGAGGCGCGCCAGGGCGAGCAGACGCAGCCGTTTCTCTTCTACGCCAGCGCGGACGGCACCAAGATTGTCGTGAACCAGATGTATGACCTCAGACAGGATCCGTTCGCCGGCAATCGCGAAAAGATCCGGTTGGAGGGCGCGGCGAGCCTGGGCCCGGCGGACGCGCCGGTGACCGTGGTCGAGTATTCCGACTACACCTGCCCGTTCTGCCAGCGCTACTTCCTGACGCTGGAGAAGCCGCTGCTGAAGAACTACGGGGAGCAGGTGCGCTTCGTTTACAAACATTTCCCGCTGGTGGGCCTGCGGGCGTGGTCGGAGGAGGCGGCGGTGGCGGCTGCCTGCGCTCTCCGGCAGGGGAACGACGCGTTCTGGGCGCTGCACGAGCAGTTGTTCGTGCACGTCGACCGCCTGAAGGACAAAGGCGCGCTGGCGGAGCTGGCCGCAAAGGTTCCGCTCAAGCGAAAAGAATTCAACAAGTGCCTGGAAGGCCGCGAAAGTCTGGCCGAGGTGCAGCGCGACGCCACCGAGGCGATGAACTTGGGCGTGCAGGGCACGCCCACCTTCTTCATCAACGGTCGCCCTATTCACGGCTTGCCGTCGCGGGAGCGGTTTTTTGAAATCCTGGAAGAAGAGATCGCCCTGGCGACGCCGGCGAAGAAGTAGAGACCTCAGGGGCTAAAGCCCCGTGTTTTTGGTGTCTTTTTCGGCACGGCTGAAGCCATGCCCTCCCCGGCGTGCCAAGATTGGTGCTTTGAGATCGCTATCAGTCGCGCTGGAATCTCTCAGAAGCCGAACAGATAAGAGAGCTTGATGAAGACCTCGTGGCCGAGGTCGGCGAGGGTTCCGGGTGTGGCCTTCTGGTAGTTGTAGCCGAGGAAGAAGGCGCTGCGGGCGGTGAAGTCGTAGGCGATGAGCGAGTTGACGTTCCAGTTCCGCCCCAGACGGTCGTCGCTTACCTGCGCGAGCAGGCGGGTGCGCCAGCGGCGGGTGAACTGCTGGGCGAGGCGCAGCACGTAGAGGCGGCGCACCTGCATGGGCGTGCCGTCGAGCAGGAACTCGCGGTTGTATTCCCCCTCAAACGTGAGCCGGGTGCGGCCGGCCAGGCGGGCATTCAGTTCGACTTCATACTGCTGGCGCGGGCCGTAGTAGTTGTCGCGGAAGTTCACCGCCTTTTGCCACGTGTAGCGGAGGGCAAGCCAGAAGGGGCGATTCTCGTTGGTGTTGAAGAAGAAGCGAACGCGGGGCTCGGGATAGACCTGCGTGGCGTCGAGGCGCTGGAAGTCGGCGGTGAAGAGATTGAAGCGGGTGCGGTTGTAGGAGAGGCGGCCGCGCAGGCTCCAGAAGTTGGTGAGCTGGACGCGGAGGTCGAAGTCGCTGCCCGACTCCTGGATGTTGCCGAAGGTGTCGTTGCCCTGGTCGTGGTTCCAGTTGATAAAGATCTGGCGGATGCCGTGGTGGCCGAGGAAAGGTTTGTAGGTGAAGCCGGCGACGCCACCGATGCGGTTGGTCTGCGGCTCGAAGCCGATTTCGCTGACGTCGAAGCTGCGGCCGCGGAAGAAGCCGGTGCCGTAGTATTCCCAGCGATCGGAGTTGTGGCGGAAGGCAGAAGTGAAAGCGAACCGCTGAATCCCGCCGGTGGTGGCGAAGGGGTTGCGGCTGACGGCGATCTGGGAGGCCCAGGTTTCGTACTGGCCGTGAAGGACGTTGAGGTCAACGGCGTGGACACGTTCGGCGGCGCCGAGGTCGCCGGCGGCTTGGTCGCGGTTGACGCTGAGGAAGCCGAGGCTGGATTTCTCGAGGATGTCGCGCTGGAGGCGGACGACGAAGAAATTGGCGCCTGGTGAGCGGAGCACGTTCCCAGTCGTGGGATCTTTGAAGCGGGTGGCGTCGGTCAGAGCGTCGAGCAAGCCGAGAGTGTAGGGGCCGAGTTTGCCGGTGAGCTTGCCGCCGAAGAGGATGCGCTGCGGGCGACCGTCCGGCAGCCGCTCGCCGATGCGCCGCGTGAAGAACAGATCCATCGGTGTGCGGAAGTAGGTGGCGCCCTCGGTGAAGAAGGTGCGTTTTTCGGGGAAGAAGAGCTCGAAGCGAGAGATTTCGATGTTGGCGATGTCGGCTTCGGTTTCGCCAAAGTCAGGGTTCAGGGTGGCGTTGACGGTGAGGTTGGGAGTGACACCCCAGCGAATGTCCACGCCGGCGTGGAAGTCTTCCCGTTTGGCGTCGGGATCCGGCGCGCTCCGGCGAAAGCGGGGAACGGCAAAGGGGATGAATTCGAGGTTGCGCCCCGGGCGGACATCAGCGATGCCGCGGAGTTCGCCCGCCTTCGACGGCCGCATCAATTGATCAAACCGCGAGACGAAGACCCAGTTCGCAGTCTCATTCTTGCGCACGATGTCGCGGCCCAGGTTGATGCCCCAGGTGCTCGTGCCCAGGGCGAAGCGGAGCGAGCGGAAGGGGATCGCCACTTCCGCCGACCAGCCCCAGTCTTCGGTCCGGGCCGCGCTTTCCCAGACCGCGTCCCAACTGCTGTCCACCATGCGCTCCCACGGATTGCTGGTGGGCGAAGGCCCTTCGGTGCCGCCGGCTTCCGCCACCAGCGCGTCGAACTGGACGCCGCGGGCATTGATGCTGAAGAAGTAGCCGGTGCGACGGTCGCCAAAGGGGTCAAGGAGGATGTTGACGCTGTCGGAATTGGTGCGGGCGTCGTGGGCGTCGTAGCGGCCAATGATCTTTTCCGGCTCGCTGTCGAAGCACTGGAAGGCGAAGTAGAGCTTGTTCGCGGTGTAGAAGAGACGGATTTCGGTGCGCTCGCTGGCGGGTTGGCCCTCGTTGGGCTCGGTCTGAATCAGGCCGCTGATGGGTTCGAGTTCGGCCCAGACGGGCTCGTCCAGGCGGCCGTCGACGCGGATGGCGGCCTCAACGCGCCGGATCTGGATGAAAGGGGGGCTCTGCGGTGGTTCCGGCTGCGCGTGGCTGCGGATGGGCGCGAAGAAAGCGGAGAAGAGGGTGAGCCACAGGGCGGGGGTTCTCAAGGGCTGCATCAGGGGCACGTTGATGCACGAGCCGGCATTCGGTGTCAAGGCCGACGGGCCCGGCCGTATTTTTCGAGGAGTCGCTGGACGGCGTCGAGGGGCAGGGCAGGCACTTCGTGGGCGTCGCGGCCGCGCATGGTGGTAGCGCGGAGCAGGGAGTTGTAGATGGCTTCTTCGGTGGCCTCGGCGACCGCCTGGAAGAGAGGCGAAAGGCTTTCCCCCGACAGGATCTCGATCTTGAGCGGCGCCATTCCCGCTCCGTGCGGGTGACGGACGGAAGGAGCCGCGGAGAAGGCGATGACGTAGTCGCCACTGCCGTGACTGAAGGAAGCACCCGTGCGGGCCATGCCGGCGAGCGCGCGGCGGGCCAGTCGTTGCAACTGCGGGCCGAGCAGGGGCGCGTCGGTGGCGACAACAATCATGCAGGAGCCGTCGCCCGGCTGTACGAATTCACTGAAAGCGTGGCGACCCAGCTCTTTGCCAACCGGGACGCCATCAAGGGTCAGGACGCCGCCGTAATTGGTTTGCACGAGCACGCCGACGGTGTAGCCGCCCAGCGTCTCCGGCAAACGGCGGGAGGAGGTGCCGATGCCGCCTTTGAAACCGAAGGCCACGGTTCCGGTGCCGGCGCCGACCGCGCCTTCTTCGACGGGGCCGGTGGCAGCGCTGGCCAGGGCGCGAAGGAAATGCTCGGGGCGGAGGTGGCGGCCGCGAATGTCGTTGAGGTAGCCGTCGTTGGTTTCGCCCACGACCGGGTTGACCGAGCGCACGGTTTCATTGCCGGGCAGGCGCAGGGTGTGCTCGACCAGCGCCGCGGCCGCTTCCCACACATTCAGGGTGTTGGTCAGGAGGATGGGGGTTTCGAGCAGGCCGAGTTCCTGCACCTGCGTGGAGCCGACCAGCTTGCCGAAGCCGTTGCCGACGACGATAGCAGCCGGCACCTTTTCCTGAAAGAGGTTGCCGCCGTGGGGAACGATCGCAGTGGCGCCGGTGCGAATGTCGTCACCCTCGATGAGAGTGAAATGCCCGACGCGCACGCCGGGGACATCGGTGAGGGCGTTCAGCGGACCCGGAGCGAAGACGCCGGGGGCGAGGCCGAGGTCGCGTGCCCGGGGACGGTCGGGGTGGCTGGCGATGCTCACAGTGGCAAGAAGCAGAATCAGGGTGAGAAGAGTCAGGCCGCGCATACTTTTTTCCTCCCTGTGACGGTGGGGTGAGATTGTAGCGAGGATTGGGGGATGGCGTTAGCGGGCAACGCGGCTGCGAATGAAATCGAGCACCGCCGGCGGCATGGCTTCCTTGAGCTGGAAGTTGAAGACTTTGTCGCGCCCGAACTGCATGCTCTGGTCTTCGTAGGTGGCAATGCTGAGCAGATAGGCCGAGCGCTGCTGGACGTATTTGATGTCAATGTACTTCCAGAGGCGGGCGTCTTTCTTGCGCGGAGTGAGATATTCGATGTGGGTCTCGGTGATGCGCAGGGTGCCTTCGCAGCCGCCGAAGGTGTGGGTGTGCTTGACGGCGAGCTCGTAGCGGCCGCGGCTCAGAGGCGGGGCGGGGGATTCCGGCGGCCGGCCGACGCGGACGACGAGGAAGTTGAAGGCCTCGTCGGTGACCTGGCTATCGAGGAAGTGGAACTCGAAGGGTTTATCGCGGCCGAGCTGCAGGGGCTGGTCTTCGTAGGTGCGAATGATGAGCTTGCGCAGGCCTTTGCGCTCGACCCGCTTGATCATCCGGTAGGCCCAGATGCGGGCGTCGCTGCGGAAGTCGGTGGTGTAGCGGACGTCGGCGTCGCTGATGACCAGTGTGCCCTGGCAGCCGCCGAAGGTGTGGTTGTGCTTGACGCGGAAGGAGAAGGGTTGCGCCTCGAGGCCGGGAGCCAGTGCAGCCAGGAGCAAAACCAGGGCAGCGACAGAATGAGAAAGGCAGCGTCTCTTGGTCATTCCCCAGAATCGGATTGTCGCATTGCGGGCCGAGAGGGTCAAGGGCGTGGCGGGCGCGCGAAGTTGGGTTGACAAATCTCGAAGCGGGCGTGTAGGCTCTAGGGCGCTTTGTGGGAGGGCAAGAGGGAGCGAACACCGCCGATTCGATGAGCTCACGGCCCCGCCGCGTCGAGGTAACCCTGGAGACGAAGGTTGAGAGCATCGACCTGGGCGAGGAGTTGGCTCGCCGGGTGGCGCTCACGGCCGGGTTTGATGAGGAAGAGCAGCACAAAATCAGCATGGCGGTGCGGGAATCGCTCATCAACGCCTACCAGCACGGCAACCAGCAGGACGCGAGAAAGAACATTGGACTGAATTTCTTCCTCCACCCGAACCGGCTGGTGGTGGAAGTTTCCGACCAGGGGAAGGGATTCCGGCTGGAGGAGGTGCCCGATCCGCTGGCGGAGGAGGGACTGTTGCGCGCCTCGGGGCGCGGGCTGTTTCTGATACGGGCCTTTATGGACGAGTGCGCGGTGGAGAGCCGGAATGGCTGCACGCGGTTGACGTTGGTCAAGTATCTTCGCACGCCTGCTGCAGCGGCCTCGTCGGAAGCGGGGCAGGCAGGCGGGCCGGCCCGGGAAGACCGGGAGTGGAGAGAAGAAAGGGGGAGCAAACGGTGACAATCAAAGTGAGTCAGCGCGATGTGGCGGGCGTAGTGGTGCTGGACCTGAGCGGACGGATCACGCTGGGCGAGCCGAGCGCGCGCCTGCGGGAGAGCCTGCGGCAGTTGCTGAATCAAGGGCAGAAGAAGATCCTGCTCAACCTGGCGGACGTGAACTACATCGACAGTTCCGGGCTGGGGGAGTTGGTGTCGGGGTATACGACGGTCAAGAATCACGGCGGGCAGTTGAAGCTGCTGAACCTGACCAAGAAGGTCAACGACCTGCTCCAGGTGACGAAGCTCTACACGGTCTTCGAAGTGCACGACAACGAAGCGCGGGCGGTGCAGAGCTTCCAGTAAGCGCCGGCACCGGGCAGCAGCGTAGTCCGCATCTCCGAACCCCTTTTTCGTTTGAGGAGTCTTGATGCCCATCGTGAAGGAATTTTCGGTTGTGTTGGAGAACCGTCCGGGGGCGCTGGCGGAGGCTTGCAGCGAGTTGGCGAAGAAGGCGGTGAACATCCAGGCGGTGCTGGTGCCGGACGTGAAGGGGTTCGGGACGGTACGGCTGGTGGTGAACAATCCGGAGGTGGCGGCGCGGGTGTTTGACGCGATGGGCCTGCAGCACAGTCAGCAGGAGGTGCTGGCTGTCAAGCTCTCCGACAAGCCGGGCGCGCTGGGGCGGGTGACACGGAAGCTCGCCGAGCACAAGATCAATATCGAGTACGCCTACGGCAGCATCGAGAAGGGCGCGCCGCACGCGCTCATCATCCTGGCGGTTTCCGACCTCAAGAAGGCCGTCGAGCTGACCAAGTAGAAAACCGAAAGTCAAAAATCGAAAATAGAAAACAGAAAGTAGAAAAAAGCGCTTCACTGAATACCTCAGGGGCTTAAGCCCCATTCTTTTTGCTTGCTGTACGTGCGGGCTCAAGCCCGCACCTGACCAAGCAAGGACTAGGGTCGTTGCGTTGCCGGCAGGCTCCGACACTCCGCGCAGGGGCAGATTTCTCGGAAGTGCTCGAAGCTGTAGATGCCGGTGGCGTGGCCGTCGCTGAAGGTGAAGCGGACGGCGTAGTGGCCGACCGGCTCGGCCTGGAGCGCACGGGGCTTTTCCTTGTAGAGAGGGAGGAGGATCTTGCCGGCGGCTTTCTCGCGGGCATCGCGGCAGGTGGCGCAGGGGCAGCGCTCGCGGAGGTAGTGGAAGTCGTAGTGGCTCTGGTGGCCGTCGGCCCAGGTGATGTCCACGCCGGCGCCGCTGCTGAGATGAATCTTCACGCCGGTGGGCTGGGTGCGCGGGTCAGCGGTCATCGTTCAGCAGCCCAGACGTACAGAAAGTCCTGCGGAGGTCGGAAAGAAGGGCGCAAGAAGCCCGGTCAGTTCTTCTTGGCGACCTGTTCGGACAGGTTGCGCGGCGAAGCCTTCTGCAGCAACGCGGCCAGGCGCTGGCCGACGGTGGTGGCGGCCACTTTGCGTTCCAGCACGATCTCGCGCGCGGTGATCTTGCGGCCGTAGACCTTTTCATTCGCCCCGTTGTCCTGTCGCAGGGTCGAGCCTTCCAGCGACACGCCCGCGAACAGGCCCCGCGAGCGAGAGTAGCTGAGGATTTCGGCGCGCATGTAGGCGTCGGTAGCGGCCGTGGCCGCGCGGCCCTTCGGGCCCGCCACCGCCGCAGCGTCGGCGCCCAGCTTGACCTTGCTGCGCAGCAGCGAGTCGGCGCCTTTCGGATTCATCACCAGCAACAGGAAGTCGGTTGCTTGCCCGCCGAGTTGGAAACCGATGTTGCCGCCTTCCAGCCGATACATCGCCGGCGCGCCCCAGGGGCCGGTGAAGTCCGCGCCGGTGCGGCAAATCATCGCGCCCCGGCCGTAGCTGCCGCCAATTCCCAACGCCGCCTTCTTCACCGACGGCAACAGCACCACACACTCCGCCTTGTCGAGCAACTCCTTGGGAATCGCGTCGGGGATGTTGAGGATCTCCTCCAGAACGGTGGCGCAGTTCGCCAGCCGCTCACTCTCCTTGTTCTGCGCCAGCAGCGCGATGGGCAACGATACGCTCACGAGCAATGCCAGCACACGATGCATGTTCGCACCTCGCATCTTCTTTTCTTAGACTCCCGCGCACTGTGCCGGGTTGTCAAGGATGAATCCTCTCACCGCTTCTCGCTCGGCGGGACGTACTCCTTCGGCAGCGCCCCGCCCTCGCCGAAGAAGAAGTCTTCCATCTGCTGCTCGATGATTTCCTGCGCTTCCTTCGTCCACGGGCTCAGGCGGAATTCGTTCAGGATGATTTTCAGATGCTCCTTCCACACTTCCCACGCCTCGCGCGAGACGTTCTCATAAATCCGCTGCCCGAGCGCGCCCGGCCACGGCGCCTCGTCCAACCCCGGCAACTCCCGGCCGAACTTCACGCACTTCACCATCCGCGCTGGCTTGCCCTCGACGCCCATGCCCGCCTCCTCGAACCCCGCCATCTTACCCTGCCCGCCGCCGCTCGCGCCAGCCTGTCCCGCCCCGGACGGGGCCTGCAAACTGCGCGACGCCATGGCGCGGATGGGCACAGCAGGGAGGCGGAAGGCGGCATCATCGCGACGGATCGCGTCGGATCGGCTCGCCTGCCGGCCGAATCGAGCCGAACATCGTCGCATCCCCGTCGACAACCCCCGGCTCGCGGCGCCCCTGCGGGCACCCCGCCGATTCCGTGTTTCGTCGGTCTCTTCACGCACCGTTTCCTCCGCCTCCGGGCTAGCCCGCATCGGTTCCTTGCCCGGCGCACTCGGCGGTAAGCCTTCTTCTCCGGCCCACCGGCCACTGGTCGCGGGCCTGCCCCGAGCGCAGCCGAGGGGTCGCCGGCCACCGGTAGCACGCGTCCGGCTCGACCCGCGTCGCGTGGACAGATAGAATACGTCCGCGGTGGGATGCTGACCTCGGCTCTGACACTGACCTCGCCCCGGCGGATTCTCTGACCGTGCGCGGTTCCTTCTCATTTTTCTTTCCCGGCGGCCTGCTCCTTCTGCTCACCTACGGCTTGCTCCACTTCCGCCTGCTGGGCGCCGCGCTGCCGGATTTCGCCCGCATCTATCCGCTCGTGGTCTTCACTGCCGGCGTCCTGCTCGCCTGGGGATTCAACCGCAGCCGCATCGTCTACGCCATCCTCGCCCTCGCGCTGGCCAACTGGGCCCTCTACCGCTTCACCACTTCCGGCCTCCACGCCGTCATCTATCCCGCCGTCGCCTGCCTGCTGCCGCTCAACCTGGCCGCTTTCCCCTGGCTGGAGGAGCGCGGCCTGCTCACCCCGCGCGGCCTCCTTCGCGCCGGCGTGCTCCTTCTCCAGGTTGTCGCCGTGGCCTTGCTCACCCACCCGGGCTTTGCTGGGCTGGCGCGCATTCTCCGCTCCTCCCCGCTCGACTCGAGCCGCCTCCCCACGCTCGGCCTCCCTCACCTGGCCGTGTTTTTCTTCCTGGTTACATTTTTGCTCATTCTGCTCCGCTACGTTCTGCGCCGCGGCGCGCTGGAGAAAGGCTTCCTCTGGGCGCTGCTGGCCGCCTTCCTGGGGCTGAACGCCGGCACGCCCAGCCCTGCTGCCACCGTCTATCTCGCTACCGCCGGCCTCATCCTCGCCCTCGCGGTCATCGAAACCTCCCACGCCATGGCCTACCGCGACGACCTCACCGGCCTCCCCGCCCGCCGCGCCCTCAGCGAAGCCCTCCTCCGCCTCGGCAACACCTACGCCATCGCCATGGTCGACGTCGACCACTTCAAAGCCTTCAACGACACCTACGGCCACCACGTCGGCGACCAGGTCCTGCGCATGGTTGCCTCCCGCCTCGCCCGCGTCTCCGGCGGCGGCAAAGCCTTCCGCTACGGCGGAGAGGAATTTGCCGTGCTCTTTCCCGGCGCCACCTCTGAGGACGCGCTCCCCCATCTCGAAACTCTCCGCCAGGAGATTGAAGCCACCGCCTTCGCCGTCCGCGCCCCCGGACGTCCGCGCCGCAAACCCAAGCAGCCACCGGCCACCGGCCCGCTGAAGAAGGTCTCCATCACCGTCAGCATCGGCGTCGCCGAACCCTCCGCCCGCCACTCCACTCCTGCCGCCGTCATCGCGGCCGCCGACCAGGCCCTCTACCGCGCCAAAGCCGCCGGCCGCAACCAGGTCGTGGCCTAGCCGGAACTCCTTGGGGGGCACCGGCCTCTGGCCGGTGAGCCTGTCAGCTTCTCCCGCTGCCCGATTTCTCAACATTTGACCTCGCCCTTTGGTGTATGATGCGCCTAGGGTTGCCTTCCGAGGTGGAAGGCGGGGCTCATGGGCTACTGGAGGGGGGACACGTATATCCTGCAAGTAGGCTCCCGGTGGGCTTATGTGCTCCGGCTGGCCAAGCCTCGCAGCCGTAACCGCGCCCTCACTCTCTCCCCGCAGGAAACCTTCTCCACACCGGCCCAAGCGCGCGCGACCGGAAACCGCCGGCTGAAGGCGGAGCTCGCCCGGCGCAACCGGGCCGGGAAGAGGCGCCGCGGGAAGCGAGCCTCCCGAAAAGCCTGAGGAGGCTTGGCGATGTCGGAGCTATCCACCAAGAGCTGCGTGCCCTGCCGCGGCGGCATTCCCCCGCTCAAAGGAAAAGAGCTGGCGGCACTGGCGCAGCAGGTGAGCGGCTGGACGGTGGTGAACGAACACCACATCGAGAAATCCTTTGCCTTCCCCGACTTCCGCGGCGCGCTCGCCTTTGTCAACCGCGTGGGCGAGTTGGCCGAGCGCGAAGGCCATCATCCCGACATCTACCTCACCTGGGGCCGCGTGGACATCAAGACCTGGACGCACAAGATCGACGGCCTGCACGAAAACGACTTCATCCTCGCCGCCAAAATCGACGCCCTCTACTCCACCGCCCCCTGAACCCACACCCGCTTGAGTGGCCCTGCCGCTTCGCCTGCCTCTCATTCTGAGCGAAGCCAAGAATCTCATCCTGTGCGACAATGCCACGACTCCCTCGTGCCCAACTAGTACGTCTACATCCTCGCCAGCAAGACGCGCACCCTCTACACAGGCGTAACCAATAACCTCCTGCGTCGTGTCTGGGAACACAAACAGAAGCAAAGCGCGGGCTTCAGGGCCCGATAGAACATCACCCGTCTGGTTTATTTCGAAACCTTTTCCAACATCCGGCAGGCCATTGCCCGCGAGAAGCAACTCAAGGGCTGGCTGCGCGCCAAGAAGGTCGCGCTCATCAAAACTCGGAACCCACGCTGGAAAGACCTCAGCGACGGCTGGTATTCATCCAAGCGCACCTAACGCCTGCCCACTCTCTACCCCGTTGTCATTCTGAGCCCCGCAGGGGCGAAGAATCTCAGCTGTGGGACTTCGGCAGCTCTTGCATGGGCACGCCCCGCCGTCCGGTTCAGTTGAGATCCTTCGCTCCGCTCAGGATGACAGCCTGGACTCCCGCCACCCGCATCCCCTTCTTCGTTTGTCATTCTGAGTCCCGATTCTATCGGGACGAAGAATCTCACTGGAGAACTCACCGCCCAGACAGCCCTGCCACGTGGCGTTCCAGCTCCCGCGTGATCCCTTCCGGCTCCGCCTCTGGCGCGAAGCGCACCGGCGCGCCAATCGTTACTTTCACCATCCCCGGCCGCGCCCAGTAACGACGCGCCTGCTTCAGCTCCCACAGCCCGTCCAGCCGCACGGGCACAATCGGAATGTTCAGGTTCTTCGCCAGCAACCCGATGCCGGCGCGGAACGCCGCCATCTTGCCGTCCCGCGTCCGCACGCCTTCGGGGAAGACCAGCACGCTGTAGCCGCGATCCACCAACTCGCCCGCAAACGCAAAGCTCTCCCGGAAGCCGCTCTTCTGCGGCAGGGGAAAGGCGTTGAAGAGCGCCACCACCAACGCGTAGCTCAACTGGTCAACCCACCGGCGAAACCAGTTCAGTTCTCTTGGCGGATGCCGCATCCGCCAGAGCCGCTCGCCTTCCATCGCCGCCGCCAGCCGGTGCCGGAACCGCCCCGGCAACCCCGCCAGCACGTAGCCGATGTCGACCATCGAGATGTGGTTCGCAATCACCAGCACCGGCGCACGCAGCCCGCGCAGCTTTTCCCGCCCGCGTATTGCCGGCCAGCCGAGCACGAGCGTCGCCGGCCAGGTCAGCGCGTAATAGACCAGCAGGCGAATCCAGCTCACCGGCCAGCGTTGCGCCCAGCGCGGATAGGTGTACTCCGTGCGGCGCGCCACTGGCTGCTGCAGCATCGCCTCGAGCTCCCCCACCGTTGTCGCCGCCGCAAAGCGCGTCTCGTTCAAATCAATCTGGTAGCGATCTTCCAGCGCGCTCAGCAATTCCACCCGGTCGAGCGAGCTCAGGTTCAGATCCGTTTCCAGCCGCGCCTCCGGCGCGAGCCGGGGCGGAGTCCGCCCGGTGATGCGGCCGATCAACTCCGCCAACTGGGAAATCCCCGCGGCGGGGGCGCGCGCCTGCCCCAGGCGTGACTGGACAAATTCTTCAATCACGTTCAGCCGCGGCTTCTGCGTCGGGGTGCGCGGGAAATCCTGCTCCGGCCACACCAGCCAGTGCCGGATGCGCTGGTATTCGCCCAAGCGCGCGTTTGCCCGCCGCACGGCTGCCTCCACGTCTGCGCCCGCCTCGCGCGGAATCACCACCGCGCACGGCTCCGCGTTCCCGTTCCGCGCCAGCCCCACCACCACGCACTCGCGCACCTCCGGTTCCGCACGCAGCGCTGCCTCCAAATCTTCGGGATAGACGTTCATTCCTTCCGGCGTCACGATGACGTTTTTCTTCCGCCCCTTGAAGTAGAGGTTCCCCTGCGCATCCAGCTCCCCCAGGTCGCCCGTGTGCAACCACCCCTCCTCGCCCGCCACCGGCCGCAGTTCGCGTCCTTGCCAGTAGCCCGCTGCCACGCTCTCCCCCCGCACCAGAATCTCCCCGTTCTCGGCCAGCTTCACCTCCCGCCCCGGCAACACCTTCCCGATCGAGCGCTTCCCCAGCCGCAAGGGATGGTTGACGCTCACAATCGAAGTCGTCTCCGTCAGCCCGTAGCCTTGCATCACCGCAAATCCCAGCCGCTCCCAGAACGTTTCCGTCTCCGCGTTCAGCGCCGCCCCGCCGGAAAGGAACGCCCAGAACTTCCAGCCAAAGCGCCGATGAATCGCCCGGAAGCGCCACATCCGCCGCAAAAAATGCTGCCCGGCCGCGGCGGCGAAATCCTTCCGGAAGGCGTCGACTTTCCCCTCGGCTTCGAGATCGCGCTCGATCTTGTTCTGCAGCGTCTCCAGCAGCCGCGGCACCGTCACCAGCACCGACACGCGCTCCCGCCGAATCGTCTCCTGAATCTCGGTCGGATTCCACGTCTCCAAAAACACCACCGTCGCGCCCAGCAGCGGCGGAACGAACAGCCCCAGAAACTGCCCGAACACGTGGCTGAGCGGCAGCAGGTTCAAGAACCGCAGCGGATGCACCAGCCGCTCGTACTTCAAGTACTTCTGGATCTCGCGCTCGAGCGGCTCGAGGTTCGCCAGGATGTTTCCGTGCGTGAGGACGACGCCCTTGGGCTCCGCCGTCGTGCCCGAGGTGAACACGATTTCGGCCGTGTCGGCTCGCCCGACAGGCGGCGCCGAGTAGGGCGTGCGCGCTTGCCGTCCCACGACCTCCGCCAGTTCCTCCAGCACGATCCCGGGAGCCGCTCGGGCGAGCGGCGGCCTCTCGCGCGAACAGATGAGCAGCTTCGCCTCCACTTGCTCGAGGACTCGCCCGACAAAGTCCGGCGCCGCAATCCGGTCCATCGGCACGGCAGCGGCCCCGCGCAACAGACAGCCATAGAACGCCGCCACCCACTCCGCCGAATTCTCGCCCCAGAGCAACACGCGGTCGCCCGCTCCCACCCCGCGCGCCTCCAGCTCCCGCGCCACCTGCGCCGCCGTCTCGGCCACGTGCCGATACGTCCACCGCAGGCGGCGATACCCGCGCCGCTCCACGTAGGCGGTCTCCTCGCCCAGCCGCCGGAACTCTTCGAGGTATTCAATCAGGGACTGCCGCTGCATTGCCCTCAGTCCGGAAGAGCTGCGGCGCGCCCGTTCCTGGTGGCCTCGCCTGCCCTCCCGCTACCATCTTGGCACGCCACCCCCGCCGGCACAACCCACGGCAAGCACTCTCTCTTGTTGCTGCTAGGACGCGGTGCCATAGTTGTCGATAGATTCGCGCTTCTGGGGGGCTCCGGGTGAAGAACTGGCTCAATTGGCTGCTCATCATCACCGGCGGTGTGCTCATCATTGCCGAGTTGATTCTCGGCGCGCTCACCGGCTTCGACCTCGCCCTGCTGGGTGTTGCGCTCGCCGCGGGTGGCGGGCTGGGACTTTACTTCAGCTCCATCAAAGTGGGCCTGTTCTCAGCGGGCGCTCTCTCGCTGCTCTACTTCGCCTTCCTGCGCAAGTGGATCCGTTCTGTGCTCAGCGCCCCCGACCGGCCCAGCAATGTGGACGCCGTGGTCGGCCGGCAGGGAGTCGTTACCGTTCGCATTGCGCCCCACGTCGCCGGCCAGGTCAAAGTGGGCGATGAAATCTGGCGCGCCGTCTTGGCGGCGGATTCTCCGCAGCCGCTCGAGGCTGGCGCCACGGTCACTGTCGTCGGGGTCGATGGCGTAACGCTGACGGTGAGGTGAGGCCATGAACGAGAGTTCGCTGTTTCTCTATGTGTTCTTGTTTGTCTTTGCCGTCCTGGGACTGGTCACCCTGGCCAAGTCCGCGCGCATCGTGAGCCAGTACGAGAAGGGCCTGATTATGCGCTTGGGTAAGTATCGCGCCATGGTGGGCTCCGGCCTCACCTTCATCGTGCCCTACGTGGATGACCTGCTGCGGGTGGACATGCGCGAAAAAGTCATCAACGTCGAGCCGCAAAAGGTCATCACCAAGGACAACGTGACCGTACTGGTGGACGCGGTCATCTACTATAAGGTCGTGGATCCCGTGAAGGCTGAGTTTGAAGTCCAGAACTTCGACTACGCCTGCACCACGCTGGCCCAAACCAATCTCCGCAACCTGATCGGCGACCGCACGCTGGATGAGACCCTCGTCGCCCGCGACGTCATCAACACCAACCTTCGCAACGTCCTCGACGAAGCCACCAACACCTGGGGCGTCAAGGTCACCCGCGTCGAAGTCCAGAAAATCGACCCGCCCCACGACATCACCGAAGCCATGTCCCGCCAGATGAAGGCCGAACGCGACAAACGCGCCGCCATCCTCGAAGCCGAAGGCGTCCGCCAGAGCCAGATCCTGCAGGCCGAAGGCATCAAGCAGGCGGAAATCCTCCGCGCCGAGGGCGACGCCCAGGCCCGCGTCACCCGCGCCAACGCCGAGGCCGAGGCCACCCGGCTTGTCTCCACCGCCGCCGAAACCTACTTCAAAGACCGCGCCGAAATGATGCGCCGCCTCGAAGTCCTCAACAACACCCTGGCGCAGAATACCAAGTACATCCTGCCTGCCAACGCCGACATCGTCACCGTGCTCGGCTTCGACAGCGCCACGCCCGTCCTGCCGCTGAAGACCGGGGGAAGGGAAGCGACGCCGGCCGAAGGGCGCGAGGCACCGCCACCTCCTCGTCCCCGCACGCCGTAACTGGAAAGTGGTGGGAAGGCCCGCGCTATAAAAGGGAAAAATCTTTCCGCTTCTGGCACGCGCCTGCCTTCCTTTCTCCTTGCGGAGAGATTCGCAGGTAACTTTCAGAAAACAAAACGTATACCCGACCTCCTCCCGACCCTCCCGAACTGTGGAAATGCAATTGCTGCATCGTGCGACAGGGGAGCCAGAAGGCAGCTTTCGATGTGCGGCATTGTCGGCTACGTTGGCCCGCGCCCTCTCATTCCCTTGCTCGTGGACGGTCTCAAGCGGCTCGAATACCGCGGCTATGATTCGGCCGGGGTGGCGGTGGCGGGCAACGGCGCCGGACTGGAAATCCGGCGTGCTTCCGGCAAACTCGTCAACCTCGAGCGCGCCCTGTCGCAGGCGCCGGTCGAAGGCACCTACGGCGTGGGCCACACCCGCTGGGCCACCCACGGCCAGCCCACCGAGCGCAACGCCCATCCCCACACCGACTGTCGGCGCCGCATCGCCGTGGCCCACAACGGCATCATCGAAAACTACGCGGCGCTGAAAGAGCGCCTGCGCGCCGCCGGCCACGTCTTCACCAGCGACACCGACACCGAGGTCGTCGCCCACTTGATTGAATCCAAGCTGAACGGCAGCCTCGCCGCCGCCGTGCGCCAGAGCGTGGCCGAACTCCACGGCTCCTTCGCCCTGGCCGTCATCTCCACCGACGAGCCCAGCACCATCGTCGCCGCCCGCCGGAATGCCCCGGTCATCGTCGGCCTCGGCACCAACGAAGCCTTCCTCGCCTCCGATGTCGTCGCTCTGCTGCCCTACACCCGCGAAATCATCTACCTCGAAGACGAAGAACTGGCTGTGCTCGCGCCGACGGCGGTGGAAATCTCCGACTTCTCCGGCCAGCCCCACACCCGCCCGCCGGAACAAATCTCCTGGGATGCAATGCTCGCCGAACGCGGCGGTTTCCGGCACTTCATGCAGAAGGAGATCTATGAGCAGCCGCGCGCGGTCCGCGATACCCTCCGCGACCGTATCCTCTGGCACGAAGGCCGCGTCTGCCTGTGCGAGTTGGGCCCGGTCGCCGACGCCCTGGCCACCCGGGGCAGCGTGCATCTGATTGCCTGTGGCACCTCACTGCACGCTGCCCTGGTGGCCAAGTGGATGATCGAGACGCTCGCCGGCGTTCCCACCGAGGTCGAACACGCCTCCGAGTACCGCTATCGCGACCCCATCGTGGATTCCCGGACGCTCGCCGTTCTCATCAGCCAGTCGGGGGAAACCGCCGACACGCTGGCCGGAGGCCGCGAAGCCCGCGCCAAAGGCGCCCTCACTCTGGCCATCTCCAACGTTCCCGGCAGCACCCTGACCCGCGAGTGCCACGCGACGCTGGCCACCCACGCCGGCCCCGAAGTCGGGGTCGCCTCCACCAAGACCTTTTCCGCCCAGCTCGCCGCGCTCTTCTTGCTCGCCTGCGACCTCGCCCAGCGCCGGGGGCGTCTGAGCCAGGCCGAGGGTCGTCGCTGGCTGGAAGAGCTCTCCCGCGTGCCCTCCCGGATCGAGCAGGTGCTGGAAAAAGGCGACCTCATCAAAAGCTACGCCCAGCGCTTCCAGCGCGCCCGCGACTTCCTCTTCCTCGGCCGCGGCATCCATTTCCCCATCGCCTTGGAAGGGGCGCTGAAGCTCAAGGAGATTTCCTACATCCACGCCGAGGGCTATCCCGCCGGGGAGATGAAGCACGGCCCCAACGCCTTGATTGACGACCAGCTCCCGGTCGTCTTTCTGGCCACGCGCGAGCCCGGCCACCCTGGCTCCGAACTGCGCTACCGCAAGACTCTGGGCAACATGGAGGAAGTCAAGGCGCGCGACGCCGTTGTCCTCAGTGTGGTCAGCGAGGGCGACGAAGCCGCGCGCAAGCTTTCCGATGCCGTGGTGGAGGTTCCGCCCGCGCCCGAACTCCTGTTGCCTCTGCTCGAGGTGGTTCCCTTGCAGTTGCTCGCCTATCACGTCGCCGTCTTGCGCGGCTGCGACGTCGACCAGCCCCGCAACCTGGCCAAAAGCGTCACGGTGGAGTGAGCGACGACGATGGTGAACCTCTGCATCAACTGCTTTGCGGGTGCCACCGGCGTGCATGTGGAGATCGGCGACTGCGCCCTCATCTTCGGGATGGTGGTTGACATCGTGGCCGCACCGGCCTGCGAGTGCCCCTGCCATGACGGCCATGCCTGCGTCATGCCGCGGCGCATTCGCGGCCACCAGATGCAGCGAATTGATAGCTTGGGAGAAGTTTCTTAGGTGGGGTGGTCAATGGCGGGGCTGTAGTTCAGGCAGGCAGAACCTCCTGACAACTGCAGGAGAGGGGTGAGTTCGAGCCTCACCAGCCCCGCCAACCCCAAGGTGGAACCCATGGGTGAACCAAGTCTAGCAACCAAGGTGGAAGGAAACCGCTCGGCAGAACGCGTCTTCTGCGGCGTGGTGCAGTGCTTACCCTGCGCCGCCCGCCGCGTGGTAGACATCCGCGCCGGCGACCTCGTCGTGCTGCGCCGCGACGGCACCATCAACCTCACCTGCCCGCACTGCGGCGTCTGGGGACTCCATCGCCTCGTGCGCATCGGACTCTGACCGTTCGCTGTGCGGGAATTCACAAACCGGTCAAGAGCCCAGGAGTTAACCGCTGAGAAGAGCCAATCACTTCCTTGGAGTCTGCCCGCTGTCTGAGCGACCAAGCTTGTGCCCAGATTGCGCATTTCGGTGAAGCTAGGCCTCACAACGATTCTGCACCTACTCGGAAGACAAACTAGCTGGCTGCGCGTTTGGAATCTGACTTGGTCTTTGCCCGCCTGGCTGCTGAAACCACTAGGGCAAGCCACGACTTGAGAGCTTGCGCCACATCTTTCACGATAATGCGGAAGTCAAGATTGCGTTGGGCGGCAGGAAACAAGTTGCCCAACTCGGTCTTCGCGCGAGAGGGGCGGTAGGCATCGAGCCGCCGGACTGCTTTTTTCATTGCTGCGATCGGGTCGACAGGCCTGCCAATCCTACGGTAGTAGCTCATCTTGCGCAGGAATAATCGGGGATCGAATTCCACACCACGCTGCAGGAGCCAATACACGTCGAAGATGTCGCGGCCCGAAAAACGAATTACCAGAGCTCGAACTTTCTCAGCCAGCAGTTCTGAGGGCTCTAGGCAGGAAACGACTACGTGTTCGACACCTGCCGGATGGGCCATCCGAGCCGTGCTTGCGGGAATCGGTCGTCGTATGACCTTCTCTCGCAGGGAAATTTCTACTCCAATTCGGAGTGGCTGCCGAAGGGCTGGAACCGAAAAGCGATACGCAGCGACTATCGCATGTGGCTGTGGATTGATCTTGAGGCCTACCAAGTGGGGCAAGTTCTCTCCCGCTCCTTGGAGAACTTCCATGAGCCGCCGGGGAGTCAGGGAGTCTGAACGCCGGGTGGCATCCAAGTCGCGTGAGAATCGCTCGCTGCCCTCGAAACGCAGTACAGTGCCTCCCTTCCATACGAGCCCCCCACGGATCTTCTGCTGAAGACGGCGGAGCAACTCGGCTTGGTAGACCTCAGATACTGTCAACTGGGGATCTAGACGGAGGTGCCGAGCTCGCTCCAGCGCCGCTCGGATGCCGTCTTCAATGGGCATTCTCAAACCACTCGGTTGCGGAGCCAACGCAAGGCGAACTCCTTGAATCCCCTTTGCCGATAGGCTCGCAGGTACCGTTGGTAGCGCTCGGCCCTGAGCGCGGTAAAATCGATATCTTCAGGGGAAAGGGCGGACCCGGGTTTCTTGTAGATAAAATAGAGAAAATCGAGAACTGCTTTTTCGGGATTGGCGAGTAAGATACCGTCTCGAGGCTCGTAGCCGAAGAAGAGATGACGGGCCAAGTGACGATATACGAACCTATGGCCCTCGAATGTCCGGGAGGCATCTGGACGCCGTGGGATCAGCCGCGTTGTTACATAGGTGTAGATTGTGATGCCTGTCTCGCAGAGGCGATGGTGGTCGAGGGCAGTTTCTGTGGAGAGGTAGGAAGGGGATACCCATCGCTGTCCGACAACTTCAGGCCGGTAGCCGTTCAGGCGATCCACGTAGAGGCCTCGGCGGACCCGAAGCAAGACCCTCTCACGAACCAAGACGCGGATTCCCTCAGTAACGCGGGAGGGCTGAGAACGCTCCAGCAAGATGGCCAAATCGGACGTAGAATAGACTCCCCCGCTGGCCGCGTTGAGGCGGCGAAGTCGTTCGGACCACAGGGAGATAGACAGCATATTGAAATAACGAAAAACTCGTCATTATTATATCATGTCTCGCTTAGGGATTAGGCGTCTTCTTACAACCTTTCACACCGCACCAGTTCTTAGAATTGTTCGGAACTCGAACAAAAAGGGAAGCTAGTTAACGTCAACCCCTAATGGTGGCCAGGTTCCTTGTCGTGGCTAGTAGCGGGCCTTCACGCCTTGCACCTGGAAGGCGGTCAGCGACGACTTGACCACGTAGAGAATCTCGTTGTTGCTTTCCGGGTCGGGCGGCTTGAGGAAAAACCCCGGACGCAGCAGCAGGTCGAGCGAGTTCCGCACCACCCCTTCCGTCGCCTCCCGGTCGTAAAACTGCATCCGCACCCACAGCCCTTCGATGGGCGGATGGGTCTCGAAGAACTTGATTTCCTTGTATTCCTTGCGCCCGTCGAAGCTCTTTACGAAGAAGAGCGCCTTGAGCGCCTTCATCGGGATGGAAACCGTCCGCTTGGAATCGGCCAGGCGGATTTTGATGGGGGAGGACACGTGCGGGGGCTCCTGCTGGAGCAGCGCTTCCAGGTCGGGGATGGGCACAGCTTCCGTGTAGCCCTTCACCAGCTTTCCCCCGCGCAGGTGCGCCACTACCTTCAATCCGGCTTTCCCCCCACGTGCCATGAAACGAGAATTCTACACCGGTTCCTGCGGAAACAACCCGTTCTTTGGCTTCTCCTGCCCGATCCCGTATTGGCGGATCTTGTAGAGCAGAGCCTTGTAGCTGATATTGAGAATGCGCGCCGCTTCCTTCCGGCTCCAGTTGGTCTGTTCGAGCACGCGGGCGATGGCTTCCTTCTCCGCCTCATCCTTGAGGCTGCGCACGAGCGACTTCAGGTCGCTGGGCTGGGCTTCGGCAGCTGCACCCGGCTCGGCCCGTTCGGTGGTCTCGCGCCCGCGGCATTGCTCCAGCTCGTTCAGCGCCAGCTTCTCATCGCTCAGGATCAGATAGCGTTTCACGAAGTTCTGCAGCTCCCGCAGATTACCCGGCCAGGTATGCCGCAGGCAAGCTTCCACCAGGGGGGACGTGAGCGGCAGCGGCGGCCGCGCGTACTGGGCCGCAAACCGCGCCATGAAGTGCCGCAGCAGCAGCGGGATTTCCTCCCGCCGCTCCCGCAGCGGCGGCAGGTAGACGGTGAAGGCATTCAGGCGGTAGTAGAGGTCTTCGCGCACCCGTCGGCTGCGAATGGCCTCCGAGATATCCACGTTGGTCGCCGCCAGGATGCGCACATCCACCGAGATGCTCGCGCGGCCCCCCAGCCGCGAGAATTCCTGGTCCTGCAGCACGTGCAGGAGTTTCGCTTGCAACGCGGGCGGCATCTCGGCGATCTCGTCCAGCAGAATCGTGCCCTTGTTGCACAGCTCAAACTTGCCCGGCTTCGACCGCACCGCGCCGGTAAACGCCCCGGCTTCGTAGCCGAAGAGTTCACTCTCCAGCAGTTCGCCCGGCAGTGCGGCGCAGTTCACCTTCAGGAAGGTGCGATGGGCGCGGGTGGAAAACTTGTGTACCAGCCGCGCCACCACCTCCTTGCCTGCCCCGCTCTCACCCAGGATGAGCACGGGAACGTCCACCCGCGCCACCTGCGCGACCTGCGCCCGGATGGCCCGCATCACCGGACTCGCTGCGACGTAAAAGAGGTCGTCGCCGACTTCCTCGATTTCTCCCGCCTGCGGCTCCGGCACGGCCACCCCGGCCGGTGTCTTCAGCATGCTCGCGAGCACCCGATCCAGGTCGCCCTTCTGGAACGGTTTCGTCAAGTAGTCCTGGGCTCCCAGCCGCACCGCGCGCACCACCTTCTGCGGTTCGCTCACACAGGAGAGCATGATCACCTTCAGCCCCGGACGCACCTGCCGCAGCCGCTCCAGCGTCTCCAGACCGTCCAGCTCCGGCATCAACACATCGAGCAAGACCAGGTCGGGAATCGGATCGGACTGCACGCGCTGGATCGCCTCCGGTCCGCTGGCGGCGGTTTCCACCGCGTAGTTGTCAATTTCGAGCAGCGTCCGCAGATAGCGGCGCATTCCCGGTTCGTCATCAACGACAAGAATACTGGCGGCGGTGCTCATCGCGCTCTGCTCTCCCCCTGCCTAAGGTCAGGCGGGTCGCTGCGGCAGCAGAAAACAAAACTTGCTCCCCGCACCCGGCTCGCTTTCGACCCAGATCTTGCCTCCGTGCGCCAGAACCAGGCGCCGGACGATCGCCAGCCCCATCCCCATTCCGTCGGATTCCCCCTCCGGGACCGGCAGCTTGAGAAAGTCATCGAAGATTTCCTGGTGGTATTCGGCGGCAATTCCCGCGCCGGTGTCCGCCACGCTGACGCGCACCGCATTGGCCCCTTCTCTGCCTTCTTGCCGCCTCTCCTCTTTCAACCCCATCTCCTGCCGCGTGCGTCGCTCCCAGAAATGCGGCTCCGCCGTCAGCCACACCGTGCCCCCGCGCGGGGTGAACTTCAACGCGTTCTCCAAGAGATTGGCCACAATCCGCTGCACCTTGTGGTAGTCGAAGGGGAAGGATTCGAGAGTTTCGTTCTTGGGGAAATAGAACGCCACGCCCTTGGCCTGGAAGCGGCTGAGCCAGAACTCGTACACCTCCGACAGGCAGGCATTCAAATCCCCGCACTCAAACTTCATGGTCAGTTTCCCGGTTTCCACGGCGCTGTAGGTGAGAAATTCGTTCGCGAATTCCTGCAACCGCGCGCAATTGGCTTGCAGGTCCTCGAGGATGGCAATTTGGCGCTCGTTGAGCGGACCTGTCTTCTGGTGCAGCAGCACCTCGACGTAGCCGGCCAGGATCGCCAGCGGCGTCTTCAGTTCGTGCGCCGCCGTGGCCAGCGCCTGCTCGGTGCGGCGATTCTTCTCCGCCATCCACTGGTAGGCGCGCAGCAATTCGTCATAGCTGAGGGAGTCAACCGCGCTTCCCGTCGGCACCTCGGGCCAACTCTCGCGGGGCGGGGTCTCTTCGGTCTGTGGATTTCGAATCGGCGACGCCGCCGGCGCGACCTGTGAGTCGGGGTACATGTACAGATGTGCTTCGACTCTTAGTCTTTCGGATTACGCCAACCCCGGAATACTACTGGCTGGCTCTTGCTTCAGGGCGACCAGCGCTGCCCTGCACCCCCCACGCGCGCATTCTAGGAAACCCAGCCAAGAGTGTCAAGACAAAAAGCGCAACGGAGTTCCCCTCTCGTGATAAAGCGTTGCGCTTTACAACAGCCAAGCACACCCGCCCGGACATATCAATGCTTCCTCGGCCCTCTCCTAAGCATCGCAGAGACTTAGGCTTCTCTTGTGTGGGCCCGCTCCTTCCGGCTTGAACCTGATTCGGCCTTCCATGTGCCAGTCAGAAGGCGGCTAAAGGAGTGTGTGTGGTCGCCCGGAGGGCAACTACCGAGAGGCGCCGCTGGCAGCGTCTACCTCTAGCCATCCCCGTCTTTGTCCGCGGCGGGGATGAGCGCGGCAAAGAGTTCCTCGAATTCGCCAACGCCCTCAACATCAGCGCTGGCGGGGCTTTGCTTGTCACCCGGCGCTATCTGCCGCGCTCCTCCAAGGTGTCGCTGGAGGTTCCCTCGGCTCCTCTCCCCCACCTTGCCGCCAAGCCTTACTTCGTTCGCACCTTGCAGGCTCGCGTCGTTCGCCTCGATCTGGCCGACAAGTATCACCTCTGGGGCGTGCAGTTCACCCGCCCCCTGATCTAGCTCGCTGGCAAGGGAAAGTCCCTTCCCTGGGGTGAAAAACTTTTCCCTCTCTCGGCCGTAGACCTCCTCGGTACGCGTCCGAGCTGGCCATCTTCCAACCAGCGCTTGCCCGGCTCCTAACCCCCTGAAACCTCATTGGATAGGCACCTTCTCATCCCCTCCGGGCTTCCTCCGGGTGCCTGTCAGGGGAAGAAAAGTTTGGCGGCTTGAATGCAAACGGTAGCAGGGGGCCGCAAAACCCACACTGTGTCTTTGCGGGGATAAACCATGCCGCTGAACGGGTCGAATTCCTTCGCAACACCCCTGGGGCCCTTGCCACCCGATGACGTCATCTTCGGCCGCTCGCCCGCCATGCAGGCGGTGCGGGAGCGAATCGAAAAAGTCGCCGCGGCCAACGTGCCCGTCCTCATCCACGGCGAGAGCGGCACCGGCAAGGAGGTTGTCGCCAAGCTCCTCCATCGGCAGTCTCCCTGGAAAGACGGTCCCTTCGTCAAGGTGAATTGCCCGGCCATTCCGGGCACGCTGCTCGAAAGCGAGCTCTTTGGCTATGAACGCGGCGCCTTCACCGGTGCCTATGGCTCCAAGCCCGGCCGCGTCGAGCTCGCCCACCGCGGCACCCTGTTCCTGGACGAGATCGCCGAACTCGATTCCGGCCTCCAGGCAAAGCTCCTGCAGTTGCTCCAGGATGGACAGTTCTGCCGCATCGGCGCGCAAGAGGACAAGCGCGTCGAGGTGCGCATGGTTTGCGCCACCAACCGCCAGCTCGAACGCGAAATCGAAACCGGAGCCTTTCGGCAAGACCTCTTCTACCGCATCAACGTCGTCAACCTTCATCTCCCCCCGCTGCGCGAGCGCGCCGAAGACCTGCCCATCCTGGTCAATCATTTCCTCAAGTTCCACAACGAGAAATACAACTGCCAGACCCGGGCGCTCTCCCCGGAGTTCATGCGCCTCTTCCAGAGTTACGACTGGCCGGGGAATATCCGTGAACTGGAAAACCTGATGAAGCGCTATGTCATTCTGGGTTCCGAGGAAGCCATCGCCTCGGAAATCGTCAACCGCGAGCGCAGCAAACCCTTCGATCCGGAACTGCCCACCGACGGGCCTGTTTCGCTGAAGAAAATCACCCGCCAGGCCGTGCAGGAGCTCGAGCGCAAGATCATCCTCAAAGCTCTCCAGGCCAATCACTGGAACCGGAAACGCGCGGCCCGCGCCCTCAACATCAGCTACCGCGCGCTGCTCTACAAGATCAAAGAGGCCGGTGTGCCTCCCAAACGCACCACCGTGAGCCCGCGGCCGATTGAAGTCGCGTCCGACTGAGGAAGGATTCCCATGCGCAAGATCACCTTTGGCTCCGCGCAAGTGCTGCTTACGCTGCTCGTTGTTGTCCTTGCGGCCACCGCCTTGAGCGCGGCCCAGCAACCCAAGAGCCCGCCACGCGAAAATGGCAAGGAGAAAACGGACCCGTCCAAACCCATCCGGGTCACGGAGCAACCGTTCAAGATCGAACCTACGGACACCTACGTCATCGGCCCCGATGACGTCTTGGCCATCAATGTTTGGCGCGAACCGGAAATCTCACGCACGCTGCCCGTCCGCCCCGACGGCAGTATTTCGTTGCCGTTGGTCGGCGAGATCAAAGCCAGCGGCCAGACGCCCCTGGAGTTGCAAGCCAAGATCACGGAAGAGTTGCGCGCCTATCTCTCCAATCCCCAGGTCACCGTCATTGTGCAGGATGTGCGCAGCCAGCGGTTCAATATCGTCGGCGAAGTCGTGCGTCCCGGTTCCTACACTCTCGCCAGGCCCATGACCGTTCTCGATGCCATCGCCACCGCCGGCGGCTTTGCCCAGTGGGCCAAGACCAGCAAGATCTATGTCCTGCGGCGCAACAAAGACGGCTCCCGGCTGATCATTCCCTTCAACTACAAGGACGTGATCAAGGGAAAAAAGTTTTACCAAGATTTGGAACTTGAGCCCGGCGATACCATCGTGGTGCCGTGAAGCTGAATGACTCGTCACTGCCTGCCTCTTGCGCTCGGGCTGTTGTTGTTTGCGCCGCTGCTGGCCGCGCAAGCGCCGGCACCCCTCAGCGGCGACCGCCCGTCCCTGGCCGTTCGCTCACAAGTGCCGCGCACGAACCGGTTTCTGTTCACCGTGAGAGGGGGAACCATCGTTGACGACAATGCCCTGCAGAGCCGGGACAATCGCGTGACCGACATTACCTACTTGATTGAGGCGGGCATCGCCTTTGACCAACAGCGCCCCCGTCTGCAATGGAGCTTGAACTATTCCCCCGGCTTTGCGCTGAATCAGCGGCTCGCAGACCGTGACCTGATCACGCACGCCTTTGGCCTCTACCTCCAGGGCCAGACGACGCGCCGCTCCTCGCTCCGCTTGCGAACCAACTTCTTCCTGACCAGCAACCCCTTCGGCCGCCTGGATCAGGCTGGCGTGCCCGAATTTGGCAACCTGGAGCGTCCCAACGAGTCTGTCATCACCCCGATTGCGCGCCGCATCGGCGGCCTGGCTGGCTTGGACTACACCTACCAACTGGGGCCGCGTAGCGTCTTCGGTCTCTCTGCCGCCTATGCCGATGTCCGCTTCCGTGACCTGCCCGCCACCGACCGAGCTGGGCAGCGCCTCATCGACTCGCGCGTGGCGGCGGGACGGGTGTTCACGGGACACCAGGTGACGCGCCGGCAGAACATGGGATTCTCCTACGGGATTCAGAACATGATCTTTCGCCTTGGACAAGCTCGCGCCGTCGTGCATACCGTGCTCTACTCCCACAGTTTTTCTTTTACTCCCAATAGCACTTGGTCCTTTTACGCCGGGCCCGAGTACACCCGTGCCCATGACCAGATTGTGCTGAATATCGGTTCCTTTCCGCTCGTCGCTCGTTTAGATCTCCCCGTTTTCAATGCTTTCTGGGGGGTGACAGCTGGCTCCAGTTACGGCTGGCAAGGGGAGCGCACGAGCCTGCGTTTTTCCCTGCTACGTCGCATAAGCGACGGGGGAGGGTTGCTCGGCGCCGTGCGTCTTCATCAGGGGGATGCCAATCTCCTTAGGCGCTTGGGTCGCCTCTGGACCGCGAGTCTCGCCTTCGCGTACGGCGACAGCCGTGCCCTCAATGCCTCCGACGCTGCCGCCCTGCGCGGACTGAGTGCTGGTGCCGGCTTGAGCTGCATTCTCCGCGAGAACCTCTCGCTCAATTTCTCTTATGCGTGGGTGCAGCAGGACTTTCAGGGCGTCTTGATTGGGGATGGCCGCCGACACAGCAACCGCGGTCAAGTCTCCCTGGCCTATCAGTTCGAACGAGCCCTAGGGCGCTGATCATGCCGACTGACTTCGATAACCAGCCCCTGCTTTCCTGGGAGGATTACTGGGCCATCATTCGCCGGCGCCGCTGGTGGCTCGGGGGTTCTTTCTTCCTCGGATGGGTCCTGCTGTGGAGTGCCGGCTGGCTGCTTCCGGCTCGTTACCGCTCGGAGACCCTGGTTCTCGTCGAGCAGCAGAAGGTTCCGGAGCGGTATGTGACTCCGAACGTGGCCGCCGATCTTCAGGAACGCTTGCAGAGCATGACTCAGCAGATTCTAAGCCGCACGCGCCTGCTCCGCATCATCGACGACCTGAATCTCTATCCCCAGGAGCGTGCCCAACTGACTCCCGAAGAGCTCCTAGAGCGCATGCGCAGGGATATCAAGATCGAAATCGTCCGCGGTGATCGGCGGAGCAATGAACTAACAGCCTTCAGGGTCTTTTATTCGGCTCCCGATCCCCAGTTGGCGCAACAGGTCACCAGCCGTCTCACCTCGCTCTTCATCGAGGAAAATCTACGCGTGCGACAGGAGCAGTCGGAAAGTACTACTGCCTTCTTGGGGAATCAGGTGGAAGAGGCACGTCGAGAGCTTGCTCGTCAGGAAGAGCGCCTGCGGGAATTCAAGACTCGGTACCTGGGTGAACTCCCCGAGCAACTCCAGGGCAACGTCCAAATCCTCACCGGGCTCCAGAATCGCCACCAGGCCCTGATGACCGCCTTGAACCAGGCCGAACAACAGAAGCTGTATCTGGACTCCCTGGCTCGGCAGTATCGCTCCCTGCAGGCAAACCTCCGGCAGGGTTCAAGCCGGGAAGTAAGTCCTCCAGCGGTGCTCGAACAGGAGCTCGAGCGGCTCCGGAGTCAGCTCACTGACCTCAGCACGCGCTACACCGACCGCCATCCAGATGTGCTGCAGGTGAAGCAGCAGATTGAGAAAACGGAGAAGCTGAAGCAGGAGATCGAAGCTGAGATCGCAAGTATGGCCCAAGATCCTACCGTCGAAGGGGAAGGACCCCGACCCACGAACTTCGCTCAATTGACCGTTATGTCGCCGGTGTTACAGATCGAAAGTCAGCGCAAAGCCAGTGAGCTGGAAGTCCAGAATCGCAAACGAGAGATCCAGGAAACCGAAGCGCAGATTCGCCAGTACCAATCCCGCTTGAACCTCACACCCTTGCGCGAACAGCAACTCGCCGACCTCACCCGCGACTATCGCCAATCCCGCGAGAACTACGACTCCCTGTTGGCGAAAAAGCTGCAGTCGGAATTAGCCACCAATTTGGAGAAGCGCCAGCAGGGCGAGCAGTTCCGCATCCTGGATCCTCCCAGTCTCCCGCAGAAGCCCTACTGGCCCGACCGCTCCCGCTTCAGCCTGATTGGCTTGGTCGCCGGGATGTTTCTGGGGATTCTCGCAGTGGTAGGCACAGAAATGTGGGACGACCGGATCTATCAGGAGAAAGATTTTGCGGGGCTGCTGCCGGTACCGGTGTTGGCCGAAATCCCGCCCCTGCTCACGCCGCGAGAGAGGCGCCGACAATCTTGGCGGAAGCGCACCGAGTGGATCACAGGAGTGCTGCTGCTGCTGGCAGTGGCAGCGGGAAACTTGGCAGCATTCCGTTGGGGTTAGCTGCTGTGTACAAGAAATTCTACGGACTGACGCGAAATCCGTTTGAACTCAGTCCCGATCCCTATTTCCTCTACCCCACCGCCCGCCACAATGAAGCCCTCGCCTGCCTCTACTACGGCGTCCGCCGGCACAAGGGATTCGTGGTGCTGACCGGCGAAGTCGGAACCGGCAAGACCCTGCTCATCCGCTGCCTGCTCAACTTGCTCAATCACAACCAGGTCTCATTCGCCTACGTCTTCAATACGCGCCTCTCGGTCACGCAGTTTTTCCAGTACATCCTGGGCGACTTCGGGCTGTCTTCGAACGGGAAGTCGAAGAGCGAAATGCTGCTCGAGCTGAACAACTTCCTCATCGACCGCCATCGCCGCGGTCTCACCACCGTGCTGGTCGTCGACGAAGCCCAACAGCTCCGCCGCGACCTCCTCGAAGAGATCCGCCTCTTGACCAATTTGGAGACCTCGCAACAAAAACTCCTCCAAATCATCCTGGCTGGCCAGCCCGAGCTCGACCGCAAACTCGATGCCCCGGAGTTGCGGCAACTCAAACAGCGCATCGCGCATCGCGCTTGGCTGGAACCGTTGAGCGAAGCTGAAACCCAGGGCTATATCCTGCGGCGCTTGGAACTGGCGGGCGCGCAGGGCCGCGCGCGCGACCTCTTCCCAGAAGCCGCCGTCAAGGCCGTGCACACGCACTCCCGTGGCATCCCTCGTCTAATCAATACGCTGTGTGAGAATGGTCTCATCGCGGCCTACGCCCGCCAGGCCCGCAGCGTGGATCCGGAAGTCATCGAGGAAATCGCAGCCGATTTCCGTCTCCAGCCGGAACAGGCCGTGGCGACAAGCGCCGACAACGGACAAACCGAGAATCGCAAGGCAGTCCTGAAGATGTTGTTGCAGATGCTGGAATCGCTGGAAGGGGGCAGGGAAGTGAAGCCCGCGCCGATCGACGCCGTACCTGCCGGGGGGAGTCACACGTCATGAGCCGCCTCTATGAAGCCCTGAGGCAATCCGAGCACGAACGTGTCGGCCAGGGTTCCTTCCCGGGGGAATCTGCTCCTATGGTGGCCGACCTGCTCCGTGCCGTCGAAAGCGAGTCTCTCGGCCTGGAGGAGATTCGTGTGCTGCAGCCTGTCGTGCGCCCGGAGAGCCGTCTGGTCACGCTCACCGATGAACACAGTCTGGGCGCGGAGAAATTCCGCTTGCTCGGCACGCGCCTGCGGCACCTGCAGGCCCAGAAGGGAATCAAGAAAGTGCTCGTCACCAGCAGCGTCGTGGACGAGGGGAAGAGCTTGGTCGCAGCTAATCTCGCCCTCGTCCTGGCGCAGGCGAAACTCCGCACGCTTCTGGTCGAAGGGGATCTGCGTCAGCCGAGTCTGTCGCAGCTGTTTGGCCTGGGGAGGCTGCGGGGAATCAACGAGTGGGGGCAGGCTGAGGAATCGGTTGCGCGCTACCTCTATCGGTTGAATGGAGTCCCGCTCTGGTTCCTTCCGGCTGGTGCACCGACAGAGGAACCGCTGAAAATCCTGCAATCGCCCCGCCTTGCCGAGCTCATCACACAGCTTTCCAGTTGGTTCGACTGGATTGTGGTGGATTCCACACCGTTGCTTCCCTTGGCGGATGTCAACGTGTGGGCACGCCTGACCGATGGGATGTTGCTCGTCATCCGCGAAGGCACCACTCCGGTCAAGCTCCTGCACAAAGCTCTCGAGTCCTTGGATAATCCCAAGCTCATCGGCGTGGTCTTCAACGAGGCAACCGCCAACCAGCATCGCTACTATGGTCGCTACTACACCAGTCCCCGATCCGAGGTGAAGGCAGGCGCGCGTTCGCCCAAGCCCCAACGTTCTTAGCACCGGTGCAATCGCTCGGCTGCCTTCCTCTTGACACGGGTCACGCGCATGACTAATCTCCGGCGAAAGTGTAGGGCGGATTTCCATCACTTCGCAGTGCCCGAGCAGACTGGATCACAGAGCGGAGAGTAGCACTGGTCAGTGAGGAGGATTGCGTGAACCCAGCAACTGCCAAGGCGTCCAGTCTTCTTCTCTGTGTCTGTTTGACCGTTGCTGCCGCGGGCTGTGGTCTGGGTGAGTCGGGAGGAAGTTTCTCCAGCGGGGGCAGCGGCGGAGGCGGGACGCACTCGGTTGAGTTGCAGTGGAATGCGAGCACGTCACCAGGGATCGCGGGCTACAATGTGTACCGCGGCGACCGCAGCGGTGGTCCCTATGTCAAGCTCAACTCAAGCTTGGTCGCAGGTCTGACGTTCACCGATTCTACGGTGCAGTCCGGTCAAACTTACTTCTACGTAGCAACTGCCGCCGACGGCAGCCTCGTGGAAAGCGTCTTTTCCAACGAGGTCTCTGCCACCATACCCAATCCGTAGCGCAGACAACCAATCTCCGAGCAAGCCCTTCGAACCGGTTCAGACGAGCCCCAGAGGGGAATTGTCTGACTAGAGCAATAACAAACGCCCGCGAAGGCGAAGCACTCTACGTGAACAAAGCGCCTAAAAGGCCAGGGAAAGCACTTCTTCTTGCTTGCCTGTTAACCGTGTTGCCCGCTTGTGGTGGAGGCGCAAGTGGCGGCGGAAAGCCAAGCGCACACTCGGTTCAATTGCAGTAGGACGCAAGCAGCTCCTCCAACGTTATCGGCTACAATGTTTATCGCGGAAGCCGATCCGGAGGCCCCTACCTCAAACTTAACGCCAGCTTGATTGCTGGCCTGAGCTTTACTGACGAAACCGTGCAGTCGGGTCAGACCTACTTTTATGTGACGACCGCTGTCGACGGCAGCTTCGTCGAAAGCGTCTTTTCCAACGAAGTCTCTGCCACCATCCCCAATCCCTAGCCCGCAGACATCCGGAGCGCGAGGCGCCTGACCAGCAACTGCGGGGGGCACCATCTTTACGGCAATAGAGCAATTTTTTTCACCTTTCACCTCTAGGCGAAGAAAAGGAGTCAAAGCTGCCAGGATAACGGCGTCACGCTCGGTCCTGCTAACCCCCATTGTTTCAAGTAATTAGTCGGTCAACCACGCAGTATTCGTGCCCCTCTGACCGCTCTCTTCTGGCAGGCGAATTGCGAACGATTGAGCGGTAAGAGTGTGACTCTTGCGGCGGTAGCTTGTCCGGAGATTTCAGCCAGTTGCAAGTCCTTGCCGCCCATCGCGGGGAGGTAATCCGAAGTCAGAATGGACTCTGAAAGTGCCACCCATCCTTGGTTCGCCTTGCAAGTCCGCGCGCGGCACGAACGAAGTGTCGCTGAGTTCCTGACCGGAAAAGGCTACGAATGGTTCCTGCCTACTTATCAGTGTCGCCGCCGCTGGTCGGACCGCATCAAGCAAGTCACTCTTCCCTTGTTCCCCGGATATTTGTTTTGCCGATTCGATCCCGTCAACCGCTTGCCCATCCTGACTACACCGGGCGTAATTCAGGTCGTGGGGACAGCTCGCTCGCCCGTGCCGGTTGAGGAAGCGGAAATCGCGGCGCTGCAAGCGGCCGTCAAGTCGGGTTTGCCGGCGCATCCCTGGCCGTTTCTCCGCGTCGGCCAGTGGGTGCGCCTCGACTACGGCTCCCTCTCTGGGCTGGAAGGTATCTTGGTTGATTTCAAAGGTCACTCTCGTCTCATCCTTTCGGTCACGCTTCTTCGGCGCTCGGTTGCCCTCGAGGTCGATGCCGACTGGGTGACTCCGCTCCCAGACTGGCAGCGACCCCGGCCTGTGTCCGCACGCGCGCAAGCTGCGAGCGCTCCGGTGGCTGCCTAGAGCACTTGCAGATGAGAATGCCGCTCCTCCGCAGGCGACAATCTCAGACGCAAACCGGTGGCTTGCCCCGCCTTCTTGTGGCTTATGCCCGCAACGGCCATCAGCACGTCCTCCCGCAAGACTTGTTTATCCGCATGCTCAGTTGGGAACGACAGCGAACCGAGCGCTCGCGGAAACCCTTTCTATTGATGCTCCTGGAGGCGCCGTTCTTCTCCGATGCTGCGGCGAGAGAGAAGCTCTTCCCTGGCCTGACTTCTGCTCTGGCTTCCGCCATCCGCGAGACAGATGTCCTCGGCTGGCACAAGGAAAACTCTCGCTTGGGAATCCTCTTCACCGAGGTCGGCTCCCTTCCCAAGCCGACGCTCGTCGAAATCATCCGCGGCAAGATCACGGCGGCCCTTCGCCCGGCACTGGGGCTGGCGGGCGAGCAGATCCGACTCTCTTTTTACTTTTTCCCCGAGGGAAATGACCAGCAAGATCGACCCCACACAATCGCCTCGGCCTTGTTTCCCGATTTGGAGGAGCGCAATTCTGGCCAGAAAATCTCCCATGCCATCAAGCGGGCCATCGATATCGTGGGCAGCTCCCTTGCCCTTCTGGTTTGCTCGCCCGTATTTCTTGGGATTGCGGCCGCCATCAAGCTGACTTCGCGCGGCCCCGTCCTGTTTCGTCAGGAACGCGTGGGGCGGGGCGGCGCCCGCTTCACGTTCCTCAAGTTCCGCTCCATGTACGTCAGCAACGATCCTCACATTCACAAGGAATTCGTCCAGCGGTTCATCGCCGGGCAGATGAAGGGAGAGGCAGGGAAGAAGAAAGGCACTGCGGTCTACAAAATTCAAGACGACCCGCGTGTCACGCCGATCGGTCGCTTCCTGCGCAAGACCAGCCTGGATGAGCTGCCGCAGTTGTGGAATGTCTTCAAAGGGGAGATGTCGCTGGTCGGCCCGCGACCGCCCATCCCCTATGAGTTCGAATCCTACGACTTGTGGCACCGACGGCGCGTGCTCGAAGTCAAGCCCGGCATCACTGGCCTCTGGCAGGTCAGCGGTCGCAGCCGTATGAAGTTTAACGACATGGTGCGGCTCGACCTGCGCTACGCCAAGGGTTGGTCGCTGTGGCTTGACCTTAAGATCCTCCTCCAAACTCCGCGCGCCATCCTTTCCGGTGAAGGTGCCTACTGAGGCGATGCATTCTTTCCGCGAGTCTGCTCGTTTGAATACTCTCCGCCCTCCGCTGTGCTCTCGGGAGAGATACCTCTGATGTCTGTGCGCCGTTCTACGGCCAACGCACGTTCACGCCTATCGCGGAAATCCTATCGAGAGCCGGGCACCACGCGAGGCGGGAATGGCGGCGCGCAGATTTCCTCAGAGCGCACCGTCGCCACGTTGGGTTCCGGTGCAAGCGAATCATCTCGACTCCGGTTTGGTGTCATTGGCTATGGTTACTGGGGCCCGAATGTAGTGCGCAACTTGCATTCTCTGGAAGAAGCCCAAGTCGTGGCCGTCTGCGACCGCCGACCCGAAACTCTGGCGCGTGCCCGGCAGCTTTATCCCTACGTCCACACCACCACGCAGGTGTCGGAAATCCTCTCGGCGCCCGACATCGATGCCGTTGCTGTCGTGACCCCTGTCTGGACCCATTTCGAGCTTGCCAAGGCCGCGCTCGAAAACGGAAAGCACGTCTTCGTCGAAAAGCCTCTGACCTCTACGTCCGCGCAGGGAGAAGAGTTGATCGAGCTGGCCGAGAAGAAAAACCTCACCCTCATGGTGGATCACACCTTCTTGTTCACCGGCGCCGTGCGCAAGATCCGGCAGTTGATCGACGACGATGTGCTCGGAGAGCTTTACTACTACGACTCGACTCGCGTGAATCTGGGCCTCTTTCAGCATGACGTCAACATCATCTGGGACCTGGCTCCCCACGACGTGTCCATCATGGACTACCTGATTCAGGAGAAGCCGGAGGCCGTGGTCGCGACCGGCGCCACGCATCTGAACAACCTCACCGATGTGGCCTTCATCACCGTCTATTTCCCGCGCAACATCATCGCCCACGTCAACGTGAACTGGCTCTCGCCGGTCAAGGTGCGGACGACCTTGATCGGGGGCGAAAAACGCATGCTGGTATGGAACGACCTCGAGGCGGACGAAAAGATCAAAGTTTATGACAAAGGCGTGGATGTCACGAATGGGGCGGGCATTTACGAATTGCTCGTCAGCTACCGCTCCGGCGATATGTGGGCGCCGCGCGTGGATCAGACCGAAGCACTGCGGCTCGAGCTAGCTTATTTCGTTGACTCGGTAGTGAACAACCGCAGGCCGATCAACGATGGGGTGGCCGGCTTGCGCGTGGTCAAGATGCTCGAGGCTGCCGATAAGTCCGTCCGGAATATGGGAGCGTTGACCTACCTGTGAGCGAACTTCTCTCCGTCGCCCCCGACGTCAAGCTGGGGAAGAATGTCCGGCTCTCCCGGTTCATCAATCTCTACGGCTGCGAAATCGGTGACGACACCAAGATCGGGCCCTTCGTCGAGATCCAGAAGAATGCTCGGGTCGGTCGCCGGTGCAAGATCTCCAGCCACTCGTTCATCTGCGAAGGCGTCACCATCGAGGACAACGTGTTCATCGGCCATGGCGTGATCTTCATCAACGACACCTATCCCCGCGCGACCAATGCCGCGGGCGAACTCCAGTCGGAAAAAGACTGGAAAGTCGAGCCGACCGTCGTCAAGCGAGGTGCCTCGATCGGGTCCGGCGCCACCATCCTCTCCAACGTCACGATTGGCGAGAACGCCATCGTCGGTGCCGGCGCCGTCGTCACCCGCGATGTTCCCCCAAACGCCGTGGTCGCTGGCAACCCCGCCCGCTTCCTGCGCTCCATCGCTGCCGAGGTCAAAGTCGCTCCATGAGTGTGGACGAAAAGATTCCCTTGCTTGACCTCGCCGCCCAGCATGCGGCGCTCGAAGAAGAATTGGTCGCGACCTTCAAGACCGCTTTGCGCACGGCCGGGTTCATCGGCGGCCCGATGGTCGAAGCCTTTGAGCGCGAGTTCGCACAGTTCTGCGATGTGGAGTATTGCATTGGGGTCGGCAGCGGCACCGATGCCTTGCGCTTTGCCCTCCTCGCCGCAGGGATCCAGCCGGGCGAAACCATCGTCACAGTCCCGAACACGTTCATTGCCACGGTCGAGGCCATCTCGCAGACCGGTGCCCACACAGAGTTCGTGGATGTGGACGAACGTACCCGTAACATGGATCCCGACCGGCTCCGACAGTATCTTGAAACTCATTGCTCGTTCGACCCGCAAAGCGGCCGGCTGATCAGTCTTAAGTACAACACTCCAGTTGTCGCGATTGTTCCCGTGCATCTTTATGGTCAGATGGCGGAGATGGATCCAATCCTCGAGCTGGCCGAGCGCTACAACCTAATGGTCATCGAGGACGCCTGCCAGGCGCACGGCGCTGCATACTTCTCGGCTAAGAAAAATCGCTGGCGCAAAGCCGGTTCCATCGGCCGTGCCGCTGCGTTCAGCTTCTATCCGGGGAAGAATCTGGGGGCCTGCGGCGAAGCCGGCGCCGTCACGACCAACGACGCGGCATTGGCGCAGAAAGTCCAGATGCTGCGCGACCACGGACAAGCGCAGAAGTACTACCATGAGTTCGAAGGCTATAACGGTCGACTCGATGCCATTCAGGCCGGCATCCTACGCATCAAGCTCGGCCATCTCCCCGAGTGGAATCAGAAACGCCGCGACCTAGCCGCACGCTACAACGAACTTCTGGCTTCCGGTCCCAACGGCTTGACCGTGCCTTACGAGCCGTCCTGGTCGCGGGGAGTCTACCACCTCTATGTGGTTCGCAGTGAAAACCGCGACGCGCTCCGTGCGCACTTGGCGGATGCCGGCATCGCCACCGGCATCCACTATCCCATTCCGCTCCATCTGCAGAACGCCTATCGCTCCCTCGGGTATCGCGAGGGCGACTTCCCCGTGGCCGAAAAGGCCGCCCGCGAGGTTCTCTCCCTCCCCCTCTACCCAGAGCTCACCCCCGCCCAGCAACACCACATTGCCACCGAAGTGACGGAATTCATCCATAAGACGGACACGCAGTCAGTGCTCTAAGTCAAGCAAGTTGAGGTCACCTCCGGAAGTCATGAGTTTTGCTCCCCAGCGAAACCAGATTCGCTATGTTGTTATCACCCCCGCACGCAACGAGGCGCAGTACATCGAAAATACCATCGCGAGTATGCTTAGGCAAAGTGTTACGCCTCGGCAGTGGGTGATTGTCGACGACGGTTCCGAAGATGGCACAGCCGAGATCATCCAGCGCTATGCGCAGCGCGTTCCGTGGATGAGTTTGGTACAGAGACCGAATCGCGGATTTCGTGAGCCCGGTAGCGGTGTGATTCAGGCCTTCAATGTTGGTTTTTCGCTGGTAGGGTCACTGGATTGGAGTTTTGTCGTCAAACTCGATGCCGACCTTGGCTTCGAAACGGATTATTTCGAACGCTGCTTTCACGAGTTTGCCAAGAATCCCAGACTCGGAATTGCCGGGGGAACAATCTATCACTGTCGGAACGGAACCCTGGAACCCGAGCTCTGCCCCGCATTTCATGTGCGTGGCGCGACCAAAATCTATCGGCGAGAGTGTTGGCAGGCTATCGGCGGTTTACACTCCATCCCCGGCTGGGATACGGTTGACGAAGTGAAGGCCAATATGCTCGGTTGGCAAACCTTGACGTTCCCTCATCTGAAAGTCTTGCACTACCGCTACACGGGGGCCGCAGAGGGGATGTGGCGGAACGCCGTAAAGAACGGTCGCGCAAGCTACATCGCTGGGTACCATCCACTTTTCATGCTGGCAAGGTGTCTGAAACGACTGCCCGAAAGGCCCGTCTTGGTGGGTGCCATAGGACTCCTCTACGGTTTCGTCAGCGGCTATTTTCGCCGCATTCCTCGACTGGACGATAAGGATATGATCCGCTATCTGCGCCGCCAGCAACTCCACCGACTCCTTTTCCGCGAGACGATCTGGAAGTAGACACTCAGACCAGCGATAACCACGGACCTGTCGGGCTAGATGGATCTCAGCATCATCATCGTCAATTGGAACTCAGGCCGAGACGCAGCGGAGTGCATTGCCAGCATTCAATCCTCGCTCGCTGGTCTGATGTACGAGATCGTGGTGGTGGACAATGCGTCCTCGGATGATTCTTGTCAGATTCTGGAGAGGCAGTTTCCTTCTGTACGCCTTGTGCGAAGTGACGAGAATGTCGGCTTTGCGCGCGGCAATAATCTGGGCTTCGCGCATTCGTTCGGGAGGACAATCCTGTTCCTGAACCCCGATACGAGAATCTTGG
This sequence comes from Acidobacteriota bacterium, assembly GCA_037442885.1. Taxonomy (GTDB): domain Bacteria; phylum Acidobacteriota; class Terriglobia; order Acidiferrales; family 2-02-FULL-67-57; genus JACQTG01. The sequence goes on along the minus strand of JBBIPK010000012.1, from coordinate 17,833 downwards.
GACGAGCGATTCAAACTCTCTACGCCGCCCTTCAGGCGTCGGAACGAATCGGAGCTGTCAGTTGCAAGCTACTGAACCGAGATCTTACCGTGCAAACAACTTGCATTCATCGCTTTCCTACGGTTGTGAACCAGCTCCTAGATACCGACTGGCTAAAGCGGTGTTTCCCTCGATTAAGAATCTGGGGGATTCGGCCACTGTTTGAGAAAAACAAAGGCAGTGTTGTGGTTGAAGCGGTTCCCGGAACTTGTTTGCTGATCCAGAGGGAAGTGTTCGAGAAGGTTGGGCTTTTCAGCACAGACTATTTCATGTACGGAGAAGACTTAGACCTCTGTTGGAAGATTCGCCAGGCTGGATACGAGGTTCACTATGTCGCTGACGCCTCCGTCGTGCACTACGGTGGGCAGAGTACAAAAAAGGCGAAAGACGACGGTTTTTCTCACATTGTGATGCGCCAGTCGGTCTTCCAATTTCTCCAGAAATGGAGAGGAAGCAGTTACGCTCTGCTGTACCGTGCAGGCATGACCGGGAGCGCTGTTATTCGTCTGCTCTTGTTGGCTTTGACTCTCCTCCTGCCGTTTGGGTTCTTCGATCGGGATCGGAGACAGAGTGCATTTCGCAAGTGGCGCAGGATTCTCACCTGGTCACTGGGGTTTGAACAATGGGCCCAGGCATTGGGAAGAGCTGGTCGTAGAGCCGAAGTGTTGGGAAAGATCTGATGTGCGGAATCTGCGGAAAACTAGCACTGGCTGACCCTGATCGTCCCATTGAGCGAGAGATCATCGCGAAGATGACGCAGACTCTCCAACACCGTGGCCCGGACGATCAGGGTCTGTTTCTCTCACGCGGGGTGGGATTGGGGCATCGGCGGCTCAAGATCATCGATCTGACTACAGGCAAGCAACCGATTGCGAATGAGGACGACACCGTCTGGGTTGTCTACAACGGCGAGATCTACAACTACCAGGAACTGAGATCCTTCCTAGTTGCGAAGGGTCATCGGTTTCGCACGACCACCGACACTGAAGTCATTGTTCATCTCTATGAGGAATGTGGCGAGAGCGCTGTCGCCAAGCTGCAGGGCATGTTCAGTTTTGCGCTGTGGGATGAAAGGGAGAGGCTCCTTCTCCTGGCCCGAGACCGCGTGGGAATCAAGCCGCTCTACTACTATCTCTCCCCCGAGTTCTTGCTCTTTGCCTCCGAGCTTAAGGCAATTCTCGCAGACTCCGCTGTCCGCGCTGAACTCGAAGAGGAGAGCCTGGATCGGTTTCTCACTCACCTTTATCTCCCGGGCGAGCGGACTCTCCTGCGGCGCCTTCTCAAGCTGAAGCCCGGTCATTACCTCACGGCCCGGAACGGCCGAGTGCAGACTAAACAGTACTGGGACCTGCGCTTCTCGAACGCGCGCCATCGGCGGGATATCAAGGAATCCGCGCAAGAGTTGGACGACCTCCTGGCACGTACAGTGCGCGCGCACATGATTAGCGATGTGCCGGTGGGTGTTCTGCTGAGCGGCGGTGTCGATTCAACCGCCATGCTCAGCTATGCCGTAGACGCCACCGAGCGCCCGGTGAAGACGTTCACGATCGGATTCGATGCTCCCGGCTGCATAGACGAGCGCCCTTTCGCCCGCCTGGCAGCCGCACGCTACGGGACAGAGCACTACGACATCACCATCTCAGCCAAAGATTTCCTTGCTTTTCTTCCCAACTACGTCTGGCACATGGAAGAGCCGGTGTGCGAGCCGCCAGGCGTCGCGCTCTATTACGTTTCGAAGCTGGCCAGGGAGCACGTCACGGTCTTGCTTTCTGGCGAAGGCGGAGATGAGGCGTTCGCCGGCTATCCGAACTATCGCAATCTAGTGTGGCTTGAACGGGTAAAGGGCATACTCGGCCCCCTTCGAACACCTGCGTCACACGTCGCAGCAGGCCTCGGCCAACTGATCGGCAGCAATCGCCTCGCCCGATACGGCAAGTTAATGATGGTTCCCATGCAGAAGTATTACTTCAGTCGGACGGCTACTCCATTGAGTTTCTTCAATCACAGCAAGGCGGAGATCTATACCCCAGAGTTTCAGGACCGCATTCGGTTGAATGGCTTCTCCACTGCTGCCACCGAGTTCTTCACGGCTGTCGGAGGGCGGCCGATCCTGGATCAAATGCTGTATGTGGATTACAAGACATGGCTGCCGGACGACCTGCTCATCAAGGCCGACAAGATGACCATGGCCAATTCCGTCGAGCTCCGCGTCCCCTTGTTGGATCACCACATCTTGGAGTTTGCCGCCTCGCTCCGTCCTGAATGCAAGCTGAGAGGTTTTTCGTTGAAATACTTACTCAAGAGGACCCTCCTACGGAAAGTCCCCACTGACGTCCTTCAAAGAAAAAAGGCCGGATTCCCCGTCCCGTATATCTCGTGGATTCAGCAGGATGCCCCGAAACTGTTCTGGGAATTGCTAACCGACCGAAGAACCACCCAACGGGGTTACTTCCGCCAAGGACAGATCCAGCGGCTCTTGCGCGAGAGTGCAAACCAGGCCGCCTATGCAAAAGAGATCTTTTCACTTGCCGTACTGGAATTGTGGCACCGGATCTTCTTGGAAGGTGAGTCACCGTCCGCGTTAGCGATTAGGTAATTTCGCATTCTGTCGCACACAGTTCCCGCAATCATGGCGACACTATGCTCGTTCACATCCTGAATCTGCTAATAGTGGCCACGCTCGTTTTCCTCGTCGCCACGCGAGGATTGGAGCGGGCGTTGCCCTTTCTGGTGTTTGCAATGGTGCTCATTCCGGTCGACTCTCTTATACGCCCTGCTGACTGGTTCGATCTCACCACTCATCGAATAGCCATTGTTGCAATCGGAGTCTTCTTCTTCGCGAAGAAACTGAGCCGACGGAGGTTTTCAGGACCCCGCAAGGATCCGTTGAAATACCTGATGCTTTTGACAATCGGCTGGACCACAATCGCGACCCTCTTCTCGGTTGTTCCGACTGTAAGTCTGAAAGCCACCATCGCCCAAGCGATCGAGTATTTCTTCCTCTACTTCCTCCTGGTAGAAACGATTTCGGCCACGGAAACTATCGACCGAATTTCACTTGCCATGGTCGTGGCTGTGGTTGTGTGCTCTCTTTTCGGTGTGCTCGAACTCTATCAATCTTGGAGTGTAATGGACGTTTTCCCCCGCGTTGAGCATCGTTTCGGCACGGTGGTAGGTCCGCTGGTAGATGCCCAGAGAGGAGTGAGAATTCGCTCCACGTTTCCTCATCCCATCCTTTTTGGCGGGGCGTTGGCGTTTGCCATCCCTCTGGCGCTGCATTTGGTCGTGCTCGCCCGAAGCAGAGTGCGGCGGATTCTCTTGTGGGCGGGCATTCTTCTGATGTTTCTCAATATCTATAAGACAGAAAGCAGAGGTCCGTGGCTGGCTCTGGCGCTCTCCCTAGGCTTTCTGTTTATGTTCTACAGGGCGATGCGAAAGCATTTGATCTTCATAGCTGCGCTCACGATGTTCATCTTTTTATCCCGGCCAGGGGTTCTGGAGACGATCAAGAACCGCTACCAGGCAACATTCAACCCGGACTCCTATATCGGGGCTTCCTATCAGTATCGCTATGCTCTCCTCAGTGTTTCCTTGAACGCAGTAAACCGTGGCCTAGATCGGCAACTCTGGGGATACGGACCACGGTCCTTTTACGACTTGGGCTTGGAAGGAGAATTCCAGGGAACCCTTTATCGGTTCCGCAGTTGTGACAGTTCTTGGATCGAGCTCATGGTAGAAACAGGGTTTGTGGGGCTTTTGCTGATCGGCGCGCTACTACTGAAAGCTGTATTTGTGAGCTGGCAGAGCTTTATCAGATTGCCCGGACCGGATCGGAATGTCAGCTTGGTGTTCTTCACCAACGGGTTGGCCTTTTGCTTCTTGATGAGCAACGTCGCTATCTACGGCTGGGGACAGAACGCGTACATGTTCTGGATTGTGGCGGCCATGTCGGTTGCCTATGCGCGGCTGCGAGCACCTGCCACCGCTGAGGCTCGTCAGGGACTGGCTCCAGGGATGGCAGTTCTGGAAAAGCTTTCCTGATCGTCCTCCTAAGGATCTTATCTGGCCTAAGCTCGTCATCCTTTTAATCACCGAGATCACGTAGAGCAAAATGGCAATATACTGGTTTGATCCCATTCATGATTCTCGGTGGGCGGAATTCTTGGAGCGCCATCCGAACGCCTCTGTGTTTCATTCCCCCGAATGGCTGCGCTCTCTCAACTGTACCTATGGCTTCCAGTCGGTTGGCCTGACGACCACTAGTCCCCGCGAGCCGTTGCAGAATGGACTGGTGTTCTGCCGAGTCAGGAGCCTACTGACCGGTTGTCGGTTGATTTCGCTCCCGTTTGCTGATCACTGCCATCCCCTCGTAGATACTCACAGTGACCTGCGGCTTCTTCTTGATGCGCTCGTGAAAAGCGCTCGCGGGGAAGATTGGGAGTACATCGAATTTAGGCCCTTGTCTGATAACGGCAAGGACTCGCCGGAGAAGGTGGGCCTGGTGCAGAGCCACTCGTACTCCTTTCATGTGTTGGATCTTCGCCCTCCTGCGGACACGCTTTTCGGGAATTTTCACGAGAGCTGCGTGCAACGAAAGATCAGACGTGCACAGCGCGAGAGGTTGTTCTACGAGGAAGGACGTTCCGAATCTATTCTTCACAAGTTCTACCATCTGTTGGTTCAGACCCGACGGCGCCAGGGGCTGCTTCCGCAGCCCTTGGATTGGTTCCGTAATCTTTCCCTGTGTCTGGGAGACAAGATGAAAGTTCGGGTTGCCTCCAAAGATGGTCTGCCGATTGCCAGCATACTCACTCTTAACTACAAGAACTGCGTGACGTACAAATACGGATGCTCGGATTCGCGATTCCACAACCTGGGTGGAATCCCCTTTCTGTTCTGGGTAACGATTCAGGATGCAAAAAACTCGGGGGCGTCAACCTTGGACTTGGGGCGTTCTGACGCTGACAACACGGGACTGATCCGGTTTAAGAGTCGTTTGGGAGCACGTTCCTCCAGAATCAGCTACTATCGCTATCCCCTCAAAGCTTCGGCGGGGCAGGGGAATGGGCGCGGTCTACTTCCGGGCAGTATTCCATGGGCGAAGCTGCCCGTCAGGCTCCTAACTGCGGCGGGGAAACTGCTCTACAAACATATGGCCTAGCCTTCGTGGCTGTGCGCATGCCAGTCCAAACCACGACTGTGGCAAAACAAGCTACCCGCTTATCGCAATACGGGCTCCTCCTGGCCACGCTTCTCGTTTGGCCATGCAATGCAGTCACTGCTGCCGACGTCGTCTTCGTCCATGCACCTGCGGATTCCCCCGCCACGAGGCACAGGGTGGCACTCGCTGCGGAATTCTATGGCCTGCGGATGATCGTGCTGTCCATCGATGCCCACGGATTCCAAGCTCACTTGCAGCAAAACTTGCGTGATCCGAAGACAGTGGCGGCGGTTGTCACTGGAAACGCCGTCTTTGCCCTGAACCGGCATGAGGTTCTGGCTGCTCTCGAGCGCCGAGAGGGAAGAAATATTCCTCTGTTGCTTCTTGACGTCAACGAGGGGATGAAGCAAGAACTCCTCCGAGCTTGGTCAGGTGGGACGGTCGAAGCCTGCAAAGTGTTGCCCACCCCCCTTGGGCAGTCATCTTACGCCATCGGAGGTCGTCCCAAGAGTGTCGTGCGTCAACTCGCTGGCCAGGAGTTACCGCTGAATGCGCGCAAGGCATGTGGTCTCGTTCTCGGCATGCAGGCTGACTTGCAAGTGATTCTGCAATTGCATGTGGAGCATTCGAAGTATCCTGCCTTCGCCATGGCAATTCTCAACCGACAGGAGATATTCTTTCTCGCCCATGTCGAGTCAGTTGGCGATTTGGATGCTTCCCACGTTATCCCCTTGCTGATGTTCATCCGCTATGCCGCCGGCGAGCGGGCTTGGCATAGCTTTCGTCGCTTTGCCAATCTCACCATCGATGATCCGTGGCTGACCGAACCTTACGGAAACTTGAGTTTCGCGGGCCTCTTGAACGAGATGCGGAAGGCCAACTTCCATACGACCATTGCCTTCATCCCCTGGAACTTTGACCGTAGTCAACCTGACGTCGTCTCACTGATCCGCAGCTCTCGGGAGCGTTTTTCCGTTGCCATCCACGGCAACAATCACGATGGCCATGAGTTTGAGGATGAGCGGCCGTTGAGGGTCCATGAGGCAAGCATCCAACAAGCGCTTGCCCGCATGGCAAGATTCAGCAGCCTTACGGGGCTTCCCTACGACCCGGTAATGGTATTCCCCCACAAACCTGCCTCCGCAGACGTTCTGGCTCTGCTCAAGAAACATCACTTGAAAGCGACGGTTAACGCCGGCAATTTCGTCTGGACGGCCAACAACCCCGCATCCTCCACGGCTCATTTGCGGTCGGTGACTTTACGCTTCGGCAATTTCCCCAGCGCCATGCGGTACCCGGCAGAAACACCCGGGTTCCGTTTGCTCGTGGCAATGAACGCGTTCCTCGACAATCCATTGCTCTTCTATGCGCACCACGATTTCTTCTTCAAAGGCATTGATGCCTTCAATCCAGTGGCCCAAGCAGTCAACGAAATCGAACCGAACGTGGCTTGGCAGAGCTTGGGACGAATCACCGACCACTTTTATCTCGTACGGCTTACTCGGCCGGGCGAGTACGAAGTGAAAGCTTTTGCCAGCACCATTTGTCTTGATAATCCCACGAACCGCAGGCTTATGTTCACGGTAAAGAAAGAGGAAAACAACATCCCTCACGTTCGCTCAGTCACAGTGGGGGGAATTCCGGTTCCTTATCGCATTGTGGACGGGCAACTCACGCTGCAGGTAGCGGTGCCACCCAAGGGGTCAAAGCACGTGACCGTTGAATATGAGGACGCTCCTAACAGTTCTGCCATCAACGTATCGAAGTCAAGCATCCGCGCCGGCTTCCTCCGAAGGATGGCAGACTTCCGCGACCTTACGCTGTCTCGGACAAGACCCGGACGGGCGTTCATTCGACTCTACTATGCGATGGCAGCACGACAGTTGGTCATCACAATACTCATCGTGTTGCTTGGGGTCTTTGGAGGCTGGCTCTTGGTGAGAAGGTGGATGCCCCACATCGCACAAGCATCGATTCCTCCTTCTGCACCGTGCAAGAAATCTGCGAACTAGAAGGAACGGCGGCCTTCCGCACGACCTACGAGAAACAACGATAGTCGTTCATCACTGAAGGCGGTTGTGATCACACACGCTCATCGGCGCTATGTCTTGCTGGTTGCCCTGTCTGTGCTCATCGCATTGCCGACGATTGCTGCTTTGGCGAGTTTCTCGCTTAACCACGAGCATCACTCACACGCACTGCTCATTCCCGTTGTGAGCGTTTGCCTATTGTTCAGACGGAAAGACGAGATCTTCCGTGTGGTCCACCCGTCCCCGATGTCGAACGCGATTGGAATCGCACTCTTTCTAACCGCGAGCGCTGTCTATCAATTGAGTGGACAGATCCGCCTCGGTGTCAGCGATGACGATCGTCTCTCCATCAGAGTTCTCTCTCTCGTGGCAGTCTGGATTGCCGGCTTTATCTTCCTTTATGGCACTCGTGCATTTCGCGCTGCTCTATTTCCCCTCCTGCTCTTGTTGTTTCTGGTCCCGATCCCTTCCCCTGCTGTCGAGGTGGTTGTCGCCCTTTTGCAGCACGGATCGGCGGAGGCGACTCACTTGCTCTTCCGCGCAGTTGGGGTCCCTGCTCTCCGGGACGGCTTCACGTTTGTCTTGCCGGCATTCACGGTCGAAATCGCGAAAGAGTGCAGCGGAATCCGCTCAAGTTTGGGTCTTCTGATCACCAGTCTGATTGCAAGTCATCTCGTTCTTCGCGGAGTCTGGAGGCGGTCTATCTTCAGTTTGGCAATCATTCCTGTCGTCGTCCTGAAGAACGCAGTGAGGATTGTTACGCTGTCCCTGCTGGCCATGCACATAGACGCGGGGTTTCTCACCGGCACCCTGCATCGCCGCGGTGGGGTCGTGTTTTTTGTCTTTTCTCTTCTCCTTCTCCTACCTCTGCTGTGGATATTGGCAAGGTCGGAAGAGAGATCTCTTGGCCCGGTTGGGGGCGGTAGGATCGTGCCGGAGAAGCAACCCGAGATCTGGGGTCTGGCCCCACGCCTCCTTCAACGAGGCAAGATTAGATGAATTCGACAGTGTTTCTCGAGACATCAACCTCCTTGACAGCTTCTGACCGCGCGTCGCGCTTGGCAGGCAGGGCTACAGGCGTCGTCCTGCTCATGTGCCTTCTTTTCGTGGTTGTGGTTTCGCACCTTGCTTTCATCGATGCCGATCCGCCTTACTGGGTAGAGGAAGCGTTCATTGTTGATGGGGGATGGTGGGCAAGCAGCGCGCGGGCAAAGGTATTGTTTAACGATTACCTGTCCGGTGACTTCGGGATGTCATACCTGTTGCTTCCTGCCTATACCTGGGTGTTGAAGGAAGTCTACGTGAGATGGGGAGTGGGGATACCACAAACCCAGATCGTCTCAGCAATCGCCAACATCTTGATCGTGGTTATTGTTGCCCTCTTGGTCTGGCGCCTTGCCGGACGCAGAGAAGCTCTCCTGGCCGCAGCCCTCTTGGGGCTGAATCCCTTTTTCTGGTCAGAGGGTCGCCTCGGCCTGCCCGAACCGATGCAGGCGTTCTTCATCGTTGCTTCCTTTGGTCTCTGGATGTTAGGCCGAGAGTCTAGGATTGCAGCCTTCGGGTCAGGTGTCGCAATGGCCATGGCAGTTGCAGTGAAACCCACCGCCCTTCTCATCGGGTTTGTTCCGCTGACGTTGGCAGGACTGGCTGTCTACTGTGTTGGGCGCTCGAAACAAAGTGCCGATCCTAGTTCTCAAGAGCAGCAGCAGACTCGCTTCCGGGCGATGCTGGCTCTCGCGGCCCTTTTTCTCGTCCTGAGTGTTCTGTTTTTCGTCCATTTCTCTCCGAACTGGGAAGCCGTCCGGCTGAACTTTTCAACCGAAAAGGGCACCTATGGAATGGATTGGAGACAGGTTCTGACTATTCCAGGACGGGCACTCGTTTCTTTGGAGATCGGCGAAGAAGGTTATTTTTCTCCTGTGTTCTGGCGAATCGCGAAATGGTCACCCGCACTGATCGCCGGGGTTTGGTTTTATTTTCTCTGGCTCTTGCTGCGGTTTCGGGCAGGCATTCGAGCCACGCTCCAATCAATGAGCGCATTGGAAATCGCGTCGGCGACGTGGGTTCTCAGCGCTTGGCTTGTCATTTGCACCTATCCTCTTCAGCCGGATTACCGCTATCTTTCGACTACTCCAGGGATGGCGATTCTTGGCGGTCTGTTTTTCTCTCGGGCTCTGACGTCGACGGAACTGCGTATCTCACCTCCACCTCCCCACATATGGAGTGGATGGATTTTTTCATTCCTCCTTTGGGCGCTTCTGTCGTTTCCGCTCTTTCTTGTTCTCAAGCCTTGGACAGCGCGCCTGATCGTCGAGATCGGACGAAATGTGCCTTTGGGAGACCAGCCTGGGATTGCGTACGGGTCCGCCGGGACACTCTTCATGGGAGCTTGGCTCCTGGCCCTCTGGCTGTTGGCCTCCTTTCGGAGGAAGGGGCAACAGTTTGCTCACCTGGTGTTGGGTCGTTTTCCAGCCATTCTGTTGCCGGTTCTGCTGCTCTTCCAATGTTGGGTGATTGGACAGTATTTTGCTGACGCGCAAACCACTCTGGCCGACCGCCAAGTCGCCCTTGCCCGTTATGTTAAAGACGGCGATATAGTCCTTGGCAGGGTGGCGGCAACTCTATTTTTGCCTCTACGAGTGCAAACGATTCGACGGCTTGCCATCAACAATACTCCCTTGGAGACCTTCGACAGCCCCTCCCGGCTAACGGGGGTGAACAGCTCACGCCCTCGCCATGCCGTAGTACCCAAGCTGTTCAATTTTCGCCCCTACGGCCCCCACCAGGGCATTCACGAAGACCTTGTCAAGGAAGGTTACGAAGCAATCTTCGAGTTTGATGTGGGGCCTACGCGAGAAGGGAAGCCGCGTTTTAGGTTTGAGCTCTTACGCCAAACGCATCCCCGATCGTCTATCTGATTCACGCACTAAGACCTTTTTTTCGATCCTGTCAAGCAGAGACCCGTCATGTTTGAGTTTGAGATCGAAAGCGAAGCGGTCCAGGCCGAGCAAGTTCCCGATTTCGTACGTCACCAACTACGCGATCCTGAGGGGCTGATTACCAGCAGGACGATTCTCGAGTGGGGTGAGCATTGTACGGAATGCGCTGCGCCCGGCTGTTTTTCCACTTGCGATTTCTACGCCGCCCGCTCCGACGGCAAGTGCCGCCGCTTCCTGAGAGGAACCCTTCGCGTGGAGGAAAAGCAAGCCCTGTATGGGTATCTCACGGCCATCACATTCAAGAAATGGGGCAAGCTCTGGGCACCGGGTCACACACATCTTTTTTCCCTTCGGGAAGCCAATCGGATTGAGTATTGGCATCACGCCGCCACCAAGCTTCTAAGACGAATTCCCTTTCGGAACGCCAAGCTCGGCGACCATTCTCTGGTTACAGCCTTCCAGAATCGCCGCCGTGCTTGGATCCTAGGCCAGAACAGCTGCGGGGAGCAGCCAAGCTATTTTCTGCTGGAGGTCTATGCTCCGGGGAGCAAACCCGTCGACCTGAGCATCGAAATTCGCCCGCAGAGCAAGATGTACCAAATCCCATTTCTGACGCGCCTTTCTGTGGAAGGCTTCAGACGATTCAAAATACCAGTAACAGAGATTGCTGCGCTTGTCGACCTCAGTCGGCCGTTTGACATCAGCATCATTCCGGCCACCGAGTCGGGCGATGTCACTTTGTTTTTCGGCGCAATTGATTTTGTGCACGATCCACTGTATGTGAAAGCCCGAGAAAAGCCGGACTCGAGTGCGGATGAAAAGAAGATCAAGGCAGTTGTCTGGGACCTCGACCACACGCTCTGGGAAGGTATCTTGATCGAAGATGGATTGGAGAACCTGCGGCTGAAGCCGGGGATCCGCGAGATTCTTCAAGAGCTGGATGACCGAGGAATTCTCATGAGCATTGCCAGCAAGAACAATCCCGACGATGCATTACAAGCGCTTGAACATTTCGGACTGAAGGATTTCTTCCTCTACCCGCAAGTCTGTTGGGGGTCAAAGGCGCAAGGGGTCAGAAAGATTGCCGAGAGATTGAACATTGGGCTTGACACGTTTGCCTTCGTTGACGATTCGCCTTTTGAGAGGGCTGAAGTGAGCTCCGTGTGCCCCGAGGTGTTGTGTCTCGATGCACAGGAATATCGCACCCTGTGCGCACGCAAGGAATTTGACGTCGTGAAAACTAAAGAATCCGCCGAGCGCAGGCAGTATTACCAAGCCCAGATTGTGAGAGAAGAGGCTTTGGCCACTTATAATGGCAATTATCTCGATTTCTTACGCAGCTGCGAGATTGAATTGGCAATCCAGCCATTTACCCGGGAGAACATCGAGCGAGTCTATGAACTTACACAGCGGACCAACCAAATGAACTTCTCCGGAAACAGGTACACACGCTCTCAATTGGAGCAAATGCTGCATTCCGACCACCTTCTCTGCTTGGTTCTGAGTTGCTCGGACAAGTTTGGCAGCTATGGTGCCGTTGGATTTTCGGTGATCAGAAAGCAAGAACCCCGAATGATTGATCTCATGTTCAGTTGTCGCGTGCAGTCCAAGCGGGTTGAGCACGCCTATTTATCCTATGTACTGGGTGAATACAAGAAACAGGGGAGGAGCGCTTTCCTCGTTGATTATCGGAAGACGAAGAAGAATGAGCAGGCCGGACGGGTATTCGATGATTTCGGTTTCGAAAAAGTGGGCGAGAACAACGGGGTTTTTCACTTGTCGTTCTCGCTCTCACGAACGATTCCCAATGATGGGATCATCAAGATCATCTCCTGTGAATTTGCTGATGAATCCTGTTTCCAGCTTCTTGGCTAGGCGATTCTGCCGCAAGACGTTGGTTGCATACCTAGCTGAGCCGATCATTTCCTTTACCTTTGACGACATTGCCGAGTCGGCCGCAACTGCTGGAGCACGAATCTTGGATGAATACAAGGTCTCGGGTACCTTCTATATTGCGCCCGGCCTGTGTGGGGGCGAGGGGCCTGTGGGACGATTCGCGTCAGAAACAGAGATCAAGACCCTTGCCGACAACGGTCATGAGATTGGCTGCCACACCTTCTCGCATGTCTCTGTTGCGGCCCTGAGCGGCGAAGACTTGGCGGTTGAGATCGCGCGGAATCGCAAAGTTCTGCAATCGCTAACCGGGAAGAACGAACTACGTCACTTTGCCTATCCTTATGGGGAAATCACTCTTTCCTCCAAGCGCTGGCTGGGCAGAAGCTTTGTCACCATGAGGGGAATCTCCCCGGGCATCAATGCGGGGAAAATCGATCTGGCGGCACTTCGGGCGGTTGCCCTTTATCAGCGTGAAATGGATTCAGCGAGAATCGACCGCTGGATAGCACAGAGCTTCTCTTCCTCCGGCTGGCTTATTTTCTACACGCATGATGTTTCCGAGAATCCTTCTCCCTGGGGGATATCGGTGGGTTTGTTCGAGGCTGCCGTTCGCAAAGCGGTCTGCTCAGGGGCTCGGGTGTTGAGCATTGAGCAGGCGTGCAACTGGATCACGCCAACCAATCAGGGCTAGCATGGACAATTTTTTTCCGAGGCCGGTGTCATCGACTTGTTAGGACAAAGGTTGGAGAACTTGCGCAAGAAAACAAGCCTGGAAGCCGTCACCATGCGTGGGGGTCTGTGGCTGGGAACCGGATACGGAGTCGAGCACCTCACGAGGCTGGTGCGAAACATCATCTTGGCCCGACTGCTGGCCCCGGAGGATTTTGGGTTGATGGCCATTGTGCTGGCAACGAGCAGTGCACTCGACGCATTGACGGAAATCGGTGTCAAAGAGGCTGTCATTCAAAATCCGCGAGGAGAGGAATCCACCTACCTGAGTGGCGCGTGGTGGCTTGCCCTCCTGCGCGCTGCTTGCATCTATCTGCTGGCATTTGCTGCGGCCCCCTGGATCGCACGATTCTATGAGCATTCCTCCCTTGTTTCCTTGGTGCGTGTGGCCTTCTTGAGTGCCCTCTTTACCGGTGCGATCAGTCCCCGCGCCTACGTTGCGATCAAGCAAATGAACTTTGCGCACTGGATCCTGATCAATAATCTGGGCGGCATCTGTGGGATCTTGACGGCAATCGGTGCTGCTTTGGTAATGCGGAACGTATGGGCGCTTGTGATCGGCTTTCTGGCCGAGAGCGCTGCTCGCTTCCTTCTGTCCTACCTCATCTGTCCCTTCCGACCCCAAACGGGTGTCGATCGCGACGCTTGGCAGGGGCTCTTCAGGTACGCGTTCGGAATGCTGGGCCTGCCGATCTTGACTTTCATATTCTTACGCGCCGATGTCTTTGTTGTGGGCAAGCTCTGCTCCCATGCCGAGCTGGGCCTCTACAGCATGGCAGCGACGTTGGCCTACACGCCGTGTTTTCTCTTGAATCGGCTGATCAAGGAAACCACCATGCCGGTCTTCTCCAAACTGCAGCATGACCCAGCCCGGATCAATCAGATGCTCTTGAGAGTTACAGCAATAATTGCGTTCCTGGGTGTGCCGGCGGTTTTTTTTGTTGGTTTGTACGGAGCGGACTTGCTGCGCATTATCTACGGCAGTCCCTATGCTGCGGTGGGAGTCCCCTTTGCCATCGTCTTTGCGAGCGCGCTCATGAGCACGAGTAGCGAGCCCATCGCAACTGTGTATTTTGCCATCGGGCGCCCGGAGCTCCACCGTCTGTTTACGGGCATCAGGGCGATGGCAATGCTCGTCCTCATTTTTCCTGCCGTGAAATATTTCGGCTTGGTCGGGGCAGCCTTGGCGGGACTGGTAGCAATGGGAACTGGTTACGGGTTTCAAATCATGCGGATCAGTCAGATCACCGACCTGGATTCGCGCCGCTACCTTGGGATATTCTTGCGAGCTTCCGTACTCTCCCTTTCCGTCGTTTTGGCGTGGTTTATTACTCCGCGCTCCGCCTTTGTCCAGCCTTTTCCTGGCATTGTTCTGGGGGTGGTCGGATGCCTGTTGGCCTATGGCCTCGCACTAGTTCTGTATCTGCGGCCCAAGGCTGCGCTCAGCGCCGATAGCTCGTCTCCACAGGCATTGTGAACCGACCGAGAGGCGTGTGGCAAAACTGACGAGCCGGTAAAGAACAGCGCCGCAGTTCCGCGCTGACAAGAGGCGTTGCCTGCAGTGGCAGGCAACGCTTTTTGTTTTGGACAGGATTCTTGGGCTAGGCTGCGTCTGCCGCTCGGTTCTCGGCAGCGTGCCGCGGACGGAGACTGGTGAGAGAATTCACCAAGTTCAAATACTCGCCCTTCCTTGCCTCCCAATTATTGGCCTGAACGAACTGTGCAGCATTGGCAGCCAGCCGCTCCCGAAGCTCGGCGTCTCTCCTCAAGAGCAGGATGCAGTCGGCCAGTTCCGCCACATTGTCCGGCTCGAAGAATTTCACGATCGTGTCGTTCAAGTAGTAGGAGTGGATCCTAGTTTTCGAGACGATGGTGGGTACGCGCAGGGCCATGAATTCCCAGGTCTTGGTACTGGCGGCCTCGTTTCCAAATGCGGTGACTGCGCGCTTCGGCTCAATGGCGAGGTCAGAGTTCGCCATGACGCTTGCGATTTGGCTTGTCGGTACAAAGTCGTGGAAGACGACCCTGTTGTTCAGGCCGAGTTCTTGTGTAAGCCGGAGGAGGGATTCTTTCTCCGGGCCCTCGCCGTAGATATGCAGCTCGGCATCCGGAATACGGTCTGCGACCTTGGCGAAGGCCTTGACGGCGATGTCCACACCCTGGTGCCAGTTTAGGGTTCCGGGATAGGTGATGATGAATTTCCCGTCCTTTTTTTCCTTCGGTCGGGGGAAGAAGAGCTTGGGGTCGGGATAATTGCAAAGGGGGGTACATTTTCCTTTGCGCGCCGAACGAGAGAGCAGACGTTGGTGCCAGATGTGATTGGCCACGATCACGTGGTCGGAAAAGGCAATGGAGAGCCGCTCGATCCAGACGAGCAATTTGAAGATCAGTGATGTCTCTCGCACGTTGAACTTACTGGCATAGAATTCCGGCAATAGATCATGGATGTCGAGGACGACGGGGACGCCGCGGAGCTTGGGCCAGACGGCGGCGAACACCAGGAAATCAGGGACGGAATGAACGTGAATAAGGTGGTAGGGTTGTTGGACGTGTTTTGCCGAGATTGCGGCTGTGGAGCGGACGAGGAAGCGCAGGATACGGAGAGCATAGGTTAAACGACCCCGCTCGTTTAATGTTCGTTCTTGAACCCTGTATACGTTGACGCCATCCAGAACTTCATGCGAGGGCTGTCCGGGCCGCCTCAACGCGAAGACGTCCACGGAATCGCCGCGCTCGGCGAGCGTGGAAGCATAGCGGATGACACGCGCATCGCTCTCGTAGAAGGTGTAGGCAAGCATGCAGACTCTCATGGCCAGGAGACCCAGGATCAGGACCGGTTGAGTGAAAGCAGGACAGTCTTCTCGAGTTCGGGAGTAACTTCTCTCGTACTTCCTCGTCCCACGCCGACGTAGTGAAATCCCAACGCTTTGGCCCGACTCGGTTCGTAGATGTTACGAGCATCTACGAGCAGATTGCCGTGCATACGAGCTTTCACCCGTTCCAACTCCAGGTTGCGAAAATCGTTCCATTCGGTGAGTACCGTGACGGCGACAGCGCCCTCTGCCGCTTCATAGGGACTGGAATGATAGCTGATACCTTCACTACCGAGTTCACCCATTGCCTTCACATTCGCCACGGGGTCGTGAGCGCGGAGCAAGGCGCCTGCTGCCAGGAGTTCCCGGCAAATGCGGATGGCCGGGGAGTGCCGGACATCATCGGTGTTTGACTTGAAGGCCAGTCCGAGCACGGCAATCTGTTTGCTGCGCAGAGAGCCGAGATGGGCGCGCAACTTCTCCACAATCCGATCGCCTTGCTCTTCGTTGGCTCGAATGGCGGCCTTGACGATTTCCATCTCCACCCCGTGGTCGGCGGCCAGCGTGACCAACGCTTGCGTGTCCTTCGGAAGGCAGCTGCCACCGAATCCCGGACCGGGGTGGAGAAACTTGGAGCCAATGCGCGGATCCAAGCCCATGGCTTTGGCCACCACGTGCACGTCACAACCGAGTGCCTCGCACAGAGTGGCGAGTTCGTTCATGTAGGAGATCTTGGTGGCGAGAAAGGCATTGGCGGCGTACTTGATGAGTTCGGCGGTCTCGTTGTCCGTTACTACAAATGGGGTTTCGATCAAATAGAGGGGCCGATAGATGTCGCGCACGATTGCCAGGGCATACTCGCTCGAATGGCCCAGCACCACACGGTTTGGTCGCAGAAAGGTTTCCAGGGCCGATCCTTCGCGGAGGAATTCCGGGTTGGAGACGATGTCGAAGGGCACGGATTCGGACTGGTGCTCCCGGATGTGAGCTTGCAGTTTGCGCGCGGTTCCCACCGGCACCGTGCTTTTCACAACGATTACTTTGTATTCTGTGATTGCCTGGGCCAGTTGCTCGCCCACGCGGAACAGGGCGCTCAGGTCGGGTCTGCCGTCGGGGCCCGCATCCGTCGGGACAGTGAGGAAGACCACCAGCGAACGCTCGACGGCCTGCTCGAGGTTGTGCGAGAAATTCAGGCGGCCGGCGTTCAAGTTCTTTGCCACCAGTTCCTGCAACCCCGGCTCATAGATGGTGGTTTCGCCCCGCGCCAGGCTTTCGATCTTTTCGCGCAGGATGTCCACGCACGTCACCTGCAGGCCGAAATCGGCCAACCCGGCTCCAACCACCAACCCCACATAGCCAGTCCCGACCACAGTTACATACATCTACACACTCCTTTCCTTCTAGCTTGGGAGCAGGTGCGGTACCAACTGCGGCGGCAGCAGATGTCTGTATGTCTTTGTGCGCCAAGTAGTTAGGGCGGGTTCCCGCTGGACGGGGTGAGAGGCCAGGTGCGGTGTGAAAGCGATTTCACACCACGCTGCAAACCTTCTCTAACAGGTGGGGATCAAAATGGCTTCTGGTGGATCAAACGAAGCACACCGCACGCCAAGTCGCGTTGGTCCATGTGCTGGTACAGTCTGTGAATGTTGATGGGGCCAATGTTGACGGAATCTTGTTCTTCTTCCACTAGACTCATCCCGGCTTCTCGAAACAGCCGAAGCCAATCTGGTTTCTGAACTCTGTTGATGTACTGCACCTTGTTTTCGAAGAGTATTTTCCACACACGATCCGAATACCGAAGGTAATTCTTCGGAGAAACAGTTTCGTCGTACTGGCGAAGATGATCGCCGGTGTTGATGTGGTGGACCGAGTATCCACCGGGTTTGAGCATCCCGTATATGTTCTGGATGTAGTCCCGTAAGACCTCTTTCCGGACGTGCTCAAGAACGCCGAAACTGAAGGCCACGTCAAAAGAGCCTTCTGTGAGGCACGAGAGATCACCCTTGGGATCGACAACATAACTGAACCCAAGCAGACGGTACAGGTCATCGAAGGAGTTCACGGAGTTTATCTGTGCCACTAGGCAAAGAACACGGTCCCTGTCGGTGTTGGGCGGAATGAGTCCGTTAGCGGCGATTTGGCTAAACCTAGAAAAATATGATTTTAATGCTCGGTAATGCAAGGATTTTTGTGGACTTTGATCACCGAGGGCGCTCCTCCCAGTTC
>JBBIPK010000011.1:0-68276 GCA_037442885.1 Acidobacteriota bacterium | reverse complement strand
TTGTGCAGCGTGGTGTAGGGGAACTCGTACTGTTCGAGCAGCCAGCGCGTCCAGCCCTCGTCCATCGAAGCGATCCACGGCTGATAGAGACCTACGCGGGGTGTGCGCAGGCGGACGCGGGACGCGGAGGTGGCGGCCGTGTCGTTGGCCTTCACTTCTTCTGCCAGCAGACCCAACTCTTCGACCAGGGAGGCGAACTTGTCAGCAGCGATGTTGCGGACGTAGAGGCTGCCGGCGGGATAGGTCCAGCTATCCTTGAGTGCGACATTTTGCGTCAACCAGGAGACTTCAGCCCCTGCCTTGAGCAGCCGGTTGGTGAGCAACACCTTGTTGTTGGGGCCCGGCGCAACGACAAACGCGCGACCAGTGCGGCTGGCGTTCCGGACTTGGCCCTTGGGCTTGGGAATCGCGGAAAGTTTTTCGAGGTCGGCCTCGAACGACTTCTCCACCTGCTTGGCTTCAACGCCCATCTGCAGAGGCAGTGTCCAGCCCGTGATGTCGTAGGGCCGGTCCCCCATCGCACCCGGCGGCATCTGCCGCGGGTCGGGGTGGTGCTGAATCTCGAGCAAGTCCTTGACGAAGCCGCGGAACGGCTGCGCCATCAGAATCACAAACGTACCGGCGGGGTAGTCCTTGCCGTCGGCCTTGAACGGCTTCTGGGCGCGATGCACTTCCACGCCCATAAAGTGCAGCACTTCAAGCAGGCGATAGAGTGCGCCGCCGTCGTGCTGGTCGGGCGGGAAAACCCAGGCGTGGGGATTGCCCTTCTTCCCTGCCTCGATGGCGCGGCGTCCCATCTGCCACTGGTTGCGCAACAGGGTGGCGCGATGGTTGGCGACGCCTTCGAGCAGTCCGAAAGTGGCGACTAATTCGTAGTCAATGATGTCGCGCAGCGTCCAGGTGCCGCCCAGCCAAGGCTTGGGATAGTTGTTCCGTGCCACCGTGTCGCGCGGAGCCGGCAACGGCGCATTCGGATTGCGCTCCAGCCGCTCCATGAACTCCTGCATCCCCGGCGCGGGACCCCGCTCGAGCACGCCCGGCCGCGCCTTCTCCTGTTCGATCGGCGTTGCCATGCGGGCGCTGGCAACCTCGGTGAGCAAGCCGACGATGTTGTGCCACCAGGCCTGCATCATGAACGCGCCCTGCCACCAGGAGGTGTAGAACTGGTCGTAGGTGACGCCGGAGAAGCCGGCCTCATTCAACGCCGCGTTCATCGCAAATCCGAGCAAACCGTTCATGGCCCAGATGCTCGGGTCCACGTTGGGATTGATGGGATTGCGGAACGGCGGCACGAAAATGCGCGGGCCCTGCGAGCCCATCTGGTGCTCGTCGAGATACACCTGCGGGAACCAGTCTTGATAGAGAATCTTCGTCACCAGCCGGCTCTCGACCTGCGTCAGCATGTAGGCGTCGCGGTTGTTGTCGTGGCCGGTGTAGTAGTGGTAGAGCCACGGCATCGAGCTGAGTTCGTATTCCGTGCCCACGTTCTTGTTGTACCAATCCACCACCATGATCTGCCCGTCGGGATTGAACGAGGGCACCAGCAAGAAAATCACGTTGTCCAGGATGTTCTGGATATAAGGCGAGTTTTCCGTCGCCAGCCGGTGAATCAGCTCGAGCGCCATCTGGCTGGCGCCGATTTCGGAGGAGTGGATGTTGAGAGTGATGAGCAGCACAGCCTTAGCGTCTGCGACGAGCTTTTCGGCTGCCTTTTCATCGAGCTCGTAGGGATAGGCCAGTTGCCGCTGCGTCTTCTTGTGCTCGTCCAGTCGCGCGAGGTTTGCGGGGGCAGACACAATGGCGAGAATGAACGGATTGCCCCGCGTCGTCTTGCCGAGTTCTTCGACGAGGACCCGGTCGCTCGCCCGGTCCACTAGGTTGAAGTACTCGACAATCTTCTCCCACCGCACCAGCTTCTGCGGCGTCCCCATCCGGAAACCGGCAAACTGCTCCGGCGTCGGTATCTGCTGCGCGGAAACCGGCAGCACCGCCAAGAGAAGCAGGACAGAAAACACGCGGAGGACTCGTCTCAGCATCGCTCACCTCGCGGACGACATTGGGAAGGAAGTGCTCCCCGACTGAACCCCACTCCGACCGGGGACACTTATACTCTAAGACGAGTCCTCCAGGGAAGATGTTACCGAGGCTTCAAGCCTTCAGGAAACGTCGAAACTTCTCCGGATTGACTGTGTAGGTCGGGAACACGAGCTGCAAGTTGCTCGCGCCCAGATGGTGGACGAGCACTTCGCCCAGGACATCGCGGAAATCGGTGGTCAGCGCCAGGTCGCGCCCTTCGAAGAGTTGCTCGCGCTCCAGCCCCGGCCACTGGCCATAGACTTTGCCGCCCCTCACCCCGCCGCCGATGACGAACATCGCATTGGCGTGGCCGTGGTCGGTGCCGCGATTTCCGTTCTCGAACGCCGTGCGGCCGAACTCCGACAGCGTTACCAGTATCACATCTTCCATCCGCTCGCCCAGATCGGTCACGAACGCACTCACACTCTCGCTGAAGAACCGCAGTAGATTCGCCAACTGTCCCTGCGCGCCGCCTTCGTTCACGTGGTGATCCCAGCCGCCTACCTCGGCGAACGCCACCTCCAGCCCGACGTTCGCCTTGATGAGTTGCGCCACCTGCCGCAGGCTCTGTCCCAGCGGGTTCCCCGGATACTGCGCGCTGTTGCCCGGCTGATAGCCTGCCTGGTTCAGCCGTTCCAGCACGTCCATCGCTTCAAACGTCTCTTTCGCGGTGGGCGTGAGCAGCGCATCGCCCGAGCTTCCATAGAGCGCCTCCAGGCCGCCGCGCACCGTCTCCGTGTAGCGCCCGGCGCGGATCGTGAATTGGCCCAGATTCGGTATCGCCAGCGCTGGAGAGCTGCCTTGCAGGATGCGTGGGAGTTGCGACGTCGCCGCCACAGCCCGGAAGCTCGATGTCGATTCCACGGGCTTAGCCCCGAGGTAGCGATTCAGCCACCCGTCTGACGTACTCTTGATGCCCGGCGTACCGGATTCCATGAAGTCCTGCGCGTCAAAGTGCGAGCGCGTCGAGTCCGGCGAGCCGGCGGCGTGCACGATGGCGAGCAGCTTCTGGTCGTAGAGCTTCTTGAAGGAGGCGAGCGCGGGATGCAGCCCGAAGAAGCCGTCGAGATCCAGCGCGGCTTCCGCGTTGCCCTTCGCCGGGCGCGGAATCGCAATCGTCGGCCGCAGCCGGTAATACTCCTTCTCCGCATGCGGAATGACGGCGTTCAGCCCGTCCATCGCTCCGCGCTGGAACAACACGACCAGAATCTTGCCGCGCGCGGCGGAGGTTGCCGCCACTGCCCGCACGAGGAAAGACGGCAGCGCGCCCATCCCCACCAGCGCAATCCCCGATGACTTCAGGAAGAATCGCCGCGTAATGTCCATCGGTGTCTCCTCTTGCTAGCGTCGCTGGAATTCCGGTGACGCCAGCAGCCAGCCCAACGCCAGGCGTGCTGCCGGTTCGGGAGCGCCTTGCACGCCGGACTCGGCCAATCCTTTCTTCAGTTGCTCTGTGAGGGCCGCGCGGCTCTGCTCCGGCAGCGGCTCGCCCAGCACCCGTTCGCCCAGTTCGGCCACCAGCGCGTCCGGTGAGTCGGCGCGTGCCGCCACCGAGATTACGCGGACTCCTGGCAACTGATTGGTCGCAATTCCGAGTGCCACCTTCATCCGATTGAGCAGTCCCCCGGTGGATACCCAGGCGTCGGCCGTGTCCTTGTAGCCGGTGGGCGGCTGTGCGAAGTAGAGCGGCTGGCCCAACTCCCGCAGTGCCAGCAGCAGCCCGGGCGGAAAATCTTCCAGCTCGGCTCCGGTAGCGCGCGCCGCGCTGACCACGAATTCAAACGGCGTCTTCACCTTCGCCCGGTAGGCTTCCGGAGACCAGAACTCCGGCGCGTTGAACAGCGTGCGCAGCACGGCTTTGATGTCGCCGTCGGTCTTGGTGAAGGTTTCCGCCATCCGCTTCACCAGCGACTCGGGCGGATGGTCGGAGACGAAGCGCCGCGCGAGTTTGGTGGAGATGAAGCGCGCGGTCGAGGGGTGCCGCGCCACGATGTCCAGCACGCGCTCCCCATCCTCGATCCCGCCGGCGGAAATCTTCTCGCCGAGCACGGTCTTGGTGCCGCGGTCGTGGACTTCGGGCACGAACAGGAATTTCGGCCCCAGTTGCAGCGGCCGCATCGTCCAGCCGGTGAAGCAGCGCGCCACTTCGATGATGTCCTGCTGCGTGTAGCCGCCGTCCACGCCCAACGTGTGTAGCTCCAGCAACTCGCGGGCGTAGTTCTCGTTCAGACCGAGATTCCGCTGTTGCTGCTGCTCGGGCCGCCGCTGGCGATTGCCACGCTGGTTCTGCAACTCGTTTAGTCTCTGCAGCAACCGTTCTTGGTTGATCCCCCGCTCGTCCATCATCTGGCGCCGTCCGAAGCCGCGGGGCTCGCCGTCCGCGCCCAGGTATTTGGAGGGGTCGAGGCCCTGGTTGCGCAGGATGTCGGCATAGATCTGTCCCGGGCGCACACCGTCGGCCAGCGCGCTGGCGAGATAGCGTCGCCGGAGGTCGCGCGGGTCGGCCTCGGCCTTGGGATCAACACTCATCCAGTTGTCGAGATAGAACAGCATCGCTGGATGCCGCGCGGTCGCGCCCAGCAAATCGCGGAACTTGCCCAGGGCGTGTGGCCGGATCGCCTCGTATTCGTAGGACGTCGTCAGGTGGCGCACCGCGCCCTTGCCGAAAAAAACGTTGAAGTGGTTGAACCAGAAGTCGGCCATCACTTCTTCCAGTTGTCGCTCGCTGGTGATGGCGCGGATGAGCTTGGCCTGGGAGAGCTCCACCACGATGCGCTGTGGGCCGCGGCGAAGCTCCTCGCGGAGTTGCTCCATCTGCTGGCGCCGCTGTTCGGCGCTGGCCGGCGGGTTCTGTCGTCCGGCGCGCTCTTCCGGCGCACGCCCCGGGCGGCGCAGTCCCAATTCTCGAGCGATCTCTTCGGCACCGGCTTCCGGGTCCATCCCGGCACGAATCGCGAGCTGGCGGGCTATCTGCCGCAAGAGCTGCGGCGGGGGAAAGGTGACGATGAGCTCGGTGGGCGACATCCGCAGGGTTTCCAGACTTGCCAGCCGCTGCTCCACTGCGGTGTCAGGAAGGGAGGCAGGATTGAGTTGCTGCTCGATCCACGCTGAAAGACCCATCTTCTGCACCCGCTCAATGTCGCCCGGCCGCGGACCGAAGCCCAGCCGGTTTAGCGCGTGGAGAATCTTCTGCTGCTCCGTCAGTCTGGCCCCAACGTCCAACCCGCTGCCTGCCCCGCGCTCTCCAGCGGCGGCCCCCGCCATCGGGACAGTGGGAGCTAGAAGGAGGACACTCAGCCAGACCGCCAGGAAACTCCGCGACACAGATGTGTGCCGGTCCATCCCTGCCTCCGAAATGCCTTCAGCCCTGCCCGCCATAGGCGGGTGTCTCTTCTGACAAACCCTTCTAGCTGGGAAAAGTTTCTCTTGCAACTTTTCTCGTGTCTGAGCGATTCAAATAATAGAGAAGAACAATGCGGAAGCTCGCTTGCCTTGTACTTGTGCTGGTGCTGGGCGCGCTGCTCGGCAGCGCCGTCCATGCAATCGCCGAGAAGCCACCAGCCAAAGTCATCGAAGCCACTGGCTGCGTCGAGAAGGGCGTGGAAGCCGGCTGCCTGATGCTGGTGACGGCCGACGGGACTAAGTACAACATCTTCGCCGATCCGCGCCCCGCTCTCGGCACCTGGATTAGCATCCGCGGCACCCGCCACGACGGCCCCACTATCTGCATGGAAGGCACGCCCGTCCGCGTCCAGTCCTGGAAGAAACGCGCCGACCGCTGCCCAAAAGCAGTGGCCCGTGCCCCGCGACCAGTGATCGGTGAAAACCGGTAGCAGCGGGGAGTGTGCCTGCTCCGGTATCACCCCCGCAGCAAGCGTCCGGGCTCTACCCCCTCGGGGTACTTCAGGCGCGGGGGTGGGACTTATCGTAGACCTCCATCAGGTGGCGGATGGAGACGGTGGTGTACTTCTGCGTCGTTGACAGCGATTTGTGGCCGAGCAGTTCCTGGATGGCGCGGAGGTCGGCGCCTTCGTTCAGCAGGTGGGTGGCGAAGGCGTGGCGCAGGGCGTGGGGATTGAGGTCCCAGTTGGGATCGAAGCGCCGCGCGTAGGTTTCGACGATCTTCCCCACCCAGCGCGTCGTCAACCGCTGCCCGCGCGGGTTGACGAACAGCGCTGCGCTCAACTCGCGTCGGTAGGGTTCACCCACCAGGCCGTCCCGTACCTCCAGATAGCTTTCAAGCGCCGCGCGCGCCTTGGAACCAAATGGGACCTGGCGCTCCCGCCGGCCTTTGCCGCGCACCCGTACCACCTGCTCCTTCAAGTCGAGGTCGGTCAAGTCGAGCCCGACAACTTCGCTGGCGCGCAGCCCGGAAGCGTAGAGCAACTCCATCAGCGCCCGATCGCGCCGCCAGACGCGCTCGCCCTGCGCGTCGAGCTTCGCGCTCTGCCCGTGCGGCGTGCACGCTCCAGCCAGAGCATCGAGGAAGCGATTGATCTGCTCAGCGGTAAAGACGGACGGCACACGCCGGGGCAGCCGCGGCGTGCGCAGGAGGCGCGCTGGGTTTTCCTTCAGCCGCCGCTCCCGCACGCAGAACTTGAAGAAGGAGCGCAGGGCGGCGAGCTTGCGGGCGATGGAGGTGCGCGCGAGCTTCTGGTCGTAGAGCGCGCCCAGATATTCGCGGATTTCGTCGCGGCCAATCTCGCGCAGAGGCGTGCGGGTGCGGGCGAAGTAGGCGGCGAACTGGGCGAGGTCGCTCGCGTAGTTGCGCAGGGTGTGAGGGCTGGCATTGCGCTCGTCGCGTAGGTGTTTCAGGAAGCTGGCCATCGCCTCGCGCATCGGGTTTGTTCCCATCGTCACCAGACCCGTTTGCCTCGTCAATAGGAATTTGACAGGCGGATGAGTAGAATAGCCGCCAACGCCGGGTTCCGGAAGGCAAGCGGGAGGCGAGCGCGTGCCGTACCTGCCGGTCAGCCGCTTGCGGGAGGAGAAGCGATGAAGTGGGGGAAGTACGTCCTTGCAGTGGCAATCGTATTCGTGGTCTATTCGGCGGTGGGGTACGTGGTGCACGAGCAGTTGCTGAAGCAGGACTACCAGGGCATTGCCAGCATCCTGCGCCCCGTGGAGCAGTTCAATATCTGGCTGGTGATGCTCTCGAACCTCCTCTTCGCTCTCGCCTTCACTTTCATCTTTGTCAAGGGCATCGAACAGAAGCCCTGGCTCGGGCAGGGGGTGCGCTTCGGCCTCGCGGTCGCGCTCCTGACCGTCGCGGCCGAAAATCTCATTGACTACGCCGTGCACCCGATTCCCCAGAGCCTGATGTGGAAGTCCATCATCTATGAGTCGCTGGGAGTGATGATTACGGGCGTGGCGGCGGCCGCCACCTACCGGGCGTAGCGGCCATGCCTCAGGTTCTGGTCGGGTCAACCGCCGGAGGCGCGATGCTGAACTGGAAGAAGTATCTGATTGCCTCGATTGTGGTTTTCGTGGTCTACACGGCAGCGGGCTACTTGATCCACGAGGTGCTGCTGGCCGGCGCCTACCGGCAGGAAGAGGTGGTCCGGCTGCTGCGGCCGGAGGCGGAAATCTGGAAGCGGATGCCGCTCGGCTACTTCGCCAACCTCGTCCTGGCGCTCGTCTTCTGCTACATCTACACGCACGGGGTGGAGGCGGGCAAGCAGTGGCTGGGGCAGGGCGTGCGGTATGGGTTGTTGCTGGCGACGCTGGTGTCGGTCCCCACTGCGCTCTTGCAGTATATGCTCTACCCCTTGCCGCTGGTGCTGGCGTTCCAGTGGATTATCTATGGCTACGGGCAGATGCTGATCGCGGGCATCGTTGTGGCCGCTATCTACCGCCTGCCCACTGGCCTCCCGCGCCCGTAGGCCTGCTGTGACTCGCGTCGGAACCGTTTACCTACTCTTGGCACTCGCGCAAGCAGCTCACAGCATCGAGGAGATGCGCACGCATCTCTATGAATTCTTCTGGACGGTTACCGGAATCCTGCACCGCTCTTTTCCCTCCTTTTCCCAGTTCCGTATGAGCGCTGACACGTTTGCGGTGATCAACATGACATTGATCGCCGCACTCTTGGCTATCGTTCCTTTCGTGGATTCCGGGCGGCGCTGGGCGTTGGCGCTGGCCGGAGTCGTTGCCGTGGTGGAAACGTTGAACGGAATTGGCCACCTGGGCGCGGCGCTATACTTCGGCAGCTACGTTCCCGGAGCGGCGTCCGCCCCGCTGCTGTTGCTGCTCGGGATCGTATTGCTGCGTGAACTCGGGCGGCAAAGCCCGCGGGCCTGAAGCCTTACCGGCTAGTCGTCGGCCTCTCCGGGCCGGAGCGCGCGCACGCGCTCCACAAACACCGCGCGGATGTCCATTCCCAGACTGAACATAGCGGGAACCAGAAAGAGCGTGAAGACGGTTGATACCACCAGGCCGCCCAGAACGACCGAGCCCAGGCCGCGATAGAGTTCCGAGCCGGCGCCGGGGAAGAGCACGAGCGGCATCATGCCAAAAACCGTGGTTCCGACGGTCATGAAGATGGGGCGGAGGCGGTTCTGCACCGACTCGCGAATGGCCTCGCGCGGCGTCATCCCCTCTTCGCGGATGTGATTGAGCGACTGGTGAACAATCAGAATGGCGTTGTTGACCACAATGCCGATGAGGATGATGAAGCCCAACATCGTGAGCACGTCCATCGCCTGATAGGTGAGGAATGTATTCACGGCGGCCAGCCCGAGGAAGCCGCCCAGCCCTGCCAGCGGCACGCTGAACATAATCACAAACGGATAGAGGAAGCTCTCAAACAGCGACGCCATCAACAGGTAGGTGATGATCATCGCCAGAAGGAAGTTTCCGCGCAGCGCGCGCCCGGTTTGGGTGAGCTTGTCGGCGGTGCCGCTCAGGGTGGCCATATAGAGGCCGCCCAGCAAGCCGCGCTCGCGCAGCGGCCCGAGAATCTCATTCCGAATCGTGTCCATTGCGGCCTCGAGCGGCATCTGCTCGGGGGGGAGCACGCGAATGGTGATGGTGCGTTGACGCTCGACGTGATTGATCTGCACCGGCCCGGCCACGACCTCCAGCTTGGCCACCGAGCCCAGCGTCACCAGTCGCCCGTCGGGCGCGGCGATGGGAATCATCTCCAACTCGTGGGTGCGGGTGGCGTACTCATCCTTGCCCCGCAGCATCAGGTCAATCCGGCGGCCCTCGAGCTGGTAGTCGCTGACCTTGGCTCCGTCCACCAGGGCGTTGACGGCAAAGCCGAGTTCGCGGTTCGAGAGCTCCACGTCGGCGGCGCGCCGTCGGTGTGTGAACACTTGCACTTCCGGGTTCCCGAGGTCAAGGCTGGGAATGGGTTGCGCCTGGGCGCCGGGAATCTTCTGCATCACCTGGCCGAAGACCTGCGCGCCGATGGCGATGAGCTGTTCGAGTTCCGGCCCGGTGATTTCGACGTCAATCGAACGCCCCTGGGCGGCTCCGCGCTGGAAGAGGCTCGCCTGGCTGACGATGCCGAAGACACCTGGGATCCGCCCGATGGCCTGCTGCACGACGGGAATCAATTCGCGCACGCGCTCCGGATCGTTGGAGGCGGTGCCCATGAAGACCTGCCGACCCCAGCCCACGTACCAGAAATTGCTCACCCCGCCTCCGGGCTGCTTCTGGGCCTCGGGAGTCCCCGGTTCGTGCTGCCAGAGGGGAGCTAGGACGGGCTCCATCGCATCGCGCATGTTGGCCACTTCCTGGTGGTTGTAGCCCGGCGGGGGGAGCAAGATGGCAAAGACGAGGTTCGTGTTGCCCGTGGGTAGATACTCCGCCTTGGGCATCAGGAGGTAGGCCAGCACGATCGGGGTAATGGTGAGGACAGCGATGGCCAGAAGCCGGCGCGGGGTGGTCCTGCAAATCCAATACACGGTATCCGGCACCCAGCGCGCGAACCGCCGCACCACCGGCACAAAGCCGAAGAGATTGTGGAAGCCGTGCGCGCCATAGTGGGAGTCGTCCTTGACAGCGTGCAGGATTTTGTTCGCCATGCTGGGGATGACGGTGATGGAAACGATCAGGCTGAGTCCGACGGAGACGCTGATGGCGATGGCGATATCGCGGAAGAGCTGGCCCGCTTCTTCCTGGATAAACACCACGGGCACAAACACGGCCACGGTGGTGAGGGTGCTCGCGAGCACTGCGCCCCACACCTCGCGGGCTCCCTCATAGGCGGCCTGGAAGCGCGGCTTGCCCATCTGCCGGTGACGGTAAATGTTCTCCAGCACGACAATCGAGTTGTCCACGACCATGCCGGAGGCAAAGGCCATCCCCGCCAAGCTGACCACGTTCAATGTGCGGTCAAACCAAATCATGAAAATGAATGTGCCGATCAAGCTGATGGGGATGGCCGTGGCTACTACGAAGGTGCTGCTGGCGCTGCGGAGAAACAACAGCAGCACGAGCACGGCCAGCGCGCCGCCCAGGTAGAGGCTCTGCTTGACCAGGTTGATGGCGTCGTAGATGTAGTCGGTCTCCTGGAAGACGATGCGCAGGTCTAGGCCGCGGGGGTGCAAGCGCTCCTGGTTGACGCTGTCCACGGCTGCATGCAGCCCTTTCATGACTTCGAGCACGTTCGAGCCGGTCTCGCGCAGCGCGTTCAGCACCAGCACGCGCTTGTCCTTCTGCCAGCAGACGGCCTCGGTTTTGCGGTAGTCGAGTTGCACCTGCGCGACATCCCGCACATACACCGGCACCCGGTTGCGGTAGGCGACGATGACGTTGGAGATTTCCTCCGGTGAGGAATACTCGCCCACGGTGCGAACGAGATAGCGTCGCTTGCCCTCGTCGAAATCGCCGCCGCTGAAGTTGCGGTTCTCCCGGTCGAGGGCGTCGGCCATCTCTCGCAGCGTTACCTGGCGCGCCGCCAGCGCGGCCGGGTCCACAATCACCTGCATCTCCCGCTGCCGGCCGCAGTAGACGTTCACCATCGCCACGCCGGGCACGCGCTCCAGTTGCGGCTTGACGAAGTCGTCGGCAAAGTCGTAGAGGGTGGAGATGTCGCCCTGGAAAGGCCCGCCGGGAATGGGCTCGATCGTCATCCAGGCGATCGCGCTTGCCTCCAGATTCACGCTCCTGACAATGGGTTTTTCGGCGTCCTCGGGGAACCGGCGCACCTGTTGCAGGTGATTCGATACTTTCAGCAGCGCGGTGTCGAGGTCAGTGCCGGTCTGGAACGTCAACGTGACCTGGCCCCGGCTCTCGAAGCTCTGGCTTTCGATCTTGACGACACCTTCGATGCCCTTCAACTGTTCCTCTTGCTCCTGGACGATCTCTCGCTCGACCTCGTGCGGGCTGGCACCCGGCCAGATGGTGGTGACGGTGATTTCCGGCTCCTCCACATTGGGGGTGAGCTGCACGGGGATGCGAAAGAGCGAAATCGCACCGAAGAGCACCAGCAGGATGACACCTACTGCGGTGCTGACGGGGTAGCGGATGGAGGCATCAATGATCTTCATGGGAACTCGTAGCTCATCGCCTGCGCGGCAACGGTCATTCCGGGCATCAGGCGCTCGTTGCCGCGCGTGATGACCTTCTGCCCGGGCCGCACGGGGCTGTTGACTTCCACCCAGCCCCCCACGGCCGTGCCGGTCTCTACCGCAACTTCGGCTACCGTGCTGTCCTCGTTCAACAGATAGATGAAGCGGCGGTCACCCCGCGTGACAATGGCGTCCTTGGGCACGAGGGTGGCCACGTACGGTTCGCCCACCGCCAGCGCCACCCGCGCCAGCATCCCCACCCCGATCCGCCGATGCGGGTTGCGCACGCCAATCTTGACCGGGAAGGTGCGCGCTTGCGCGTCCGCCCGCGGAATCACCGCCAGGATGCGGCCGAAAAAGTCCGTCTCGGGGAGCGCCTCGAACGTCACCTGTGCCGATACGCCCACCTTCAGTTCCCGAAAGTAACGCTCGGGAACTTCGATCCGGATTTCCAGCTCGTCCAGGGCCAGCAGTTCGACCACGGGCCCGCCTTCGCTCACCCACTGGCCCACCTCCGTGTGCTCGCGCACCACCACGCCGGCGAAAGGAGCGCGGATGGTGGCGCAGTCAATGTCGTGCTGCAGGCGGGCGATCTCAGCCTCGAGTTGTTCGGTGCGACCGCGCCAGGCCTCGTACTCCTGGAGTTGCACATCCAGTTGCTGCTGGGACAGGATTTTGGACTCAAAAAGTTCGCGGGATCGCTCCAGAGTTTTCTCTGCCAGCTTCAAGCGTGCGCTGGCCTCCTTGTGAGAAGCCTGGGCGGCTTGGAGCTGGAGTTCGAGGCTGGTGGTGCGCAGGCGCGCCAGCACCTGCCCGGCGCTCACGCGGGTGCCTTCGCGCGCCTTCAGCTCCGCGACCGGCCCGGCGACTTCGCTGGCCACCAGGCTGCTGGTGCGGGCTTCCACCGAGCCGGGCAGGACAATGCTGCGCCGCAGATTGTGTTCGCGCGCCTCGGTGTAGCGGACTTGGAGAGGCGGGGGCGCTTGGGCAAGTACTAGCAGCGGCAGGGTAAGAGAGAAGCTAGCGACAAGAAGGCGCAATCGGCCGGAGACGGATGCGCGTTGTTTCGGATACGGAACCATGAGGTTCATTCGTCTGTAGAGGCTCGTTCCACGTTCTCGTCCCGGCCACCTGACGGCCTGCACGTTGGGGAAAAGGCATCCTCGCGGGTGCTCTCCTTACGGCGGGCAACGTCCATTCTAAACGGGCGGTGGCTCCGGCACAAGCCTTTGAGTTATCTGACGACAGGGTTGCGGGGATCAGGGCGCGAATCAGGATGGGCAGAGGCTTGCGGGGGATTGTTGCGCTGGCGGTCCGAACGCGTGGCGAGAATAGAAGCCACCACAGCAACTCCCAGGATGATGGCCATGACGGCGAGCGAGATGCCAGTGGGAATCTTATGGATTTCGGAGAGCAGCATCTTGACGCCGACGAAGGCCAGCACGATGCCGAGCGCGGGCTTGAGGTAGCGAAACATCCCCATCACGCCCGCCAGCAGGAAGTAGAGCGAGCGCAGGCCAAGAATGGCAAAGACGTTGGACGTGTAGACGATGAACGGGTCGCGCGTGATGGCGAAGATGGCCGGGATGGAATCCACGGCAAAGACCACGTCGGTGCTCTCCACAATCAGCAGGACGACAAATAGCGGGGTCGCCAGCCAGCGACTGGACTGCCGGATGAAGAACCGCTGGCCCTCGTAGTTCGGCGTGACGGGAAAGTAGCGGCGGAAGAGCCGCAGCACCGGGTTTTTCTCCGGCTCGACGTGCATTTCTTTTTCGCGGATGAACTTGATGCCGGTAAACACCAGGAAGCCCCCGAACAGGTAGATCATCCAGTGGAAACGCTGGAGCAACGCGGCACCCGCAAGAATGAAACCCAGCCGCATCACAATGGCGCCCAGAATGCCCCAGAAGAGCACGCGGTGGCGATACTCGTCGGGCACCGCGAAGTAGGAGAAGATCAGCAGGAAGACGAAGATGTTGTCCACGCTGAGCGAATACTCGATGAGGTAGCCGGTGAAGAATTCCAGGCCTGGCTGGATGCCTTTCCAGAAGTAAATGCCCAGGTCGAATGCCATGGCCAGGCCGACCCAGACGCTGCACCAGCCGAGTGCTTCGCGCTTGGAGACCGCATGAGCTTTGCGATGAAAGACTCCCAGGTCGAGGACGAGCATCGCCACGATGAAGAGGGTGAACAGGATCCAGGGCCAGAGGGAGTTAGTCATGGAGGCGCGCAGGACACTATCGCAGGTTGCCGGGCGATGCAACTTTGACGCCTCGCTCAGGCGCGAGCGAGCTCATAGTCGCAGGCGGGGTTGTGGCAGCGGCGGATGCTGCCCTTCTTCGACCACTTCTCGAGCAAGAAGGGGGCGCCGCAGTTCGGGCAGGGTTCTGCAATCGGCTTCTGATTTGTAATGAACTTGCACGTGGGGTAGCGCGAGCAGCCGTAGAACGTCCGGCGGCCCTTGCGGGCGCGACGCTCGACCAATTCGCCCTGCTTGCATTCGGGACAGGTGATACCGAGCGTTTTCTGGCGCGTATAGCGGCATTCCGGAAAGTTGGAGCAGGCGATGAATTCGCCGTAGCGGCCGTGGCGGAGCAGGAGCTGGCCACCGCACTCGGGGCAGTTCTCCTCGAGTGGCGTGGGCGGGGCGGCGCGTCCCTGGCGGTCGAGCGGTCGGGTGGTTTTGCAATCGGGGTAGCCCGTGCAGGCGAGGAATTGGCCGTAGCGGCCGCGCTTGACTACCATTTCCCGGCCGCAGTTTTCGCAGGTGTTGACTTCGGCCTCCGGGGTGGTGTCGTCGGAGTCAATGCCGTGAACTTCAAGGTGCGGCTCGCGGGTGTTCGTGCAGTCGGGGTAGCCCGAGCAGGCCAGGAAGAGTCCGTGGCGGCCGATGCGCAACAGCATCGGCTTGCCGCACTTCTCGCAGGTTTCTTCGCGCGGCAGGCCGGCTTTGACGCTTTCCATTTCCTCGCCCGCGCGCTCGAGGTCGCGGGCGAATTTTTCGTAGAACTCCTCCAGCGCCTGCCGCCAGTGGAGCTTGCCGTCCTCGATTTCGTCGAGCTCGGCTTCCATCCGCGCGGTATAGGCCACGTCGAAGATGTCTTCGAAGCTCTTGATGAGCAGGTCGTTCACGATCTCCCCCAGCGGGGAGGCGAAGAAGCGCCCCTGCTGCTTGCGCACGTATTCGCGGTCGAGAATGGTGGTGAGGATGGTGGCGTAGGTGGAGGGGCGGCCGATGCCGCGCTCTTCGAGTTCCTTGACGAGCGTGGCTTCGGTGTAGCGCGGTGGCGGCTGCGTGAAGTGCTGCTCGGGCTTCAATGCATTGAGCTTCAATCGTTCGCCTTCGTGTACCTCGGGCAGGGCTGCCGCCGCTTCCTCTTCGGTTTCTTCGGTCTCCCGCGTTTCGTCCTTGCCCTCCTCATAGACGGCCATAAAGCCGTCGAACTTGCGCACGGCACCGGTGGCCCGGAGCGCGTAGTTGCCCGCGGCGACTTCAATGGTGGTCTGGTCGAAAACCGCCTCGGCCATCTGCGAGGCGACGAACCGCTGCCAGATAAGCTGGTAGAGCTTGAATTCATCCTCGGTGAGATGCGGTTTGACCAGCTCGGGGGTGCGTGCCACTGAGGTCGGCCGGATGGCTTCGTGAGCGTCCTGCGCCCCCTTCTTGCTCTTGTAAAAGCGCGGTCGTTCGGGGAGATAGCTCGAGCCGTAGCGCCCGCGGATGACCTCGCGCACTTCGTCGAGAGCTTGGCTGGAGACGCGGGTGGAGTCGGTGCGCATATAGGTGATGAGGCCGAGGCTGCCTTCCGGGCCTAGTTCCACGCCTTCATAGAGCCGCTGGGCAATCATCATTGTGCGCTTGACGCTGAAGCGCAGCTTGCGTGCGGCCTCCTGCTGGAGCGTGCTGGTGATGAAGGGCGGGACGGGATAGCGTCGTCGCTCTTTCTCTTCCACGCTCCGCACGAGGTAGGTCTGCTGGCGCAGTGCCGCCTCGTGCCGCCGGGCTTCCTCCTCGTTCGGGATTTCTAGTTTCTGGTTCTTGAACTCGACCAGCTTGGCATCGAACGGCGGCGGCACGCTGCCCGAGAGGTTGGCGAGAATCGTCCAGTACTCTCGCGACACGAAGGCGCGAATCTCGCGTTCGCGCTCGACCACCAGGCGCAGGGCGACCGTCTGCACGCGACCCGCGGAGAGGCCGCGCTTCACCTTGTCCCAGAGCAGCGGGCTGACCTCGTAGCCCACCAGCCGATCGAGGATGCGGCGCGCCTGCTGGGCGTCCACCAGCCGCTGGTCAATGTCGCCGGGCTGGGCAAAGGCGGCACGCACGGCGGGCAGAGTAATCTCGTTCATGGTGACGCGGTAGATGCTCGGTCGGTGATTGCCCTGGCCTTTGGTCCCTCTTCTGGGCTTGGTTTTCGGGCGTGCGGGCCGGTCGCTGTTGCCCGTCAAGACTTCCGCCAGATGCGCGCAGATGGCCTCGCCTTCGCGGTCCGGGTCGGCAGCCAGGTAGATGGCGGCCACGTCGCGGGCGGCGGCGCGCAGTTCTTTGACGACTTTTTCTTTGCCGGGGATGATGACGTAGGTGGGTTCGAAGCCCTTGTCCACGTCCACGCCCAGTTGTTTCTTGGGCAGGTCTTTGATGTGGCCGAGGGAGGCTTTGACGGCGAAGTCGCGGCCCAGATACCGTTTGATGGTCTTCGCCTTGGCGGGCGATTCAACGATGACGAGTGACTTCGGCATAGCGTCAGGATACGGCCGGCAGCGCGCGGATGAAGTATTTGCCGGGCAACTGCCGGATCAGGCCTTTCATTTCGAGATCAAACAAAGCGGCCAGCACATCCGAGGAACTGAGCTCGCTCGATTCGACCAGGTCGTCAATGTGCCGCGCCTCGTCCACTTTCAGGATGCCGAGAAGGGCGCGGGCGATGTCTGAGAGTTGCTCGGTCAGCGGCAGGGCGGGCTGGGGACTTTCGGGCTGCGTCGCGGCCAGGCGCGCCAGGATTTCGTTCCGCACCGGCGTCGGCAGTTCTTCGACAACGTCTTCCCAGCCGGTGACGAGCTTGGCGCCTTGCTTGATGAAGTTGTTGGGCGCCCAACTGGCTGGGTTGGTGATGTTGCCGGGGATGCCATAGACCTGGCGGTTGTATTCGAGCGCCAGCCGCCCGGTGATGAGCGCGCCGGAGTACTGCCCGCCCTCAACCAGCACCACGCCCCAGGACAGCCCGGCGATGATGCGGTTGCGGATGGGGAAGTTCTGCGGTGCGGCAAAAATGCCCAGCGGGAATTCCGTCAGGAGGCAGCCGTTGCGTTCGATCTGTTCCCGGAGTTTCTTGTTCTCTTTGGGGTAGTCTGTGTCGATGCCGGTGCCGAGCACGGCGATGGTCTTGCCGCCGATGGCGTTGAGGGCGCCGCGGTGGGCCGCGGAATCGATCCCGCGCGCCAGCCCGCTGACGACCGTCAGGCCGCGCTCGGCTAATTCTTGCGCCAGCCGCTCGCCTACTTGCAGCCCATAGGGAGTGGGCTTGCGGGAGCCGATCACGGCGATGCAATGGGTACCGAGCACGCTGGCATCGCCGCGCAGATAGAGCAGTACAGGTGGATCGGAAATCTGTTTGAGCAGTTCGGGATAGTCCGGCTCGTCCCAGGCCAGCAAGCGGCAATCGAGCTGCCGGAGTTTCTCGAGTTCCTGTTCGGCGGCCTTGAGCGGCGTGCGCGCGTGGAGAATCTGCGCGACGGGCGCGGGCGCACCAGCGGATTCGAGTTCCGTCAGCGAGGCGGAGAAGACGCGTGTGGGCGAGCCGAAGCACTTGAGCAGTTGCGCCGCCAGACGCGCGCCAAGGCCCGGCGTCAGCGTAATTGCCAGCCAGTAGCGGTAGCGTTCCAATTCCTGGGCCATTTGCGCTGTTTGCCCAACCGTCGGCAACAATCAGGGAAAACCGGCTCGCGTGTCAAGTGGGGGAGGCTGTGTTCAGGTACACTAGAGCCGCGGGCGGGAGGAGAACATGAGGTTGAAGGTGGCGGTGGCGCAGGCGACGCCGGTGGTACTCGACCGGGAGGCAACGGTCGAGAAAGCCTGCGACTGGATCGCACAAGCAGGCCGGCGTAGGGCGAGGCTCGTGGCATTCCCGGAAACCTGGATTCCCTGCTATCCGCTCTGGTGCGATGCCGGGACGTTCGGCAAGTGGGAGCACGCGCCCGCGAAGAAGCTGCATGCGCGGCTGGTGCGCAACAGCGTCGAGATTCCTTCAGCGGCCACGGAGAAGCTCTGTGCAACAGCGCGGAAAGCAGGCGTGGCCACGGTTATCGGGATCAATGAGCGCGACACACACAGCGGCTCGCTCTACAATACGCTGCTCTTCATTTCGGCAGCGGGGGAGCTGCTGGGGCGGCATCGGAAACTCGTGCCGACCTTCGGCGAGCGATTAGTATGGGGCTACGGCGACGCGGCGGGCTTGCAGGCTTTCAACTTCGACGGGGCACAGGTCGGCGGGCTCGTGTGCTGGGAGCACTGGATGCCGCTGGCGCGGCACGTGCTGCACGCTTCAGGCGAGCAGATTCACGTGGCTGCCTGGCCGCACTGCCATGAAACCTATCAGCTTGCTTGCCGCCACTACGCGTTCGAGGGGCGGGCCTTCGTGCTGGTGGCCGCTGCGTTTATGAAAAAGTCCGACCTGCCGACTGACTTCGAACTGGCGGACGATTACCGCCAGGAACCCGAGGTGCTGCTCAACGGCGGCTCCGCCGTCATCGGGCCGGACGGTCGCTACGTAATCGAGCCGGTCTATGGCCGCGAGGAGTTGCTGGCCGCCGAGATTGATCTGGAGCGCGTCGCCGAGGAGAAGCTGAGTCTCGACGTGGGCGGCCACTACGCCCGGCCTGACCTGTTCGATGTGCGCGTGCGTCGCGAACCGCTCGTTCCCTTCCGCTCCGCCGAAAAGAAGCCTCGCCAGCGCGGCGCGCGGCTGGACAAGCGCGGCCGCCGGCAGTAGGGTATTCCGACTCGAACGATGGCACGCGAAGTCGTAAAGATGCGCTCGCGGGGTTTCATCTGCGTGAATGCGCATCCGGAAGGGTGTCGGCGGAACGTCGAGCGACAGGTTGAGGTCATCAAGAGCGCGGGCGGAGCGGGACGCGAAGGCCCGCGCAACGTGCTCGTCATCGGCGCTTCCACCGGCTACGGCCTGGCGTCGCGGATTGCAGCCGCCTGGGGGTTTCAGGCGCGCACGCTTGGGGTTTTCTTCGAGCGCCCGCCCGAAGGTGGGAAGACCGCGACCGCGGGCTACTACAACACGGTTGCCTTCCACGAACAGGCGCGACGCGACGGGTTGTTTGCCGCCAGCCTCAACGGCGACGCTTTCTCCGACGAGCTGAAGCGGCAGGCGCTCGCCATCATCCGTAAGGAGCTGCGGCCGCTCGGGCTGGTCATCTACAGCCTGGCCGCCCCCAAACGTGTGCATCCGCGCACCGGCCAGGTGCACAATTCCGTCCTCAAGCCCATCGGGCAGAGCTACACCAACAAGACCATCGAGCTCGATGCGGAAAAGGTAGTGAGCGTTACCGTGCAGCCGGCGGCAGAGAATGAAATCGCCGATACCGTGGCGGTGATGGGTGGAGACGACTGGCGATTGTGGATGACGGCATTGCTTGAAGAGGGCTTGCTGGCGGAAGGCGTGCGCACGGTGGCCTATTCCTACATCGGCCCGGAGGTGACCTGGCCGATCTACCGCGACGGCACCATTGGGCGGGCGAAGAAGGACTTGGAGGAAACGGCGCGCGCGTTGAGCGCGACCTTGCAGAATCGCCGGGGCGGAAGCGCGTGGCTCTCGGTGAACAAGGCGGTGGTGACGCAGGCTTCCGCGGCCATTCCGGTGGTGCCGCTCTACATGAGCATTCTCAAGCGCATCATGGCCAGCAAGGGAGTTGAGGAAGGACCCATCGAGCAGATGCGGCGCCTCTGCTTCGACTACCTGGCAGCGGACGCAAGCGGGCCGTTGGATGCCGAGGGGCGCATCCGGCTGGATGACCGGGAACTGCGGCCGGACGTGCAGGCTGGCGTGAACGAGCTGTGGCCGCAGGTGACGACCGAGAATCTGCGTCAACTCACCGACTTCGCCGGATTCAAGCGCGACTTTCGCCACCTCTTCGGCTTCGAAGTCGAAGGCGTGGACTACGACCAGCCCACCGAGATTGACCTGCACTGGTGACGCAGGCGAACGCACGCGAGCCGCCGATGAAGACTCTCGCAGTGCCACGCAGCGTGATCGAGAACTTTCTGCGCGCGCATGCCGATGCGGGTCTGGAGGTGAGCGAGGACGGCGAGTTGCTGCTGCGCTTGCGCGGCGACGGCTACGAGCTGCGCGAGCAGGGAGGCAAGTTGCTGCTGCATCTCTGGTCGGAGGAGCGCAACTGGGTGCGGCGGGTGGCAGCCATCGAAGGCCTGGGTGCAGGCTGGCTGGAGCTGCGTGTGGAGCGATTCGGGCAGCGGCGGCCCGGCACGTTGCGGTTGGCTACGCTGCGGGCGCGCTCTGCCAGCGAAGCTGAGCGCGGCAGCGCACGCCGCCGCTACGCCAGCTATTTCCGCCGACTCCTGCAGCGGGAATTCCCGCGCGGCAGAATCGAAAGCCTGTCGAGCTCGGCTGATCTGAAGAATTCTTTCTCGGGTCTCTACACGCGCGGGGTCGTGGCGGAGGGCAAGACGCGCTGGGCGGCGGTCGGCGTCAACGCAGCCGAAGAGCAGTCCAGCGTGGACGGCATTTTGACCTACGGCCTGATCTGGCTGGACTGGAATCGGCGGCGGCATCCCGAGCAGGTCTTCGCAGGTCTGCGCGTCTACGTTCCCGCGGGACGCAGCGCGCTGACCGCGAGCCGGCTGCTGGCGCTAAATCCGGCGCAGGGCACGGTTGAGTTGTTCGAGGTGAATCAGGAAGAAAACACCTGCGAGCGGGTCACGCCGGAGGTCGGCAACTGGGATACGCGGCTGCTGCCCACGGCGTGGACAGCGGAAGTGTTGCGCGCGGAAGAGTCGAGTGTGGCACGAATCCTGGCGCTCGCACCGGAAGTCGAGCGCGTGCTCGCGCCGACGCGGGCGGAAGTTTCGCTGCGCATCCGCGGGCTGGAATTCGCGCGCGCGGCGGGCGGCGAGGTGTGGTTCGGGGTGGGCGAGCAAGCGCGGCTGACCGTGCAGAGCTGGGCGAAGCTGGAAACGCTCGTGCGCGAACTCGTGCGGCGGCGCGTCCCCGGCGGCCGGGCTGATGATCCGTTCTACCGCTTGCAGGCGGAGAATTGGCTGGAAAGTTTGGTTCTGCGCAATCTCCACACGATTGACGCGCGGCTGGCCGACGAACCCATCTATCGCCAAGTGCCCGCATTCGCCGCCGGCGAGCGCGATGTCCTCGACCTGCTGGCCGCGACACGCGAAGGCAGGCTGATCCTGCTGGAGCTGAAGGCTTCGAGCGAGATTCACCTGCCCCTG
Source organism: Acidobacteriota bacterium (assembly GCA_037442885.1). Lineage (GTDB taxonomy): Bacteria > Acidobacteriota > Terriglobia > Acidiferrales > 2-02-FULL-67-57 > JACQTG01. The sequence goes on along the minus strand of JBBIPK010000011.1, from coordinate 47,207 downwards.
CAAGCCCTCGACTACTGGCAACGCGTGCGCTGGCTGCACACGCGCGGTGAGCTCGAGCGCTTCGGTTACTTCCCGAATCGTCCCTTGCGACCCGAGCCCCCGGAACTTCTCCTGGTCGCCCCGGCCTTCCAGTTTCATCCGACGACTGAAACCCTCCTCGGCTATTTCGCCCCCGAGATTCCCGTGACCCTCATCGGCCTCAACGAAGACTGGCGGCGCGGCCTTCAGGTGGTGCTGAGGCGCACCGTCTAGAGGCGAAAGGGGTCGGAAGCGGGCGGGCGCGTGGATCGCCCTGGAACCAGAAAAGAGAAGGGGAAGCAACGTCTTGCGGTGGGGGTACCGTTGCTTCCCCGTGTCGTGGAAGTCGGGGTTACTGGCTGATTAGATGCATTCTAAGCAGCCGGGTTGCTCCCCGCGCGATTGGCCGTTGTCCGCACGGAACTAATATGGCAACATGCAGCGAGTTGGTGATAGATCAAGCCGAAGTTTCCCCAATGTGGGCCTTCGCACTGGCTTTGCTGCTCCTGTTTGCACCACATTCGCTCGGAGGCTTCCCACAACAGGCCACCGCCGGCCCTGCGGTTGTAGCCGAAACCCGGTTTAGGCTCGTGCGCGTCCAGGCGGGCGCGGCTGCACGCGAGGAAGCAGGGCGCTTCGTCATCACCGATCCTCGCACGACCTTCTATGTGCCTGGAGACAGGGAAGTCGTAGTCTATTTCGAATGGGAGGGGCCGACCGGACCACATGCTTTGGAAGCTCTTTGGAAGAACCCCGAGGGCAAAGTAGTGGTCGTATCGGATCTCACCTACGAGGCCAAACAGCCGCGGTTCGGCGCCTACTGGAAGCTCCTCCTGACTGACGCCCTGCCTAGGGGTCTGTGGACCGTAGAGGCCCGGGTTGATGGCGAGGTCGCCGGCGTGTTTCACTTCCAGGTCGTCGCCGGACAGACCCCTCCCCCCGCACCAGACGTTGCTCCCGAACTTACGGCAGGTGAAATCTATCGCCTGGCCACGGCCAACACCGTATTCATCGAACGACTGGACCCAGCAGGTCTGCCGGTGGGGCGCGGCTCGGGCTTCGTCTTGAGTCCTGGCGACTTGCTCGCCACTAACTTCCACGTTATTGAGGCTGCTGCGCGCCTACGTCTCCTGTTGGCGGATGGAAGCTCGGTTGAAACCGATGAGGTCCTCGCCTGGAACCGTCGTCAGAATTGGGCCCTCCTGCGGCTGAATCCTCCGCGTGCGCCTGGTCTTGTCCGGGCTAGACCCAATAGCTGGGCCGTTGGCGACCGTGTCTATTCACTCGACAACCCAACCGAGCTGAATCGCACACTTCTGGACGGCAACCTCATTGGCAACTTCGCCTTTCCTCATGTCGGCGAACGCCTCGACGTTTCTCTTTCAGGTGCCCCTTCCGCCAGCGGCGCTCCGCTTCTGAATGCGCGGGGCGAGGTGATAGCTATTTTCCTGCCCAGCGGCGCGTGGTGGGGACACCTGACGGAGTACCGATCGTCTTATCCCGGAAACATGTGGAGAGCTGGAGCATTGCACTCAATGACGTTGGCCATCCCCCTGAGCATTCTCCCCAACGGTGTGCCGGCCACAACCACTTCCCTTGCGCACTTGCATGCCCTCGGTTTGTTTGCGGAGCCGCTGGCTGAGTCGCCGCGCGTCAATCGCGGCACTGTCTGCAAGCGCGTGAATCGCCACGGGAATCCCGCCCTTGTCCCTACCGCGGAAGGAGAGGCATTTGAGTTTCTTCGCGGACGGGAGAAGGAAGCCGTTGTCTTTGTCGAGTGGGACGCGGGCAAAGGCAGATTCCAGTCTCAGGTTCGCATCTACGACCTTGATAACCGCCTGAAAGCCCAGAGTCGGCCCGGTAAGCTGAATCTGTCCGATGTTTTCGTCCACGAGTGGTGGACAGTTTCGCTTGCGGGGTTGGAAGCGGGAATCTACCGCGCCGACGTCTATGTCGGGAACAAACCGGTCTGGCGCACCTACTTCCGCGTGAAGGATTAGCCCTCCGCGGTTCACGCGTGCCGCCGGACTTGCAGCGTTGTAGCCCCGGGGCACTTATGCGAAGATAGGCGGGAGAGAGGGGAAGAGCAGGGAAGAACTCTATGCTGATTCGTTTCTGGGGGGTACGGGGCTCCACCCCTACGCCGCAGCCGGAAAACTCCGGCATCGGCGGCAATACGCCCTGCGTCGAAGTCCGTACCGCAAGCGGCCAGCTCTTCCTGTTTGACTGCGGCACCGGCTTCCGCCTGCTCGGCCGCGCCCTGGAGCGCGAGTTCGGCCAGCGCACCATCCACGCCCGCGTCTTCCTCACCCACTTCCACTGGGACCACATCCAGGGCATTCCCTTCTTCAAACCGCTCTACCGCGCCCGCAACCAGTTTCTGTTTCATTCCTACCGTTTTGAAGACCAGAGCCTGCAGCGCGCGCTGGAAGGCCAGATGTCCGACCCCTACTTCCCCGTGGATATGAAGTCCATGGCCGCCCAGCGCCACTTCTACGAAATCAGCGAGGAGCGGATGAACTTCGACGATGTCCGCATCATCTCCCGCCAGCTCAACCACCCGCAGGGCTGCCTCGGCTTCCGTATCGAGTGCGACGGCAAGGTCGTGGTCTATGCTAGCGACAACGAGCCCGGCGACCGCGCCGGCGACCGCAAAGTCCGCGAGCTCGCCGACGGCGCCGATGTCCTCATCTACGACGCCCAGTTCCTCCCCGAAGAGATGCGCTACCGCCGCACCTGGGGCCACTCGAACTGGAAGGAAGGCGTGCGCATCGCCACCGAATGCAACGCCCGCAAGCTCGTCCTCTTCCACCACGACCCCGACCGCTCCGACGTGGAAGTGCGCCGGCTGCTCAAGCGCGCGCGCCACGCCTTCGACGACGTCGTCGCCGCCGCCGAAGGCCTCACCCTCAAACTCTGAAAGCCGAGAATCGAAAATAGAAACTCGAAACTCGAAACTCGTGGCCGGGAGAATCGCGCCAGTCGCGGGCTTGCCCTGAGGCTGCAAGCCGAAAGGCCTGCCCTGAGGCTGCAGGCCGCAGGGTCACTTCCGAATCACCCACACCTTGGCGTCGCGCGCCAGCGCCTCGCGGAAATTCTGAAAGATATTCCGGTCGGTCTTGCCGATAAACACTGTGATGATGGCTTGGCCGGGAAACTCCCGTTTGTAGAGCTCGATTTGTCCCAGCAACTGCTGCAGCTTGGCGGTGCTGTCGAAGCCGACCTTCAGTTCGACAATGACCGCCTTCCCCACCTCGATGTCGGCGCGCACGCGGCTGCTGCCCGACTCCATCGTCACCTTTACGTCCGCCAACGCCTCGGCCAGAAAGGCACAGAGGGATTTCTGATAGTCCTTGTGGGATTGGCAGCCATCTGGCTGCCAGGCCTGGATCAGCTCCGCCACTGTCCCCGCCGGCACCCAGCGGAAGGCCACCGCCCGCTTCAGACCCTTCCTGCGCGTGGCTACCCCCAGGACGGCAACAACCAGCAGCCCGATGAGCAGGGTGCTCGATTCGGGCGCGCCCAACATCCAATTGCTGATGCCCGCCACCGCGTCCAACTGCCGCGACACATACCACCCCACCAGGTACCCGCCCGCAAACACAGCGAGGACAAGCCACCAGCGCATCGGTCGGTTCGGACGGGGGATATAAGGACCGCCCCACCTCTAGCACAACCTGTGGGGACTAGAGCGGAAACGTGGCGAGGTGCTCAGGATTCCAAGCAGACCGCGGGTGCGCCCGGTTGGATTCGAACCAACACACTTCGGATTATGAGTCCGATGCTCTACCGTTGAGCTACGGGCGCCTCGGCATTTAGGCTAGCACTGGGGAAAGCCGATTACAATGCAGGCTCGGTAGTGGCTGCCAAGCGACTCTCCCTCCGTTTTCCTAGTATTCTGTCTTGGCGGGGCGGGGTTTTAACCCCGCCGTTAGCCCAAGAAAGAAAATCGGGCTTTAGCCCCTGAGGTTCTTCTGAAAGCAAATTTACGACACTGTTTTCTGCGTGCATTCGGCGTGTATCCGGGTTTCCTTATTTTTAGGAGGGGAGGAAGCTGCTGAGGGCTTCGGCTTCGCTCTCGTAGAAGTCGAGCGGATTGACCGCACGGGTGGCCGACGCCATCTCGCGCGGTCGGACAATCTTCATCTCCCCGCCCTGCTCGCCGGCCAGAAGCACCGCCTTCATCAGCGCATTCATCCCCAGAGTGTCCAGGAAGCTGAGTTCTGCCAGATTGAGCAGCAGCTTCTTCGCACCCGCGCTCAGCAGTTCCTGCACCTGCCGTTGGAGCGCCGCGCAGGGCTCGCCGCGCACCAGACTCCCGGTCAAGTCCAGAACCGTGACGCCGCGTGCTTCGCGCACCTGAATGCTGAAGTCCATTCCGAAAGCGCGCTAGGGTAGCACGCCTTCCGGTGTCTGTGGTAGGCTCGCCCGACTCGGGCGAGCGCGCCATGGCCGGAGACACGCCGCGCACTTCGTGGTTGGGTTGGGTGGCCCTGGTCTACGTCTTGCTCGTCTATCCCATCATCTGGGGCAACTTCGGTTCCGAGATGCCCGGCGTGCGCGAGCTTGTCACCGCCGGCTCGCGCCGCGGCTGGATGACGCTGTGGACGTGGACGGCAGGGATGGAATGGCTGGGGTTTCTGCTCTGCTGGGCTGCGGTGCGCCGTGAGCCCGATTCGGGCGAGCGCGTGGGCCTCGCCCAGATCGGCTGGGCGTCGCGCCGCCCCCGCATCTACCTGTGGGCTTTCCTGGGAACGCTCGTCTTCTTCACCGCGGTCATCCTCGCCCGCCAGGCCGGTTATTACCTGCCCGCTGAGTCAACCAGCCTGCCCAAAGGCTACCTCGCCCTGTTCACGCTGACCTCGACTCCCGAGCGCTTCTTCTGGCTGGGAATGTCGCTGACGGCGGGCATCTGCGAAGAAACCATGTACCGCGGCTTCGCCCTCACCTACCTCAAGCGCCTCTTCGGCTGGCTGTGGCCGGGCGTGCTGCTCGCCACGTTTGCCTTCGCCTATTTCCACGGCGGCTTCTCCCAGGGTGTGTTGCAGTTCACCCTGCGCTTTGCCATCGGCCTGGGTTTTGTGGGAATTTACTTGTGGCGGAAGAGCCTGCTGCCCGCCATCCTACTGCACTACCTGATTGACGCCTCGCTCACCCTCGCCCGCTGACCCGGTCAATCCGGCCACCTTGCGAGGACTGTCGTTCTGAGCGAAGAATCTCCGTTCTCAGAACGGGATCGAGACGCTGACGGTCACGCGTCCCCGGCGATGCCGCGGGTACCCGTGGCGATAGTGCCCGTAGCCACGATAGAACCTGCCCCGATAGTTCCGCCAGTAGCCATAGGCGCGCCCGCGCGGATGGTGGTGGTAGACGTGATGCACGTGGCAGTAGGGCACGTCCACCCAGTAGGGAGCTCCGTAGTGGCCGCGATGGTGCCCACCCTGCACGATGATGACGGTGCCGTCGTCGTGCCCCGCTGCCTGCGGAACCACCCCCAGCAACGCCACGGAGATAACCGCCAACCCAACCAGTGCTCTCATAGGTCACCTCCTCTTACCCTGGATGCCCCTCTTTCCCCGATGGTTTCCTGAAGGTCAGTTGTGCCTTTTCCCCTAGTTGCGCGATTGGGGTAGAATGGCGCGCTCATCTCGAGGGGTCGAGCGGACCCCGTCTTCAAGAGGAGGGACACCATGGAGCTTACCCGGCGGCAGTTTGCAGGCTTTCTGGGAGCCAGTGTAGTGACCGGAACGGCGCTGGCGGCGCTGCGCGGCCAGGCGTTGCCGTCCGACAGCAACCCTTCGATGCGCGCCTCCATCGAGCGGGCGCTGAAAAACGTCAAGGTTCCCTCGCTCAAGCCGCCCTTCCGCCTGCCGGTGGACTGGTATCGCGCCACTGTCGCCCGCCTGCAAGCCAGGCTCGTCGAGAAAGGGCTGCGCGGCGTGCTCTGCGCCAATGGCCTCAATCACAACTATCTCGCCGGCTACTTCCTGACGCAAACCGAGCGCCCGATGTTTCTCTTCGTTCCGGCCAGCGGCGAGCCGACCTTCTTCCATCCCGGCCTGGACCGCGACCTCGTCTCCACCTGGTGGATCAAAGACCACGAGTGGTACTTTGACTTCCACCACGCCGGCGAATACAACAAAGTCCAGTCAAAAGCCGGCCCCAAGGAAGATCTCTGGCTCTGGGTGGCGAAAGGGCTAGCCAAGCGCGGTTACGGCACGGGCAAATTGGGACTCGACCGCGAGGCTGCACCCTCCCTGGCCAAGAAGCTCAAGGACACGCTGCCGGAAGTCGAATGGGTAAACCTCGACGACGAGCTCCTGCACATGCGCCAGATCAAGACCGCCGAGGAAATCGAGTTGACGCAGAAGGCGATTGACCTCCACGATGCCATGCTCGAATTCGCCCGCAGCTACATCCTCGAGCACGGCACCGGGGCCAGCGACTACGACGTCCGCATCGCCACCAGCGAATTCGGCACGCGCAAGCTGATGGAGGCGCTGGCGCCGGAACTCGACGGCCGCCCCCACACTGGCGTCGGCCTCGCGCTTGGCTTCGGCTGCCGCGCCGGCGTCTCGACCGCCTACCCGCATCCGAACCAGTTTTTCTTCCGGCGCATTCAGAAGGGCGACGCCATCCAGGTGTCCTCTCTCATTCGCATCGGCGGCTACGGCGGGGAAGGTTACCGCGCCTGCCACATCGAACCCATTCCCGACCTGGGAAAGAAAATGTGGGAAGTCCACACCGAGATGACGCTCAAGCAGGCCGAGCTGTGCCGCGTGGGGATGCGCTGCAATCAGGTCGCCGAGGCCGTTCTCACCCTCGCCATCAATGCCGGACTCGAGAAGTATGTCTACCACCGCCCCGCGCACGGCGAAGGTATGGAAGGCCACCAGGCGCCCTGGATTGCGCTCGGCGACGACACCGTGCTCGAAGAGAACATGATGTTTTCGAACGAGCCCGGCCTCTACAACCCCGAGGGCGGCTACGGCTACAACCACTCGAACAACGTGCGCGTCGCCCACGAGCGCGGCGTCATCATGAACAAGACCCCGCTGACTAAGGAGTGGTGCTGGCTGAAATTGTAGCGACCGGTGTCCACCGACCGGTGACCGGTGTTGACACTCCGGTGGGCCACGAATAGGGTCGTGTCGCTGACCTCCGCCATCTTGCTCGCCGTGCTGGTGGCGCTCTCGTTGGTGTTGGCCTTCCTGCGGCCGCCGCCCGCCGAGGAAGTCGCCCGCGTGCGCCGCTGGGCCTACCGCAGCATCATCCTCATCGAGTGGTGGATTGTCGCTCTCTACCTCATTCTTCTGCGCGCGGACGGCTGGTCATGGAGTCGGTTGGGTATTTGGCTGGACGCGAGCGAGTGGCAGCGCGATTTGCTGTGGGCAACCGGGGTGACGTTGGCAGCCATCGCCTTCGGCGAACTCTGCTGGCGGTTCGCGCGACGTCACGGCTGGAGCGGGCGCGATCTCGTCGAAGCCTTGCTCCCCCGCACTCCGCAGGAGAAACGCCTGGCCCTGGGGCTCGCTCTCACTGCCGGCTGCTGCGAAGAGTTCCTCTACCGCGGCTTTCTGATTCCAGCCCTGGACGGGCCGTTCCAGCCGCTCGTAGCCGGCGGCGTTTCCGTTCTGCTCTTTGCGCTCGCCCACGCCCCCTATGGTCGGCTCGGCCTGGTGTCCTCATTTGGTGGAGGAATCCTGCTGGCCGCAGCCTTCCTCGCCACCGGCCGCCTGCTCGCGCCCGTACTCGCTCACATCGCGTATGATGGCTATGCCTTTTTCTCCGGACGTTTTGAAACCACAGATGCACACAGATAAACACGGATGGGAATGGCGATGAGAAACATGCAACGGACGGTTGGGATTCTTTCCCTGTGTATCCTGCTCTCGTCGCTTGTCGTCGGCGAGGTTTGGGGGCAGGGGCCGGGGGCGCAGAAGAAGCCGCTCGAGATTGAGCGGCTCTACACCTACCCCAAGCTCGAAGGCACCGCCCCCGCGCAGGCGGCCTGGTCAAAGGACAGCGCCAAGATTGCCTTCCTCTGGAACGACAAGGGCTATCCCTTCCGCGACCTCTGGGTCTATGACCGTGCGGCCAAAAAGCTTACCCGTCTCACCAATCTCGAGCAGCCGCGCGATCAGTGGACGGAGTCGCCTGCCGAAAAAGACCCCAAGCTGAAGAAGTATCTGCCGCCGGAGACTGGCCTGGCGGGCTTCGCGTGGTCGCCCGATGCGAGCCGGCTTGCTGTTTCCTTTCGCGGAGAACTCTACGTGGTCGCGGCCGACGGCTCAGCGCCGCCACAACGCCTGACCCGAACGAAGGAGGCCGAGGCCGCGCCCAAGTTCTCCCCCGACAGCCGCCGCCTTCTCTTCACTCGCGCCGAAAACCTCTGGGTGCTCGACCTGGCAACCGGTCAAGTGACGCAGCTCACCACCGACGGCTCCGACGACCTCCTCAACACCGGCTCGCCCGACTGGTCTCCCGACGGCGCCTGGGTCAGCTTCCTGCAGACGAACCGGAAAGAGGAGCGCGTGCGGCTGATTCCGAACTATTCCGGCGTCGAAGTCGGCACGCGCCGCCAGAAGCGCACCTTCGCCAAGGACGAAACCAACCCCGTGCGGCTCGGCATCGTGCCGGCCGCCGGCGGCCCCGTGCGCTGGCTGACCGAAGCGGTGCGCGAATACATCCGCGACATCCAGTGGGCGCCGGACTCCACCCGCCTTGCCCTCCTGCGCAAGAGCCCCGACCACAAGCAGCAGCGCATTGACCTCATCCCTCTGGCAGAGCCCAGCACTCCGAAGACGCTCTATGCAGAGAGCGACCCGGCCTGGATCTGCACGCTCTGCAACTTCCTCGCCTGGTCGCCGGACGGGAAGCGACTCCTGTTTTCCAGCGAGCGAGACGGCTGGAATCAGTTGTACCTGCTGGACGTGGACGCCCCGGACGCCGCGCCGCAGCAGCTTACGCGCGGGGCGTGGGAAGTGGATACCGGCTACCGCGCGCCCGCCGAGATCCGGCCGCGCTTTTCCGCCGACGGCCAGCGGATTTATTTCACCTCGACTGCAGTGGATTCTTCCGAGCGCCACCTCTACGCGCTCTCGCTGGCGGAAGGCAGTGCGCCGCGGCGCTTGACGCCGCTGGCCGGCTACAACGGCGCCGTCGTCTCGCCAGACGATAACTGGATTGCGATTCACTACTCGAGTTGGGCGAAGCCGTGGGATCTCTACTTGGCCGCGAACCAGCCGGGTGCGCCCGATTCGGGTGCGAAGCTGGAGCGGATTACCTCTTCGCCGCTGCCCGAATTCGACACCTACCAGTGGCCGCAGCCGCAAGTGATTGATCTCCCCTCGCGCGATGGGAAGAAGCTGCGCGCGCTGCTCTTTCAGCCCACCACGATTCCGGTGGACATCACGCGCACGACCGTGCGCGGCAAGCGGTCGCTACCCGGGCGGCCCGCGGCGCCCAAGGTTCCCGGCATCGTCTTCGTGCACGGGGCCGGCTATGCGCAGTCGGTGCTCAATCGCTGGGGCGGCTATTCCGCCGAGCGCTTCCAGTTCAACCAATTCCTCGCCCAGCGCGGCTACCTCGTCCTCGACCTCGACTACCGCGGCAGCTCCGGCTACGGCCACGACTGGCGCACCGACGTCTATCTGCATCTGGGCGGCAAGGACTTGCAGGATGAGCTGGCCGGCGTGGACTACTTGAAAACTATTCCCTACGTGGACACCGACCGGCTGGGTATCTGGGGCGTCAGCTACGGTGGGTTCATGACCCTGATGGCTCTGTTCACCGCCCCTGACGTCTTCCGCGCCGGCTCTGCCTGGGCCGCGGTCGTGGACTGGGAAAACTATCAGCGCCACTACACTCAGGAGCGGCTGCGCACACCCGAATCTGAGCCGGAAGCCTACCGCCGCAGCTCCCCCATCTCGCATGTCGCCGGCTTGAAAGGCCATCTGCAAATCATCCACGGCATGGCCGACGACAACGTGCACTTCCAGGACGCCGTGCAGCTGATTGACGCGCTGGTAGCCGCGGGGAAGGACTTCGAGACCGTGATCTACCCGCAAGAGAATCACTCCTGGGATCGTGTCCCCGTGTGGATTCACAGCTTCCGCGCGACCTTTGCCTTCTTCGAGCGGCACCTCCAGCCTGCGCCCCGCTGACTCCTCATAGATGTCATTCTGAGGCCGCACGCCGAAGAATCTCAGCTCAACCGCTGGCTTCGCTGAGATCCTTCGCTTCGCTCAGGATGAGGAGCGGTCCGGCTTCCGCCGCTCGGAAGGTAGGGGTCGGTAGCGGCGAGCCGTCCGGGTCGTCGGCTTGTGACCTCTTGCTTCAGAAACGAATTGCAATCGTTTCCCCCCTGTGCTATGAGAGCAGGCGTTCAGGGCATTTCCTTCGGGCAGGAGGCTTTCAATGAGGCGGACAATCGTGTTTTCAGGCCTTGTGTTTCTCACCCTTGGGTTCTTGTTGTTCCAGGCGCCAGCGGCGCCGCCGGAGACAGCCGGCACCCCTTGGTCGCTGGATGCGACCTACATCGAGGCGTGCAGTTGCCATCTGTTTTGTCCCTGCTACTTCAATCCACAACCGGAGCATCCCTACTGCGAGTTCAACATGGCGGTGAAGGTGAACGATGGCAAGTTCGGCGATGTTTCTCTCAAAGGCGCCAAGTATTGGCTGACGGGCGATCTGGGGGACAATTTCGGTGATGGGAAGACGCCGTGGTTGGTAGTAACCTTCGATCCCGCCATGACGCCGGCGCAGCGCGAGGGCTTGGTCAAGATCCTGGGCAAGATCTACCCCGTGCAGTGGGACAAGGTGGACACGGACGAATCCGTCTTCACCTGGGAGATTACCGCTACCGAGGCCCGCGCCAAGCTGGCCAACGGCAAGGGCGAGATGGTGCTCGAGCAGTGGAAGGGTAACGACGGCGGGAAGTCGGTCCTGCAGAACGTCAGCTACTTCGGGGCGAACAAGAATGATGGCTTCGTGATGTACAAATCGAGAGTGCACCGCTGGGACGGCTTCGGGAAAAAGTTCGACTACTCGGGCCGCAACGCCTTCACCATCCGCATCTACTCGAGCGGCACCATCTAGCAGCGGCAGCAGACCTTCGGGCGCGGGGCGCAAGCCTTTCCGGGCTTGAGCCTTGCGCCCTTTCTCTTTATCGTAGGGCTCCGTGCTGAACCGCCTGGCGAGCTTCTTCGTCCGCATCGTCGAGCGCTGGATGCCCGACCCTTTCCTGTTCTGCGTTCTCCTGACTGTTCTCTGTTACGTGCTCGCCCTCGGCCTGACCGATACGGGCCCGCTCGCCCTCGTCGCTCACTGGTACACCGGCATCTGGGAAATCCTCACCTTTGCGATGCAGATGATTCTCGTCCTGCTCACGGGCTACACGCTGGCCAGCTCGCACCCGGTGCGGCGGCTGCTGGAATCCCTGGCCAGCCAGCCCCGCCATCAGGGCAGCGCCATCGTCCTGCTGGTTGTCGTCTCCTGTCTCGCCGCGCTCGTCCACTGGGGCTTCGCGCTGGTGGCTTCGGCCTTGCTGGCGAAGGAAATGGGGCGCAAGGTGCCCGGCTGCGACTTCGGCTTCTTGGTGGCCGGGGCCTACTCGGGGTTCGTCATCTGGCATTCCGGGCTCTCCGGGTCCATTCCGCTGGTGAGCGCCACCGAAGGCAGCGCAATGAACTTCATCGCTCGCTACACGGGCCAGCAAACCACCCCGCTGGCCGAGACGCTGCTGTCGCCGATGAACCTGGCGCTGGTGGTGGGCACGCTCGTGCTGCTGCCGGTGATGTTCCGGCTGATGATGCCGCGCGGCAGCCAGATCCGCGCTGTGGACCCGGCGCTGCTGGCGGAGCGGGAGGAACCCGATCGGGCTACGGAGCCGCCAGCGGCGACGCCGGCGGCACGGCTCGAGCAGAGCCGCGCGGTAACGCTCCTACTGGTGGTGCTGGGGGTCTCTTATCTGGTTACGCATTTTGCTCGCCGCGGCTTTGCGCTCGACTTGAACGTCGTCATCCTGTTTTTCTTCGTTCTCGGCCTGGCGTTGCACGGCCGGCCCATCGGCTATGTCGCGGCGTTCAACCAGGCCGCGCGCGTGGCCGGGCCGCTCGCCCTCCAGTACCCGCTCTATGGGGGCATCATGGGGATGATGCAGTACTCGGGCCTCGCCGGCGTCATCTCGCAGTGGTTTGTCTCGCTTTCCACGCCGACCACATTTCCCTTTTTCTCTTTTCTCTCCGCTGCGCTCATCAACTTCTTTATCCCTTCGGGCGGCGGACATTGGGTGGTGCAGGGGCCGTTCCTGGTGCCGGCGGCACAGGCGCTGGGCGTCTCGCCCGCGGTCACCGCCATGGCCGTGGCCTTCGGCGACCAAACCGCCAACATGGTGCAGCCCTTCTGGGCCTTGCCCATCCTGGCCATTGCCCGCCTCAGCATCCGCGACGTCATGGGCTACTGCGTCATGACCTTCCTGCTGAGCAGCCTACTTTCGACTCTGGTGCTGTTTCTGCTAGTCTAGGTTTCTTCCGATGTGCCGGGTTGGCTGCCCAGAACTCGTCCTTCTCGCCCTGAGCCTGCTCGCGGCCGGACTCCCCCTGCAGGCCCAAACAGGTGATTTCTGCGGGCTGGTGGTGGAAGAAAGCCAGACCCAGGTCGCCGACGCCGAAGTGCACCTCTTCGCCGCCGACGGCACCGAGCCGCTGGCCACCACCACGACGGACGCCCGCGGCGAATTCTGCTTTCGCGGCCTGGCGGCCGGAAGCTATGCCTTCCAGGTGGCAAAGAAGCCCTGGCCCGCGCAGCCTCGCCATAGCGTCGAAGTGCTGGCGGGTGACACTTCGTTGCGCAAGGTCGAGCTCGAATACGAGCCGGGCGAGCCGCGCGCCAGCTTCGCAGAGAGTCTGGACGGCTTGGGGCCTGACGACCGGCGCGCGGTACTGGAAGCCCTGCTGGTCGCCGGCGACACGCAGAGTCTGAGCGAGTTGGCGCGGCGGCTGGTGCCCAAGCGCAGCGTCGCCATCGAGCTGGGCCGGCTGACCCGCGGGTTGGAGACGCGCAGGCTTGTGGACGAGCTGATTCGCTGGCTCGAACGCGGCTACCTCCCCCCGCTCAAGACCGCCCGCTTCGTGCATGCCTTGGGCGAACTGGGAACTCCGGAAGACGACCGCATTATCACACTGCTCTTACGCAAGCTCACCGACGGGCGACGCCTCCCGCCCGGCAACTACGTGACCTGGGCTGGCCTCTACGATCCCGCCCGCCAGTACTACGTCAGCGATGAGGCCCTGCTCGCCCTCACCAAGCTGAGCGGCAAGGATTTCAACTACGAGTTGGGCCGCTCGCCGCTCGCCAACCAGCGCGCCATCGAGAACGCCCGCGAGTGGTGGCGGCAGGAAGTGGCCAAGAAGTCCGAACGCGAGCGCCGTCCCTAGCTAGCTCGGGGCAGGGCAAGGGCCAGCTTGCGGTGAGCGCAGTCGAACCGTCCTCTGCTTGCGAGTCCGGGAAGCGGTCCGCGGCAGGGCGCAAGGCCTTGCCCTACTCGCAGTGGACGCTTGCTGCGCGGCAGTGCTAGAATAGGTTTTTCCGGCGGGCAGTGCGATGGCACCCAATCTTTCCCCCATCGAACGGTGGAATGGTCGAGGACCTGAAGCGTCTGATTGAACTGCAGCGCGTTGACCTCCGCCTCCGCGAGGTCACCCACCAGATTGAGCAGTTTCCCGCCCGCCTGGCCGCCCTGGAAAAGAAACTTCACGACGCCCACGCTGCCCAGCAATCCCGTCGCGACCGCCTCACCGAAAGCCTGAAGAGCCGCAAGAGATTCGAGCTCGACGTGCAGGCGCTGGAAGACAAGATCAGCAAGTACAAAGAGCAGCTCTACGAGGTCAAATCCAACGAGGCCTACCGCGCCCTGCAGCACGAAATCGAGCTCGCCGAGCAGGAAAAGCGCGCGGCCGAGGACAAGGAACTGGAAGTGATGATTGCCGTCGAGGAGCTCGAAGCCGAGCTGAAGAAGGGCGAGCAGGAGGTGAAGAAAGTCGAAGCCGACTGCGCCCGCGAGCGGGAGACGCTGGAGGCCGAGCGGCGAGAGCGCGAAGGAGAGGCGGCCGAGCTACGAAAAGAGCAGGAGGAGTTGCGCGCCGCCATCGAGGACGAAATGCTCGAACAGTACGACCGCATCTCCAAGGCCCACGGCGGCGTGGCGCTGGCGGAAGCGCGCGACGAAATCTGCCAGGTCTGCCTCGTCCGCATCCGCCCCCAGGTCTTCAGCGAACTCAAGCGCAACGAGCAGATCATCCTTTGCGACTCCTGCCACCGCATCCTCTTCTATCTCCCGCCCGCTGCCCCCGTCGAAGCCAAGACCTGACCCGGATGCCCCGCCGCCTACGTTCCAAGCGCGCCACTCCGGTCATCGCCGTTATTGACGGCGCCGCCCGCGGCAATCCCGGCCCCGCCGCCTACGGCATCGTCTTCAAGGATGCCGCAGGGAAGGTGCTCGTGCGGCTGAACGGCCGCCTGGGCGAAACCACCAACAACGTCGCCGAGTATCGCGCGTTGCTGGCAACGCTCCGGCACGCGCGGGAACAGGGCTGGCGTCGCCTGCGCGTCCAGACCGATTCGGAACTGCTCGCGCGGCAGCTGGACGGCAGCTACAAAGTCCGCAGCGCCGACCTCAAGCCGCTGCACGCGGAGGCGCAGCAGCTCATCCGCCAGCTTGATTCCTTCGCCGTCGAGCCGGTGCCGCGCGCCCGCACTCGCGAAGCCGACAGGCTGGCTAATGCCGCGTTGGATGGCCGACCCTTCGGCCCGCGGCCTCAGGGCAAGCTGGTGGCCTGTGACCCGCGACGCGTGTTCCGTGCAGAACACGCCAGCACAGCGGCGTTGAGGCCGGCGGCACCTGCCACCGGGAAATCACGCATTCGGGTGGCGCAACTGGAGGATTGCGGGCGGCTGGCGGTGCTGAGCGGCCAACTGGGCTATCCGGTGTCAGCCGAGGGAATCGCAGAAAGGCTGCGGCTCGTGCAGGCGGATGCGCGCCACGCGGTCTATGTGGCCGAGCAGGGCGGAGACGTGGTGGGCTGGGTGCACGTTTTTGTGAGTCCGCAGCTACTCACGGAGAACCAGGCCGAGATTGGCGGCCTGGTGGTGGAGGAAAGCCATCGGGGGCAGGGCGTGGGAAAGATTCTGATGCAGCGGGCCGAGGAGTGGGCCCGCGCGCGCGGCTGCCGGGCTGTCTATCTCCGCACGAACGTCATCCGCACCGAAGCCCACCGCTTCTACGAGCGCCTCGGCTACACCCGCATCAAGACCCAGCACGCCTTCCGCAAGAACCTTGTGTGAAACCATCCCGACAAGCTCGGGACACATGGATAAACACGGATTGCAGAAGCAAGACACCGGCAAGACGCCGGTGCCACGGACCCTTGACCTGCATCAAACAGGGGACGTGGCTCCGCGAGGCAGGAGCCTCGGGGCTCGGTATTACGAGTGGATGTTGATTGCAGAATCGAGCCCCCAGGCTCCCGCCCGGGAGACTGTTAACTAGTTCCACTTGAGGAAGTAGGTCTTGTAGAGGGTGTTCCCGCCGACGGCGGGACCTCCGCTGCGCTCCGGCGCGCTCAATTCCATTTGAGGAAATAAGTCGTGTAAAGAGTATTTCGTTGAGCAGGGATGAAGCCGGCGTCGCGGATGATGCGGCGCAGCTCGCCTTCGTTGGTGCGGTTGGTGCAACCGGCGGCCGCCACGACGTTCTCCTCAATCAGGATACTACCCACATCGTTGGCGCCAAAGCGCAGAGCAATCTGACAAATCTTGATGCCCGGGGTCAGCCAACTGGCCTGGAGGTTCGTGATGTTGTCGAGGTAGAGGCGGGCGATGGCGAGTGTCTTCAGGTAGTCGACCGCCGTGGCTTCTTGCGGGTGGCTGCGGCCGAGCGAGGTGTGCTCGGGCTGGAAAATCCAGGGGATGAAGGCGGTGAAGCCGCCGGTTTCGGCCTGGAGCTGCCGAATGCGCTCGAAGTGGTTGACGCGGTGTTCGAAGGTTTCGCCGCAGCCGAACATCATCGTGGCGGTGGTGCGCAGGCCGAGCCGGTGGGCGACGCGGTGCATCTCCAACCACTCCGCGGTGGTGCACTTCAGCCGGCTGATGCGATAGCGCACTTCGTCGTCGAGGATTTCGGCGCCGCCGCCGGGGATGGAGTCCAGTCCCGCGTCGCGCAGCCGCGCGATAGTGTCGCGCAGGCTCAGCCCACTGACCTCGGCGATGTTCAAGACTTCCGGCGCGGAGAAGCAGTGCAGGTGGAGCTGCGGGTAGCGCCGCTTGAGCGAGCGCAGGAGGTCTTCGTAATAGTTGATTTTGAGGTCGGGATGCAGGCCTCCCTGCAGCAGGATGCCGGTGCCACCCAAGGCCAGGGTTTCGTCAATCTTGTTGCAGATGGTGTCGAGGTCGAGGATGTAGCCGTCTTTGGCGCCGAGCGGCCGGTAGAAGGCGCAGAAGGAGCAGTATTCGGTGCAGAAGTTGGTGTAGTTGATGTTGCGGTCAATCTGGTAGGTGACGACGTTCTCGGGATGGAGCCGCTTGCGCACCTGGTCGGCGGCCATGCCGATGCCGATGAGGTCATCGGACCGGAACAGCTCGAGCGCTTCCGTCGCTGAGAGACTCATTAGATGAATTCGAGCGGGCGGACGGTTGGAATCAGGCCGAGTTCGTGCGCAGCGCGGTAGAAGGCTTCCAGGCCGGCGCGCGCCTCCTCGTCGAAGGAAAACCGCACGCTGTCGCTCAGGTAGCGGGCCAGGCCGGCGGGGGGCAGGTTCAGTTGCAGGGCCGCGGCGGCCACGATGTCGTCCAGGCGCGACAGCCCGAACTCGCGCGAGCCGGTGAAGAGCCGGGTCAGCTCCGGCGTGACCTTGTCGGCCCGCACCGCCCACAGGGCGAACACAAACGGGAGCCCCGTCAGGCGGTGCCATTCGCCGGCCAGGTCGTAGACGAAGAGTTGCCCTAAATGCTCGCGGGCGTGCAGGGCGACGGAGTTCAGCGCGAACTGGAGCGCCGGGTCGCCGATGAGCAGGGCGGCGTCGGCGCGCCCCAGCATCGCCTCCAGGTCGGGGACGGCCGAGAGGTAGCGCGGCTGGGTCTTCCAGTGGCGGGCGAACAGGATGCGCACGAGCGCGGCCGACGTCTGCGAGCTCTGATCGAGCGCCACCGTGCGCGCCTCCGCCGCCGGCACGCGGCTCACCAGCAGCACGCTTTCCACCGACCCGTGTGCCACCAGCGCCACGCCGGGGATGATCTTCAGGCCGGGGATGGTCTGGTAGGCGATGGAGGGGATGATGCCGACGTCGGCGGCGCCGGTGCGCAACGCCTCGGCGCAGGCCGAGGGAACCGTGAAGGACAACTCCGCCTGACCCTGCTGGGGGCCGTGCAGGAAGCCCCAGACCAGCGGCGCAGTATTCAGGTATTGGACGACCGATAGCCGCAACTTTTGCATCGCCTGGGAAGCCGGCACCATATCACAATTCGGCAACGGTTGCCAAACGCGGCGTTGACTTCGCTGCGAGGCGAGCCTAGGATGCGCAGCAGAACCTTGAAGGATTGAGGAGAAGGGATGCGAACCCTGGTGGCGGTTTTGCTGGCAAGCCTGCTGCTGACGGCCTGCGGCCCGCAGGCGGACGTCGAGGCGGAGAAGGCAGCGATTGAGAGCGCACGTGCGCAATGGGTGGCCGCCTACAAGAGCGGCGACCTCGACCGCTTGGAGACCCTCTACACCGAGGACGCCGTCCTGCTGCCGGCCGAAGCCCCGGCGGTGAGCGGCAAACCCGGCGTGGCGGGCTGGTACGAGCGCTTCTTTGAGCAGAACTCGGTGGAGGAAATCAGCGCGCCGGCCGACGAAGTGGTGGTGGCAGGCGAGTGGGCCTATGTGCGCGGGCGCGCCTATGCCAGCTTCCGCGGGCGCGACGCCAAGTCGTCGTCCTTCCGCGGCAAGACGCTCGAAATCTGGCGCAAGCAGGCGGACGGCTCCTGGAAGTGGGCACGCGCCATCTGGAACTCGGACGAGCCTCCGGCCCGGCCTGAGCCGCCGGCCAAGGTGGCCGCAGCCAAGCCCGCGACGACGAAACCTGCGGCCCCCACGGGGGTCACGGCCAAACCCGCAGCGCCGAAGGCACGGTTCGCGGTGCAGGCCGGAGCGTTCGAGGAGCGCGCCAGCGCCGACGGGCTGGCCGCGCGGCTCACCGCGCGCTACGGGCGCAAGGCGGAGGTGGCGGCGGTGCGCGTGGGTGGGCGGACGCTCTATCGCGTGCGCATTCCGGTGGCGAGCGAGGCCGACGGCAAGACGCTCGCTGACCGCATCCGGCGCGAGCAGCAACTGGAGGCGCTCGTCGTCCCGCTGCCCTAACAGAATACTCCTACCACAGAGACGCAGAGGGCGCAGAGAAGACAAAGGAGAGGTCTATGGAGAGGGCGTGGATGTTCTTGCTGCTGGCGGGGCTGTGCGAGATTGTCTGGGCGATGTGCTTGAAATACTCGCAAGGGTTCACGCGCTTGGTGCCGACGATCGCTCTGTTTGTCTTTGGCTACGCGAGTTTCTATCTGCTCTCGACGGCGGCCGAGCATATCCCCATCGGCACGGCCTATGCCGTCTGGACGGGCATCGGGGCGGTGGGAGCGGTGATTCTTGGGATTATTCTCTTCCGCGAGCCTGCCACCTGGCTGCGCCTGGCCTGCATCGCCCTGGTGCTCGCCGGCATCGCCGGGCTGCGCCTGACCTCGGCTGCTCAATAAGACATCACTGAACAAGAGCTACTTGATGCGGGCGATGCGGTCCTGGGTGGGGAAGCGCGCGAACTGCAGCGGGTCGTGCCCGGGGACGACGCGCTCGGGTGCGCTCGCGAGCACCGTCATGCGCACGAAGGCGGCGAGGTTGGCAGTGCGGTCGGCGGGGTCAAAGGTGGCGACGGGGGCGCGCTGCTCCAGGTTGCGGTAGAGGTAGCAGTTGTCGGAAGCCAGCACGTAGGGCGGGTTGCCGCCGATGCGGATGTATTGCGAGGCGTAGGTGTGCCGCGCACCGGTATAGGCGCGGATGCCGGGGAGAATCTCGCGGTCGTCGCCGGCAATCAGCCGCACCCGGCCCTCTGTGTTCAGCCGCACAAGCACCTGGATGTCCTCAGGATCGATGCCGCCGCGCCGGCCGCCTTCTTGCCACGCCAGACCGGTGTAGTAGGCGAATTCCTCCCGCTGAATCCAGATGGTGGCGTTGGGAAAGAGATCAATGCCGCCCATGTGATCCCAGTGGGCGTGACTGATAATGACGTCAGTGACCTGAGCGGGCTCGACGCCGGCCAGGCGCACGGCTTCGTCCGGACGGAGGTAGTCGGTCATCGGGAAACGCTCCAACCACTTCGGCCGGTGGAAGCCGCAATCAAACAGGATGGTGCGGCCGCCGCCGCGGAGGAGCCAGAAAACCATGGCGATGTCGAGCTTCTCGGTTTCCGGCGCGCCGACCACGAGCGCGGAGGCAGGGAACTGCGGCAGCGTCGCGTAGCGGATGGCCTCGATGGAGTAGTCCGGATTGTCCGGCACGGCAAACAAGAAGCTCAAGAGGAGGAGACTTAGAAGGCAAATCATAGGAGTCTTGAGTCTATCACCGCAGAGAACGCAGAGGGATGGAAGTCCTGCGGCGCTCGTACGTCGACCCTCTCGCTTGTTCGCTCAATTCAAGTCTTGTTTCCTGATCCTCTGCTTCCTAGCAGCGCAGCCAGTTTGAGCAGGACGAGGAATGCCACTAGGCCGCCTAGTGAGAATACTAGTGAGGGAATCCTCCGCTGGATCAGCGAACTGAAGAAGTAATAGAGATAACCAATACCAATGAGGATGGCCGACACCAGACAGAAGATCGGCAGGATGCGATGGCCTGCTCTGTTGAGTTCCATGAGGGAGCCTCAGGCGGAGCCCTTCGACAGGATGCCTCAGGATGAACCTTCGAGGAGGGCGGCGCAGTCCACCAGGCGGGCCTGGGTGCCGTCGTGGACGGCGTAGGTGTGGCGCCGTCCAGAGCGCCGCTGGGACCAGAGGGCAGCGCCGCCGTGCACGCCGTCCTTGTTGAGGGCGTAGAAGACGACGTAGAACTTGGCCAGGCGCTTCCTGTCGTTGTGGTAGTTGCGGACGATGCGCTGCAACGCCTCGAGGCAGGCCTCGGTGGGCGACATTCCGCGGCGCATCAGCTCGACGATGGTATGGCCGCCCGCGACTTTGATGTTCTCCTCGCCGCGGCCGGTCGAGCCCGCTGCCCCGACGTCGTTGTCGACATACACTCCCGCGCCGATAATAGGCGAGTCACCCACGCGCCCGGGGATTTTCCAGGCCAGGCCTGAAGTCGTGGTGGTCCCGCTGATGTCGCCTTTAGCATCCACCGCGAGGCAATTGATGGTGCCGGTGGGTGGGTCGAGCAATACTTCGCGAATCCAGGCGAGCCACTCAACTCTATCTTGGTCGGAGAGGCTGCGCGGGAGAAGCTGCGAGACTCTCTCTTGCCACTCGGGGCTGTCGAGGCCGGGGCCCCAGGCGTCGCGGTCCGACATCGTTTCTTTCCAGGCCAGCCAGGCGGTGCGGGCGCGTTCGGTGAGGAGGTTCATGCGCTCGAGGCCATGGGCTTCGGCGAAGCGCAAGGCGCCGGGGCCGACCAGCATCACGTGGTCGGTGCGCTCCATCACCAGTTTGGCGACGCGGGAGGGATTCTTGATGTGGCGAATGGAGGCGACGGCGCCGGCGCGGCGGGTGGGGCCGTGCATGACGCTGGCGTCAAGTTCGACGTCGCCCGCTTCGTTGGGCAGGCCGCCGTAGCCGACCGAGGTGTCGTTGGGGTCGTCCTCGACCACGTTGACGGTGGCGAGCACCGCGTCGAGGGTGTCGCCGCCGGCTTTGAGGATTTGCATCCCGCGGTCAAGAGCATTGAGACCGTTGGAAGAGGACACCATCAGCGGCCGTGTGCCTTTGCCCGGCGCAGTGGGAGGTTGCTGGAGTGTCGGCTCGTGCGCGGCGAAGAGGCTACGCCTGCCC
This sequence comes from Acidobacteriota bacterium, assembly GCA_037442885.1. Lineage (GTDB taxonomy): Bacteria > Acidobacteriota > Terriglobia > Acidiferrales > 2-02-FULL-67-57 > JACQTG01. The sequence goes on along the minus strand of JBBIPK010000011.1, from coordinate 26,132 downwards.
GCGGCGAGGCTTCCGAGCAAGGTTGTCAGGAAGAATTCCCGTCGGCTGAAGCGATTCATCGTGTCCCCCGAAAGGCTTGCCTGCGCGGGCAAAGGATACCAGAGGAACCAGTGCGGGCAAAAGAACCAGTGAGGGCGGTCCGGAAGAGGTGCTCTGCACCCGCGTCCTCTTGGGCGAAATTGACCGGGGTGGAGGTGCGTGTTATGGTGCGAACTGCCTGCCCAGATTCGGAGATTCAGAGGAGGAGCTTCAGTGAAGCGGATCGTGTCGGTGCTTTGTGCGGTCGTGGTGCTTGCTCTCGCCGTGTCGGCGTCGGCAGGGGTGGAAGTACAGCGGACGGTGCTGGAGAATGGGCTGGTGGTGCTGACCAAAGAAGTGCACGCCGCACCGATCGTGAGCACGGTCATCGTCTATCGCGTGGGCTCGCGCAATGAAGAGCTGGGCCAGACGGGAAAGTCGCACTTCCTCGAGCACATGCTCTTCAAGGGTACGGACCGCTACCGCAAGGGGGAGATTGACCTGATCACGCTGCGTAATGGCGGCGCCAACAACGCCTTCACGGGCGAGGACTACACCGCCTACTTCTTCAACTTCTCGAGCGACCGCTGGCAGGTGGCGCTCGAAATCGAAGCCAACCGGATGACGAACAACACCTTCGTGCCGGAGGAGTACAACCCGGAAAAGCAGGTGGTGATTGAGGAGCTGAAGATCAATCTCGACTCGCCCTGGGGCGCGCTCTGGCAGGAGGTGCAGGCGACGGCGTTTCGCGAGCATCCCTATCGGAATCCGGTCGTGGGGTGGATTCAAGACCTGGAGCGGGCGACCGCCGAGGAGATGGAAGCCTACTACCGGCGCTTCTACCATCCCAACAACGCCGTGCTCGTCATCGTGGGCGACTTCGAGACCCAGCCGGTGCTGGCGCGCGTGCGGGAACTCTTCGGTGGCATCCCGCGCGGGCCGGAGGCCCCGGCGGTGCGCATCGTCGAGCCGCCGCAGCGGGGCGAGAAGCGCGTGGTGGTGAAGAAGGTGACGAACCTGGAACGGCTTCTGATCGCCTGGAAGGCGCCGCAGATGGCACACCCGGATTCCTATGCGCTGCAGGTGGCCTCCGCCTTGCTCAGCCGCGGCAAGACCTCGCGGCTCTATCAGCGCTTGGTGGAGCGCGACCAGTCGGTCGTCTTTGCCCGCACCGCCTTCGAGGAAGCCGTTGACCCGACCCTGTTTTTCCTGCAAGCCGAACTCAAGCCGGACGCCCAGCTGGCCGCGGTGGAGCGCGCGGCGCTGGAGGAAGTCGAGCGGCTCAGCAAAGAGGAAGTTCCTGCGGATGAGCTGGAGAAAGCCAAGAACCTCATCGAGGCCGAGTTCATCCTCGACAACGAAACCACGCTCTTTCAAGCCATCCTGGTGGGGCTGGCGGAGGCCATGCAGAGCCACACCTACCTCGACACCTACATCGAGAACATCCGCCGGGTAACTGCCGCTGACGTCCAGCGGGTCGCCCGCACCTACCTCAGTGCCGACAATCGCACCGTGGGCTGGCTCGTGCCCGAAACCGAAAACAAAGAAAGTGGGAAACGGGAAACGGGAAACGAGAATCGGGAATGGGGAGACGGTTCACGCTTCGCCTTTGCGGGTCGACACGCCGCGCGCGGCCGCGTGGGCGGGCTGAAAGCTTCGGCTGCGGTGTATCCAACTGCAGACTCCTCACGGCAGAAAATCGACAAGAAACCGAAGCGGGCGGAGAAGCCTGTGCCACCGTCGGCAGCGCTGCGGTTCGAGATTCGGCCCGGTTTGGCGGGCGAGCGGCGCGTGCTTGGCAATGGGCTGACGCTGCTGCTGGCCCGCAACCCGAACCTGCCTGCCGTTGCCCTGGCCGCCGTCGTCAACGCCGGCTCGCGCTACGAAAGCGAGGCGGAAGCGGGCCTGGCGACGCTGATGAGCCGCCTGCTCACGGAAGGCACGAAGACGCGGAGCGCGCTCGCAATCGCCTCTGCGATTGAGTCCGTGGGCGGCTCGCTCAATGCCTCCGCTGGCTACGAGTCAAGCGTGGTAACGGCCACGGTGTTGAAAAAGGATTTTGACCTCGCGCTCGACTTGGTGCGCGACGTTCTGCTCAACCCCACCTTCCCCGAAGAGCGCGTAGCGCGCGAGCGCGACCGCCAGCTCGCCGAGATTCGCTCGGCGCTCGATCGCCCCCAGACAGTGGCCAGTTGGACGTTCAACGAACTGGTCTTTGCCGCTCATCCCCGCCACCGGCCTCCCATCGGCTACGCGCAGACAGTCGGGAAGCTGACGCGCGAGGCGCTCCTGCGCTTCCACGAGCGCCACTTCGCGCCCAACAACACCGTGCTTGCCGTCGTCGGCGACATCAACCTGGAGGAAACGGTCCGGAAAGTGGAAGCGGCTTTCGCCGCCTGGACTCCGAAGTCCATCGAGCCACGGCAGCTGCCCGCCTTGCGCCGGCAATCGCAGCGGGTCGCAAAGTACGTGCCGATGGAGAAGGAGCAGGTGAATGTCTACCTCGGCCATCTGGGCATTGACCGCGCGAATCCCGATTACTACGCGCTGCAGGTGCTGGACACGATTCTGGGCGGCGGCCCCGGCTTCACCAGCCGCATCCCCGGCCACCTGCGCGACGAGCAAGGCCTGGCCTATTCCACCTTCTCGGACATCACCGGCTCAGCGGGGCTCGATCCCGGGCGCTTCATCGCCTACATCGGCGCTTCGCCCGAGAACCTGGAGAAGGCGTTGACGGGCATCGTGAAGGAGATTGAAGCCATTGTCGCCGAGCCGGTTACCGAGACTGAACTCATTGACGCGCAGGCTTACCTAACCGGCAGCTTTGTGTTCGAGTTCGAGACTAATGCGGAAATCGCGCGTTTCCTGCTCGACGCCGAGCTCTACCAGTTGGGCTTCGACTACATCGTCACCTATCCGCAGAAGATTCGCAGTGTCAGGGTCGGCGATATTCAGCGGGTCGCGCGCCGCTACCTCGACCCGAAGAACTACACCGTGGTGGTGGTCGGCCCGGTGGATGAGCAGGGCCGTCCGACGCCCCCGCGGAAGAACGACTAGTCGAAGGCGGAAGAAACCATTCCGCTCGCGTGCCGCGCCGGGCTATCATCGAGTGCCGATGAACGACGTCGACGAAAGCCGTTCCCTGCCGGTCGTGCCGCTGGCGGTGGCCGCCGTGTTGGGCATTGGCCTGCTCATCGGCATTCTCTGGCTTGGCCGGCCGGAAGTGGAGCGCCCCGAGCCTCCGGCGAACCTACCGCCGCTCGAGGGCGAGGCGGCGCGCTACGCGGCCGAGCAAATCGGACTGGGAACGATGAGTCTGAGCCGCTGGGAAAACTTCCTGGGCCAGCAGGTCACCTACGTGGACGGCACGGTGACCAACAAGGGCCGGCGCAGCGTGGCCGCGCTGGAGCTGACTCTGGAGTTCACCGACATCATGGGGCAGGTAGTGCTGCGAGAAACGGTGCGCGCGGTCGGCCAACCCACGCGCAGCGGGACGCAGGCCGCGCCCCTCAAGGCGGGCGAAAGCCGCGCCTTCCGCCTAGGGCTCGAGCACATTCCCGCGGAATGGAACCGCGGCGCCCCCCGCGTCCGGGTCACCGGCCTGCTCCTGGAATAGGTTTTCGCGTAGAGTACGGCCGAAAGGTTACCGCACTCGCCGGTTGGGTAGGACAAGGCTTTCTGCCTTGCCGCGGCAGGGGACCCTTCGACTTCGCTCAGGGCAGGCAAGCCCCTGCCCTACCCGTACAAAAGAAAGAGCCCGGTGGCTGGTGCCCTTCGACGAAGCTCAGGGCAAGCCACCGGGCTCGGCGATTGTCTGGACGGGCTAGTACATGCCGCCCATGCCGGGATGCCCGGCAGGCGCCTTCTCCTTCTCCTCTTCGGGGATTTCGGAGACGAGCGCCTCGGTGGTGAGCATCAGGCCGGCGATGGAGGCGGCGTTCTGGAGAGCCAGGCGGGTGACTTTGGCCGGGTCAATCACGCCCGCCTTGACCAGGTCGGCGTAGTCGCCCTTTTCGGCGTCGAAGCCGTAGTTGACCTCTTTCGACTCCTTCACCCGCTCGGCCACGATCGCTCCCTCGTGGCCGGCATTCTGAACGATGAGGCGGAGAGGATCCTCCAGCGCGCGCTTGACGATGTTGACGCCAATCTGCTCATCGCCTTCGAGCTTGAGCTTGTCGAGCGCCGGCAAGCACCGCATCAGGGCCACGCCGCCGCCGGGCACGATGCCTTCCTCGACCGCCGCACGGGTGGCGTGCATGGCGTCTTCGACCCGAGCCTTCTTTTCCTTCAGCTCGGTTTCGGTGGCGGCGCCGACCTTGATGACGGCCACGCCGCCGACGAGCTTGGCCAGCCGCTCTTGCAGCTTCTCGCGGTCGTAGTCCGAGGTGGTCTCCTCGATCTGCGTCCGGATCTGCTTGACGCGGCCTTCGATGGCGTCGGGCTTGCCGAAGCCCTCGACGATGGTGGTGTTGTCCTTGTCCACCGTCACCTTCTTGGCCCGGCCGAGGTCTTCGAGTTTCACGTTCTCGAGCTTGATCCCGACCTCCTCGGCAATCATCTTGCCGCCGGTGAGGGTGGCGATGTCCTCGAGCATGGCCTTGCGGCGGTCGCCGAAGCCGGGTGCTTTGACCGCCGCGCATTGCAGCGTGCCGCGCAGCTTGTTCACCACCAGCGTGGCCAGCGCCTCGCCCTCGACGTCCTCGGCGATGATGAGCAGGGGCTTGGCATTGCGCGCGATCTGCTCGAGCAACGGCAGCAGGTCCTTCATCGAGCTGATCTTCTTTTCGTGGATGAGGATGTAAGGCTCTTCGAGCTTGCACTCCATGCGCTCGGGGTCGGTGACGAAGTAGGGGGAGAGGTAGCCGCGGTCGAATTGCATGCCTTCGACCACTTCCAGCGTGGTGTCCATCGTCTTCGACTCCTCGACGGTGATCACGCCGTCCTTGCCCACCTTCTTCATGGCTTCGGCGATGATGTTGCCGATAGTCTTGTCGTTGTTGGCGCTGATGGAGGCCACCTGGGCGATGGCTTCGCCGGCCACGGGCTTGGCCAGCTTCTTGATCTCGGCCACGGCTGTCTCCACCGATTTCTCGATGCCGCGCTTGAGCGCCATCGGGTTGGCGCCGGCGGCCACCGCCTTGACGCCCTCGCGGAAAACACACTGGGCGAGCACGGTGGCGGTGGTGGTGCCGTCGCCGGCGACGTCGGAGGTTTTGCTGGCCACTTCGCGCACGAGCTGCGCCCCCATGTTCTCGAGCGGGTGCTTCAGCTCGACTTCCTTGGCCACCGTCACGCCGTCCTTGGTGATGACGGGCGGCCCGAATTTCTTGTCCAGGACGACGTTGCGTCCCTTCGGTCCCAGCGTGACCTTGACGGCGTCGGCCAGGATGTTGACGCCGCGCAAGATCGCCTGCCGGGAGTCCTCTCCGTGAACGATCTGCTTAGCTGGCATGGGTCATTTCCTCCCTACGGTTCAAACTGTTGCCGCCGGCGGCGCTACTTCTTGGCTGCCACCTTGGCGGGTTCACCCCGAGCGGCTTCACCGCGAGCGGGTTCGAGCACGGCCAGGACTTCCTCCTCGCGCAGAATCAGGTACTCGTCTTCCCCGATGCGGATGTCCGTGCCGGAATATTTTCCGAACAGGATGCGGTCGCCGACTTTGACGTCGAGGGCGATGTACTTGCCGTCCTCGTCCTTCTTGCCGTGGCCGACGGCGATCACCTCACCCTCCTGCGGTTTTTCCTTGGCGGTGTCGGGGATGATGATGCCGCCGCGCACCGTTTCCTGCTCTTCGATGCGCTTGACGAGAATGCGGTCGTGCAAGGGTCTGACGTTGACTGACATACCTTCCTTCCCTCCTTCCTCACAGGTCCGATTTTTTGGAAAAGATTGCTTACGGGGCTGCTCCCATCCCGAGGTTTCGGGCTCGGGATTAGCACTCTCCCCGAGAGACTGCTAATCTATTCAGACTCCCCCGCCTTGTCAAGAGCCTAGCGGCCGAAGCTCAGCCGCACCGCCAGGGATTCCGGCAGTGCCGCGGCGCGCATTTTGGCCTGGGTGGCTCCGACGTCGTAGGGCACGCGCCAGTACTCGACTTGCTGGCGGTGCGGGTCGAAGAAGGCAAAGGCGGCGCGCGGGTCGCCGTCCCGGGGCTGGCCGATGGAGCCGGGGTTGATGAGGTAGCGCGTCCCGGGCTCAAGCTTCAGTTCCGCCATCGCCACGCCTTGGGCGTGGCTCACGCGCAGGATTTCCATCCGGCCGCTCTCCTTCAACGCGAAGCCGCCTTGGAAATGCGTGTGCCCGCAGAAGGTGACGGGTAGTTCGGCCCGTTTCAGGCTTTCGAAGGCCTCGCGGGGCTGGAAGAGGTACTCGTCCTCGTCGCGCAGCGAGCCGTGGACGATCAGGAAGGGGTCGCCCTTCACGTTGCCCGTATGGCACCGGAGCGGGCCAACCGGCAGTTGGCGCAGGTAGGAAAGGTTCTCCGCGCGCAGCTGCTCGCGCGTCCAGAGGGCGGCCTGGCGGGCGGCGGCGTTGAACTCCTCGGCCGAGTCAATCCCGCAGCTGGCTTTGTCGTGATTGCCCCGCACCATGGCCACCGGCTTGAGGTCCTGCAGGCGGTCAATGACTTCGTTGGGGTTGGGGCCGTAGCCGACGACGTCGCCCAGGCATACGACGCGATCGTAGTGCCCGCGGGCCTGCGCGAGCACGGCTTCCAGGGCTTCGAGGTTGGCGTGGATGTCGCTCAGGATGAGGTAGCGCATGGGGGAGCCGCCGATTATAGCCGCTTGCGACACAGAGCGGGAACCCTTTTCACCTTGCCCCACCGCGCTCGTTGCCACACAATTAGGCCACACCATCAAGTTGCGGGGAAAAGCCATGCGACGGTTTTTCGCCAACCTGCTTTCGCTGTTCTTGTCCGTGCTTTGTGTCTGTCCGTTGGCGGTTCCAGGGACACCCTCAGAAGGGGAGGGGAGCAGTCCGCTGGCCTTGTACGAACAGCTCAAACAATTCCAGTTGGGCCAAGAAATGGTTCATGTGGAGTCGCTCTCGTTGCCGCGCGACCGGATTGAACTGACGTTCACCGGCGATTTCTATTTCGCGGCTCCCGTCAGGGGAAAGGCCCACGGGGCGGTATTTCTCGGCAACGGACGCCTGCGCGTGGAGCCCTGGAGTGTGTTTGAGAAAGAGAATGTGCAGCGCCTGCTGAAGGCGGAGATGGTCGAAGCCACGTTCACCCGCGCGGTTCTGCGATTCACGGACGACACTTACCAACGCTTGAAGGCGGCGGGCAGAACCGCTGGCGGCAGCGACCGCGAGCGAGCGCAGAAGCTAGCGGCGGAACTGGAAGAGTGCCTCCTACGCGAGACGGGATTGAACCTGAGCGCGCGGTTGGCTGTGGCTGTGCTGAACGGCGATGAGCCCGGATTCTTCTTTGCGGAATTCGATGGCGGCAACCGCGGCCGCTTCAGCGCACTCCTCGACCATCAGACGCGCGTGCTGGGGAGCGTGTTTGATGTGAACGGGGGTGAGAAGGGGTTGTTGTTCCAGTACCGAGGAGGCCCGATCTATGGGAACGACGTGTGGACGGCCTTTTACAACTGCGCGGATTTTCAGCGTGGGCGGGTCGACTATTCCGATGTTTTTGACCTGATAGCGATCCCGGAGTATCAGATGGAGGTAGATCTGCGGGATCCGGGGAATTGGCTCCGGGTCACAGCGGAGATGGAAGTGCTGCCGCTGCGCGGGGGCTTGCAATGGATACCCATGAACTTGAATGAAGGACTAGGTGAATACGAAGACGCCCGACGCAAGAAAGGCATGCGGGTCGTGGAGGCCGTTCTGGCTGATGGCAGCGCCGTGGGAGTGGTGCAGGAAGAATGGGAGACGGGTTTTTCGCTTGTGCTGCCGCGTGCCTTGGGGGAGCGGGAGAGCGTGCGCGTGAAGTTGCGCTTGGAAGGCAAGGACACGCTCACCAGCTGGAGGTACCATTTCCATTATCCGCGCTCGACCACCACCTGGTATCCGCGCTATGGATATCTGGGACGCTCGCGGTTTGACCTGACCTTCCGCCATTCCAAGAACTACCGTGTGATCTCGGTGGGAGAGCGGGTGCAGGAGGGCCCGGCAGAGGGGGAGGAGAAGGAATGGGTGACGCGTTGGGTCATGAAGGAGCCGGTGGCACTCGTTACCTTCTCGGTTGGCCAGTTTGAACGGCATCTGGAGAACGCTGAGGTGGGCGGTGAGAAGGTTCCAGTTGAGTTCTACTCGCTTCCGGGCAGCGTGCTACCGGTGAAGGAGGATTTTGTTCTGGCTGAATTGGTGAACGGAGTGCACTACTTCGGAGCCCTCTATGGGGATTATCCCTACGGCCGGTTGGGAGCGGTCTTCTTCCCGGCGTCGTTCGGGCAAGGATTCCCCACTTTGCTCCTGCTTCCGGTGCAAGGCTACGCGCGAACGCGGGAATTCGCCTTCCTCGCGCACGAGGGCGCGCACCAGTGGTGGGGGAATATCGTGGGCTGGCGGTCCTACCGCGACCAGTGGCTGAGCGAAGGCTTTGCCGACTACTCCGGCGTGCTGTACACAGCAAAACGCGAGAAGGCCCAGGCTGCGATGGAACTGGTCAAAGCGATGCGGCGCAGCCTGGAAGAGCCGCCCCGGACGGACACCGGGGTGGGCAGCGGAAAGCTTTTCGAGGTGGGCCCGCTCATCTTGGGCCACCGCTTGAGTTCGCGGGCGACGGGTGGCGCGTACAACGCACTCATCTACAACAAGGGAGCGCTGGTGCTGCGGATGCTGCACTTCCTCTTCAGCAATCCGGCCGACGGCAACGATGCGGCTTTCTACGCGATGATGAAAGACTTCGTCAGCCGCCATCGCAACGGCTGGGCGACCACGGAGAGTTTCTTCCAGGTAGCATCTGAGCATTTTGCCCGTTCGCCTCTGGGCCAGAAATACGGACTGAGGGATCTTGAGTGGTTCCAGCGACAATGGGTCTTTCAAACCGGATGGCCGAGCTATCGGCTGGATTACTGGTTTGAGCCGCGTCCTGGGGGTGGTGTGGTGCTGAAAGGGACGCTTCATCAGGAAGGCGTGCCCCAGAACTGGTTCATGCCGCTTCCTCTGGTGCTGGAATTCTCGGGGAACCGCGTCGCTCGGGGGACGGTGCACGCATTGGGGCCGTCCACACCGGTCGAGATTCCTCTTCCCGAGGAGCCGAAAGCCGTCCAGCTTGATCCTCAACTCTGGGTTCTTTCGCAGAAGGTTTCCGAGAAAAAGGTTCGCTGAACCGTGAGTGGCTGCGCTTTTGTCAGCGGAGGAGCATGCAGTCGCCGTAGCTGTAGAAGCGATAGCGCTCCCGCACGGCGTGCGCGTAGGCGCGCAGGATCAGTTCGCGTCCCGCAAAGGCTGAGACCAGCACGAGCAGGGAGCTGCGTGGCAGATGAAAGTTGGTGAGCAACTGGTTGACGACCTGAAAGCGATAGCCGGGGTAGATAAACAGGTCGGCTTGGCCGGTTCCCGCCGCCACGCAGCCCTCCCGCGCGGCCGCGCTCTCCAGCGCCCGCACCACCGTAGTCCCCACCGCGAGAATCGGCCGGCGCGCTGAGCGGGCTGCCTCAATCGCGGCCGCGGCCGCGGGGCTGATTTCGTACGGCTCCGGTTGCATCCGGTGGCGCTCGACCTCCTGGGTGTGGATGGGCTGAAACGTCCCCAGCCCCACGGTGAGCGTAATCTCGACCATCTCGATGCCGCGGGCGCGGAGCGCCGCCAGGATGCGAGGCGTGAAGTGCAAGGCAGCGGTGGGCGCAGCTACCGCTCCTGATTTTTCGGCTCGCGCAAAGACCGTCTGGTAGCGCTCGCGATCGGCGGGCTCATCGGGGCGGCGGATGTAGGGCGGCAGCGGCACGTGTCCCACCTGTTCGAGGGCGGCGCGGAGGTTGGCAGTGGGCGCGAAGCGCAACTGGCGCAGACCGAATTCTCCGCGTCCGACCACTTCTGCCTCGAGCGGCGGAGTGCCGGCAGGCGCCTTGAAGACGAGCCGTTCGCCGGTGCGGACTTTGCGCCCGGGGCGGACGAGCGCCTGCCAGACGCCCGGCTCGACTTCGCGGGTGAGCAGGACTTCGATCTGCGCCTGCAGGTGCTGGCGGCGCGACCGGCTGCGCCGGCCGACCGGCTGGGCGTGGACGCCGCGGCGGCGGGCGAACAGGCGGGCGGGAATGACCCGGGTGTTGTTCACCACCAGCAGCTCATCGCCGCGCAGGAGGGCGGGTAGCTCGGCGAACTGCTGGTCCTGGAAGGTGCCGCGAGCGCGGTCAACCAGCAGCAGGCGGGAAGCGTCGCGCTCCGGCAGCGGCCGCTGCGCGATGAGCTCCTGAGGCAAGCGGTAGTCGAAATCAGTCAGGCGCATCTGGGCCGGGCCGATTGTGCCGCAAAGCCGGGCCCGGGTATAGTAGTGCCCGGTTGTCTGCTAATTCCTGCGGAGGTGTCTGCTAATGCCCACGCGGGAACCCCAAGTCAGCCTTTCTCTGCGTGGCGTGAATCGGATTCTCTCGGGCCATCCTTGGGTCTATCGGAGCGACATTCGGGCAGCGGAGGGGCTGGAGCCGGGCGCCGCCGTGCAGGTGCGCGATGAGCGTGGCCGGTTTCTAGGGCGGGGCTGGTTCAGCACCGCCTCCCAAATCGCCCTGCGTCTGCTGACGCGGGAGGATGTGCCGATTGACGACGCATTCCTGGCGGGGCGGCTGGAGGCGGCGGCTGACTATCGCGGACGGGTGGTTGAGAACACGACCGCCTACCGGCTCGTCTATGGGGAGTCGGACGGGCTGCCGGGACTGGTGGTAGACCGCTACGCGGATTACTTCGTGATTCAAACCCTGACCCAGGCGGCCGAGCGGCTCAAGAACACGTTCGTGCGGTTGCTGGAGGAGCGTTTTCGGCCCGCGGGCATCGTCGAGCGGAACGACCCCAAGGGGCGGCAACTGGAGGGTCTGGAGCAGCGCACGGGGGTGCTGGCGGGAGAGTGCCCGCCGGAAGTGGTGGTAGAGGAAAACGGCGTCCGCTTCGCCTACGACTTGCTGCGCGGGCAGAAGACCGGCGGGTTTCTCGACCAGCGCGAGAACCGCGCCGCCGTGGCGCGCTATGCGCGGGGCAGCGTGCTGGATTGCTTCTGCTATGCCGGCGGGTTCGCTCTCACCCTGGGCGCGTGGGCCGAGCAGGTGGAGGCGATTGACAACGCTCCCACCGCCCTGGCCGCGGCCCGCCGGAACCTGGAGTTGAACGGCACGCGAAACGTGGTCTTGCGGGAAGCGAACGTTTTCGACGTGTTGAAGGCCTACAGCGAGGCGGGGCGGCAGTTCGACATGGTGATTCTGGACCCTCCGGCGTTTGCGAAGAACAAGGCGAGTTTGGAGCCGGCGCGGCGGGGGTACAAGGAGATCAACCTGCGGGCGCTGAAGCTGCTGCGGCCGGGCGGTACGCTCGTCAGCTGTTCCTGCTCTTACCACGTGGCCGAGAGCATGCTGTTGGAGTTAGTTGCGGAAGCGGCCCTGGACGCGGGTCGGCAGGTCGTGGTGATGGAGCGGCGAACGCAGGCGAGGGATCACCCGATCCTGTTGACGATGCCGGAAAGTCATTACCTGAAGTGCATGGTCCTAGCGATTTCTTCCTAGTCCACACGTAACATGTTGTAAACACGCGATATATTTGTGTTGACAAAACGCACTAGAAATGCATCATATTATATGAGTCTATGACGCTAATGTATGGAGGTAAGGCAATGAACCGAACGTTGACTCGATGGGATCCGTTCCGCGACCTGAGCACGCTGCAGGATCGGATTGACCGGCTGTTCGGAGACGCGCTGATGCGTTTCCGCTTCCCCTTCGGGGAGTCAGTGGAGGGAGGGGAGTGGCTGCCGGCGGTGGACATCGTGGAGAAGGAGGACGGCATTGTGCTGAAGGCCGACCTGCCGGGTATCGACCCCAAGGACGTGGAAGTCCAGGTCGAGAACCACACCTTGACCCTGCGCGGGGAGCGCCGCCAGGAGAAGGACGTCAAGGAGGAGAATTACCGGCGGGTGGAGCGCAGTTACGGCTCCTTCGTGCGCAGCTTCACGCTGCCGAACACGGTGGACACGGAGAAAATCCAGGCCGAGTATCGCAATGGTGTGCTGGAGTTGACCTTGCCGAAGCGGGCGGAGGCCAAGCCCAAGCAGATCAAGGTTGCGGTGAAGTCCTAACGGCATCCGGCCACCCCGGCTTCTAAGCGGAGTCGGGGTGGCCGTTTCCATCTGTGGGGAGACGCAATGGCGGTGCGGTTTGACAAGCTGACGCTGAAGGCGCAAGAGGCGGTGCAAGGCGCGCAGGAGGTAGCGGCGCGGCGCAACCAACAGGAGTTGGTGCCACTGCACCTGCTGCTGGCGCTGCTGGAGCAACCGGAGGGGATCGTCGCTCCGCTTCTGGCCAAGATCGGTGCCCGGGCGGAGGAGCTTCGCGTGGAGGTGGAGCGGCGCCTGCAGTCGCAGCCCAAGGTGGAGGGCCTGGTGCAGCCCTTCCTGGGACCGGCCTTGCAGCAGGTCTTCGAGCAGGCGTTCAGCGAGGCCGACCGGTTCAAGGATGAGTACGTTTCGACGGAACACTTGCTGTTGGCGCTGACCCGCCAAAAGGGGGAGGAGGCGCAGGAGGTGCTGGCCGCCCGCGGGGTGACGCACGAGGCGGTGCTGGAAGCATTGGCGCGCGTGCGCGGCAGCCAGCGGGTGACCGATCCCAACCCGGAGGCGAAATACCAGGCGCTGGAGCGCTACGCGCGCGACCTGACGGAGCTGGCGCGGCGCGGCAAGCTCGATCCCGTAATCGGCCGCGACACCGAGATTCGCCGCTTGATGCAGGTGCTGGCGCGGCGCACGAAGAACAATCCCGTGCTCATCGGCGAGCCGGGGGTGGGGAAGACGGCGATTGTGGAGGGGCTGGCGCGGCGGATTGCGGCCGGCGACGTGCCGGAGGTGCTGAAGACGAAGCGCCTGGTGCAGTTGGATCTGGCGGCACTGGTGGCGGGGGCGAAGTATCGGGGGGAGTTTGAAGACCGCTTGAAGGCAGTGCTGCGCGAAATCGAGGAAGCCGACGGCAACGTGATTCTCTTCATTGACGAGCTGCACACGCTAGTGGGGGCGGGGGCGGCTGAGGGGGCGATTGATGCGTCGAACATGCTCAAGCCGGCGCTGGCACGGGGCGCGCTGCGCTGCATCGGCGCGACCACGCTGAACGAATACAAGAAGCACGTCGAGAAAGACCCGGCGCTCGAGCGCCGCTTTCAGCCCGTGCTGGTGGCCGAGCCGACGCTGGAGGACGCGATCTCGATCCTGCGCGGGCTGCAGGAGCGGTATGAAGTCCACCACGGCGTCCGCATCAAGGACGCGGCGCTGGTGGCGGCGGCAACGCTGAGCCAGCGCTACATCGCCGACCGCTTCCTGCCGGACAAGGCCATCGACCTGGTGGACGAGGCAGCGGCCAGCATCCGCATTCAGGTGGATTCGCTGCCGACCGAGATTGATGAGATCGAGCGGCAGGTTGTGCAGGAGGAGATTGAGCGGCAGGCGCTGAAGAAGGAGAGCGATGCGGCAAGCCGGGAGCGGCTGGCAGCGATTGAGCGGGAGCTTGCGGAACTGCGGGAGCGCTCGGCGCAACTGAAAGCGCGCTGGCAGCGGGAAAAAGAGGTCATCGGGCAGATCCGTGCGCTGAAAGAGAAGATTGAGCAACTCCGGCTGGCGCAGGAGCAGGCCGAGCGCGCGGGAGATCTGGCGCGAGCAGCCGAAATCCGCTACGGCAAGCTGGTCGAGGCGGAGCGGGAGCTGGCGGCGGCCGAGCAGCGGCTGGCGGCGGAAGCGGGCGGCGAGCGGCTGCTGAAGGAAGAGGTGGACGAGGAAGACATTGCGCGGGTGGTCGCGAAGTGGACGGGGATTCCGGTGGGGAAGCTCCTGGAAGGCGAGGTCGAGAAGCTGGTCAAGATGGAAGAGCGGCTGCGGCAGCGGGTGGTGGGCCAGGACGAAGCCCTGCAGCGGGTCTCGAATGCCATCCGGCGGAGCCGGGCCGGGCTTGCCGACCCGCGGCGGCCGCTGGGGAGTTTTCTCTTCCTGGGGCCGACGGGCGTGGGCAAGACGGAGCTGGCGCGGGCGCTGGCGGAGTTCCTCTTTGACGACGAGAAGGCGCTCATTCGCCTCGACATGTCCGAGTACATGGAGAAGCATTCGGTGGCGCGGATGATCGGCGCCCCGCCGGGCTACGTGGGCTACGAGGAAGGCGGGCAGTTGACCGAGCACGTGCGGCGGCGCCCGTATGCGGTGGTGCTGTTTGACGAGATCGAGAAGGCGCATCCCGACGTCTTCAATCTCCTGCTGCAGATTCTCGACGACGGGCGCCTGACCGACGGTCAGGGGCGGACGGTGGCCTTCAAGAACACCGTGCTCATCCTGACCAGCAACATTGCCAGCACGGCGATTTTCGAGCTCGCGCCGCGCGACCCGGCGGGAATGAGGAAGCGCGTGCTGGAGGCGCTGCAGGCCACGTTCCGGCCGGAGTTCCTGAACCGGATTGACGACACGGTCATCTTCAACCCGCTGGGCAAGGCGGAGCTCAACCAGATTGTGGATTTGCAACTTGCGCACCTGCAGCGGCTGCTGGCGGAGCGCAAGATCGAGATTGAGCTGACCGACCGCGCGCGCGAGCTGCTCTTCCGGGAGGGCTACGACCCGGCCTACGGCGCGCGGCCGCTCAAGCGCGCCATCCAGCGGCTGATTCAAGACCCACTGGCAGTGAAGATTCTGAACGGGGAGGTGCTGCCCGGCGAACGGGTGCTGGTAGATGCGGAGCCAGCGAAGGGCGAGATGCAGTTCGAGCGGGCGGGCAGCGCTGTGGCGGCTTCGTGAACCTTCTAGAGGAGTTCAAGGAGCTGTTCGCGTGTCAGCCCGGCTTGTTTCAAGATGTCGTTCAGGGTTCCTTTGGCGAGAGAAGGATACAGGGGAACAATCGTGCGGTACACCTTCTCCGGAGTCCTCTTTTCAAGAGCGACATGGCTTCCTTTCTGACGCAATGGAACGAATCCGGCTCGTTTCAAGGCGCGCACCAAACGCTCTCCCGAAACCACGGGCAATTTGGTCATTTAGCGGGCGATTTCAACGACGGTCCAGAAGGGCTCTTGCTCCGATGGCTTGTAGTCGGCACCGTTCCAGGTCTCAAGGTAGAGTTCGATGGCCTCGCGCAGGTTGGCACGGGCGGATTCAACATCTTTCCCCTGCGTGGTCACACCCAGCTCGGGGCAACGGGCGACGTACCAATCATCTTCCTTAGTGATGAGCGCTGAGAAGCGGTAGGTCATAGAAACTATGCTAGGACAAATCCTGCCAAACGACAAGCCGGGCAGGTGGGTGTCCCGCTTTCGGTCGGGATAAGCTACGCACCCCTTTCGGGCTTCGTACCGTGGAGCCGGATTGGGTTGCGGGGGAGAGTGGGTCTGCTAGAATGAAAGCTTCTTTGAAGATTCAGGAGGGATACAAGTGAATACGTTGAAGACGGGCATACTGCTTCTGGTGCTGACGCTGATCCTGCTGTTCGGCGGGCAGGCGATTGCGGGCACGCAGGGGATGACGGTGGCGCTGGTGCTGGCGGTGTTCATGAACCTGAGCGCCTACTTCTGGGGCGACAAGATTGCCCTGGCGATGAACGGGGCGCGGGCGGTGACGCCGGAGCAAGCGCCGCGGATGTACCGGATCATGGAGCGGCTGTGCCAGAAGACGGGGCTGCCGCTGCCGCGGCTCTACGTGATTCCGCAGGCGCAGCCGAACGCCTTCGCCACCGGGCGCAGCCCGAGCCAGGCCTCGATTGCGGCCACGGCGGGGCTGCTCGAGACGATGAACGATGAAGAACTCGAGGGCGTGCTGGCGCACGAGCTGGCGCACGTGCGCAACCGGGATACACTCATCATGGTGGTAGCAGCGACCATTGCCGGCGCCATCACCTACGCCGCCCATCTGGGCTACTTTGCCGCGCTCTTCGGCGGCGGCCGCAGCAGCGGGCGGAATGGCAATGGGAACGCGTTTGTCATGCTGCTGATGCTGATTCTGGCCCCGATTGCCGCCCTGCTGGTGCAGCTGGCGATCTCGCGCTCGCGCGAGTACGAAGCCGACGCCACCGCCGCGCGCATGATTGGGCACGGCTATGGCTTGGCGAACGCCCTGGAGAAGCTTGGCAGCTATGCCAAGCGCATCCCGATGCAGAACGTGGAGCCCAGCCAGGCGCATCTGTTCATCGTGCAGCCGCTCTCGGGCGGGATGGCGTCGCTCTTCAGCACGCACCCGCCGGTCGAGGAGCGCATCGCACGGTTGCGCGCGCTGGTGGTGTGAGGATTGACTGGTTGATTCCTTGATGAGCAGCTACCTCAGGCGCTAAAGCTCTTGAGACTTTCTGAAGCGCCCACAGCACGGCTAAAGCCGTGCCCTCCCCGGGAAGCTGGTTGAATCCTCCACAAGAAGACAGGTCTGTTGCCGCGTTCGCGGCGACAGGGCAGAATGGTGCAATCTTTCAGGGGTGTGGCTCGTAGTACCTGAGCGAACGGCGGCTGGGGTGCCGATGGAGGACGCCACCGGGAAGGCGGTCCTGGAACGGGCGCGGGCGGGGGATGCGGAGGCGTGGACGACGCTCTACCGCCAGTTTTCCCGCCGCGTGTTCGGTCTGTGCCGCCACCTGTTGGGCTCGCGGGAGGCCGCCGAGGACGCGACCAGCGAGGTGTTCGTGCGGGTACAACGAGCCATCCGCAGCTACGACCGCGAGCAGCCGTTTCCCCAATGGCTGCTCGCCATCGTCAGCCACTACTGCCTGGACCAGTTGCGGCGGCGGCGCGTGGAGCAGCGGCTGTTCGAGGCCGACGAGGCGACGCTGCCGGAGCTGCCGGCGGCTGATTCCTCTCCCCTGAGCGAGGTGCTCGATGCCGAGCAGCGCGCCGAGGTGCAGGCGGCGGTGCGGGAGCTTCCCGAGCGGCTGCGGCTGCCGCTCGTGCTGCGCTATTACAGCGAGCTGAGCTACCAGCAGATTGCCGAGCAACTGGAGTTAAACCGCAACACCGTAGCGACGTTGATCCTGCGAGCGAAAAAGGAGTTGCGCCGACGCCTGGCGTGGTCGGCGAGGAGGCCGGCATGAGCTGCTTTCCGGAACTCACCTACGCCTGCTACGTGGATGGGGAGCTAGCGGCGGAGGAGGCGCGCCGCGTGGAGGCGCATCTGGCGCTGTGCGGGCGCTGCCGGCGACTGCTGGAGTCGCTCGAAGCCGAGAACCGGCTGCTGATTTCAGCGTTGCAGGAGCCGGAAGAGGAAGCAGTGGGGGTGGCGGCGCGGCCGCGGGACCTGGTTTGGACGGCGGCGGTGGTGCTGTTGGTGGCCGGCGGCTTGAACGCCGCCTTGCGGTGGCTGGCGAGCCTGGGCGCGCTGGTGGGACTGGAGTGGGTGAATCCCTTTGGCGAACCCGGGCAGATGTCTCTTTTCTTCAATGGGCTTTTCTACTTGTTGCGAGGAGGAGAAACCGTGTTGGCGAATCTGACCCGCATTGGTGTGGTGGCATTGACAGCGGCGCTGGCCGTGGGCGCGTTTCTGCTGGCGCGGCGGCGGCCGCGAGCGGTGGGCGTGCTGGTGACGCTGGCCGTGGCTCTGGGGCTGGCCTCGCCGGCCGGGGCGATCGAGCGCCGCAAGGCCGACGTGGTCACTGTGGCCAGTAGCGAGACTATCAACGAATCCCTGCTAGCGAGCGGGGAAACCGTCAACATTGAGGGCGTCGTCGCCGGCGACCTGTTTGCCTTTGGTCGGCGCGTGACCCTTCGCGGTACGGTGAAGGGGGACGTGCTTTGTTGGGCGCAGACGCTGGCCATCGAAGGGACGGTGGAGGGCAACGTCTACAGCTTCGCGCAGCGGGTGCATGTGAGTGGGGCGGTGGCGCGGAACGTCTACAGCTTCGCGCAGGGATTGCAGCTCGAGTCGGCGGGGCGCGTGCTCGGCGACGTCCACAGTTTCAGCGAGGAGACGGTGCTCGACGGCGTGGTGGGGCGCGATGCGAATGCGTTTTCCGGATCCACGGAAGTGCGGGGCAGCGTGGGGCGGAATTTCCGCGCCGCCACCCACAAGCTCGCGGTCTTGGGCTCGGCGCGCATTGCCGGCGACCTGCGGGCGTATGTCTACAAGAAAGAGAATATCCACATTGACCCCGCGGCCACGATTGGCGGAAAGACGGAGACTCGGTTGCGGCCGCCGCGTGCGAGCCGCTACGCGCAGGCGCGGTTCTACGTCCGGCAAGCGCTGCGGCTCGTGGCGGCGTTTCTAACCGGCCTGGTGCTGTTCTGGCTCTTCCCGTTTCTGTTCGGCGCGCGGCTGGAGACAGCGAAGGCGGTGCTGCAGACTGTGGGAGTTGGCTTCCTGGTGCTGGTCGCGACGCCCATCGCCATTATCTTGGTCGCGATCACCCTGATTGGCTTGCCCATCGCCTTGCTCACGCTGGCGGTGTGGCTGGCGGGGCTCTACTTGGCCAAAGTCTTCGTGGCCGCGTTCGTCGGTCAGGCGTTGCTGAAGCCGGCGGAGGGGCAGATGGGAGCCTTCGTGCGGGCGCTGCTGGTGGGCTTGCTGATTGTCTTTGTGGCGGTGAACATTCCCTACGTGGGCGGCTGGATCAGCTTCCTGATACTTCTGCTGGGACTCGGGGCAGCGGTGTTACAGGCGCGCCGGCGCTGGCAGGCGGCGTGAGGCTACTGGCCGCGGGCTTCCCAGACATCGAAGAGCGCAATCTTGACGCGGCCGAAGCGGGGCTCGAGCCCCACGCCGCGGGTGCGGCCGCCGCGCTCGTGGATGTAGACGACGCCATCGCGGTCAGCGCGCACGTGGATGTGCCGCTCGCGCCGGTCCCCGCGCGTGCCGACGATGCGCCCGGATTCGCGGCGGAAATCCGAACTCAACTGTTGACGGTACCAGGCGTCCACCTTCTCCAGCGAATCATCGGTGTGGAAGGTGGCAATCGTGAGGTCGAAACCTTCCTGCTCTTCTTCGGTTCCGCCCCACAGGGAGACCGAGGCGCTGTCGTCGGTGGGCGTCGCGCCGGGATAGACCGGCAGGTTCAATTCCTGCGCCACGTCTTCCGCCTTGCGCACCTTGAGGCCGCCGAAGGGCGTTTCGATTTGCACCTGCTTGCCCGCGGCGCCGGACTTGACGTCCACCTTCACGTGGCGGGCGACGAAGTAGAGCGCGATGACGGCAGCGATGAGACCGGCGAGGATGAGGCCGCCGATAATCGCCGCCACCGTCGCCAGCGTTCCGCCGCCTTCCCGATGCCGCACCGAGCTTGTAGGCATGGCTTCCTCCCCCTTGCTCTAGCATACGCCAGCCGGCCGCGAAATGTTCCCCGCGGGAAAGACGCCAGATGGTGACATCACGGCGGTGGAAGCCCATATCATCGCGAATCTCCGCGTATCGCGCGGCTTCGCGTCGTGTCGCGTCGCATCCGGTCTCACCGGCGTGCCCAAAGCACAAGATAGAGGGCACAAGGTGAAAGCACCAGCCACCATCCTTGCCTCCCTACCTCCTTGCTGCCACTTTTGCCTTCCCCGTCTGCCGACGATACGGACCGTACCGACGATACCGACGGTACGGTTTTTGCGGTTTTCTCCTGCATCCCCTTTGCTCTCAGCTAGATAGAAGCAACCGCCCCGGGGTTTTGATGCTCCCGAGCGAGGAATCCATGAACTTTTGCTCTGCTGGAGCCGTATACTGCCGCAAGGACAAAGAAACACCGCGGATGTTTTTCCTGGAGGTTTCCGCTATGGGGTGGCGGCAAGAGTTCAGCACGATGCGCAAGCCAGGGTCGAGGTGGGTCGGTTGGCTGCTGGCAGGCTGCCTGCTGGTGGGGCTGGCCGGCTGCAGTTTCGAGAAGAAGGGCCAAAAACCCGCCTCCGAGGCCGAGATTGATACGCCGCTCGGTCCCGTGACGGCGCAAGAGGCCAGCGCGGAATCCGAAAGCATCCCGCTGGCTGTCTACCCCAATGCGCGGAGGACGTCCGGCGACCCCGACGGAGATGGCGGCACCACGGCGATGAGCATCGGGCCCTATTTTTCGATGAAAATCATTGCCCTCCGCTATACATCCGCCGACCCGGTCGAGAAGGTGGCCGCGTTCTATCGCCGCGAGTTGGGGAAGCTGGGCGAGGTCAAGCAGGTCGCAGGCGGCCCCGACACCCGCGTCCACAACTTCCGGTGGAAGCCCGCGCCCGACCAGCGCATGGTTCAACTGCGAACGCCCGAACGCACCTTCGCAGTAGCCTTGAAGCCCGCGGGAGCCGGATGCACGTTCGCCGTGCTCTATTTTGAATACGGCGCCCAACCGAAAGGCCTCTAAGCCCCCCGCCCGCTTCACTCTGCGGCTCCTCCTTTGCGTGGCAAAGGGTGGGCCATTTGGCCGCGGAGCCCGGTGCCGAGGCATCACCAGTTACCAGTGGCTGTTGCAAAACCTGCTTTCGGCGGGTCAGGGCTTCAGCCCTGACATAAATGGCCAGAAAAACTAGGGGCTTTAGCCCCTGAGGGCTTCCTGCGAAGAGTTTTGCAACCGCTTCCAGTCACCACCTCCGCCCCTCCCTGTCCACGGACGGTACGGTTTTTGCGGATCCATCCCATCTTGGAAATCGCCCAGCCCCGCTCGACTCGGTTCGGAACCAAGCGGGCGATTTGGAACATGGTCAAGTCCGACCTGGTGCTGAGAACGGGCAGCTGTAACGGGAGACCGCCGCAATACCTTGAACCGCGCTGCTACTACTAGAGCCTGTTGCAAAACCTCTTCTTGGCGGGTCAGGGCTCTTGTCCTGAGCGAAGTCGAAGGATCAGCCCTGACATGAAAAGACCCGAAAAATTAGGGGCTTTCGCCCCAGGACTTCCTCCTTGGAGTTATGGAACCGCTTCTAGTATGATTGCGAGCATCAGCTTCCCCACGAAGAGGTTTCGATGATTCTACGCAAATCCGTCTCTTTCACCATTCTTGGCGTCGCGGTTCTGTCCGCGCCTGTATGCCGTGCGCAAGAATCAGAACTGCCTGTCCCGCCGCGTTTTTCCCGCGACATACCCATCAATTTGTCTCCAGAATTGCCAGGCCGATTGCTATCCGTTGCACCTACTCAAGGCACCAAGAAAACGCGCAAAAGTAAATGGCCGCTAATAACCTCCGGAGTAGCTTTAACCGTCGTCGGCGCGGCGGTTATCATATTCACACCGATAGAATTTGGATGCCGTGATGGTACCTGTTTTGAGGACTGGAATTGGCCGCGAAGAGCCCTTGGTATTGGCGTAACGGCTGGAGGGGTCACGCTGCTTGTAATCGGACTTAAGCGTTAGTGGCACATGGGCTTCTGTACGTCGTAGACCGCAAAGCTCTAGCTGCTCACCGCACCATCCCCGTGCACGCCCGCCTACCGCCTTATTGATGGCTTTTTCAACCTTGTTGGAAAAGTCTCGGTTTTTGTGGATCCGTCCCATCTTGGGAATCGGGACCTGCTTTGGCGGGTCAGGCCTTCAGGCCTGACGTAAGAACCCCCAAAAACCGGGGCTTTAGCCCCTGAGGTTCCCACCCTTAAGACTTCAAAGGGTGGGCCACCCGGCTAATGACGCAAGGCCTTTGGGGGTGCAGCCGGCAGGCTTGTCCACGTTGTGTCCACCCTCAGCGCGGTGGCGTCCATCCCGAAGCTTCGGGAGAGGCAGCTTTCAGCGCTCCTTCAGCCATGTCCCCACTGGTGCGCCACGCGCCACGGCTCACCGGTCACGGGTCACCAGGCACCGGTCACTGGCCACCGGTCGCGGGTCGCGGGCTTGCCCCGAGTCCCAAGAGCATTCGGGACGAGGGGTCACTTCCTTTATTCGAAGGCCGAGAGGCCGGTGATACGTTCGCCGAGCAGCAGCGTGTGGATGTCGTGCGTGCCTTCGTAGGTGTAAACGGTTTCGAGGTTGCACATATGGCGGAAAACGGGGAAGTCGCCGGTGATGCCATTGGCGCCCAGGATATCTCTCGCCCTACGGGCCGACTCGAGCGCCACCCAGACGTTGTTCTGCTTCAGCAGTGAGATGTGGGCGTAGTTCGCCCGGCCTTTATCCTTCAGCCGCCCCACCTGCAGTGCCAGCAATTGCCCCTTCGTAATCTCGCTCAGCATCCACACCAGTTTCTGCTGCACGAGTTGATGGCTGGCGATGGGCTTGCCCGCGAACTGCTTCCGCTCTTTCGAATAACCGAGCGCGGTTTCGTAGCACTGCATCGCCGCGCCCAACGCGCCCCAGCCAATCCCGTAGCGCGCCTGCGTCAGGCAGCCGAGCGCCGCCTTCAGTCCCTTCGCCTGCGGCAGCCGGTTGCAGCTGGGAATCCGGCAGTCGCTGAACGCCAGCCCCGAGGTCACCGACGCCCGCAGCGAATACTTCCCGTGAATGTCCCAGGCCTTGTAGCCGCGCGTGCCTTTCTCCACGAGATACCCGCCGATCTCGCCCGCCTCGTCCTTCGCCCACACCACCGCCACGTCGGCGAGCGACCCGTTCGTGATCCACATCTTCTCGCCGTTCAGCACGTAGCCGTCGCCGTCCTTCCGCGCCCGCGTCAGCATCCCGCCGGGATTCGACCCGAAGCCGGGCTCGGTCAGCCCGAAGCAGCCGAGCGCCTCGCCCCGCTGCAAGCGCGGCAGCCATTTCTGCTTCTGCTCGTCCGACCCGTAGGTGTAGATGGGATACATCACCAGCGCCGACTGCACCGAAACAAAGCTCCGCAGGCCGGAATCCCCGCGCTCCAACTCCTGCATGATGAGCCCGTACTCGACGTTCGAAATCCCCGCGCAGCCGTAACCCGTCAGGTTCGCCCCGAAGTAACCCAGCTTCCCCATCTCCGGCACCAACTCCTGCGGGAAGGTGCCCGCCTGGTTGTGCTTCTCGATGATGGGAACGACGTTTTCCTCCACCCACTGCCGCACGCTCGCCCGCGTCACCTTCTCCTCTTCGCTCAGCAGCGCGTCCAATTCCAGAAAATCAACCCCTTGGAATCCCATCGTGCATCCCCATTGCCGAATGAATGGTTCAGCCCAGCGGCTTCCGCCGCGGGGAGCTGTTTGCTGCGAGCAGCAACGACTCTAGCACCCGCCTCCCACCCGGTCAAGAAACCCGGCGGGGCCCTGTCTTCAGTTCAACCGAGCGGCTCCCGCCGTCCGGGCCAGCCTGCAACTTCTTCTCCCCGGTCGGGTTTAGCAGAGTGGGAGTCGGAAAGGAGAATCACGATGCGAAACCACCTCTTGCGACTGCTCGCCCTCGCCGCCCTGCTCGTGCCGCTGCGCGCACCCGCCTGGACACAAGACTCGTCTGGCTCTCAAACCCAAACCCAGACGCAGGCCGAGGAGCAAAACCGGATCCGCCAGGAGCAGCGCGAACAGATTCGTGAACGCATTCGCCTGATGCAGGAGCAAGTCAAGGCCGACCGCGAGGCTTATCGCCAGGCCGTCCAGCAATACGGCCAGGACAGCCCGCAGGCCCGCCAGGCGCGGCGCAAGCTCCACCAGGATCTGGCGCAACTGGAGCGGATGCGGGACCGCATTCGCGATCGCGCCCGCACCCACCAGGATCAGCGCCAGCGCGATCGTTCCCGCCAGCCTGCAACGGGAGGTCGCCCTCGTTCGTAATGGCTAGGTGAGACTTCCGCCTGCCCTCCCCGTTTGGTAGGCACCCCTAGACAGGGCAGGTAGTGGCCGCCGCCCCGTCCCGAGCCTTCGGGATCGGGGCGGCGGTTCCCCTATTCGCCGCCACGCGTCCCTCCTCTCATCCTGAGCCTAGCGAAGGATCTGCATTTCCTTCTCTCTGGCTGGCCAGGTCGGTTCTTCCTCCCCCTCTCCTTGACCCTCTCGGAATCGTGTGTTAGAAACAGTTCTCTTTGCCTCCCGCTGCACACGGGCAAGGGAAGGCAATTCATCCCGTTCCGGCTGACGCGTGGAAAAACTTCTGCCCCAACTGGGCGAGATGCTGTTGGGCGCCCTGCCCACCGCCCTGATTGTTTTGGCCCTCTATTTTTTCCTCCGCTGGAGCTTCTTTGGGCCGCTCGAACGCATCCTGGCGGAACGCGAACGGCTGACCACGGGCGCCCGCTTGAGCGCCGAGCAGTTGCTGGCCGAAGTCGAAACGCGCAGCCGCCAGTACGAGGACTCCCTCCGCCAGGCGCGCGCGGAACTCTACCGCGAGCAGGAGGCGCTCCGCCGCCAGGCGCTGGAGGAGCGCGCGCGTCTGCTGCGCTCGACCCGCGAGCGGGCGCACCAGATGGTTCGCGAGGCCAAGCTCGACCTCCTCCGCGACATCGAAGCCGCCAAGCGCGACGTCGAGGCAGAGAGCCAGCGCCTGGCCGACGAAATCGCCCGAAGGCTGCTGGCTCGCGCTTCGCCCGCCTCCGGAGGTCGCGCCTGATGCCGCGCCCGGCGATTCCCCTCTGCTTGCTTCTTTGCCTCTTGCTTCCTGCCCTTCAATTACACGCGGCGGAGGCCGAAAGCGGAGCGCTCGCGTGGCTCTTCAAGTGGATCAATTTCTTCACCGTCTTCGGCGCGCTGTTTTTCCTGCTGCGCAAACCCTTCCGCCGCTACGTCGCCGACCGGCGCCGCTCCATCCAGGCCGCCATCGCCGAATCGCGGAAACTGCAGGAGCGCGCCGAGCAGCAGTTGGCCGAAGTCAACGAGCGGCTGGCGCAACTGGAAGCCGAGATCAAGCAGATGCGCGCGCAGGGGGCTGCCGAGGCCGCTGCCGAACATCGCCGCATCCAGGAGAGTGCGCGGCGGGAAGCCGACCGCATCCTCGCCACCGCCCGCGCCGAGATTGATTCCACCCTGCGCGCCGGCCGCCTCGAGCTCAAGGCCTACGCCGCACGCCTGGCAGTGAGCCTGGCCGAAGAACGAATCCGCCGGCAGCTGGGGCCGGAGACGCACGCGGCCCTGTTTGCGACCTTTCTGGCGCGGCTGGAGCAGCGGAGGCAGGCCTGATGTCGCTGGCTCTCGCCCGCCGCTATGCCCGCGCCCTCACCGACGTCTTGTTCGGGGAAAAGCTGCCCCGCGCAGCCGAGATGCGGCCGCAGCTGGCCGCCCTGAAGGAACAGCTCGCCCAGTTCGCCGACCTGCTCCGGCAGCACGCGCCCCTGCGCAACGTCCTCACCAGTCCGGCCGTGCCGCAGCAAGAAAAGCTCGCAGTACTCGACCAGCTGGGCCAGCGGCTCAAGTTTTCACCCCTGGCGCGCAACTTCCTCGCCCTGCTGATCGAAAACCAGCGGCTGGACCTGCTGCGGCTCATCCTGGAAAGCTTCGACCGGGAGGTCTACGCCCGGCTCGGCATCGTGCCCGTCGAGGTCGTCACCGCCGTTCCTCTGACCGCCGCGCAGCGCAAGGAACTGGAGGCCAGGCTGCGCGCGCTCACCGGTGGGGAAGTGGAGTTGCGCTTTGGCGAAGACTCCGCCATCCTGAGTGGCGGCATCGTGCGCATGGGAACGACCGTGTATGACGGCTCCCTGCGCGTGCAGTTGCGGCGGTTGCAGGCCGAACTGGCCGGCGAGTGAGGAAGTGAACGGAGGCAGAGTGGATGGCCAACATCAAGGCGGATGAAATCACCAAGCTCCTGCGCCAGCAAATCGCGCAGTACGAGCAAGCCGTCACGGTGGAAGAAATCGGCTCCGTCATCTCCGTCGGCGACGGCATCGCCCGCATCCACGGCCTGGAAAAAGTGATGGCCGTCGAGATGCTCGACTTCCCCCACGGCGTCACCGGCATCGCCCTGAACCTAGAAGAAGACCAGGTGGGCGCGGTGTTGCTGGGCGACTACCACGAAATCAAGGAGGGCGACACGGTCAAGCGCACGGGCAAGATCATGTCCGTGCCGGTGGGGGAGGCGCTGATTGGGCGGGTGGTGAATCCGCTGGGCGAGCCGACCGACGGCAAAGGGCCGATCGTCACCCAGCAGTTCAATCCCCTCGAGCGGCTGGCGCCCGGGGTGGTCGAGCGCCGGCCCGTGCGCGAGCCGCTGCAAACCGGCATCAAGGCGATCGACGCCATGATCCCCATCG
>JBBIPK010000010.1:58800-68528 GCA_037442885.1 Acidobacteriota bacterium | reverse complement strand
CGCCTGCACGGCTTCCTGCTCGGAAACTACGCCATTCGCACGGGCGATGCGCATCCGCCGGGGAAGGAGGGCGGACGCTTCCTTTGGGGCGATGGGCGGCTGCGGCTGGAGATTTCAGGCAACGCAGCCAAGGGGAAGCTTTCCCTGATGTTCAAGGGTGACGTGTTCCACGATGCAGTGGCCAACAAGGTTGGCGGTGTGGTGCGCGAGGCCTACCTCGACACCTCGCGGGCCTGGCTGGACGTGCGCCTCGGCCGGCAGGTGGTGACCTAGGGAGTAGGCGACCTGTTGTTCATCAACGACGTTTTTCCCAAGGACTGGAGTGCCTTCTTTTCCGGGCGGCCGTTGGAGTACCTGAAGCTGGGCGTGGATGCAGCCAAGCTGCACCTCGCCACGCCCGCGTTCAATGCCGAACTCGTGGTGATTCCGTTTTTCGAGCCGGACACGCTCCCGGGGCCCGAGCGTTTCTTCTTTTTTGACCCGCTGGCCGCCGTCGGCACGCGCTTCCTGCGCGAGCCCGCGACGAAGGTCGGCAATACGGAATTTGCCTTGCGGCTCTATCGGCGGGTGGCGGGGAGTGATGTCTCGCTCTATGCCTATCGCGGCTACTGGCGGCAGCCTGCGTTTCTTCCCGACCAGTTGCCACTGCCGACTCAGTTGCAGGGTTTCTATCCGCGATTGGCGGCCTATGGAGCGAGCGCCCAGCGGAATGTCGGAGCCGCACTGCTCAGCCTGGAGGCTGGCTACTACGATTCGCAGGATGATCGGCGAGGTGTTGATCCTGCGGTTCCCAATGGGCAGTTCCGCTTCCTGGCGGGCTACCAGCGGCAGCTTGCCAGCGAGTTCACGCTGGGAGCGCAGTACTACGCCGAAATCATGACGGACTACGCGTCTTACACGAGCACACCGCCCGCCGGATTTCCCGCGCAAGACCATGTGCGCCATCTCCTCACCGTGCGGCTCACACGGTTCTTCAAGTACCAGACGTGGAAGCTGTCCTTCTTCAGCTTCTACAGCCCTTCCGACCAAGATGCCTTGCTGATTCCCGAGGTGTGGCACGCCTTCACCGACCGGTTGAGCTTGACGGTGGGGGCAACGGTGTTTGAGGGCCGGCGGGCGACAACGTTTCTGGGTCAATTCGACCGCAATGACAACGTGTACGTTGCCCTCCGATTCGACTTCTAGCGGCAAGGCAGGCGACGGGGTTAGATGCAATCCTCGAAGGTCGCCTCGGCAGGGTTCAAGAATCCCCACCCTTAGAAGACAAAGGGTGGGGCACCCCCGCGCGGGATGCGCTGTCGGCGCTTGAAGCGCGGAATGCTATCATGTGCTCGCGTGGGAGCATGAGCAGGATAATCGGAAGGGTGGGCCACCCGCCCAAGCGCAGAAGGAAAAATGTGAGAAATCCGGGCAGAAACCTTGTAAAGACTGAACACGCGGCAAGCCACGGGAGGCCCTAGGAGGTGATCACATGAAGCGAAGGCGCTTCTATCCTTTGCTATTCTGCCTCTCAGTTGTTCTTGCTCTGCTCATAGCGGTTGGTCTTCCGTACCTGATCCTTGAACTGTCCATACAGGGGAGAGTGAAAGCGATAGTTTCGTATCTCTTGTTTCCCGGCTTTTTCGTTGCTTTCCACTTATTCCCGGAGGATGTCCACGGTGGAACGGTTGGTGTGCATACGATGCACGTTGTCAACGCAATCCTCTACTGTGGCCTAATTTATCTTCTACTATGGATTTTCGTGTCCAGAAGGCAACCCTAGCATTTGCGGTATAGGAGACTTGAAGAAAGTCACTCAATGTAATTCCAATTGCTATTCGTTAAACCATCGGTGAGCGAGGAAAAACCTGGACCTCTGGTTGCCCAAACCAGAGGGAGCTTGAACCTTCCCGGGCGCGCCATTCCTCTCACTGACCCGCCATAACCGAGCAAGGCTCTGCTTGTGATAGAGTGGCGCGGATGGGTGCGTCGGTGTCGCGGTTTCTGGCGGCGTGTCGGAAGCAGCCGGTAGATACCACACCGGTGTGGTTCATGCGGCAGGCGGGGCGCTATCTGCAGGAATATCGGGCGCTGCGGGAGCGGCACAGTCTGCTCGAGCTGTGCAAGCGGCCGGAGCTCGCCGCCGAGGTCACGATCACGGCGGCGGAAACGCTGGGCGTCGATGCAGCCATCATCTTTGCCGACCTGCTGCTGCCGGTGGAGCCGATGGGGCTGCGGCTGCGGTTCGAGCCAGGAGAAGGGCCGGTGGTGGAGCCGCCGCTGCGGAATCGGGCAGCGATTGCGCGGCTGCGCAGCGACGCGGCGGGTGAGTTGGGGTTTGTGGCGGAGGCGATCCGGCAGGTGGTGCGGCACTGGGCGGGGCGTGTGCCGGTAATTGGTTTTGCGGGCGCGCCGTTCACGATGGCAAGCTACATGATAGAAGGCGGGAGTTCGCGCGACTTTGTGCGGACGAAGTCGCTCCTGCACGAGGAGCCGGCCACGTGGAGTTTGCTGATGGAGAAGCTGTGCGCGGTGCTGGAGGCGTATCTCGCCAGCCAGGTGGAGGCGGGGGCGGAGGCGATTCAGCTGTTTGACAGTTGGGTCGGGTGCTTGGCGGAGAGCGACTACCGGCGGTTCGTGCTTCCCTATTCGCGGCGGGTGATTCAGGCGGTGCAGGCGCGAGGCGTGCCGGCGATTCACTTCTCGACCGAGACGGCCGGGATGCTGACGGCGCTCGACGACGCCGGGGCCGACGTTTTGAGTGTGGACTGGCGGATTCGGCTGGGACGCGCGTGGGAACAGGTGGCGTACCGGCCCGCGATCCAGGGGAATCTCGATCCCGCCGCATTGTTTGCGCCGTGGGCGGAGCTGCGAGGAGCCGTGGAGGCGGTGTTGGCGGAGGCGGCCGGGCGCGACGGGCATATTTTCAATCTTGGGCACGGCATCCTGCCGGGAACACCGGTGGAGAACGTGCGGGCCGTGGTGGCGCACGTGCATGAACAGGCGGCGCGGGTTCGCCGCGAGCCGGTTCACCCTGAACGGGCTTACCGCGAACGCGTGGCGGCGAAGAAGAGCGATGGCTGAGGGGAACGCGAATCGCTGGGGCGTGCTGCTGCTGGCGCACGGCGCGCCGGAACGGCTGGCGGATGTGCCGGAATTCCTGCTGCACGTGCGGGGCGGGCATCCGCTGCCAGAGGCAGCGGTGCAGGAGATTGTGCGCCGCTACGCGCTCATCGGGGGCGGCTCGCCGTTGCTGAAGTGGACGCGGCGGCAGGCGGAGGCGGTGGCGGCGCGGCTGGAGAAGCCGGTGGCGGTGGGGATGCGCAACTGGAAGCCGTTCATCGCCGAGGGCGTGGCGGAGCTGACGCGGGCTGGCGTGGAGCGGATGGTGGCGATTTGCCTGGCGCCGCAGAACTCGCGCACCAGCGTCGGGCTTTACCGGCAGCGGCTGGAAGAAGCCCTGGCAGAGGCCGGGGGCACGCTCGCGGCGCAGTTCGTCGAGAGCTGGCACGACCATCCGCTGCTCATCCGCGCGTTTGCGGAAAAACTTCGAGAGGGACTCGGCAAGGCCGAAGCAGCCGCGGGCGTGCGGATACCTGTGATCCTGACGGCGCACAGCGTGCCGGAGAAGACGATTGCCGCCGGCGATCCCTACGACCAACAGGCAAACGAAACCGCGGCGCGGGTGGCGGCGGAGGCAGGGGTGGCGGAGTGGCGCTTCGCGTACCAGAGCCAGGGGATGACGGCGGAGGCGTGGCTGGGGCCGCCGGTCGAGGAAGAGCTGGAGCGCGTGGCTGCGGCGGGTCACCGGCACGTCTACGTGGCACCCATCGGGTTCCTCTGTGACCACGCAGAGATTCTCTACGACATTGACATTGCACTGCGCGCCAGCGCGCGCGGGCACGGGCTGACGCTCTGGCGGTCGGAGTCGCTGAACGACAGTCCGCTGCTGACCGAGGCGTTGGCTGCGCTGGC
Source organism: Acidobacteriota bacterium (assembly GCA_037442885.1). GTDB lineage: Bacteria > Acidobacteriota > Terriglobia > Acidiferrales > 2-02-FULL-67-57 > JACQTG01. Next base: position 64,574 of record JBBIPK010000010.1, on the reverse strand, counting down.
GCGGGAGCGCATCAGGTTGCCGATACGGGTTTGATGCCGGGTTCATCTCCAAGAAATCCTTTCCGCATTGCCGTGGTGGGCGGCGGAATCTCCGGGCTGGCAGCCGCCTATGACCTGGCGCGGGCGCGCGCCGCGGGTGCGCCGATCGAAGAGTATTTGATCGAAGGAAGCAATCGGCTGGGTGGCGCGCTGCGGACCGAGCGGTTGGCAGACTGTTTGTTCGAAGCGGGCGCGGACTCCTTTCTCACCGCCAAGCCGGAGACGCTTGCGCTCTGCGAAGAGCTGGGGCTGGGGGCGCAGGTCATCGGCTCGGAAGACAGCCATCCGCGGACGTGGATTGTGCGCGGGGGAGAGCTGGTGCCCCTGCCGGATGGGATGGAATTCGTCGCCCCGACGCGCTTGCGAGCGCTGGCGCGGACGCGGCTGCTCGAATGGAAGGAAAAACTGAGTGTGCTCCGAGATCTGTTCGTTCGACCGCGCATGGGGTCAGCCGAGGACGAGTCCGAATCGGACGAGTCGGTGGCGGACTTTGTCCTTCGCCACTTCGGGCGGGGGGTGCTGGAAAAGCTGGTGGAGCCGCTGCTCGCCGCCGTGTACGGGGGCGTGCCGGAGGAGTTGAGCGCGCGCGCCGTGATGCCGCGACTCGTGGAGCTGGAAGAACGCCACGGCAGCCTGCTGCGCGCCCTACGGGCAAACAAGCGGAGCACAGCCGAGAGAAACGAAGCGAGCAGTCAGCCACTCTTCTCTGCCCTGCGGGCTGGATTCGGAGAGTTGGTGACGGCACTCGCGTCGCGGTTGAGCCGGGAGCGGATGTGGGTGGGACGGCCGCTGGCGGCGGTGGAAAAGACCGAGACCGGCTATCGGCTCTACTGCCCGGCGGAGAAGCTGATCGAGGCGGATGCCGTAGTGCTCGCGCTGCCGGCGTGGGAAGCAGCGCGGCTGGTGCGGAGTCTCGACGCGGTGCTCGGTGAGACCTTAGCGGCAATTCCCTGCTCCGGCTCGGTGATGGTGGGGCTGGTATATTCGAAAGCGGCCGTACCCTTCGTGCCGCCGGGACACGGATTTCTAGTGCCGCGGCGGGAAGGACTACGGGTACGCGCCTGCACCTTCGTCGGCCAGAAATTCCGTCATCGCGTACCACCCGAACGGGAGCTTTTGCGGTGCTTTCTGGGGACATCCGGGAACGCACCGATACTGGAGAGAAGCGACGAAGAGCTCTTGGAGGTCGCGCGCGGGGAACTGCGTCGGCTCGTGCGAGTGACAGCGGAGCCCCTGGCCGCCACGGTGGCGCGCTGGCCGCGGGCGCTGCCCCAGTACACGGTCGGACACCTGGGGCGAGTGGAGAAGATTCAGAAGCGCCTGGCCGACCACCGCGGACTCTATCTCGCCGGCAATGCCCGCGACGGCATCGGGGTGTCCGACTGCATCCGCGCGGGACGCCAAGCCGCCGCCGCCTGTTTGCGGTTGCTTGGGGCTGCGTCGTAGGTCGGGTGGGGTTTTAGACGGCCGGGGTGAACCGACTGAGGAGTTGACGCAGGCGGCGGCGGTTTTCGGGATCCATATCCACAAATTCAAAGCCCACACCCTGGGAGTCGGCGCGGCGGACGAGGGCGCGGCCGCGAATGCTGCGCAGGGTTGGCTCGAGGGCGACGTCCACGGCCGTGCCGGCGATGACCCGCTCGGCCCCCGTAGCATAGCCCCCGCCCAGGCTCAACGTTTTCGCGGCGCAGCGGAAGCTGCCCTGCGGCCAGGAAAGGACTGTGGGCACGGGCGTGGGAAGGGCGAGGCGTTGATAGCGGCGCTGGCGAATCCAGGCCGCGCCGCGTCCCGGGTAAAGCGGCGCCAAGCTCAACTCCTTTTCCGACAGGCCGACGCGGCGCAAGACCTCCTGGGCATGCTGGGGGTCAAGCCGCAGCAGGGCCTGGGCCGCGCAGAGACGGATTTCGGTGGGTTGCGCGTAGCGCCAGACGTGTTTCTGCTCGACCAGTTGGGTCAAGGCCGGAACCGCGCTGCGGTCGTTGACGCGCCCCAGGGCCTCGATGGCCTTGATGCGGAAATAGGGCTCGACGCCGAGCGGCGGGTCGCCGCTGGCGATGCGGAGTAGCCAGGGCACCGTTCGCCCTTCGGCAGCTATCCCGACTTCGTCCAGCAAGCCCGGGATGACGAGGGGATCCATCCAAGGGGCCAGGGCTTCGAGAAGTTTTCCGCGCGAGGTTCCGCCTGCTGCCGCAATCGCGCGCACCGCGCGGTCCTGCGTGATGCGGTCCCAGTCCGCGATGCGGAAGGCCAGGTGCTGCTCCAGCCACTCCGGCGCCAGTCGACTCAGCAGCCCCACCGCTTCGACCGCATGGGTCGGGGGCGCATCCTCGAGGTGGCGAGTCAGGCCCTGGCGCACCGGGCCACCGAGCGCGGCAGCCAGCTCGGCCAAGCGCTCGCGATCAGCCACCCGCTCGGCGGTGCGGAAATGCTCCAGCAACAATTCCACGCTGAGTTCGGGCAGATGCGCGAACATCCGCACCAACTCGCCCGGCAGAGACGAGACCTGCAGCGCGGTCTGGAAGAGTTCTCGAACCTGGGCGGGAGGCAGCAGGCCGGTGCGGATACTGCGGCCGAAGGTGGGACGCAAGCGTTCCAGGAGTTCCGCCGCCTCCAGCGAGTGGGCCACGACCAAGTAGTGGGAGCGCTTGGCCGCCTGCTGCGTGACCCGGCTGAGGGCATTGACGAGCAGGCCGCGCACGTCCGGGTCGGTTTCCGTCTTCAACTGGCGGGTCAGATGCTCGCTCACGGCGCGCAGCAGCGGTTCCCCGCCCCGCGCGAGCAGGTCGGTGAGCTCGCCCAATCCGAGCGCGGCTTTGCGCCGGGCGTCGGTTTCCGGCTGGTTCACGCAGGTCGCGTAGTTGAGCAGGATGGCGCAGGCCTGCTGCTCCTGCTGGCCGGCGAAGAGTTCCTCGAGGTAGCTGCGGACGTTGCGCGCGGGAATGCACCAGGCTTCCGGGCTCAGCAGGACTTTGGCTTTCCCCGCCGGCGGCACCGAGGCCCAGAATTGCTTGTCGAGAGCATCGGCGTAGGAATCGGGCGTCAGGCCGGCCCGGCGCATCTTGTCCTCGTGCGCGCCGAGAATCGTGCGCAGGGTGGAAATCTCCTTGGCGAAGCGATCAATCAACTGCCGCACCTGATTCACCCGCGTCTCCCCACGCTCAAACTGCGCCAAGGCGTAGCGGATGGCCATGTGCTCGGCGAGCTGCATCAAGAGGTTCGGGTCGCCGGCGGCAGGCGCGGCGCGCAGCGCTTGCTCGAGTTGCGCCGCCAACCCCGCCGGCACCGCTTGCAGGTGTGATTCGACCTCGGCGGCGATGTCCTGGCCGCTGGCCCCGCCGACGGCGGGGCTGGCAGCCGCTGCGCTCAGTTGGGCCAGTTGACGCAGCCAGCTCAGCCCTCCGAAGACATCGTTTTCTGTCAGAGGAGTCTGCGATGCAGCAGGAGAGGAGGACGCCGGCTGGGCCTGTGCGCCCTGCGCCGCCGCCACCAACTGGATGAGCTTCTGCGGATCGTTCAGCCAGTCCTGGAGACGCACGAGATTCGAGCCCAGGGTACGGCGGACGAGCTCGCCGGCCACGTCGCTGACGGCGGCAACGTCGCCCAGCGCCGGATCCTGCGCCACGTAGCGCACGGTGTTGACGCGCACGCTGCCCAGCTTCTCCGCCTCCAAACGCGCCCCGATCTGCGCCAATTGCTCGCTGCCGCGGCTGGCCTCGGCAAAGATTTCGAGAAAGCGGCAAAACTCCTGGTAACTGATCTGAGGGCTGAACTGCAGGCTGGTGAGATGGGCCTGGTTGAGCAAGTGGGCGAAGGACTGCTCGGCGGCGGAGGGCTCGAGCGGCACGCCGTTCAGCAGCAGGCGGCCACTGGCCACGCTGACGGTCAGGGCGCCTTCGGCATCGAGGCTAGAGCGGAGTTCGCTCCAGGCAGTGTCGAGTTGCTCGCGGCTGCGGGGGTGATCCGCGCGGTAGAGGCGGACAGATTTCAGCAGGAGATTGAGGCTGCGCACGAAAGCGCGCCCCAGAGTGGCCAGCGGGAGACCGGGTGTTGCCTCCGCCACGTTTTCCCCCGATCTGCTCATATCCGGTAGGGGTATGAGAACGCCGGGAGGGGGATAGCACAATAGGAGGAGAGGCGAAGGCAGGTAGTACGAAAGTACCTGCGGCGGCCCGCGGTAAGTAGCGGGAGCGAAAGAGGTTACGCCCTGGGAGTAGGAAGGAGGCCCTAGCGTGGCTCGATCTCAGAATCTCATGCGGCAGGGGGCAAGCCCCTGCCCTACCCAGGTCAGTCGAACAAGCTATGGCACGAGATTGGGGTGCCCGTTGGAGCCTTCGTCGTGAGCTTGAAAGAGGCCTTGCCGCTAGCGCGGCTCGACCTTGAGAACGACAGACTGGGTTACGGTCTGGCGGGGACGGCTGTTGTCGAGGACCAGCAGGGTGAAGCGGAAGGTGCCCGCCAGCATGGGGACGCCACGAATCTCTCCGCTGCGCGGGTCGAGACTCAGGCCGGGTGGCAGGTGGCCTTCCGCGAGCGTCCAGAACAGCGGCGGCTCGCCGCCATAGGCAGTCGGTTTGAGCTCGAAGGGGTGGCCGCGGCGGGCGGTGGTGGCACCGGGCAGGACGATGAGGGGAGAGTCGCCGAGGCCAGTGGTGACGGCGAAAACATCGCGGGCGTTGTTGGTGTCGTCGGGGAAGAAGCCGTTGTAGGAATTGCTGAACGCGACGACCTGGCCGTCAGCGCTGATGGTGGGGTCGGAGGAATTCTGCAACGGCTGCGCGCCGCCCATGGCAAAGCCAATGCGGACGGTGGTGCCGGCGAGGCGGTCGCGGAGAAAGACGTCGGCGACGCCGTTGGTGTCGCCGCTGACGAGATTGTCGGAGAGACTGGTGAAGACGACGAGGCGGCCGGCGCCGGAGAGGTCGGCCAGCTGGTCGGCACCCCGGCTGGCCTGGGAACCGTCGTTGGCGAGGCTGACGCGGACGGTCTCGGCGGTCTGGAGGTCGCGCAGGAAGACGTCACCGGTGCCGTTGGTGTCGCCGGCGACGAGGTTAGAGGCGAAAGAGTGAAACATGATGAAGCGGCCACTGGCGCTGAGGGCGGCGTTGGTGCTGGAGGAGTTGGCCTCGGAGCCATTGGGGGCGAGATTGGCGCGAACGGTGGTGGCGCTGGGTCGGTGATGGAGGTAGATATCGCGCAAGAAGCCGCTGTCATCGGGCACGAGCGAGGCGGCGGAGTGGAAGGCGATGAGGGTGGCGTTGGCGTCCATATAGGGCGCGAAGCTGTCGCCGGCATTCTCGCTACCATCGCTGCGCACACTCACGCGGGTCGTCTGGCCGGTGGCGAGGTCGTGGAGGAAGATGTCGAGGTTTTCCGTCGTATCGCTGGCGACGAGCGTCGTAGCAGCCGACTGAAACGCCACCAGTTGGCCACTGTTGCTGAGGAACGGCAGAGTACTTCCAGCGGGGCCACTCGTACCGCCCAAGGAGGTCAGAATCACGGCCTCGGCGAATACGCGGAAGACGCTGGTGGCATCGGGGACGGGGCTCCAGTCCGAGTCCACGGTCAGGGTGGTGGCGGTGTTGGAGACGATGCGGCGGATTTGTCCTTTGCCCGTGCCCGCAAGAATCACGACCCAGCGGGGTGGCTTGCTGGGGTCGGAGGGATCCGGCGCGTGTTCGTTCTCGGTCATGGTCAGGGTAGAGTTGCCGATGGTGGTGGCGGTGAAGATGTCGGCG
>JBBIPK010000010.1:0-58700 GCA_037442885.1 Acidobacteriota bacterium | reverse complement strand
CTCGGTCATGGTCAGGGTAGAGTTGCCGATGGTGGTGGCGGTGAAGATGTCGGCGAACGTGCCGGGGACTTTGGTGCCGCGGGTGGCATCGCTGATGACGCGGAACCGGGAGGTGGCGTCGGGGTTGGTGGTCCACGGTTCATAGACACTGAGCGTGGTGGCGTCGTTGGCCTCGATCCAGCGGAACTGGCCGGCGCCGGTGCCGCTGACGATGACGACGAGGCGATCTTTGTGCTCGTCGTCGGTCATCGTCAGGCCGGAGTTGCCGATGGTGGTGGCGGTGAAGATGTCGGCGGGGGTGTCGGGAAGAAAGAGGCCGACGCTGACGCGTCGGGTGGAGATGGGCACGGGGACGGGGCCGGTCAGGTCGAGTTCGGTGACGAAGACGTCGGGGACAGCGTTCAAGTCTTCCGGAGCGAAGTTCGTGGCGGAGGAAGTGTAGGCGACGAAGCGGCCGTCGGCGCTGATGGCCGGGGCGAAGCTGGCGGCGTTGCCTTCGATGATGACGCGAAAGATGCTGGTGGCGTCGGGAACAGTCGTCCACGCCGTGTCCACGGTCAGCGCGGTGGCGTCGTTGGCGGTGACACGCCGACCCTGGCCGGCGCCCGTGCCCTGAACAATCTCGACCAGCCGGCCCACGTGCTCGTCGGGTTGCATTGCGAGCGCCGAGTTGCCGATGGTCGTGGCGCTGAAGACGTCAGCGGCTTGATTCGGCAGCGCGATGATCATGCTGACGCGTTCGGTCACCTGATTGACGCGGTCGCGGATGAAGACGTCGGGGAGACCGTTCGTGTCGTTGGCAATGAGATTGGACGCAAAGGAGGTGAAGACGACGTAGCGGCCGTCGGCATTGATGGCCGGGCTGCCGGAGTCGCCGTTGGCCGCGCCGCCGCCGAGAGCGACGCTGATGTACTCCACCACCGGAATCGCATCGCGGATGTCAATCGCGAGGTCCTTGCTGGCGGTGAGCGGGGTATCGCTGGAGTCCGTGGCCTTCACCGTGAAGTTGAAGACGCCCACCTGCGTGGGCGTTCCGGTGATGGCGCCGGTGGTGCCGTTGAGCGCCAGGCCGGGCGGAAGCGAACCCGCCGAGATGCTCCAAGTCAGCAGCGGGATGCCGCCCGTCCCGCTCAGCACCGCGCTGTAGGAAACGTTGATGATGCCCTCGGGAAGAACGGTAGTGAGAATTTCAACGTCGGGCGGAGGTTCCACCGGCGCGGGTTTGCGGCAGCCCGTGCCAGCCAGCGCCAAGAGACCCAGAACCGCCAAGACCACACCGGCACGTTGAACAGACAGCACCCGGCGAAGGCAGCCAGAGAAGTGAGCAGGCGGTCGTGTCAAGGTTTCGGTTTCCCCTGCTGGATTGCCTCTCCCGCACACGAGCGTTGGGACAAGGGAGTCGCCTACTCTAGCGCAACCCTGCAAGAGGCAGCAAGCGCGCCTGCGGCAAGGCCGCATGCAACCAGGAATGCGCCCGGCAACTCAAACAGGTAAGAATCTCTTCTGCGGGTAAAGGATGGATGGCATGGCGCGCGAGGCAGTGTGTTGTCAACAGGAGGGTGCCTGCGCTAGAATTCTGCGTACCATCTTGATGGGAGCCCACAACCGAGCGAACGCTGTGGAGGGCGTTCAGCCGAGAAGCGGGCTTTCGTCCCTTTACTTGCTTCTTCTCCTGCTACCGTTCGCACTGCCTGCCCAAGCCCAATTCTTGACCCGGCCCGTCAGCCTGGCTGAACTGACGCAGCGGGCTGCCATTGTCGTGCAGGGACGCGTGCTGGAAGCCGTCTATGAAGGCCATCCCGACTACCCCAACGTCTCCACCGTGCGCGTAACGCTCCAAGTCGAGCAGATGATCCGCGGTGACCGCGTCGAGCGCTTCACCTTCCGCGAGTTCCTCCCCGGACTGATGGGGCAGCGCGGCAAGCGCGGCTACGCCGCCGGCCAGCGGCTGCTGCTTTTCCTGCCACGGCCCTCGCAGTACGGACTGAGCAGCCCGCTGGGCGGGGAGCAGGGGCGCTTCCGCATCCTGCGGGATGCAGAAGGAAAGGAGTTGATCGTCAACGACCTCGGCAATGCCGGCCTGTTCCGCGACGTCCCAGACGCAGTAGCCAGGGCGGGCCTGCGGCTCTCTCCCGCCGAAGAGCGCGTGGCGGCCAGCGTGCGCGGCGCGGTGCCGCTCGCAGATTTCCTCTCGCTGGTAGAACGCCTGAGCAAGTTGCCGAGGGTGCAATGAAACCCCTGCGGGTCGCGCGTCTCTGGGTTTGTCTCTCCACTCTGCTGGTGCTGGCCGCGCTGGCGGCACAGGCCGGCGGCCCGCTCATCGTGGGAGGAGGCCCACCGCCGGGCTTTGGCGTGGCCGGACTTCCCTTCCGCTGGAACATCAATCCCGTAACCTACTGGACCGACCAAGGCAACCTGGGGATGTTGACCCCAACTAATCCTGACCCCAATCTTCGCCCCGACACGCTCGTCGCTCAGGCTTTTCAGGTTTGGGAGAATGTTCCCACGGCCACGATCACCTTCAACGCCGCCGGCCAGCTGGGCGGCGATGTAACCTCCACGAACATCATGAGTGTGTTGAATGACCTCCTGGATTGCAACACAGGCCTCACGACGATTGCCCGCGAGCGCAGCATCATCTACGACGTGAATGGCAGCATCGTGCAGGCGCTGGGGGATGACCCCAATTCAGTGATCGGCTTCGCCTCCGTCCTCTGCACCACCACCAACAACATTGACACCAACTCCTTCGTGCGCGGAATCGCGGTGCTCAACGGAAAATTCATTGACGGTCAGCCCGACAGTGCGTTCAACCCTGAAATCTCCTTGGATGAATTCAAGACGGCTTTCATCCATGAATTCGGCCATCTGATTGGGCTGGACCACTCACAAGTCAACTTGAACTGTTTGACCGGGAGTCCGCCGTGCACGGCCGACAACCTGGAGGGCGTTCCCACAATGTTCCCGCTGCTGCTGGGGACGGCAATGATGACTCCTTCGACGGACGACATCGCGGCAGTTTCCGAGCTTTACCCTGACCCAAGCTTCGCCACCACCACGGGCCGCATCCGCGGGCGCATCTTTTTCTCGGATGGGACGACACACGCCCAGGGCTACAACGTAATCGCGCGGCAGGTGGACAATGTTGCCACGCCCCAGGACGAGTCGCGGCGAATTGCCGTTTCCAGTGTCTCCGGATTCCTTTTCACAGCTTGCGTCGGTAATCCCGTAACGCCGCCGCCGTTCAACGACTGTGGACCCAGCATTACCTCGTTCGGCTCGCGCGACCAATCTCTCATCGGCTTCTATGACATTCCCGGCCTTCCGCCCGGTAGTTACACCGTCGAAGTCGAGGCCATCCACAACAGCGCGCCGCAGCCGTTTGTGGCAGGCTCACGGGTGGGGCCGATCGGCGACCTCGGTTTCCAGTTCCCGCTGCCGCCGGGAACACCGCCGGAGTTCTACAGTGGGGCCGGTGAAACCGGCGACTCGGCCACCGACGACCCAACCTCGGCGTCCACGTTGGTGGTGCCACCCGGGAGTACGCAGAACGACATCAACATCATCCTGAACAACACGCCGCCCGGACTGGACGCCTGGGAGACGGCGTGGCTGCGGCTGCTGCGGCAGTTCTGGGCGCGGGCGGACGCGGGAAGCAGCGGGAGCACTCTGTGAGCCTTCCCCGATTTTCTACTTTCGAGTTTCGAGTTTCGCTCTGTCTCCTGCTGTTTGGCATGGCGGGCTGCGGCGGCGGGGGGGGAACGACACCGATTCCCATCGGCAATCCGGTGCCGCAAGTAAACTCCCTCAGTCCGTCGAGCGCGACCGTGGGCGGGGCAGGATTCAACCTGACGGTGAACGGCAGCGGCTTCGTCACCACCTCCGTCGTGCGCTGGAACGGTTCCGACCGGCCCACCACCTTCCTCAGCAACGTCCAACTGCGCGCGGCGATCCCCGATACCGACATTGCCGCCGTCGGCAGTGCCCAAGTCACAGTTTTCAACCCGTCACCGGGCGGAGGCGTCTCGGCCGCAGCGACCTTCAGCATCAATCCCCCGCCCGTGCTCACCATCACCACCACCAGCCTGCCCGCCACCACCGGCGGCAAGGCCTACGACTTTACTCTCGACACCGTCGGAGGCAGCGGACCCCTCACCTGGGGGATTACCGCCGGCAGCCTTCCGGGTGGGCTGACCCTGGATGCCGCAACCGGCCGGATCTTTGGCACTGCGGCTCCAGCGAGCAATCAAGTGTTTGCCTTCACCGTGCAGGCCACCGACTCGGCCGCGCCCCCGCAGACCGATACGCAGGACTTGAGCATCTTGGTGCGATCCGCTCCCCTTGGAAACAACAACATCTGTACACCGGGCAGTACGGCGGGGACGACACAGCTTTCCAACGGAACGATCCGGGCCTCCATCAGTCCTTACAGCGACGTGGACGTGTATTCCTTCCAAGGGACGCTGGGTGCGCAGGTGACGATTGAGATTTTCAGCCAGCGGCTCGATCTGGACAGCGACCCTCTGACGCAGGAGTCATTCCTCGATTCGGTGATCGAGCTACTCGACACCAACTGCGCGGCCCTAGCCCTCAACGACGACATTGACCCGGGCATCATCCTGGATTCCCGGATTCTGAATTTCGCCCTTACCAGCAGCGGCACCTTCTACATCCGCGTGCGCGACTTCCGCGGCGACGGCCGGCCCGACTTCATCTACGACCTCCGTCTCACCGGCGCCAACTAAGCACCCACTATCCTCGGTGGCACAGGCGTCTCGCCTGTGAACAGGTAGGGCAAGGGCTTGCCCCTTGCCGCCTCCTTCCTCGATACTATCCCCCATCCTTCGAGCATTCATTCGAGTTCTGAACTAATGGACAAGAAGGAGAGCGAGCTCGAGCGTGTCCATGCGCGCTATGCCCCGGTCGAGGTGCGCGTGGATGAGCTGCTCGCCAACATCCGGCATGCCTGCCAAAAGCTGGGCACGGAGAGCTACAACCGCGCCAACGAGCGGCTGGTGGAGGAATTCATCGCCGGGTTGAAAAACGAATTCCACGGCCGCATCTATGAGACGACGGTTGGCGGCGACCCGCAGGTGTGGGAGCTGGCTCGGACGCGGATGGCCAGCCCGTGCGTGGTGATCGAGCGGCAACGCCTCTCCCCCTGGGCGCTGCGCACGACGCGCTGGAACTATCTGTTCACGGTTCTCGGCCAGAGCCGCGACCGCATTGTGCTGGTGGCGCACTACGATACCTGGCGCGGCCCGGGGGCGGATGACAACACCACGGGCGAAGAAATCCTCAAGCAATACCTGCTCGCCGACCTGCGCGCCCCCGAGCGCCCCGCTCTGACGCATACCTATTTTCTCGCCGGGTCCGAGGAGTGCGGCCTCATCGGGCTGGTGTCGCAATTGCTTCTGGCCCTGGGACTCATCGCGGCAAACCTCGCGCTGACTCAGCAGCAGTGGCTCTACCTCGCAATCGCCGTGGCCCTGTGTCCGCTGGCGAGTTATCGCTTCGGTGTCTCGGGCTCGCGCGAATATGTGCGCACGCTCGGCGAGGCGGAGTTGCGCCGCATTCGTGCGGTGGTATCGGTGGATTCGGTCGGTGAGGGCCGGCTATACATCCCCCGCAGCACTCTGGGCGCTGACTTCATCCGCGCCTTGATTCCCTTCGGCGACTACGACTCACTGAACGACCTGCTGGAGGAGGCCGCCCACTTGCACGCAGTGAAATACAATAACTACATCGCCGGCGGCACCACCGACCACGTCTCCTTTCTCGAAGTCAACAACGGGCTCTGGAACCGCGCGCTGGAAAAACTCCGGCAGATCGGCGCCCGGCTCTCGCGCCGCCCCTACACGCCGCCCCTGCTCATCCCCGCCTCCGCGCTCGTGGCTATGGTCCCGGGCAAGGCTTCCCCCATCGTCTTCGGCGGAAAGATTCACACACCCGAGGATGTGCCCGAACGCGTCTATCCCCAGCCCCTGCGCGAAGCGCTCCTGATTCTTGACTATTTCTTCTATCGGCTCGAAGGTGGGCCGCGCATGCGGGAACCGCGCGCACCTCTGGAGTATCACTACGCGCGCCTCTACCGCACGAACGGCGACTACTATTTGGCCCTCAAAGATGCCATCGAGCCGAACCGGCGAAACCTGAACAGCGTCTACCGCGTGGCAGCGAGTCTCGACGGCAAGCGTGCCACCGCACGCCTGCTCGATACAGTTGGCTGGGGAGTGGAGACGCGCCTGCGGGACGATGTGGCGCGCGTCTGCGGCAAAGGAGGAGCCTGGGAGCGCGTCCGCATTGATGAATTGGAACTGGCGGCCAATGGCACGCGCCTCCGCTTTGCCCGCCGCCTCACGCTCCGCGACCGCCTCGCCCGCCTCTATCACCGCACCGTGGCCGCGGTCGAGCGCTGGATGGGTCGCTACACATTCATCACGTTCTTCGCCGTCGCTTTTCTCGTGGCAAAGCTTTTCGGCTGGGGCTTCAGTTACGCCTTCCGCGCCTCCTTTGCCTTTCAGAGCTGGTTCTTCGCGCACCCGTGGCTGACGCTGCCGCTGGCGATCGCCCTGCAACTGGGTGTGTTGCTCTATCTGATGGCGCGGCAGATTCCCACCTGGATTGACAACAGCTACCGGCACGAGAACCGTGCCGACAACCTCGGCAGCCTGCGCCGGCTGCCTGCCTCGGCGCTTTCGGGGGCCGCCTAGCCAGGCCCGAACCGCAGGCCGAGACGAAAAATCTCTGACACGCGCCGAATCGTGAACCGCGCCCGTTCCCTGCGTGAACTCGGCCGCGCGTCCGCAAACTCGCCCCCCAGCCGCCGCACCGACACCATCCCCAGTCGGTTGGCTGCCTGAATCTCGCGGTTGGGCCGATCGCCCACAACCAGGATGCGCCCCGGGTCTCGCTCCCACCGCAGCACACGGCGCAGTTCCCGCTGCTTGCCGCTCTGCCCGGTCGGAATGTTAGCGAAGAAAATCCGCTCGATATGAGGTGAGCGGTCGAGTCCCAGCGCCCGCACCTTGGCCTGCTGGATCGCCCGCCGACCTGCGGTGACGATGAAGATGCGCACTCCGCACCGATGCAAGCGACGCAGCGTCGGCCTCACCTCGGGGAAAAGTTTCAGGCGGCCCACCGGCAGGCTGAAGTAGGCGTCCCGCCCGATCCGCGCCAGCCGCGCCGCCCGCCGCCCGCGGATCCCCAAGTGTGTAAGCAGATTTCGGTCCAGCCTCTCCAGGTCGCGCGTCTCACGAAAAATTCGCAGGCGTTCCCGCAGTAGCCGGCCAAAGGGAACTCGGAGCCCGGCAGCCCGCAGCGCGCGGCAGGCCCGGGCGTGCGCGCGCAGCACCCGCTGCCTGTAAGTGTCGAAAAGTGTGTCATCCAAATCGAAGACGACCGTGGTGATGGCCTGGTGCGCGTGCCTTGACGCCATCAGCAGATCGCTCGTGACATTGGTGCAAATCCCCGTTGCGCACCGCCGCGCAACGGGCTAGACTCGCGCATCCTACCCCGCATGCGGGGGGTGCGTCCAGAAAGCTGCCTGCGGTCGCCAGCCCGCTTGCCTCCTGCAGAGCACGGGGCGGGCGCGCGGAAATCAAAGGAGGGTGCACTGGCCAGAGTCGCGCGTGCTGTTCTGCGCGCCATCCTCAAGAGCCTGGGTGGCGGCTGCCTCTTGCAGGCGCAGGGCGTCGCCTTCTCGATGTTCCTCGCCTTTTTCCCCGCCCTGGTGTTCCTGGCCGGAATCTTCGTCGGCTTCGCGCAACTGACGCCCGCACTCGAAGACCTGCTCGAAGGATTGCAGGCCGTGCTGCCGCCGGGCAGCCGCGCGGCTGTGGTGAACTCGCTGGCGCAACTCTCGGCGCAACCGATCAAACTTCTCGTCTTGGGGTTTCTGGGAACCGTCTTTCTCGGCTCCGGTTTTATGATGTCGTTGAATGGCGCGTTCGCGGGCATCTACGGCTCCGCCGAATCGCGCCCCTTCTGGCGGCGACAACTGATTGCCATGGGCATGGTGCTGGTGACCGTGGTGCCCTGGGTGCTGGTGACTGTGCTGGTGATGTTCGGCAAGCACGTGCGCGCGCTGCTGCTGCTCGAACTCGGGGGAGAGTTCGGGCCGGCTATTCGGATGCTGTGGGCCATCATCTACTTCAGCGTGGCGATTGCTACCGCACTGCTCGTGCTCACGGCTCTCTACCACGTGCTGGTGCCCAACCACCGCTATCGCTGGCGCGATGTGCTCCCCGGCGCCGCGCTCGCGCTCGTGCTCTGGTGGATCGTCACGAGCGCCTTCGGCTTCTATGTGCGCAAGCTCGCCGTCTACAGTCTGCTCTATGGTGGCTTCGCGGCCGCCATCGGCTTGCTCGTCTGGATGTATTTGAGTGCGATTGTGGTGCTGATTGGTGCGCAGTTCAACGCCGAACTCGCGCACGCGGGACTAGCGAGGGAACGCGTCTGAAGTCGCGGCTAGCGCCGCGGTGGGGGTAAGTCAGGAACCGAAACCGTCACTCCGCGGTCCACGCGCATGATGATGCCGAGCCCGGCCGGCAGCTGCACCTGCTTTCCCTTGAACCAGAGAAAAGCCACGCCAGCACCCACAGCCACACCAATGGCTGCTCCGGCTACCACCGCTCCGGCCGTGCTCCCCGCCCCAGCCCCAGCCGCGGCACCGCCCAGCACCGAGACCGTTCGCTTCAGCTTGCCCGGACCGCCGGCCTTCAACTGCCCTTCTTCACCAATGTCCACGTCGGGCAGCTTGTCGTCGTTCGCGTACTCATCCGGCTCGTAGAGATCCCACAGGCTGCCCGAAATCTGCACCACCCCCCCACCCGGAACTTCGACGGATTCAAACGCGATCACCAACCGCCCGGCGCGACTCGGGAAGCGCCGCGGCTTCTGCAGGTCAGAAATGCGCCCGTGCACCCGTGCCCCCACGGGAATGACCTCGAAGCCCTCCAGCATCACCGGCTCTGCCACCGTGCAGATCAGCCGGTCGCCTTCCTGGTTGATCTTGGTGTCAATGCCGGTGTGCAGGTTGAGCTTGATCTCAGTCCCTTCCGGCATGTAGAAGTCTCGTCCCCAGCCCGGCACCGGGACTAGCAGCAGGCTCACTGCAGTGGCGAGGAATCTCTTGCCTATCATGACGTCCTGTCCGGCGGGTACGCCCCCCGCGCAATCTTCTATTGTTAGCTCACCTCGGCCCCAAAAGCAAACGTTTCCGCAGCCTACCTTCGCCGGCTGTCCTCCCCCGTAAGAAGGGGAAAAGCTGGCAGAAGGATGCCCGTCCGCGTTGACCCTCCCCACCAAATGCGCTACGCTGCTCGCATGAGTGAAATGGTGCTGCGCGTCGAGTGCTATGCCGGCTACCGGGCCGCTGAACGTCCCCAGCGCTTCTACCTCCGTGCCCATCGCTTCGACGTGGAAGAAGTCCTCGACCGCTGGTACAGTCCCGGCGCCACCTACTTCCGCGTTCGCGCCCACGACGGCAACCTCTACCTCTTGCGCCACGACTCGCCCCAGGACGCCTGGGCACTGGTGGGATTCCGCCGCGACCGACCGGCACGGTAAATTCTTCCCCCTCAGAGCAATTTTTCCCCACCTGCCACACCCGCTGCTCAGCCCACGAGCCGGCATCTCAACGACTTACCGATACTCCGACCTGGCAATCGAAGTGCTCCCGATTTCGCGGAGGACCAAGATGAAACGCGCCAGGCAGTCCTCGAAAAAGACTCGCCGGCTGACCGCTCCCGCCCGGCTCCGCGGTCCAGCTCACACTCACCGCCACGCCCCCCAGGCTCCCTGGATTATCTTCTGGCTCCTGCTCATCGGGATGCTTCACTAGGAAGTCCTGCCGCCGCTGCCCCCGCGCGCATACCAGGCCAGCATTTTCTCCCCGTCGACGACTTAATCTTGGTCTGACAGCGGTTGACCCCAACCCGACTGGCCGTTATCCTGTCGTGGGGAGTGAACCCGCGGTGCGAAACTCAAACCTGCCGGTTGGGCCCTAGCCGATGGCTTTCGAAACACTCGGCCGCGGCTTCAATCTGCCCCGCCTCTTCGGCATCCGCGTCCGTATTGATTACTCCTGGTTCATCGTCTTCGGGCTGTTGCTCTGGATGTTGGCGGACAACTATTACCCGCAAGCCTTTCCCGGCCAGGGGCAGCTGACCTACTGGGGCATGGGGCTCGTCTCCGCCCTGCTGCTTTTTGCCTCCGTTCTGGCACACGAGCTTTCGCACGCGGTCGCGGCGCGGCGCTACGGTCTCCCGGTACCCGGCATCACTCTCTTCATCTTCGGCGGCGTGGCACAGCTTGGCCGCGAGCCGGTCGCGCCCAGGGCTGAGTTCTGGATTGCCGCGGTCGGCCCGATTACGAGCATTGTCCTGGGAACGCTCTTTCTGCTGGCACGCCAGTTCATTCACCCCGGCATCGACATCGTGAGCGAAACCCTCTTCTATCTCGGCCTCGCCAACCTGATGCTCGCCGGATTCAATCTACTGCCCGGCTTTCCGCTCGACGGCGGCCGCGTGCTGCGCGCCTGGCTCTGGCAACGCTGGAAGAATCTCTACCGCGCCACGCGCGCCGCCGCCCGCGCTGGCCGCCTGACCGGCGCCGCCCTGATGGCCCTCGGACTCCTCCAAATCTTTATAGGAGCTTTCGTGGGCGGCATCTGGATGATCTTCATCGGGCTGTTCCTCCGCCAGGCAGCCACCAGTAGCTTCCAGATGACCTCGCTCGAGGAAATGCTGCGCGACGTCCCGGTGAGCGAGATCATGCAGCGAAACCCGGTCAGCGTCCCCGAGCAGTTGCCGCTTGACCGGCTGGTTGAAGACTTTTTCTACCGCTATCGCTTCACCTCGTTTCCTGTTGAACGCAATGCCGAGCTGGTCGGCCTTGTTCACATCAATCAGGTGAAGGAGGTTCCCCGCACCGACTGGCCCGTGCGCGTGGTCGGTGAAGTCATGAGCCCCCGGACCACGGTGGTGGTCGTCGCGCCCGAAGAGTCCGCCATCGAAGCCTTCCGCCAGATGAGTCAAACCGGCGCCAGCAAACTCCCCGTCGCCGCCGACGGCCACCTCGTGGGTATCGTCACCGCCCGCGACATCTTGCAGCTCTTCCGCATCAAGAGCGACCTGCTCGACTGAAAACACTCCGGGCTGGCGCGACCCTCAAGTTCGCGCCAGCTCAGCTCCGTCGGCCTGCCCCGACTTTTCGGGGGCTG
This sequence comes from Acidobacteriota bacterium, assembly GCA_037442885.1. Taxonomy (GTDB): domain Bacteria; phylum Acidobacteriota; class Terriglobia; order Acidiferrales; family 2-02-FULL-67-57; genus JACQTG01. The sequence goes on along the minus strand of JBBIPK010000010.1, from coordinate 47,476 downwards.
CACCCGAGGCCGCCAGTTGTCCTTACAAGACTGACAAGGAAGCTGCGGGCGGAGCTTCGGCCCTGGCTGCGCGTCCGGCCGCTTCCGCCTGGCGGTGCTTTTGCACCGTCCCGCAGCGCTCCGCCACCAGTTCTAGCCAGGTCTCCTTCGGCACGCTGGCAAAGTAACTCACCACCATCGGGTCGAATTGCGTGCCGCTGCAGCGGAGGATTTCGGCGCGCACGGCTGCAAAGGGCAGCGCCGAGCGATACACCCGGTCTGACATCATGGCGTCAAACGTGTCCACAACGGTAAAGATCCGCGCCCCCAACGGTATTTGCTCGCCGCGCAAGCCGTAGGGATAGCCTGCGCCGTCGTAGCGCTCGTGGTGATGGAGCACGATGTCGCAGGCCCCGCGCAGGTAGTCAATGTCGCGCAGAATCTGATAGCCAATCACCGGGTGCTGCTCCATCTGCCTCCGCTCCGCCTCCGTCAGCGGCCCCGGCTTCAGCAGAATCTGGTCGGGAATGCCGATCTTGCCGATATCGTGCAGCAAGGAACCGCGGCGGATGTTCCGCAGATTCTCTTCGGAGGTGAAGAAACGTCGCGCCAGAAATTCCGCATAGGCCGTCACCCGCAAAGAGTGCGCCTGCGTCTCGTGTTCGCGCGCGTCCAACACGTTGGCCAACGCCTGCAGCACGGTGTCCACCTGGTCGGTTTCCGCGGCGGGCAGCAGGCTCACTTGGGCGAGATAGGGCTGGATGGGATCGCTCACCACGGACGGGCCGCGCCGGCTCTGCCAGAACCGCCGTAGCCGTAGTTGCTGCTCCACCACGCCGGTGATTTCCCGGGCGTTTGACGGTTTCAGAAGAAAATCCCGCGCCCCCAGCCGCAAAGCGTTCACCGCTGCTTCCACACTCGGCTGACCGGTGAGCAACACCACCGGCACGTCGGGATACTGACGCGTGGCCTCGCGCAAGAAGGTCAGCCCGTCCATCTCCGGCATCGAAATGTCAGCCACCACCACGTCAATCGGAGTCGTGCCCAATATCTTCAGTGCCTGCCGGCCATTCTCTGCCATGTGCGGACAATGACCCGCCGCCTCCAGCAGTGCGCTGACCACCTCCCGCATGTAAGGCTCATCATCGACCACGAGTACCTGACCCGGCGGCGTCTTGGTCTCGGCAATCGGGTTCTCGGCAGTCATTCCGCACCTCGCTGCCTGCATCCAAGCACCTGGAATGCCATCCCCCCTGCCGGGCCGCTGATCCCAACTCAATGAAAGGTAAAGAAATGGCAGCCCGTTCTCGTGTGTCCTCTGGCCCGCCAGTGAGTGACGCCTGTCAGGAACTGAGACGCTGTAAGTGTCTCTTCCACTTTTCCTCCTGCGCCTCGGAACCTGCTGGGATTCCCCGTAGCAGGTACTACAACGTTTCTCTATCCACTTTGCGGAGCCTGCCGGATTGGCAGCCAATCCCCTCTGCCCTATGCTCACCGCAGTCGGCGGGGAGAACAGCGATGAACGCAATCATGACCGAGACCGCACGGGAACAGAATCCAGCTCAAATCCTCCTCCTGGTGGACGATGACCCGGCCTTCCAGCAGCAGTTCCGCGAGGCGGTAGAGAAGGCGGGATGGGACTGCAGGGTCGCCGAAGACGGAGTCGAAGCCTTGCATCTGCTCCATGACATACGTGTGGGCTGTATCGTGAGTGATGTGGTCATGCCGCGCGTAGACGGCATGGAGCTTGTCCGCCTCCTCAAGTCCGATGCCTGCACCGCCGAAACTCCCGTCATCCTGATTTCTGGCGGACAGGTGCAGAGCATCATTGAAGAGCAGGGGCGGAAATTGGGGGCGGCCGCCGTGCTCTCGAAAGCGGCGGGCCTCGAAGCCATCTTGCAACGCGTGCGTGAGGCAAAGCCGGAAGCGCCGAAGCCACCGGCACGCGAGACGTCGAGTCTCTCCCCTCTCCTGGATCCCTCGCTCCTACATACGCAGCGGATGAAGGCCCTCGGCCAGATGGCCGGCGGCGTGGCCCACGAATTCAACAATTTGCTGGCCGGCATGGCCGGCTACGTCGAGCTGGCGCGGCTCAAGTACCGCAAGGGCGACTCGCCGGAATCCTATCTCGACAAAATGGTTCAGCTCGGCGATCGCGCCGCCCGCCTCACGCGGCAGCTGCTCAATTTTGGCCGGCCCACTCCGCCCGAGCGGACTTTCCTCGACTTCAATGCCTTCATCGCCAATGAAGTCGCCGACTGGACGGCTCTACTCGGTCGCCGCATCGAAGTCAGGCTGAATCCCAGCTCCGAGAGCTTGCCCGTCTTCGGCGACCGCAGCCAGCTCGCCCAGGTTTTTCTCAACCTCTGCCTCAACGCCCGCGACGCCATGCCCAAGGGCGGCACCTTGACCATCGAACTGCGTCGGGTCACGCTGCGCGAAGACGATTGTTTGGCCCCGAGTCAACGCCAGCCGGGAAACTACGCTGTCCTCAGCGTGCGCGACACCGGCACCGGCATGAACGAGAATGTCTTGGCACAGCTCTTCACCCCGTTCTTTAGCAGCAAGCCGCTCGGCCAGGGCACGGGACTCGGCCTTACCGTAGTGAGCTCAGTCGTCCGCTACCACGGTGGCTGGGTTGAGGTCTCCAGCCGCGTGGGCGAGGGGAGTTGTTTCGAGGTCTACCTCCCAATTCAGGAGGGCAACGCCCAGACGACCAGCTCGCCCTCCACCAAGCCGCAATAAGTTAGCTCAGGGGAAAAGAGCCACCGGTGAGTTCAGGCCCGTCGCTGTAAAGATCAGCCCGCTCCTTCCCATTCTGGGAAGGCCCCGCTTTCCCCTGCACTCAATCTGTTGACTAATCAGCGCTTATTCCGCGCTCTCGTAGGTCAGCGGATTGCAGGGAAGCAGCAGGGGAAAGGTGTGTCATGCTGGCGAGAGCACAAACTCGCTCACCACTATCGCCAAGAAGATCGCATAAGGCGATCCTGCAACTCCTTGTGCAGCAAGACACCCAGGAGTGACTCCGCTGACCTCTGAGGCCGCTCACCCGAGACTCTCGTTCTGTGCCCGCCTCGCCTCCCTGTCCGCGCTCCTAACGGGCTTCGTCGTCCTTCTCGGCTGGGCTCTTGATGTCGCTTGGCTCAAGAGCCTGGTCCCGGGCTGGGCGACGATGAAGGCCAACACTGCCCTCGGCTTCATTTTGGCTGGTCTCGCCCTCTGGCTGCTGCAACGCCATCCCATTCCCCCCTCGCGCCGCACCTTCGCTCAACTCTGCGCCGCCACGGTTGCCCTGCTGGGCTTGCTCACCCTGAGCCAAGACCTTTTCGGCTGGGACCTGGGCATTGACCAGTTCCTGTTCAAAGACACGGTCACAAGCCCCGAGACCTCTGTCCCGGGCCGAATGTCGCCCATCTCTGCGTTCAACTTTTTCCTCTCCGGACTGGCGCTGCTCTTGGTCGATGTTGAAACCCGGCGCGGCCATTGGCCCGGCCAGTTCCTCGCTTTGCTCACAACTACCACATCTTTCATGGCCATCGTCGGCTATGCCTATAGCGCCCATGCGCTGTATGACATTGAACCCTATTCCTCCATGGCCTTGCACTCCGCCCTCGCCTTTGCCGTGCTTTCCCTCGGTGTTCTGGCGGCCCGGCCCGACCGCGGCCTGATGGTACTGCTGACCGCCGATACCGCGGGCGGCATTCTGGCGCGTCGCCTCCTGCCAATCGCTGTCTTTCTTCCTCTGGTGCTCGGCTGGCTCCGCTTGCAGGGGCAACAAGCTGGCTTTTATGGCCTTGCGTTTGGCCTGGCGCTCTTCACGCTCTCCAACGTCGTTCTCCTCTCGGTTGTCGTCTGGTGGAACGCTCGTTCCCTGAGTCGTCTCGATCTCGAGCGCCGCCAGGCCGAACGCGAACGCGAGCGCCTGCGCGGCGAGGCGAAATTCCGCACGCTGGTTGAATCGGTTGCCGTGGGCATTGTGGTCGTGGATGAGCAGGCCCGAATCGTTGTCATCAATCCGCACGCGGAGAAGCTCTTCGGGTATTCCCACCAGGAGCTCCGGGGCAAGTTGGTTGAGGAACTTGTGCCTGAGAACCTCCGAGAAAAGCACGTTGTCCACCGCTCGAGCTATATGGCGGCTCCCCGCATGAGGGAGATGGGCCCCGCATTGAACCTGCGCGCCCGCCGCAAGGACGGCACCACCTTCCCGGTAGAGATTGGCCTCAGCCCAATCGAAACGGATGACGGCACCCTGGTCATCGCCACCGTTCAGGACATTACCAAGCGCTTAGAGGCCGAGGAACGAACCAAGCACAAAGCGGCCGAGCTAGAAGCCATCAACAAAGAACTGGAAGCCTTCACCTACTCCGTCTTCCATGACTTGCGCGCTCCCCTGCGCCACCTCGACGGCTTCTCGCAACTCCTCGTCGAAGAGCACGCCGCCGCGATGCCCGAGCCGGTTCGACGTTACCTCAACCGTATCCGGGACGGCACCCGCCAGATGGGCCAGCTGCTGGACGATCTGCTCAACTTCTCCCGGCTGGGTCGCCAGGAACTGAACCTCCAACTGACCGGCTTGAACTCCCTGGTCGAGGAGGTGATCGCAGGGCTGCAGCCTGAGGGTGCAGGCCGTACGGTTGAATGGAAGATTGACCCGCTGCCCTTCGTCGAATGCGACCCGGCGTTGATGAAGCAGGTCCTGTCCAACCTCCTTTCCAACGCCGTCAAGTTCACCCGCCCCCGCGAACGCGCCGTCATCGAAGTCGGCAGCCTGACCCAAGATGCCCAGCCCGCCATCTTCGTCCGCGACAACGGCGTCGGCTTCTCCATGAATTACGCCGACAAGCTCTTCGGCATCTTCCAGCGCCTCCACCGCCAGGAGGACTTCGAAGGCACCGGCGTAGGACTCGCGACTGTCCAGCGCATCATCCATAAGCACGGCGGCCGCGTCTGGGCCGAAGCCGAAATCAACCGCGGCGCCACGTTCTATTTCACTCTTCCGGAAGCCCCAGCCCAACTCCAACCCGCGCAAGAGGTGCCCGATGCGAGAACAGGACGTTGAAATCCTCCTGGTCGAAGACAACCCCAACGATGTCGAACTCACCCTGCACGCCCTGCGCCGCGAAAAGCTGGCCAATCGCATCCATGTGGCGCGCGACGGCGAGGAAGCTCTCGACTTCCTCTTCCAGAGCGCCCAGGCCACCTTGCCTCCCAAACTGGTCCTTCTCGACCTCAAGCTGCCCAAGGTGGACGGCATCGAGGTCCTCCGCCGCATCCGCAGCGACCCGCGCACGAAGCCTCTGCCGGTTGTCATCCTCACCGCTTCCCGGGAAGAAAAAGACATGGTCAACGGGTACAAGCTGGGGGCTAACAGTTACATCCAGAAACCCGTGGACTTCGATGCCTTCCGCGAGGTTATCCGACACTTGGGTCTTTACTGGCTCGTGGTAAACCAGCCGCCACCGCCAAACGCCTTCCGGCCGGAGTAGGAAGAGCCTCCATGCTGCACAAAGCGGTGTCTACACCAGAGGACAAGCCGGCGCCGCTTCGCGTTCTCATCCTGGAAGACAACCCGGCGGACGCGGAACTCAACCTCGCCGCTCTGCGCCGAGCCGGCTATGCCGTCACCCACGACCTAGCAGATTCTCCCGAAGCCTTCAGCCGCCTCATCGAGCACGCGACCTACGACGTCATCCTGGCCGACTACAACCTGCGCACCTGGACCGGGATGGATGCACTGGACCTGCTGCGGCAACGCGGCAAGGACGTCCCCCTCATCCTGGTTACCGCCACGCTGGGCGATGAGCTGGCTACAGAATGCCTCGTACGAGGCGCCGCCGATTATGTCCTCAAGGATAACCTGAGCCGGTTGCCGGCAGCCGTGGAACGTGTGCTCCATCAAAAGGCTCTGCGCCACCTGCGCCTCCGCACCGAAGAAGCGCTCCGGGAGAGCGAGCAGAAATACAGAGCTCTGGTCGAGACCACCAACACCGGCTACCTGATCGTTGACCTGCAAGGTAAAGTCCTCGACGCCAACGCAGAATATGCTCGCTTGTCCGGCCACTGCAGTGTGGAAGAGGTTCTGGGGCGAAGCGTGATCGAATGGACGGCTCCCCACGACCGGGAACGCAATGCCGAGGAAGTCAAGAAATGCAGCCAGAAGGGCTTTGTAAGAGGCCTGGAAATCGACTACGTAGATAAGAACGGAAAGATAACCCCGATCGAGATTAGCGCAACTGTTATCCAGACCGAAGCAGGACCCAGAATCTTGAGCCTGTGCCGGGACATCACCGAACGGAAACAGGCGGAGATGGATCTCGAGCAAAAAGCGCGGCAACAGGCGGCCCTTGCTCAGTTCGGTCAGCGCGCCCTGGCTGGAATTGATCTCCGACTCTTGTTCAACGAGGCCGTGGCGCTCGTGGCTCAAACCCTCGAAGTGGAATACTGCAAGGTGCTGGAACTTCTCCTCGATGGCAGCGCCCTGCTCCTCCGGGCTGGTGTGGGCTGGAAGGAAGGCTTGGTGGGGAACGCCACCGTCTCGGCGGGAAGCGAATCGCAGGCCGGTTACACCCTTCTTTCCCACGCGCCTGTTATCGCCAAAGATCTTCGCACCGAAACTCGTTTTCAGGGTCCTCCCCTGCTGCGTGAGCACAATGTGGTCAGCGGGATGAGCGTCATCATCCCCGGTCGCCAGCGTCCCTTCGGCATCCTCGGCGCCCACACCCGGAAACAGCGAAACTTCACCGAGGACGACGTTCACTTCCTTCAGGCCGTTGCACACACGCTGGCCCTCGCCATCGAACGCCGCGACGCCCAAGTCATCATCGAAAAGCAACTCAATCAACTGGAAACGGAACGCGCCAAGCTCCGCACCCTCTCCCGACAGCTGATGAAAATTCAAGAAGAAGAACGCCGCCGGCTCGGCCGCGAACTCCACGACCAGATCGGCCAACTTCTTACCGCCGTCCGCCTCAATCTCGCCCTCATGCAGGAAAACCAACCCGGCGTTGCTCCCCGGGAGGCGCGTCGTGTCCGAGATACCTTGGGGCTGATTGATCAGTGTCTCGAGCAAATCCGCAACCTCTCCTATCTCCTCCGCCCTCCACTGTTGGAAGAGGCTGGGCTGCTCTCCGCCGTGCGCTGGTTCTTGGAACGCTACACCAAACTGACCGCCATCCGCGTGGACTCCGCCCTCGCCGATTCCCTTCCCCGCATGCCTCAGGAGTTTGAAACCGCCATCTTTCGAGTCTTGCAGGAAAGCTTGACCAACGTCAGCCGCCACGCCCAGACCACTGCCGTGCAGGTGGAATTGAAATCCATCGACCGCCAGCTCCACCTCGTGGTCGCCGACCAGGGGCGCGGCTTTGACCCCGTTGAGGTTCTTCACTCCCAGCAGGCCGGCGTCGGCCTGATTGGTATGCAGGAGCGGATACGGGAACTTGGCGGAAAACTCGACGTACAAACTGCCCCGGGTCAGGGAACACGGGTTTGCGCTACCCTTCCCCTCCCCGAAGGCCTCGGATGAAAACTCGCGTGCTCATCGCTGACGACCACGAAATCGTGCGCCAGGGTCTCGTGCGTCTGTTGGAGACAGCTCCGCATCTGGAAGTGATCGCCCAGTGTGCCACCGGCCGCCAAGCTGTTGCCCAGACGCTCGAGTTCAAACCCGATGTCGCCATCCTCGATATTTCCATGCCTGAACTGAACGGCCTGGAAGCGGCGCGCCAGATCCGCCAGAAAAGCCCAAAAACAGAAATCCTCATCCTCACAGTACACGAGACCGAGGACCTCGCCCGCGAGGTTCTGGCCGCTGGCGCCAAGGGCTATCTGCTCAAGTCCGACGCCGCCAGCGACCTCCTTGTGGCCCTGGACTCTCTCCGCCAGCGCCGACCTTTTTTCACCTCCAAGGTCGCCCAGATGGTCCTGGGCTCCTTTCTCGAAGGCCGCCAGGCGCGCCCCCGTGCGGAGGCTCGCACTCTGAGCTCCCGCGAGCGGGAAATCATCCAATTGCTGGCCGAGGGCTGCTCGAACAAGGAGGTGGCCACCCGCTTGGGTATCAGTGTCAAAACCGCCGAAACCCACCGCGCCAACATCATGCGCAAGCTCGACCTGCACTCGATCTCCGACCTTGTTCGCTATGCCATCCGCAACAAGCTGGCCCAGCCATGACGCCATCGCCAAGCATCATCCGGCAACCGCGTGGCACCTTGAAGACCAAAAGGTCAGGAACACTACCAAGATCCGGACGGCCAGTACTAAGGTCAAATCCTGGTCGGAATCCATCCCTGTCCCGATTGTTTACATGCCCCGGCCTGCTTAAGCTGCCCAGAGGTCACGCCATGGGGGCCGACCGAGAGGGAAAGCCGAGTCGGCCGAACCCCGTCCGCATCCTGATCGCGGAGGACAATCCACTCACCGCCCAGTTGTTGCAGGAGTTCCTGAGCAGTCGCTCCGGCCTCGAAGTTGTCCAGATTGCCTCCAACGGCCTCGAGGCAGTGGAACTCTCTGCCCGCCTCCAACCTCACGTCGTCCTGATGGACGTGGAAATGCCGGAAATGAACGGACTGGAAGCGACGCGTCGGCTGCGGGCGCGCCAATGCCGCAGCCGCGTCATCATCGTTTCCGTGCACGACACGCGCGAAGTTCGCCGCGCAGCCAGCGAGAGTGGAGCAGAGGCGTTCGTCTCGAAGGCCCGCCTGGTGCATGAGTTGATTCCCGCTATCGACAGCCTGTGGGCAGGGCCCGAATCTACACAGGGAGAAAACTCATGAGCATGAATCCTATCCCGGTTCTCATCGTGGATGACGAACCTGCTCTGCTGGAGACGCTCGAAGGATACTTGACCGAATGGGGCTTCGAGCCGCGGCCAGCACGCACGGGCCAGCAAGCCCTCGAGACTTTCGGGTCGCAGCAAACCCCAATCGTTTTGACCGACATGCGGTTACCCGATATGGACGGCTTGGAACTGGTGAGTCGAGTCCGCAACTTGACCCCAGAAGCCGAGATCATCCTGATGACCGGTTACTACTCAGTGGACTCCGCCATCACCGCCATCCGCCGCGGGGCCTTCGACTACCTCTGCAAGCCGTTTCCGCCCGAGCGCCTCCGCGAAGCACTGGAAAAGCTGCGTCAGCGCCTCCAGCGCGAGCAAGAGTCCGAATCATTGGCCGTTGACCGTCTGGAGAAGGCAGACTTCCATGGCTTGGTGGGTTCCAGTCCAGCCATGCGCCAGGTCTTCGACCTCATTGAGCGCATTGGACCGCACTTCTCCACCGCGCTGGTGAGCGGCGAAACCGGTACCGGGAAGGAGCTTGTTGCCCGCGCCCTCCATGCATTGAGCCCCGTGGCGAACAAGCCTCTGGTAGTCTGCAACTGCTCGGCCCTCGTCCCCACCCTAGTTGAATCGCAGCTCTTCGGCTATGTGCGCGGCGCCTTCACCGGCGCCAACGACTCCCGCGCCGGACTGTTCGAGGCCGCCGATGGCGGGATGCTCTTTCTCGATGAGGTCGCCGAAATGACCCCGGAGATGCAAGCGCGGTTGCTGCGCGCCCTGCAAAGCGGCGAAGTCCAGCGCCTCGGCTCCCCTCAAACCCGCCGGGTCGAGGTGCGGGTGATCGCCGCCACGCATCGCGACTTGACTGCGGAAGTCCGCGCCGGACGCTTTCGCGAAGACCTGCTCTATCGACTGAACGCAATGGAAATCGCCCTGCCACCGCTGCGCGAGCGCGGCGAGGATGTTCTCTTGCTCGCCAGACACTTTCTGCACTGCTATGCCGAGCGGTTCTCGAAGAAGCTGCGCGGCTTTGCGCGCGACGCCGAGGCCGCCATCCTTCGCTATCCCTGGCCGGGCAATGTGCGCGAGCTCGAACACGCCGTCGAGCGCGCAGCCATGCTCTGCCCCACCACCCAGGTCCGCTTAACTGACCTGCCCCAGAATCTGAGCGAACCGGCGGCGACCCCGCCACTGCGGTCGGCCGGATTGCCGCTCATGAGCCTGAAGGAAGCCGAGCGAAGGCTCTTCGAAACGGCCTGGAGGCACACGAAGGGCAACCGCAGCCAGACGGCAGCCCTCCTCGGCATTAGCCGGCCCACGCTCTACCGGCTGCTCAAGAAATACGGAGAGCCGGCGGCGGCAAAAGCGCGCCCGACCGACGCAAGCGAAACCGTCGGCAGCCGTCTAACTTTCCCCTACTGATTCGCTGACCCCGGCGACCGGAACCTCGGCCGGTTGTGTCACTCCCGTCACCAGTTCCAAGAACGCCCGGGCAGCGTGCGAAAGCGGATCCCCTCGCCGGTGGACAACTCGCAGCTTTCTTTCGATGCGAAGCTCCGGGATGTCCACCTCCACAACAGTGCCACTCGCCAATTCGGCTTCAATGCACATCCGCGGCACGAGCGCCACTGCTTGCTGCATCTGCACGAACTTCTTGACGGACTCCACTGTCGGCAGCTCGATGTCCATGTGCAGTGGCACCCGATGCTTCTGGAATGTCCGCAGCACGCGTTCTCGGTAGGGAGATGGGACGTTGTGCGCGGCAAACACCTCCTGTCCAAGTTCGCGGATGGAAACGTGACGCCGCCGCGCCAACGGATGCTCCGGATAGACAATAAAGCTGAGGCGATCCCGATACACCACCACCGAGGCGAGCTGCGGCTCGTCCGGGTCATAGGAGAGAACCCCCAGATCGAGGCTTCGCTTCAGCAGTTCTTGGGGAATCATGCGCGCCAAGCTCCGTACTACTTCCACAGCGATAGCAGGGTAGAGCCGCCGGTAGCGCGCGATCAGCGGCAGCAGATAGAGCGCACCGGTCTCATTGGCTCCAATCCGCACGCGCCCGCGCTGGTGCTGCCGCAACTCTGTCAGAGCGGTCCGAATTTCCGTCCGGAGGTTGACCACGCGCTCGGCATAGTCCCGCAACACCTCGCCGGCGTCGGTCAGCGTCGGCACCTTGGTCGAGCGGTCGAACAGCAATTCCCCCAGTTCCTCTTCTAAGCGACGAATCGCCAGGCTCACCGCCGGCTGTGTCCGCAGCAACTTCTTAGCCGCCCGCGAAAAGCTCCGTTCTTGGGCGACCGCTAGGAAAACATCCAACTCGTGGAAGTCCATCGTTCCCTCCGATACATAAGCCCCACTAGAGGAATGCCAGCGCGGGGCGACTATAGCATAAGGAGCCATTATTTTTCCTCAAAAACAATAAATTTGACTTTCCGCCCCCAGCCCCTACACTTCCGCACCCATGGGCAGGGCACCCGGCCGGTTGCTTCGTACCGCCCAACCTGTCGGCATCAGCAGCTACGGCGCCTATATCCCGCTCTGGCGCATCCGCACCGATGCAATCGCGGCCTGCTGGGGCGCCGAACGCCGACGCGTCCCCATCCGCGCCAAGGCTGTTCCCGGGCCCGACGAAGACACCACCACTATGTGCATCGAAGCAGCCCGGAACGCACTTCGTCGCGTCAGCGTACCGCCGGCAGAAATCCGCGCCGTCTGGGTGGGGACGGAATCCAAGCCCTATGCGGTCAAGCCAAGCTCCACAGTTGTCGCCGAGGCACTGGGGCTGACGCCCTACGTCAGCGCCGCCGACATGGAGTTTGCTTGCAAGGCAGGCTCGGAGGCCATGCAGGCTGCCATCGCTTACGTGGGTTCAGGAATGGCGCGCTATGCACTGGCCATCGGGATGGACACGGCGCAGTCACGGCCCGGCGATTCCCTGGAATATACCGCCGGAGCCGGCGGCGCGGCGTTCCTCTTCGGCAGCGCCGCGGACTCAGCCGCCCAAGTGGAAGCGAGCCTCTCCTTCGTCACCGACACACCGGATTTCTTCCGCCACGCCCACCAGCACTATCCTCAGCATGGTCAGCGCTTCACCGGTGAGATGGCCTATTTCCACCATTCGCTGAACGCTGCCCGCACCCTGCTCGCGGAGCTTGGGCGAACCCCTGCCGACTATCGCTGGGCGGTCTTCCACCAGCCCAATCCGAAGTTTGTTCAGCGCCTGGCCCGACAGCTCGGCTTTACCCAAGACCAAATCCAGCCCGGCTTCCTCGTGCCACTCATCGGCAATACCTATGCCGGCTCTTCGTTGCTGGGCCTGGCAGCGGTTCTCGACGTCGCCGAGCCGGGCGACCGGATTCTGTTCACCTCCTACGGTTCCGGAGCGGGCAGCGATGCCCTGTCTCTGGTCGTGACCGCACGGATTCTCGACTGCCGCGATGGTGTCCCCTGCGTCCGCGATTACATCGAGCGCAAGCAGGAAATCAGCGACTACGGGGTCTACCTGCGCCTGATGCGAAAGATCCATCGTGAATAGGAGAGGAATGAGAGCAGTCAGCATCATCGGTATCGGTCAAACCCCTGTAGCGGAGCATTGGAGCCGATCGTTGCGCGACCTCGCCGTGGAGGCGACTCGCGCGGCCATCCGCGACGCCGGGGTGGAGCGAATAGACGCTCTCTTTGTCGGCAACATGGCTTCCGGCCTCCTCTGCCAGCAGGAAAACATCGCCACGCTCATTGCCGACCACGCCGGGCTGCGTGGCATTGAGGCCATCAAGGTGGAAGCCGCCTGTGCCTCGGGTGGCGCTGTTGTTCGGGCCGCGCAGCTGGCCGTCGCCTCCGGCGCCCATGAAGTGGTCGTGGCCGTTGGAGTAGAGAAAATGACCGACATGGGGATTGACGGCGTCACGTCAGCCCTGGCGACCGCCGCCGACGCCGATTACGAGGCCGCACAGGGAGTCACGTTCACCGCTCTCAACGCCCTGCTGATGCGGCTCTATATGGAACGCTACGGCTACCGCCGAGCTGACTTTGCTCCCTTTGTCCTCGCCGCGCATGAGAACGCCCGCCGCAACCCCAACGCCATGTTCCGCGAGCCGGTAACCGTCGAAGACTTCCTCGAGTCGCCGATGGTGGCAGACCCGATTTCCATCCTTGATTCTGCTCCCATCTGCGACGGCGCAGCCGCCGTTGTGCTCTGCCCCACGGCGCGCGCCCGCGAGTTCGCCCAGCATCCGGTAAGAATTCTGGCCTCCGCAACCGCAACCGATACGATTGCGCTGGCACCAAGGAAAGACCCGTTGTGGTTCGATGCCGCTTATGCCTCTGCCCATCGTGCCTACGAGCAGGCGAACCTCTCTCCCGAAGATATTAATTTCTTCGAACTCCACGATGCCTTCACCATCGTTTCCGCGCTGTCCCTGGAGGCAGCCTGCTTCGCCGAGCGCGGCCAGGGCGTTTGGTTCGCGCTCGACTGCAACATCCATCGCGGCGGCAAGCTCCCCGTTTGCACGCAGGGTGGCCTGAAGGCGCGCGGCCATCCCGTGGGCGCGAGCGGCACCTATCAGATCGTAGAAGCTGTCCAGCAACTGCGCGGTGAAGCAGGCGAGAACCAGTTGCCCGATTGCCAGGTCGGGATGGCGCAGAGCATCGGAGGAATGGCCTCAGTCGCGGTTACGCACATCCTGGGAGTGTGAAATGGATCTGCCACGCTATCACCGCTTGCGATCCACCTTCTACCGCCTGGAGGCTTCCCGTTGCGCCGCCTGCGGGGAGATCCACTTTCCGCCGCGCGACCTGTGTCTCGCCTGCGGCTCACCGGCGAACGAGTCCCTCCCGCTGAACGGGCACGGGCGCATTGTTTCCTTCACGCGCCTCTGGCAGCCAGCCTGCGGGTTCCACGACCTCGCGGGCGGCGTGACCGCTCTGATCGAACTTGAGGAAGGAGTCAAGGTGACAGCGCAACTCACCGATGTAAGTCCAGAGGATGTGGCCGTCGGCCAGGAAGTTGAAATGGTGGTGCGGCGCTTGCTGAGCGATTCCGAGCGTGGGCCGATCGTCTACGGATACAAGTTTCGCCCCGTGCTCAAGACTCATCAGGCGGCAGAGGTGACCTGAGCAATGCGCGCTGTTGTCCTGCACCAGTTCGGCCCGGCAGAGAACCTTCGACTCGAGAGTCGCGACGAACCGCACCCCGGTCCACGCGAAGTGTTGATCCGGGTGGGTGCTTGCGGCGTCTGCTTTCATGACGTCATCAACCGGCGTGGAGACCTGCCGCGCACCCGCCTGCCTGCCATTCTCGGCCACGAAGTCGCGGGAAAGGTGGTGGAAGCAGGTTCAGAGGTGACGCGGTTCCGTCCCGGCGATCGCGTGGCCTGCTTGCAGCGGGTCAACTGCGGCCGCTGCGTCTACTGCACCGACAGCCGTCCCACACTCTGCCGCTCGGGAGCAGTTTTCTTCGGAGAGGAAATCCCCGGGGGATATGCCGAGTATTTTGTCTCACCTGCGCACGTCTTAGCCCGCGTCCCGGAACCCCTCTCGGATGCCGAGGCGGCCGTGACGGCATGCACGCTCGGCACCGCGGTTCACGCATTGGGCAGCCGCGCGTGCGTGCAGCCCGGCCAAACCGTGCTCATCACCGGCGCCAGTGGCGGTGTCGGTGCGCACTCGATTCAATTGGCGAAACTGCTAGGAGCGCGCGTTGTGGCCGTAACCAGTTCCGAAGCCAAAGTGGACCGGCTGAAAGAACTCGGTGCGGACGCCGTTGTCTGCTCGCCCCGGCTGGAATTTGCCAAGGCCGTCAAACAGGCGGCGGGCCCAGTGGATATTGCGATGGAAGTGGTGGGCAGCGCCACCCTGGACGAAAGCCTGCACGCACTGAAAAGCGGAGGCACCCTGGTCGTGATCGGCAATGTCGTCGGGGGTCGTGCGGCGTTCAATCCCGGCCTTGTGATACTGAAGGAACTGGAGGTTATCGGGTCGTTTGCGACCTCGGTGGGTGAACTGGAGAAGTCCTTCAACCTGATTGCGAGTGGAAAAATCCACCCCGTCGTATCCACTTCCCTGCCGCTGGCCGACGCCGTGGAGGCTCATCGCCGGCTCGAAGCCCACGCAGTTGTCGGGCGGATGGTGCTCGTGCCGTAGTCAGCGGGACCGCTCGGAACCCTTCAGGACTTGCTGCAAGGTGCGGATTTCCTCGCTCAACCGCTTCTGGCGGCTGGCTAAGCTGAGGAGATAGCCTAGATGGAGAATCCAGACGAAAGAAAAAGCCAAGAACAGGTGTTTCAGTCCAACGTCCATCCTTCCTCCTATTCGAGTTGCCCGACGGCGCGCCGCAGTTCATTCACGGCGTGCCGCGATTCTTCCAGGCGATAGCGCTGGAGGAACACCAGCGCGCCGACGGTCAACATCGCCACGAACGTCACCAGCAGCCCGTACCACATGCGCGGATCCAGACCTGACTCAGATCCGCCCAGGATCACCGGCTGCGGATGCTGCGTCCGCCACCAACGATTCGCCATATAGACAAGGGGAACATCCACGAACCCGATGATGCCGAAGATGGCCGCCAGCCGCGCCTGACGCCCCGCTTCGAGCGTGTAGTAGCGCAGAAGCAAATAGGCGAGGTAGATGAGAAAGAGTACGAGGGTTGTGGTCAGGCGTGCGTCCCACGTCCACCAGATACCCCAGGCTGGTTTGGCCCAGAGGGGACCGGAAATCAACACGGCAGCGATGAAAATGATTCCTATCTCCGCCGCCGTCGCTGCTGCCCAATCCCACTCTGCCTTGCGTGTCAAGAGGTAGGCTACGCTGGAGATGAAAACCACGAAGAATGCCAGGAAAGAGACGAATGCAGAAGAAAGGTGAAGATAGAAGATGCGCTGGACGACGCCCATGGTGCGTTCCGTGGGCACCTGGAGGAATACCGCATACCAGGCCCACAGCACCATGACCAGCGCGGCGCAAAACAGAATCAGGGAAAGACGGTGGTAGTTGCGTCGGTTCATTGTTCCAGCACCGGCTCGAAGACAAGCCAAGCGAGGGTGGTGAACATGACGTCAAAGCCAATGAGGAGCTTGATCCACAGGGACGCATCACTCATCGGCAATCCCCGTAACACAGTCGTCGTGGCTTGCACGGCTGCGATGAGCAACGGTACGCTGAGCGGCAGGAGCAATAGCGGTAGCATCAGCTCACGCATGCGCGTATTTGCGCTCACAGCGGAAAAGATTGTCCCCAGCGCGGTGAAGCCCCACGTGCCCAGCACGAGGATGGCGATCATCCAAGCCGGTTCGCGCCAGAAGTGAACGTCGAAGAACATCCCAAAAAAGGGAAGCAAAATCAACTCGGCCACGAACATGAAGGCGAAATTCGACAGCAGCTTGCCCAGATAAATGGCGCCGGGACCCACCGGCCCCAAGCGCAGCCCTTGCAGGCATTCGTTCAAGGTCTCGCGGGCAAAGGAACGATTCAGACCAAGGATGCCGGCGAAGATGAATACGAGCCATACCAGGCCCCCGGCGATGCGCTGCGCCTCCTCGCTCGTCGGCTCGAAGGCAAAACTGAAAATGACCGCAACCATGAAGCCGAACACCAGCATGGCGTTGAACACTTCCTTGGTGCGGCGCTCGGAGAGGAAATCTTTGGCAGCGATGGCGAATGAAACCCGCCCGAGGGCAGACCATCCGGTGGCGGCGACTGTTGCCATCGCTCAGACGCCTCCGGAACCGAGTTGGGCGGCTACAGCCGCCTGCGCTTCGGGCGTGTTGCGCCCATCGAAGGCGATCCGGCCGCGTTCGAGCAGCACCACACGGGTGGCCAGCGCAAGCCCTTGGGCGACATCGTGCGAGCTGAAGAGGATTGTCCGCCCCTCTCGATGCAGACGACGAAGCAAGTCGTGCAAACGCTCCCGCGAGGGGGCATCCAGGCCGGTGGCGGGTTCGTCGAGCAAGAGCAGGCTGGGCTGGTGCAACAGAGCACGGGCAATCGCTACCCGCTGCCGCAAGCCCCGTGAGAGGTTGCGCACGAGGTCACCGGCCCGCGCGCTCAACTCGAGAGCTTCCAATTGCGTGGCCACGGCGCGCGCACCGTCTGCCAGACCATAGAGCCGGGCGTAGAAGAGCAGGTTTTCCCGCACTGTCAGCTCGTCGTAGAGGAAGCTCTCGTGGCCCACGAAGCCAAACCGGCTTTTCAGGCTTGCCGGACACTGGGCGAGCGGCGTGCCGTCGAACCACAGACTACCTTCGCTCGGGTGAATGATCGTGGCGAGGAGGCGCAGCAGTGTCGTCTTGCCGGCCCCGTTGCGGCCCAGAACCACAATGAAATCGCCGGGATCGATGCAGAGGTCTACGGCTTGGAGGGCTGTAAGGTGACCGTAGTGCTTTGCGATTCCCTTGGCTTCCAGGCGCAGACTAGCGGCGGGACTTGGATTCATGCGGTGCGTTGCCCGCTGGCGGCACAGAGTAGAGATAGTAGAGCCCCAGCGCGAGAACTAACAACGTAAGCGCGACAATATACCACTTTGCCTCTGCGACCGGGTTGGGAATCAGAGTGACGCTGCCTTCGCCGGTCGCGGATGTGCTAGGCTGAGGCTGAGCGGAAGCCTGGCTCGCGGCAGCAAGCACTGCCGGATCCACCTCGATCTGGAAGCGGAGCTCATTCTGCTTGGTCAGGCGTGCGGTGTAAACACGCACCTGCCGCTCTGGGACGTCTCGCGGCTCGCCCAACGAGCGCCCTGCAAGACGAATCCCCTCCAACGGCGTCACCACGTTGGGCGTGCTCCCCACTGCCGGCAGTCGCTGCACAAATTCGTAGCGATTGTTCGCCAGCGGGACGACATAGCTGAATTCAATCTGGGTAGTGCCCGGTCGCAGCGGGTAGTCCAGCACGTGGGTATTCGGCTCCTGCCCCGGCTGCGGCTGCTGGCGCAACGGCATTCCTCCGGGGCCGACCACAAACGCCCGTACATCTTCGCCGGCGTCCGGCGGCGTGCGAAAGACCAACACCGAGGTGCGGCTATCCGGCACATAACTGCGTGGCGGCTTGCTGGCATTCACGAAGACGATGACCTCAGTCACCCGCACATGGTCAGTGTGCGGCTCGAGGAAGAAGTCGTGCGACTCGCGTTGGATTCCCGCGGCATCGCCACTGGCCTCATAGACATCCACGTTGGCTTCGATTCTCTCGCCACCGGTCAGTGTGGCGGGCTGATGGTAGTTGACGCCCCGGTAGGGTACGCGCACCAAGAAACTCTCATTCGGATTCGCCGCCACAACGAAGCGAAAGCGACCCGAACCGTCGGTTTCGCGCGTATCGAGCGGCACCATCCCCCCGCGCATCGCCAGCAGCGCCACCTCGTGCCCGGCCACCGGTTGGTTGGTTGTGCGGTTGACGACGCGACCAACGACCTCGACGGCGTGCGCGGCAGAGGCCGACACAGCCAGCACCAAGACGAGCTCGAGAGACAATCGGAGCAGGCGCATCAAGCAGACGAATCCGTTCGTGCGGCAAGGGATGACCCACAGCGGCCGCAAAACCGATGATTGGCAGGATTCTCGAATCCACAGCGCGGGCAGATTCCTGGCACGGCTGCCGCTATGGTTGGACGCATGACCGGCAATTGCTCAAGTGAGTGGAGGACACCGGCAAGCTGTTCCTGGTAGTGCGCCTTGAGCTGCTGGTAATCCGTGTCGGAAAGTTTTCCCATCCGATGCTCGAGCTGCAGGTCGCGGAGATTCTCGTAGATAACTTCCTTGCGCTCTCGCAGGAATGCAGCCTCTCGTTCGGCTGGCGAGGGGACTGCAACCGGTTGCGGCTTCACCCAGAAGATGTAGAGGAGTGTCCCGATGGCGAGCGCCGCGCAGATGACAATCAACAGCATCAGACTTCGTCCAGCCGCTTGAGTTCCTTTTCGATTGTTTCGCGGTAGCGCGCGACCAGCGCCGAGTCCGGCGGCTGCATCGGTCGGCGCGCGCGCCAAGCCACCACGATCTGGCGAACAATCCAGATGCCAAGGATAAGTGCGGCAAAGGGCATAATCCAGCCGACCAGGTTGAATCCTCTTGGCGGCGGCGCAGCCAGAATCACTTGCCCGTATTGGGCTACCAAGCCCGCCAAGATTTCCTGCTCGCTCTTGCCGGCGGCCACCTGCTCACGGATGCTCGTGCGAATCTTGGGTGCCCAGGGGCAGTCGGTGTGCGGGCAGGTGTCGAGCGGGTAGTTGCATCCGCACTGGCAGACGATCTTGTCGGCCACGCGCTTGTAGGTATCTGCTGTTTGTGCGGCCAAACCCGCCGCCAGCAACACAGCTAACAGAGCAGCCGGCAGGCTAGACCGGGACAGCATCGCGCTCCTTTTCAGCCGCCGCGCGCCGTGCACGAGCCTGCAGAACAAAGCTTTCGGGTGGCGCGCTCGGCACCAGTGCAATCAAGGTTCCCAAGACAACAATGAAACCGCCAATCCACACCCAGTTCACCAACGGGTTGATGAAGATCTGCATGACTGCGCGTTGGCCGTCATCGGTCATGCCGGTGAACACGACGTAAATGTCCTCCTGGAGCCGGGGCCGGATCGCCACCAGGGTCGTGGGCTGTTGGCTGGCTTTATACAGGCGGCGCTCTGGATAGAGCTTCGTGAGAAGGCGGCCGCCACGATACACCTCGACCTCGGCAGCGGCCGAGACGTGGTTCTCGGTCTCGCTCATCTTCAGGTCGCGGCAAATGAAGCGATAGCCGCCCACGGTTGTTTCTGAGCCAATCTGCATTTCGGCCTGCTGCTCGACACTGAAGGCGGAGCCGGAAATGCCGATGAAGAGGACGGCAATACCGAAGTGGATGATGTAGCCGCCGTAGCGGCGGGTATTGCGCTTCGTCAAGGCCACGGTCGCGGCCAACCATCCCCAGTTGCTCTTTTGCCGCAGGACGCGCGCTCCCCGGTGGAACTCCATCGCAATCGTGGCGACGACGAAGATTCCTAGAAACACCGTCATGATCGGGTAAATCTTGCGGACACCAAGAACAAAGCTCACCGCGGCTACTGCCGCTCCGACGAGCAAGGGACGGGTGAAATTCCGGTGCAGGCTCTCCACCGAAGTGCGGCGCCAAGCCAACAGCGGGCCGACGCCTGTCAGGAAGAGCAGGAAGAGTGCGATGGGGACGTTCACCTTGTTGAAGTAAGGCGCCGCGACGGTGATCTGCACACCGCGCACCGCTTCCGAGATCAAGGGGAACAACGTTCCCCAGAGAACAGCAAAGCAGGAGGCCAGCAGGATGAGATTGTTAAAGAGGAAGCTTGACTCCCGCGAGAGCAGCGAGTCGAGTTGGTTCTCGCTCTTCAGGAAGTCGAGCCGTGAGAGCAGCACTGCCGTGCTGGCGACGAGGCCGATAACGATGAAGGTAGCGAAGTAAGGGCCGATGGGGGACTGCGCGAAGGCATGCACGGAAGACAGCACACCGCTGCGAGTCAGAAACGTGCCGAAGATGCAGAGAAAGAAGGTGGCGAAAACCAGGGCCATATTCCAGACCTTCAGCATCCCGCGCTTTTCCTGCATCATGACGGAATGCAGGAAGGCCGTGCCGGTCAGCCAGGGCATGAGGGAGGCGTTTTCCACCGGGTCCCAGCCCCAATAACCGCCCCAGCCCAGCACCGCGTAGGCCCAGCGTGCGCCCAGCAAGATCCCGATGGTTAAGAAGCCCCAAGTGATCATCGTCCAGCGCCGCGTGACGTGGATCCACTGCTCTCCTTTCGAACGCGTGAGCAGCGCCGCCATCGCGAAGGCAAAGGGAATCGTGAAACCCACATAACCGAGATACAGCATCGGGGGGTGAATCACCATTGCCGGATGTTGCAGCAACGGGTTCAGGCCACCGCCGTCGGCGGGAGTAAAGACGCTGGTGCGGCCACCCTCTGTAAAGGCCAGCAACTGGAACGGGTGCGCAGCAAAATTGTTGACCAGGAGGAAGAAGAGTTGCACGCTCATTGCCACCGCGATCACAAACGGCATCAAAAGGCGATGGGTGCGGCGGTTCAGCCGCACGGCCAACATGATGTAGATGGAAAGCAGGCAGCTCCACCAGAGCAATGAGCCTTCCTGGCCGCCCCAGAGTGCCGCAAACTTGTAGAAGCCGGGCAAGGCGCGATTTGAATGCTGCGCGACATAGGCGATGCGAAAATCGTTCGCAAACAGCAAGGCCACGAGACACCCCGTGGCCACGAGCAGCAAGCCATTGACAGCAACCGTGGCGCGCTCCGCGCTTTCCAGCAGGAGCGGACGATGCGCGCGCGCGGCCAATAACGCCGCGACCACAGCGTACGCGCACAAGCAGAAAGCGAGAAGAAGAGCGAAGCTGCCGACGAGCTCCATCAGAGGCTAGTTGGAAGCATCCGGGGGGCGCGCTGTGGGACCAGGCGGCACGGCTTCGTATTTGGAAGCACACTTAGCCTGAACTTGATGCGCCTGAAACACATGGTCGCGGCCGAGGCTCCCGGTAACGATGGCCTGGGCGCCATCCACGAACGTGTCGGGGAGCGGCTCACTGCCCACGTAGACAACGTTAAGATGATTTTCACTCTGCTGCAACTGAAAGCGAACCCTTCCCTGCTCGCGTCGAATCGAGCCCGCCACCACATCGCCAGCCACGCGCAGTCGTTCCGGTAGACGCTCCTGCGCCTGCAACTCCGCAATCGTCAAGTAGTAGGTTTGGGTTTCCCGAATCCCCGTGACGCCAAGCCAAGTGAGGACTCCGAGAATGATCAGCGATCCCAGGATGAATTTCCAGCGGTTGCTGCGCATCTGCGCGATCCTTTGCCCCGGCCGCTAGCCACTATAGCCGGGGCTGAGGCGGGTGTCAATTCTCGCCTGTAGCGGCCCGCGCGCGTTTGCGCTAGACTGGCAGCTTACGGGGCATCCCGGCACGGCGGAAAAGCGGCGGGGAGCAGTGCAGAGCAGCCGGGGACCCGGGAAACTACATCGTGCATCCATTCGTCTCTCATAACGGCACCCTGCTGGCGCTCGAGGCGGTACGTCTCTCCCCCGGCCAAGCCGGGCTCCTGAGCGGCTGGGGACTCTTCACGACCCTCCGCCTCTACCACGGCCAACCTTTTGCTTTCGAGCGCCACTGGCAGCGCTTCCAGCGCGACGCCGCCCGCATCCGCCTTCCTTTTGACTTCAGCCAGGAGAGAATACTCGCCGACCTGCTCGAACTCGCCCGTGTCAACCACGCTGCCGATGCCGTTGCTCGCGTTTACTTCATCTACAACAAATTCGGCTTCTGGCAGAGCGATGAGCCGACACCGGTCGTCGACGTCTTGATCTATACCGCCGACCTCCCCACTCACTCCGCAGCCGCCCGCCTCTCCATCCAACCCCAGGGCCGTCACGCCGCCTCCCCGCTAGCCGGCACCAAGGTGACTTCCTGGCTGCAGAACGTCTGGAGCCTCGAGCAGGCACGCGCGCGCGGCTTCGACGAAGTCATTCTCCTCAACGAGCGCGATGAAGTGGCCGAATGCACGGCCGCCAATATCTTTGTGGTCAAGAACGGCCGCATCCACACCCCTCCCCTCTCCTCCGGCTGCCTCGCCGGCGTCACGCGGGACATCCTCATCGAGTTGGCGCATGACCTCTCGCTGCCCTTTGCCGAGCAAACACTCCGCCAGCCTGACTTGATGCAAGCCGACGAGGTTTTCATTACCTCGACCACCCGCCACGTCCAACCCGTGGCCCAGATCGAAGACCGCCAGTGGGCCCCTGGTGCCGGCCCGGTGACCGCGCGCCTAGCGCAAGCATTCTCGGACTACGTCAACCAATACTTTGCCCGGCGCGCCCCAATCGCACGCGTCGCGCACCCGGCCTCCTGATGCCCCCCATCCGTGTCGTCCAATACGGCGTCGGACCCATTGGCGCTGGGATCGTCCGCCTGATGCTCGAAAAGCCAGACCTCCACATAGTCGGCGCGCTCGACATCGATCCCGCCAAGCAGGGAAAAGACCTCGGAGAGGTAGTCGAGGCCGGACGGAAACTAGGAGTGCTAATCTCGAATGACGCCGGTGCGGTCTTGCAGGCCGGCGTAGACCTCGTCGTCCATTCCACTACTTCCTACTTGGCGCAGGTGGCCGACCAACTTATGGTCTGCCTCCGCGCCCGCGCCCACGTGATTTCCACCTGCGAGGAGCTCGCCTATCCCTTCCGCAAGCACCCGCAACTGTCGCATCAGCTCGACCGCACTGCACGCGAACACAAGGCGGTCCTGCTCGGTACGGGCGTGAATCCTGGATTCGCCATGGACAAGCTTGTCCTTACTCTCTCGGCCGCCTGCCAGCGTGTGGATTCTGTTCAGGTGCGCCGCGTCGTCGACGCCGCCCGCCGCCGGCTCCCCTTGCAGCGAAAAGTAGGAGCTGGGCTCACGGTGGAAGAATTCCGTGCTCAGGTCGCCGCCGGCCGCATCAAGCACCATGGCTTGCCCGAATCAGCGGCGATGATTGCTGACGTGCTCGGCCTTCCGGTCGAGCAGTTCGAGGAATCGGTCGAGCCTGTGGTCGCCTCCGAGATGGTTCGCACGGAATCCACTTCCGTGCCCGCCGGATGCGTCCTAGGGGTGCGCCAGTCTCTTTCGGCTCGCGGAGAAGGAAAGGAATTCATCCAGTTGAAACTGGAAATGTACCTGGGCGCGCCCCAGCCCGTGGACGCGATTACGATTGGCGGCGTTCCCGAGCTCACCCTGAGCATTCCCCGCGGCATTCACGGTGATCTGGCTACCGCCGCCATCGTCGTCAATTGCATCCCGGCCGTGCTGGAAGCCGCCCCCGGCCTGCGCACCGCGCGGGACATCCCGATGTCGTATTTCCCAGGCTTGCTGGCCTTCGCTTCGGCGCGCTAGCCGCAGAGTCGCATCCGCCTAGCGTTTGCGGAGGGCCGACACCCACGCCAGCCCGAAGAACCCTCCTCGCACCTCCACCGTCACCGGGTCTCCGCGCCGATAACTTTCGAACTCCGCCCGCCGCCGCACCATCACCCCCTCAAACCGCCGCCCCGGCCGCCAGGAACGCACCACGACTTCATAGCGAAAGGCCTGCAGCCAATCCCGAGGTGAGGTGTGCGTCGTCACCACCAGCGTGGCCTGCGGGTTGGCCGGGCTGCGGTCGAGGGCTCCGTTCAACCACAGAAACCCGGCGAACACCCACGGCACCAGCGCCGGCAGCAGTATCCCGAGCCGCGCGCCTGTCCTGACGGTCGGATTGCGCAAAACCTCCCACGCCTTCCAAGCCAGCAGCAGCCACAGCGTCAACAGGCCCAAGGAGAAGGAGCGGATGACGCTGCCCGCATCCAACGGCTGGTAGCGCTCAAACACCAGCAGCCCCACAAACGCCCCCAGCAAGAGGAGGAGGAAACTCGCAATCGCCAGCCAGGAGAGCCGCCGGGCGCGCTCACGCACCTGGGCTGCGGTGGCGACCTGCGGAAAGCCGGCACTCATCCCACTCAGCTTACCGAAAGCGAGAGCAGGACGGAAAGAGAGAGGTCTAGTAGGGGAGCTGCCCGAGCAGGTTCTGGAGTCGTTCGCGGTCCTCGGGTTTCATTGCCATGAATTCCACCCCCATCCCGCTGCCCGCGATCACCCGCTTTACCACGCAATCCACCTCGATGGGCTTGCCCTCCACATGAACACGCGCGCGAAACTCCGCTCCCAGCCAAAGGGGATTCTCCATCTCCACCAGCATCCCCCCCAGGCTCAGGTTCACTGTCCAGCCGTGCTCGACCACCGACCCCCGTTCGATCTCTACCTCCAGGCTGAGATTGGAGCGATGATATTCCCTTCGTTCAATCCCCGTGAATGGCTCCGCGCGCATGGCTTGCGCGTTTCTCCCCCACTGCCGCCCTCTCGCTTCTGCGCGATGGTAGTGGCATCCCCGACGGGCTGTCAAGCTAACCCCTGCTCAGCTAAGATAGCCACGTCCCATGTACAGGATGGTTCGCTTCTGGCTGCCTGTTCTCGTGTGGGCCGCTGTCATCTTCGGCCTCTCCACCACCGCCCTCCACGGCGGCTTCACCTACCGCTGGGTTCGTGCCCTCCTCCAGTTCTTCTGCTCCGATGTCAGCCCGGCTACCATCGCCCTCGTTCATAGCATTGTGCGCAAGGCTGCCCATATGGCGGAGTATTTCCTCCTCTCTTTCCTCCTCTGGCGTGCCCTGCGCCAGCAAGACCCCGCCGAGTGGAAGAGAAGCTGGGCCGTTGTCTCTCTCTTGCTTTGTCTTCTTCTGGCTGGAGCCGACGAATGGTTTCAGACTACCCAGCGCGGCCGCACAGGTTCCCCGCTCGACGTGGCGTTTGACGCGGCGGGGGCTGCCCTGGCCCAGTTCTGGCTCTGGTGGCGCAATCACCCCTAGTGCCGTCCCAACGCCTTTCGCCCAACTCCTTGCGTTCAGATTTCCAGCTAGATACGCAGCCTGCCGCTCGCCTCAGAGAGCTCCGGTTTGTTGGAACGGCACTAGCGGCTTCCTTGCCGGAACAACACCACCCGCGCTGTCCGCAGAAGAATCCGTAGATCGAGTAACGGGGACGCATGCAGGATGTAGTAGAGGTCGTATTCGAGTTTCCGCTTCGCATCCTCGCCCGAGGCCCCGTAGGGGTAGTTCACCTGCGCCCAGCCGGTGAGTCCGGGCGGAACATAATGCCGCAGGTGATAGAACGGAATCGCCCGCTTCAGCTCAGCGACAAACTCCGGCCGCTCGGGTCGCGGCCCGATGAAGCTCATCTCCCCGCGCAGAACATTGACCATCTGCGGAATTTCGTCCAGGTGCAGCTTCCGCAGCACGCGCCCCACTCGCGTCACCCGGGGATCGTCGGGAGCCGCCCACTGGGCACCGTTCCCCCTCTCCGCGTCATTTTGCATCGAGCGAAACTTATAGAGCGTGAAGGGCCGCTCCATCCAGCCCACCCGCTCCTGCCGGTGCAGCACCG
Organism: Acidobacteriota bacterium; assembly: GCA_037442885.1. Lineage (GTDB taxonomy): Bacteria > Acidobacteriota > Terriglobia > Acidiferrales > 2-02-FULL-67-57 > JACQTG01. Next base: position 21,775 of record JBBIPK010000010.1, on the reverse strand, counting down.
GCCCGCACGAATCCAGCTTGATCGCCACCGCCGCCAGCACGCTCACCGGCAAGGTCACGAGTAATCCCAGCCCTGCCAACACCAGGTCGCTCAACCGCTTCACCTTCCGCATCAGGCGCGCTTCCAGCAGGTTGAACCCCTCGGCAAACCACAGCCAGGAATCAGTCAGGAACTCCGTCGGCAGCTCCTCGGCCACGCGCAGGGAAAAGTCGGTGAGAGAGTGAATCCGGATCCCTTCGAACTTCAGCCGGGTCAACGCAGACGCCAATGCCGGCGAGTAGGAATCACTGGCCACGACCAGTGACCGCACCCGCTCCTGCGCCACCACGCCATGCAGTTCCTCCGCCCGCCCCCGCACCAACTCCTCCGGCACGCGGTGTTCACTCGTCTCCTCCTCGGTGCGCAGGAATCCCGCCAGCCGGTAGTGCGAATGATTCTGCACCAGCAGCCGCCGCAGCGCTTCCGCATTCTTCCCTGTCCCCAGTACGAGCACAGGCGATGGCCGCAGAAGCGTGCCGCTCTGTCGGCTGACCAGCAACCGCCACCCGTAGGCGAGCAAGGCCAGCACCAGCACGGCCAGCAGCAGAATGCCCCGGCCAGTGCGATAACCCGGCAGGAAATAGAAGGACGCAGCAGAAAGCAGCGCCCCCAGCCCGCCGGCCACGCCTAGCCGGAACAATATCACCCGACCATCGCTGTGCTGCTCGAGGTTGTAGAGATCCAGAATGTAAAGCAGGCTCAGAAACGTCAGGCTGAAAACGAGCGTAGCGCCCGTGTACACCCGGAAGACGTTGGTGGCTTCACCCAGCCGCAGAAAAGCGGCCAGCACCAGCGCCAGAAACACCAAGACGGTGTCCCCGACAAACAACACCACTTTGGCGCGGGCGGGATGACCCCAGCGCACCGGCTGCACCTCCCGCTTGTGGAAGTGGCAGCAGCTCGCTCGGCAACTCTCTGCGGTGGCTCCTTCGCTCAGGCGGTTTCCAAACCAGAGTTCACATAGCCGAGTGACAACAGGAGAGCAAAAACATTGGCATTGGCCGGGATGATCAGGTTCCCCTCCGCCAGCCCGTGCACGAGCAAGGCCAGCATCGCCGCCGGGGCCGGCCAGGGCCTCGAGGCGTCGCAGCGGGCGGCGCGGCGGCGCGGCCCGCGGGGGGCGCGGGCGGAAGCCACTCATCGACTGGGTCGCGCACTACCGCGGCTTCTGGCCCGAACACGTCGAACGCCTGGAGCGCCTGCTCGACGACCTAGCCGACTGAGCCGCAGCCGCGCTCCGCGCCACGCACACCGGAGCGCGCGGCCAAAGACCCCCAAAATGGGAAATAGCACGAGGCCCGCTCCTACCACACCCAGTTCGGCTACAAGCTGCAGGTAGTCGTTATGGGCGTAGTTCAGATGGCGATCCAGATGGCTGCTCTGCACCTGTGTCACCGTGATGCTATAGCTGCCGAAACCCGTGCCGGCAACCGGATGCTGCCGGATCAGTGCCACCGTATCCTTCCAGATGGCCCAGCGCCCCCCCTCTTCGACTCGCAGATCGCGTTCCAGCGCGGCGAACCGCTCCAGCACCGGCCCCATCCCGATCCAGGCCGCCAGCACCAGGCTCGCTAGCAGCACGCTCAGCACCGCCACTGCGCCGCGCGAATACGCTCTGGGGGAACCCAGCAGAGATAGGAGCAGAACCATTAGCGAAACCAGCGCGCTGAGAATTCCCATCCGCGAGCGCGAGGCTGCGATACCGGCAGCCAACAGTACCCCGAGGAACAGAAACAGCAGTCGCTTGGCCGTGAACCGCTCTCCGCCCTCCCCGCGACTCGTGCCCAGCCCCAGCACCACTACGAGCGGCAACACCATTTCGAGCAGCCCGGCAAAATGATTGCGGTTCACATACGTGCCCGTCGTGTGTACCCCCGTCACGATTTCGGTGCGACCCGTGAGGAATTGCGCCAGGGCATACAGCGCCTCTGCCCCCGCTACGAGAATCAGCACCCGTACTACCCGTTCTTGCGATTTCCGTCGGCGGAACAAACACACTCCCAGCAGGAAAACGCTGAGACAAACGAGCAACTGCAGTCCCTGGTGGAGCGTGGCATAGGGCGCGAGGCTCAGGCTCGTCAGCTGCAGGAGCATATACGTCAGCCAGAGGCATGGCCACAGCAACGGCAAGCCCTTCAGGTTTCCCTCCCGCAGCAACGCTGCTGCCGCCAGCAACAAAACCACCGCCTGCACCGGCCCGTAGAGCGCCGGATCGGTCCCTCCGAAGAGCGCGACCCCGGCCGCTACGGCCACCACCAGCCCGAGCTCGGTCACCATCCCATCCCTCGCAGTGTTTCCGCTGAGTGAAGCACCGCGCCTCGCTGTATCCGCGTGATCAGTTCCGCCGCGCGAGGCAGATCGCCAGCTACCAGACCAACTCCGAGTGCCTTCTCGGGGCTCCGGCCCGAACCCAGCAGGATCGTGCGGCACCCCGCCCGCCGCCCTGCCTCTATGTCCTTCCAGCTATCACCGACGAGATAGGAGCCCGCCAGCGCGATTCCCCACTCCCGGCTCGCCTCCAGCAAGAGTCCCGGCCGAGGCTTCCGGCACAAGCATTCGTCGCGGTCATCGTGCGGACAGACGTAGATGGCATCCACGGCCACCATCCGGCGCAGCCACTCGTGCATGCGTTCGAGCTCTCCCACCGGCAACAACCCACGAGCCACATCGGGTTGGTTCGTCACCACCACGACCAACAGGTTGGCTCGATGCAACGCCTCCACTGCCCGCCCCACGCCAGGCAGCAACTCAAACTCCTTCAGCGTGCGCGGTGAACGCGCCCGCTCTTCGGCCATCACCAGCCGGTTGAGGACGCCGTCCCTATCGAGAAACGCCGCCGGTCGCAAGGGCTCGAATCCTTTCCGCCAGACAAAACGTGATGAGATGGTGGAGCACTACGTGAAACGCCTCGACGTGCGGCGTCGTGTTGTACGGCACGACCACGCAGACGTCGGCCAATTCCTTCATCGCCCCTCCATCAAAGCCGCTGAACCCGATCGCAATCCCGCCGCGCTCTTTTGCGTACTGGATTGCCCGGAGCAGATTCTGAGACCAGAGGCCTGCTCGATCCCGTCCACTCCCACCGTGCACGCTGATGGCGAGCAGAATGTCGCCCGGCCTGAAGAGGGTCTCGAGCTGCTTCACATACACGTTCTCCCAGCCGTCGTCATTCACCAGCGCGCTGACCAACGGCACGTTATCCACCAGACTCACCGCCCGCAGACGCGCCTGACCGTCCACGACCGTGCACTTGAAGAGGTCAGCCGCCAGATGAGTGGCCGTGCTGGCCGAGCCCCCGTTGCCGCAGGTAAAGACCGTGTTCCCACGCTCCCAGGCCGCGAACAATAGGTCCACGACGCTCCTAATCGCCTCGCGATCAATCCGCGCAGAGATATCGGTTATCCCTTCCAAGAAGCGCTCGATGTACTCGCCGTTTGTACTCATGCGGTTGCCTGCAACCGAACCGCCTGGCCACAGGCGGCGGACTCATAGGCGGCCTGCACCAACCGCAGGGCTTCCCACCCATCCCGGCCATCTCCCAGCGGTGCCCGATCCTCGCGGATAGCACAAACAAACTCGTTCCATTCGTCCGTCCACGAGCTGTCCTGCGCAAACTCCAGCACTTCTTCCCGGGGTGGCCCGAAGCCGGAGGCGCGGCGTCCAAGTATCAGCCGTTCTCGCCCATAACTCCCGCCGAGCCCTTCCACGATCGCATAGCCCTCCTCGCCGAACACTTCGAATGAAAAGAGATTCTTCCACTGCGTCCAGCTGGCATGCAGGCTCGCAACCTGGCCGCGCGGCGTCCGCAGCGTGCAGAAGGCGTTGTCCTCCACCGCCGTCGGCCAGAAGAAATGCCCCAGCATGGCGTGCACTTCGCTGAATTCGCCGAGAAACCAGCGAAACAAGTCCAGCGCATGGATGCCTTGATCCAGCAATTCCCCGCCGCCGCTCTGCCCCGGATCAGCCCGCCACTCCCGCTCGTAGCCGGCGCGGCCCCCGTGCCCGTACCGGCAGCGGATATAGAGGAGCCGGCCAATCTCCCCCCGGCAGGCAAGCTGATGAGCCGCCTGGATGGCGGGATGATGGCGGTGATTGAAGCCGGTTTTCAGCTTCGTCCCGTTTTCAGAAGCACACTGAACCAGGCGCTCGGCTTCCTGCGCCGTACTCGCCATTGGCTTCTCGCACAGCACGTGCTTGTGCGCACGCAGCGCCGCCAACGTGATGGGCGCTAGCCAGTTGTGGGGCGTGGCCACCACCACGGCATCGATCCCAGAATCCCTTACGCTCTGTTCCCAATCATCGCTAGCTGCGCACGCATACGAACTGGCGAGCTCCCGCGCTCGCGATTCGTCTGTGTCCACCACCGCCACCAGGCGCGTGTCGGCTGACCGCGCAACCTCGCGCGCGCGAATGCTCCCCACCCGCCCGGCTCCGATCACTGCCACGCGCAACATCCTGTTTCCTATCGAATCTCCCTGAATTGCCGGCCATCAATCCGCCGTAACGTGAACAAGGCAGAGCCGTCCAGTTTTTCACCCTGCTCGGGCAGCGAGCGCCAATCGTCCCAGACCGCGCTGATCAACCGGCCCGTAATTCCCGCCGCGGCCGGGGACGCCAGAAACACCGCCAACTCTGCTGCCCGCTCAGGCGGGGTGCCGCCGCTCTCCTTCTGCTGCTGGGCTCGCAGCCAGAACTCGTGCCCGGCTCGCTCTCCGGCGGCCAGAACTTCGTCGAGCAATCGGGTGTTGACCGCTCCGGGCGCAATCGCGTTTACCCGGATACCAAACTCCCTCACCTCGTCGGCCACGGTTTCTGTCAATCGCACCACGGCCGCTTTGCTCGCGCTGTACGCGCTGAAGCGAGGAAAGGGACTAGCCGCGCCGCCGCCAGAGAAATTAATGATGACTCCCTTCCGGCGCACAATCATGAAGGGAAGCACCGCGTGCATCGTGTGCGCGGTGCCGAGAAGGTTGACCCCGATCGCACGCGCCCAAGCCTCCATGTCATTCTCTGTCAGCAAACCAATCGGGCCGTACACGCCGGCGCAGTTAACGAGAATGTCAAGACCACCGAACTCCGCCTGCACTGCACCGACGAGCGACTCCACCTGTTGCGCGTCCGAGACGTCGCAAACATAGGGGATCGTTTTCACCCCGCAAGCCTGCAGGCCGTCTGCCACAGCTTCGAGTTTCTGCCGTGTGCGGCCCGCCAGTGCGAGATGCGCCCCCGCCTGAGCAAACGCTCGCGCCACGGCTGCCCCGATTCCCCCACCGCCTCCCGTCACCAGAGCGATTTCCCCTGCGAGCCTCATCGCGTCGCTCCACTCCCAACCGACTCCGATCGGCCGCTCCCAACGTAGTGCAGACCTGCGCGACACACAGCCTGCTCATCCAAAAAGTTGTGCGGGTCAATCAAGATTGCCTGCCGCATCCCTTCCTGGAGGCGAACGAAATCTAGCGCCTTGAACTCCGGCCAGGGCGTAGTCAGCACCACCGCATCGGCTCCGCGCGCAACCTGGTAGGGGTCGGGGCAAAGATGAATCCCATCGGTTTCGCCGCTCGGCTCAACCACCTGAGGGTCGTGCGCCTGCACTTCGGCTCCCTCTCCCACCAGCAGCCGCGCCAAGGCCAACGCCGCCGACCGCCGCAGCGTGCTGGTGCCGGGTTTGTAGGTCAGGCCGAGTAAGCCCACCCGTGCACCTCTTAGACTTCCCGAGAACTCGCAGATTCTCTTTGCGATTTTTTTCACGCGGCCCGTGTTCACCACGCGCACGCCATCCAGCAGGGGGGTCTCACGCTGTGCCGCAGCCGCCAGCTGCCGGAGCGCCTCCAGGTCACGCGCCAGCGTCCCCCCGCTGAAGCCCAGACCCGGGTTGAGAAACGCGTGCGGCCCGATGCGCCGGTCGAGTCGCATAGCACGCACCACATCGCGAATGTCGGCCAGGGCAGCTTCGGCCAGCTCGGCAAGCTCGTTGGCGAAACTCACTGACGTCGCCAGGAAAGCGTTCAGCGCATGCTTTGTCATCTCCGCGCTTTCCCAGCTCATCGTCACATGCGGTGCCTGGATGCCTGCGTAGAGCCGCAGCAGTTTCTCAGCCGCCGACTTTTCCTCGACCCCCAGCACAATAAAGTCCGGTCGGAGAAATGTTCTCAGTGCCTCTCCGAGCCGCAGGTTTTCCGGCTGATAGACGAGGGAGAAGCGGAGTCCGGGAGCCTGTTCGCGCAACTTCCCCACCAGTCGGCGACACGTCCCCACGGGAACCTGGCTCATCAGGACCAGTTCTAGTTCTCCGGTCGCCTCCCGCCCAATGCTCTCGAAGGCTTGTTCTATCGGCGTGAGATCACCCTGGTCAGCGGCGTCCACCGGGGTGTCGAACGTCACAAACACAGCTTCTACCCCCGCAAACGCTTCGCCGGCGGTGGGCGCAAAGCTCAGGCGGCCTTCCCGCGCCTGTTCCTCCACCGCTTCCGACAAACCCGGCTCGTAGATGGGCAGCCGGCCCTCCTGCAGCCGCTTGACGACCGTAGCGTCTGGGTCGGTTGCCCTGACCTGATGTCCCAGGCTCGCCAGCGCCGCGGCGACTACACATCCTAGGTGCCACAGACCAACCACCGCTATACGAGCCATGCCAAGACCTCGCTAGAAGGTGCCGTCCCGGAGGTTCACCATCACTTTCGTGCCTTCAAACTCGAAGCGGTAGCGCATCTCCCGCAGCCCGGCCATCTGCATGGCCTGGCGCAACCGCGTATGCCCACTTTCCGTATAGAAGACAAAAAAACCTCCCCCGCCCGCCCCGGAGAGCTTTCCACCCAGCGCTCCGTTCTCCTTCGCCAGCTGGTAGATTTCATCGAACCGCGGATTCGTCACGCGCGCGGAAAGCTTCTTCTTGCTCTTCCAGTGCTCATCCAGCAGCAAGCCAAACCGCGTCAGCTCGCCCGCCTGCAGTGCCTCCAGGATGCGATAGCCCATCTCTTTGATCCGGTGCAGGCTCTCGACGACAGCCGGCTCGTTGGTTGCGACAGAGCGGCTCGGCTCGGCCAGAATCTCAGTGCTCGCGCGGTCCGAGCCGGTGTAGAAGGCCAGCAGGTTGCGCTGCAGGTCATCCATCGTGGCGGGCGACACCTGCGCGGGCGACACCCGCACGGATCCGTCCCGCGCAATCTCCAGCACCGTTAGCCCGCCAAACGCCGCCATGTATTGGTCCTGCTTGCCAATCGGTTTCCGCAGAACGCCAATCTCGATCCCACAGGCCTCCTCGGCCAGTTCCGCCAGACCCACGGCCTGCCGGTTCATGGTGTGCAGGGCATGGAGGAGCCCCACGACGTAGCAACTCGACGACCCCAGTCCGGTTCCCGCCGGCACGTCAGCCATCGAAGTAATCTCGATGGCGCGGTCAAATCCGGCGAGCCGCAAGGCCTCGCGCGCGAGCTCGTGCTGGAGTTTGTCCCGGTGTTCGACCGTCTCCGACTTCGTGTACTTGAGCCGCACCAGATCGTCCACGATGGGACGGTTGACGTTGATGAACATGTACTTGTTGATTCCGGCCGCGAAGATGAATCCGCCATAGCGCTCGTAGTAGGCGGGCAGGTCGGTTCCTCCGCCCCCGAGCGTGATGCGAAAGGGCGTACGTGTGATGATCATGACCTGCTCGTTCTCCCCACCTGATTGGTGGCGGCTGCCTCCTCCATTACCTTCTCACGGATGTAATCAACGGATCGCTGCACCCCTTCCTCGATGCCCACGCGCGGCCGCCAACCCAGTGCCAGGGCGTCGGAAATGTCCGCCAACGTCGCTTCGGCTTCGCCCGGCAGGTCGGGCTTGTGCACGGGCTGCAGCCCGGTGTGCAGCATCCCTTCAATCAGTTCGTACACTTCCAGCACGGAGTAATTGGTCCCCGAGCCGACGTTGAACGTGTGGCCGTCGGTGCGCGGGTCGCTCATCACCTGCAGGTGGAATTCATTCACATCATCCACGTAGATGAAGTCGCGTCGCTTCCGCCCGCTGCCGTAGATGATGGGAGGTTCGCCGCGCAGCAGCTTCAGGATGAAGGCGCTCATCACCGGCGGGATCATTCGCCGCCAGTCCTGCGCGGGACCGTAGACGTTGAAATACCGCAGGATCGTGATATTCATCCCATGTAGTCGCCGATAACTCTCGCAGAAGAGCGCGCCGCCGCGCTTGCTCACCGCGTAGGGGCCGACCGGACAGACCTGATCAACCCGGGTGGGAAGCTGCTCGATCCCCTCGTATTCGGCTGAGGTATCCGCATAGATGAGTTTTCGGACCCCTGCCCGCCGGGCTGCCTCCAACACGTTGACCGTGCCGGTCACGTTGATGTCGCTCGCCTCCACGGGATGTGCCAGGCAATCGGGGAGACAGTTCTTGGCCGCCAGATGAAACACCGTGTCGACCCCGGAAAAGAGCCCGTGAATCGCGGGCGCGCGAATGTCGGCGACGTGAAGGCGAACACCGGCCGGAACGTTCTCCCGTGTGCCGGCCGTGAGGTCGTCGATCCCGCACACCTCATAGCCGGCCTCGAGCAAGCGTCGAGACAAGTTGCTCCCGATAAAACCCGCCACGCCGGTGATGAGCACTTTCCGCATGAACGCCGACCGTCAGTACCCCCAGTAGGTGCCCGGCCGCGGCCGTTCGAGCATGCGGCGCAGAAACCCGAGCCCAAAGGCAAGATGCATCAGAGGGAATGCAGCCAACAGCCGGTGAAAGAGCGCCCGCTTCCGCTTTCGTCCGCTCAGCCAGACCGAAACGCCGACATCACAAGTCAGATAGGTGCCGGCGATCGCCACCAAGCCCAAACCGAAAACCCCATGTAAGGGAGAAAGCAAGCCCAACCCGCCCAAGGCGAGAAGAAAACTTGGCGGCACGAGCTGCCGCAGCGACGTTGGGTGGCCGTGCTTGAGGATGTTGCCGGCACGGGCGCCGCCATAGCGGAAATAGAGCCGGGCAAGGTCACGCAAGGTTTCCCGCGGGTAGTAATAGATCTCGATGCTGGGATCGAGATAGACGCCGGCGCCACTCGCCCGGATCCGCTCGTTTATGTCGGAGTCTTCACTGATGACCGGCGCGTCGTCGTCGAACAGACCCACCCGCGCGAACACCTCCCGCCGGAAGCAGCCCAGGTACACCGAATCCACGTACCCACCACCCTTCCCCAGTCGGAACCCGGCGTTGCCCACGCCAAAGGGATGCGACATCGCCAGGCCAATCGCCTCCTGTGTCGTGTTCCTCGCGAGCGGTCGCATGAACCCGCCGACATTGTGCGCACCCGTAGCGCGCAGCGCCTGGACGCACTTCCCGATGTAGTCAGGTGGGACAACGTTACGGGCATCCAGCCGCAGGACAATTTCTCCCCGGGCGGCTTCGATTCCCACATTCAGCGCCGAACAGCGCGACCGCTGCGGATTCTCCAGCAGGCGCAGGGGCAATCCGTCGTGCTGGAACCTCTGCACGATATCGCGAGTGTCGTCCTCGCTCTCCCCGTCCACCACCAACACCTCGAGCTTCCCCTTCGGGTACGTAGAGGCTCGCAAGGAGGCCAAGCAGCTTCCGATGTAGCGGGCGTTGTTCCGCACCGGAATCACCACGCTGACTGAAGGCGATTTCTCCATCCGGACTCCTACCGTGCGCCGAGAACCGGTTCTGGCAGCACCCGGGTCGTGAGCTCATGCTTGCTTGCAGCGTAGACGGCACTCAGAGTCCGAGCCTGAGCGGCAAACGAACAGCCTTCCCCGAAGGCGCGTGCTCGCGCACTCATTTCCTCCTTTATCGCTGTCGGACACTCGAGGAATTGTTGAAGCGCTCGGCGCAGCTCGGCGGCGTCCTCGGGAGGCACAACCAACCCCAGCCCGTGCTGCTTCACCAGACGACCCATCTCCCCCACGTCCGTCACTATGAGAGGCTTCCCATGACTGCAGGCGACCGCGAAGGGGCCATACCCTCCCGCATAGCCGTGCGCGTGATACGGCAACACAACGGCGTCCGCTGCCGCAAAGTAGGTCTCAACCTCTTCTTCCGAAAGATAGCGAGCTTCGAACCGCACCCGCTCGGCCTCTCCCTGGCGCGCGATCCGCTCTTCCAGCATGCTTCTCGTCCAGTCGAACGGTGCGCCCGCAATGAGCAAATACCAGTTGCCCGGCACTCCGGCCACAGCCTCCAGCAGCACGTCAATGCCTTTTCCTTTCCGCAACATCCCGAAGAACAAGAACACGACGGCCCCGGCAGGAAGTTGAAGCCGCTTGCGCGCCTCGAGCGGTGAAAGCAGTTGTTCTGGCAGCAGCGTGCCCGGACGAACGACGTGAAACGGAGGCAAGTCGAACCCGCGGCGGCCTAGTTGCACCCGGAGGCGCTGGCGATGCCACTCGCCTTGCACGGTTACTCCCGCACAAAAACGTCGGGCGAAATAGCGGAGGAAAACCCGTGCCACTACCTTGTAAAGTCCACGCAGCGGGTGGCGGCGATGAGCTGCAAAGGAAAAGTCGGCTGGGTTGATGTGGAGGATGAGCGGCGGCAGAACCTGCCTGTGGACAACGGCGTGCCACGTTACGAGGATGCTGGTCGAGACAACTTCCCCGTCGAGAAAATGCACGACATCGAATGACTCCTTGCGGCAGAGCTGCAGCGCTCGCTGCACGGCTCTCCAGTTTTCTCGAATGACGGCTTGGCCATGGAAAAGGATTCCCAGCCACCTCTTGTTTCCGGCTGTGCGGTCCAGCCTCGCAGAGCGGTGCCTGTCGGCCGCAACCACGCGAAAGAGCAGTGGTTCGCGCAGAAATCGTTCCGCCGGAAGTATTGTGCTGCTAACGACCACGACGTCATGCCCCAGCCGAGCCAGTTCTTGCGCCAGGTGACTCGCATGGAACCCAAAATGGCCCATGCGACTCCCATACGGCTCTATAAGCAGGATTTTCATTGACTCTTCCCCCCACCTGTGTGGATCACCGCAGGGAGAGCAGAAAAAGCTGGCTGGTGCTGGCCGATGGAGACAGCTCTGAGCAGCCCGATAACGGTGAGCAGTGTCATCAGCGCCATGGCACTGTGAAGACTCAGCGTCTCGTTGGCCAATACAAGTCCCCAGAATCCAACGGAATAGAGCACAACAGTGGCCAACGAACGGTTCGCCACCAGGTAACAGTAGAGCGCACGGCAGCTGGCCCCAGAGAAGCACATCCCCGCGAGAATTCCTGGGAGGCCGAACATCCAATACAACTCACCCAGAAGCGTCGGGACAACCGCACTCGTTTCCTCCCGGGGAATAATGTCGTTGTAGAAGAGTCGGTTGAACTGTATGCCGGAGCTAACTGGTTTTTCAGGCCAAAGCGCTCTCGGAATGGGAAAATAGAGCAAATCCGAGACAAAGTACTTTCCCCATTGGTGGCCAACAACTGGGACTTTTTCCACGATCCTTGCCAGGCTCCCCGTTCCGTGGAATCTCGGGAATAGGGCGTCCATGGTTGCCCGTGTGTATCCCTTGCGCTCGAAAACATGGGCGATTTCCGACGGGGCGTCGGTTAGTTCTTGCGGGCGACCGACACGGTAGGTCACGTACAGGACATTCGCAAAAAGCACAACGACGGCAATGAGGGCGAGGCGACGAATCTGGAAAGATGCACGGAGGTAATGCCTGAGAACGAGTGCATAGACCACCGTGTAGAACATCATGTGTCGGAATGCGCCTGCGAAACTCACGAACAGGGAAAAACAGAAGAGGACAGCGGGGAGCCATCTTGTGTGGCCGTGGACGAGTGCAACCGCATAGGAGAGGAGAAAGGCAATCGAGATGAGGTTCAATCCATAGAAAAACGGACCCAGCCCCCACAGCTTTTGTGTTCGTATCTCGTCAATATGTGTGACCAAAAAAACCAATCCCCCTTGGGAGTAGGCCAAGAGGACGAATGCAACAAGGCCAGTGACCACCAAACCGAAAAGAATGATGAGGTACTTCCCGTAGCTAATCCGGACCTTCCAGGGAGGAAGTAGGACCCCCAGGGTAGTTCCAATTCTCGAGTAATAGCCCACTTGGAAAACGAACAACCCGCAAATTGCATACAGAAGAGCGAGACGGAGCGAGTCGTAACTCTGTGATACTGATCCGATGTGAATGTCGCCGCCCACAACCAGGAGGTAGATCGTATAAGCGCCAAATTGGAGACAGTAGTAGAGGACAAAGGCATTCTTTACATTGAAAACGTCAAACTTTCCCTTGTGCCACTCCCACAGAATAGGCGCTCCTCCCATGAAAAGGAGAACAGCTGCCTCAACCCATAACACCGGATGGTCAAGCGTTGCTGTGAACCAGAGAAGGAAAGAAGCGCTGGGAACTGCAATCCCAACCAGAAAGAGATGGCGCAATAGGCCAGCAGAGGAGCTCATCGGGTCTCAGGCCTGGCAACGAGAGGATTGGTGATGCACACCTTGTCGGAAGAAACTGTTTCGCGCGCGGCGAGAAAGGAGCGCAAGTCAAGTCTTTCCGCGGCGGTAAACGATAGCCACGCCATGAGCAGGAATGCTGCCATCCCGCCACCCCCGAGCAGTGCTACCTTGGCGACAGACCCCATCGCTGGCGGCAGCAGACCGCCGGCACGCTGCAAGAGGGCACCCACCAAGAGCGATGCCGTTACGAGTTTGAGCAAAAACCTGAGATGGTCAGGACACCAGAGTTTCTCCATTACGAAGCCAAGGGCAACGCTGGCAGTGATCAACTGGGCTGTCCAGTAGAGCGCGTAGGTAATTCCAATGCCGACATAGGAGAAGTGTGCGGCCAACAGGCCGCTGACGATCGCGTAGAAGGCGAGCGAGCCGAGTCCAATTCCTACCAGAAGGCCGGATCGACCCAAGGCGTAGAATCCCCGGCTGACGATGTTCATCGCCGCCATGCCCACCATGCCCACCAGATACCAAGGCAGCACGGCCGCGAGGCCTCGGGTTGCCTGCGCGTCAAAGGTTCCTCGCTCGAACAGGAGGGTCAAGACAGGCAACCGCAGGGCGATGAAGAGCGCGGTCAGTGGCGCCAGGAGAAGGAAGACAAACTTCAGCCCGGCGGTCAGTCGGTTCCGGAAGTCCTGCACCGCTCCCGCAGCCGCCGATTCCGAGAAGTAGGGAAACAACACGACGGCGACGCCGTGAACGGTGATGGAAGTCAATCCAATCACGATCCGGTTGGCATAACCCAGATAGGAAAGGCTGCCGTCAGGCAGGCGCGAGGCCCAGTAGGCATCGATCACGGGAAGGGCGGTGAAGGGAAGCAAAGAAAGCAGTACAAGGAGAGTATCGCCGGTGAAGCGCCGCCACAGTCGTAGAAACCGGTTGCGGTCAAACTGGAGCGTCATTCGCAACCCAGGCCACAGCAACCCGCACTGGGCGGCGACACCAGTGACATAACCGAACGCCAGACCCGTGATTCCCATCGCCCCTGCCAGCACCTCTACCCCGAAGATGAGGCCCAGAGGAGGAAGCGTCACGGCGATGGCCGGCCGCACAAAACTCTTCTCGAAGTGATGGAGCGCGGTGGCAAAACTCACCAGGAAGGAGAGAGCTGTGGCCACCCACAACCATTGTTGCACTCCAACGATGAGCGGAATCCGAGCCGGCGTCGCGCCGGGGGCGGTTGTTTCGAGAATTGGACGCGCAAGCAGCATGCCTCCCAGGGCGACGCCCACTGCGAAGATCACGACAATCAGGAAAGAAGTTGTGCGGGTGGTGGATAACTCCACTTCCTTCAGCCGGTATTCCATCAGGAGGGGTATCAGTACGTAGCCAATCGCGGCGGCTCCAGCTCCCGCCACGACCGAGGGCAGCGCGAAGGCGATCAAGTATGCGTCGAGATCCGCTGATGCACCGTAGTGCCAGGCGATGGCGATCTGGCTTAAGAAACCGACGGCCACGCCACACATCATGAGCCCGCTCACCAAGAGTGAGGTCTTGGAGATGCTTCTCGTCATCCTCACCGCCTACTGGAACGCCACGGACAGGAGGGGTTCGGCCGAGCCCTCTCCACGCCGGCGAGGTTCTGGCCTTTGGCGAAGGTATTTCGTGGCAGCCCCCACCACCTCCTCCACTGTGATTCCTCGAATGCATTCCATTGCTCCGGTGGGGCAGTGATCCTCTGAAAAGCAGTACTCGCACGGCACATGACGGCGAATTGCAGTAGTTTGCTCGCCCCAGGGCTCCCAGATTCCAGGAAACAGAATGGAGGAAAACAGCGTGACACAAGGCGTCCCCATTGCTGCGGCCAGGTGGGCCGGGCCGCTGTCGTTGCCGATGTAGAGATCGCAGCGCCGCAGGATTTCTGCGGTCTCCAGCAAGCTCGTCTGCCCGACGAGATTGATGAGCGGCACCCGGCACAGACTTTGCAGGGAGTCCGCCAGTGGTTTTTCCCGCAGCTCGCCGAGGACCAGAAAACCCAGATTCGATTCGGTTGCGAGCCGCTCGCACACGCTCGCAAACTTCTCTACCGGCCAACGCTTGTGTCCATGCTTCCCACCCGGGAAAAGCCCGACGACAAAGTCCGCAGACCCCAGTCCAAGCTTCTGCCAGAGAGCAGCCACGTTGCTGCGCGTGATCTGGGGAATTCGAATCGGGAACTCAATTGTGTCGCGCTCGCTGCCTCCCACTGCTCGCAACGCAGTCACTACCTGATGGTTGAAGCCTCCTTGCGAAAATTGTGCTTTGCGGAAAATGGTGAAGGGCTTATCGAGGCGATACCCAAGGAGTGGGGAGCGCACCCCGAGCAAGCGCAAAAAGAGCACCTTTCTCAGCATACTGGAGAGCCTCTCGCCCGTTTGCGGGAGGGGAACGGCCAAGTCCGGCGCATAGGCTCTGATCTCTTCCCTGAGAGATTGCAGAGCGGAGATCGATTTGAGGTCCTCCCCTTGAATCACGAGCAGCCGATCGATTACCGAGCTTTCCACACCCGTAACCAGCGACGCCCCCACCGTAAATCCTTTCCTCCAATACTTGGGGTTACCCGTAGGCATGGTCAGTAGTGCAATCAGGGATTGTGGATAGCGTTGGCGAAGGAGCGAAAGCGCGGGCAAACAGCAGATAAAGTCCCCGATCATCCCGCTGCGGAGCACCAGGATGCGGCACGGCATCCGATCGGTCTTCGGGCGAAACAGGAGCCGGACTACGAACTCCAGCACCAGATTGGAAAGCACGGCGGTCACGCTCGCCAGGCAGGACTGGAACGACAGGGCGGTACAGCGAAGGCGACTGACAGTCAGCTGTGCGAGATGGTCCGCGTTCTTCATGCCGAGGCTGCGACCTCTCTTCCTTCTTTCTCGGCGGCGCAGGCGAACGAGCCGAGTCCGTTTTCGCAGATAGCCTGAACGATCTCCTCCGGCGAGGCCGTTGCCGTACCCGTCTTCGACACCACTTGCGCGGCAGCGGCGCTGGCAAGAACAACCGCCTCTTGAGGGGATACGCCACTTGCATAAGCCAGCGCGAAGGTGGCGATCACCGTGTCTCCTGCGCCTGTGACATCAAAGACCTCACGTGCGACCGCCGGGATTTGCTGGACCCCACCCTTCCTTTCAAAGAGCACCATCCCTTGCTCCCCTCGTGTCACCAGGATGTAGGAGAGGTCCAGCAACCGGAATAAGCGTTGGCTTGCCGTATGGAGGCTTTCGAAATTCCGAATGGATGTGCCTGCGAGCACTCCCAACTCTCGTTCGTTCGGCGTAAGAGCCGTCAGCCAGAGTCCAGATCTGAACTTACGCTGTTTGCAGTCGAGGAAAAGGGGAATGGACTTCTGTCGGCAGAGTTGGCTGATTCTGGACAAGAGATCGGATGTGACGACGCCCTTGTTGTAATCAGACACAATCACTGCCTCTGCCGCAGCGAGTTTCTCCCGCCAGTGGCTCGTTAGCTCCCGGACCTGGGGAGTCGAAAGGGGAATGGTCTCCTCACGGTCGATGCGGACGACTTGCTGATTGTGTGCCACCACTCGCGTCTTGATGGTGGTAGGGCGGCTTGCATCCTGCAATACTCCGCCGGTCTGGATTCCTCGCCGCTGACATTTTTCCAGCAGTGAATCACCCGCTGTATCGCTTCCGACGATTCCGCATAACAAGGGAGTGGCCCCGAGTGCCGCAAGATTGGCCGCGACGTTGCCTGCTCCGCCCGGCACCTGGGATTCGCGGACCACGTTGACGACTGGGACCGGAGCTTCGGGCGAAATCCGCTCCACGGTCCCCCAAATGTATTCGTCCACGATCAGGTCGCCGACCACAGCTATCTTCTGTCGCTTCAATCTCGCCAACAGTTCTCGCCAGTAATGACCGTCTGACCGGTTTAGTGTCGACATTGCATGCCCTCTCGTGACAGCTTTCCCAGTAGGCCTGCGGGCCGACTGTTCGAAAGGGATGGCTGAGATTGCGCCATGCGGATCGCGTTGCGCACACCTCTGCCCGGATCCGCGTCTGTCCCAAAGTAGGAGTCCAACAACTCACAATAGATATGGCCGATGGTGATATGGGCTTCCTGGATGCGTTGCGTGTCCCTGGAGGGCACCGCAATCAACAGATGTACAAGCTGACGGAGGCGTTCCCCATTGGCACCCGTCAGGCACACGGTTACGGCTCCCTTTGCGCGGCCCAAGCGCAGAGCCCTGATCACGTTGCGGGACCGGCCGCTGGTGGTGATTCCGACGACAACATCCCCCGGCGCAACTAGGGCTTCTACTTGCCGGAGGAACACGTCTTCGAAAGAGAAATCGTTGCTGATCGCAGTCAGAACAGAGGAATTGGTCGTCAGAGCGATTGCCGGCAAACCACGCCGGCGACAGCGGAATCGTCCCACCAATTCTGCTGCTAGATGTTGCGCGTCGGCTGCACTGCCGCCGTTGCCAAGAAAAAAGATGCGGCGTCCCAGATCGAGCGCCGCCTTGCTCGCTTCCACCCACTCCCAGATTCGATCCAGTAGGCTGTCGGAAAAGCGCTCTTTCACCCGGCAGCTTTCGCGCAGGAATGAGCGTATGGTTCTTCGCACACGCACGGGGCTGAGAGAGAGTGTGTGTGTGACTGGAACGGCCATCGTCGTCCCCGATCCCCCTCACCCCCGCGCGGCTGCGGCCTGCTGCACGTACAAAGGCAAAAGCGCTTGCGCTTGCTGGTAGGATGGCGGTGTCCCAATGTCCAAGAACGCGAAGCTTCCCAGGAATGCCATGGCCTTGTAGGTCGTGATCCAAGATGGCAAGACATCTCTTTCCAGAGACTGCCACCCCTCCGCGATTGTCTTGGCGAGTGCCCTGCGCAGGAGGTACACGCCGCCGTTGATCCAAGCAGGAGTGCGAGCCGAGACTTTTTCGTTGAGCGCATAGATCCGTCCGTTGGACCGGACTTGCAGGGAGCCGAAGGGCGCAGCGTTCTCGACTCTGGTTGTTCCAATCGTGATATCTGCAGCATGCCGATGGTGAAATGCCAAGAAGTCCGACAAAGGGAGACCCAAGAAGCTATCACCGTTCAACACCAAGACCGGGTCGGAGCAAAAATGGTGCACGGCCAGGCGCAAGGCTCCCCCTGTGCCGCGTGGCTCGCGCTCTTCCGAAAATACGATCCGACACCCTGCCAAGGACTCTTCCGAGGCAACGTAGCTTCTCACCTGCTCCCCCAGGTGGCCGAGACAGAGAATGAACCGACTGATTCCCCACTTCCGTAACCACTCAACTAGATAACCCAAGAAGGGCCTGCCGGCGACTGTGGCCAATACCTTGGGAGCGTTTGGCACCACAGCCCGCAGCCGCGTTCCTAGTCCACCTGCCAGAATCACAGCGTCCAACTCATTCAATGGTGCTGTTCCTTCCCGCCTATCCTCTGGCATGGTTCGTAATCCCATCCCGGTTTGGGTGGTTAGGCTGATAGACTATGATTTGGCTTCCGGTGGATTCGAGCTTTACCGGCACATAGAGGAGGGCGCGCAGCGCTTCTCGGATTCTGCGCTGGCAGTCGGGATCGGCAAAGATCAGCAGAAAACCACCTCCCCCGGCACCCAACAGCTTTCCCCCGTAAGCCCCGTTTCGGCGAGCCAGTGCGTAGGCCTCATCGATTGAAGAAGTGCTGATCCGCGAAGAAAGGGCTTTCTTCAGCACCCAGTACTCGTGCAACAATTTGCCAAACTCTTTCAAGCTCCCATTGCCTGTCAGCAAATTCGTTGCCTCACCAACCAAACGATAGATCTCGAGCAGCTCCGGTTCCCGTTCCGGTATCCTCCGTAGTTGTTCGCCTGCAATCTCGGAAGCCATGCGGGCGATACCTGTGTAAAACAGCATCAGGTGCTGTTCAAAGTCATCCAGGCGCCTTTGGGTCAGGGGCACAGGCGCAACGACAGGCGTGGGCTGACCGTTGAAGTCGATTCGATTCAACCCTCCAAAAGAAGCCAGGATCTGGTCCTGGCAGCCCACGTTTTCCCGGATAAGGTTCTGCTCCACGTGGATTGCTTCCTGCGCCAGCTGCATTTTTGTGACGAGCTGTCCCTTGTAGGCATGCAAGGCATGGAGCAGCCCGACGGTAAAGCTCGAGCTCGAGCCCAAGCCAGTCCGAGCGGGCAGGTCTGCGTCGGTGTGAATCTCAACATTCGATTCGATCCCGAGGAAGCGCAAGCACGTGCGGACGGAGGGATGTTCGATTTCATCCACCCTATTAGCGCGCTCCATCTTGGAATAGGAAACTCGAATACTGTGGTCAAAGAACGGAGGCAGGTACCGGCACGAGACATAGATATACTTGTCCACTGTCGTTGCCAGTACCGCTCCCGGGTGGGACTCGAACCAAGTGGGATAATCGGTGCCGCCACCCAAAAATGAGATACGGAGTGGAGTTCGGCTGATGATCATTGCTCCCTGACGAGTTCCTCCGTTCGTGTGGCGCTGACGCGATCTCTCCAGTACCGGAGCATGTCCTGCAACGTCTGCGCGTAGGGAATCTGCGGAACCCATCCGGTCTCCGCGCGAAACTTGTCCGTGCAGGGAACTTGGTTCGTTACATCCGCCGGGCGCAGTAGTTCGGGATCTTGCACCACGGCAATTTTCCCCGGATAGGTCGTCATCTTAAGGAGCCGGTCGAGCACTTCCCGGATCGAGAGCACGGTGTCGCCACCAATGTTGTAGACTTCGCCCGGTCGGCACTTGGTCAGCACGAGCCAGTACGCACGCACAGTGTCCCGCACGTCGCAGAAAGTGCGGATCGAGTCCAAGTTTCCTACCCGGATGACCGGCTCACAGAAGCCCTTCTCCACCAGCGCTAACTGCCTGGCGAAGAACGAGTCCACGAATACCTCCCCCCTGCGAGGTCCGCTGTGGGTGAACATACGAGTACGGATGGTTCTCAACCCATAGGCGCGGTGATACATCCAGGCGGCCATATCCTCGCCCACCTTGCTCACCCCGTAGGGACTCACCGGACGCAGGGGGCACGTCTCTGTGATCGGAATTTCAGTCGGATCGACTTGACCGTACACCTCAGACGAACTACACACATGGATGATGGGATCGAGGCGGGCAATACGAACAGCTTCGAGCAGGTTGAACGTCCCGCAGACGTTGGTTTCGACGGTATCAACCGGAGCCCAGTAGCTCGTTGTGACGAAGGATTGAGCCGCTAGGTGAGAGATCGCATCTGGCTCAACCTCCTTAAGGACGCGCACCAAGGACGAGAGATCGCGCAAGTCACCGTAGTGGAGCCTGAGTCGGCTCTCGATCTGCTCAATGTTCTGGCGTGGACTCCGCCAGCGCAGCAGGCCATGCACCTCAACCTCGGGATGATTGGCAAGGAGCTCCTCGGCCAAGTGGGAACCAACAAAACCAGTAATGCCAGTGATAAGAATCCTCACGCGCGGCATCCTTCTCTCTCATCTGTGTCTCGCCTGCTCTGGGTTGTCGCCAAAGGCGCATGGTTTCTCTCGAACCACTCCACGGTTCTTGCCAGGCCTTCCCGCAGGGAGAAGCGCGGCCGCCAACCCAAGCCTTCGATCTTGGCGGTGGAGAACTTGCGCGCCAGTTGGCCTTCCGGCTGCGCCGGATCCCAAACAATCTCGCCTTGATATCCGACGACGTCGGCCACCAGGGTGGCGAGCTCCCGAATCGTAGTCTGTTGCCCCGTGGCGATATTGATCGGACCCTGGGTCGCGTTGTGTTGCCAGATGATCCACATGCTCTGGATCAAGTCCTCGATATAGAGGAAATCGCGCGCCGCACTCCCTGTTCCCCACACTTTCACTTCAGGGAGTCCAGCCATGCGGGCTTGGCAAAAGCGATAGATCAGGGCCGGAATCACATGCGAGTTCAACGGATGAAAGTTGTCGTGCGGCCCGTAGATGTTGGCAGGAATCGCGTACACGTAGCGACAGCCGTAGAGGGATTGCAGGGCCATCAGATGAACCAGCAAATTGCGCTTGGCGTAGGCGTAGGCGTCGTTGGTCGGCTCGGGGACACCATCCAAGAAAGATTCCTCACAGAGCTCTGAGCCCTCCAGGCGCTTCGGATAGGCGCAGCCAGTACCCATGGCAAAAACAAACGGAACACGGTGGCGCGCAATCTCGTTCACCACATTCACGTTGATCAAAGTATTGTCGGAATAGAACGCGGCCTTGTAGTGCATGTTGGCATAGATACCGCCAACACGCGCTGCCAGGTGAAAAACGCACGTCGGTTTGACTCTTTCAAACAGTTGAGCTGTCTGCCTGGGATTACGCAAGTCGACTTTTTCTTCTCCGCGCCTATTTCCAACCGACACAACTCGGACGCCCCGAGTCATCAACGACTGGGTGAGACTGCGGCCAACTAGGCCACTACCCCCCGTAATCAGGATCCTCTCCTCCGCGAGAGATTCCACGAACATATCCGTACTTGCGCTACCGTCGTCCCTGGCTGATATCGCCTACCTGCATCTTCACACCGGTAATGTCGGACACAGCACCTAGTCCCCATGCGCTTGGGCAATGTGTGCCAAGGTTTTTTCTGCGTCGCGATTGAACTGGCGCACCGTCTCGCGCGTGTATTTGTGGTCAAGCATTTTGGGGAGGAATTGCGGCGGCACGGTGACGATGTGGGCCCCTGCCAAGGCTGCGTTCTGGATGTCGATCACGGTCCGGATGCTGCCCACAATGATCTTGGACGGATGATGCCAGTCATCCAGCCAGTGCCGCAGGTTGCGAATCACCACGCAGGCGTCGTTGCCCTCATCGGCAATGCGCCCGGAAAACACACTGACGTAGCGAGCGCCGGCCTTGGCTGCGAGCATTGCCTGGTTGAAGGAGAGAATAGCCGTGCAGTTGACCGCAATTCCCTCACAGCTCAGTTCATGCACCACACCGAGGGAAGATTCACCGTATTCATTCACAATGGGAATCTTGACCACGACATTTCGTGCCCAGCCGGCGAAGGTGCGGGCCTGCGCAAGCATCTCCTGGGCGTCATTGGAGGTGACTTCCACGCTGACGGGGCGGTCGCCCAGCAAGCTGCAGAGGTGGCGCACGCCTTCCTCGAGGTCGTAGACGCCGTCTTTGAACATGATGCTGGGATTGGTCGTAACGCCGTCAACCACGCCTTGGCGCAACCAGTGCTCGATTTCCTGGTAGTTCGCTGAATCCAAGAACACTTGCATCGTCTACCTCCACGCCAGCCTTTTCACAGCACCGTTATGCGGTCGATCTGCGCTCATCGCTTTCCGTTCCGTAGTTGGCGTGGTAGTAGCGGTAGTAGTAGTAGTAGTCGTCGGCCTGGAGGTTG
>JBBIPK010000009.1:0-68759 GCA_037442885.1 Acidobacteriota bacterium | reverse complement strand
AAACCAACTACTGTAAAATCACACCCTTCAAATGGGTTTTGCAATAACTTCTAGTGCTGCAAGTCTCAGTGAATCTGAGACATCCTGACGTACCACGCGAGAAGATCCTCACCCCACAAGAGGAGAAAGAGAGCGGTGGTACCGAGGAAGACCCCGTACCGGATCTGCGTCCGGCCTGTCTTCATGGCTGCGAATCTGATCCGGGACATTGGTTTTCGCATGCGGAACATCAGTTTCCTTCGCACTCGATCCACTTTCTGGTCGGTCCAACTGCGCAGAAGCCACATAAGAAAAATAGGCGCTGAAAAAAAGGAACCTGCTAGGGAGGAGAGGAGAATCGTCGCGAAAGTGAGCTTCATCCCTAGGAACGCTCCTACTAGCCCAATCATCTTGATGTCGCCAAGTCCTAATCCTTCACGATGCCGCCACAGCCAGTAGGCCTTTCTAATTACAAAGAAAGACACGACACCGAAGATTGCCCCGAATGCTGCCTCCGCTAGCGATAAGATCCGCCAGTGGGGGATCCAGCCGGTCAGGCCTATGAGGAGGGCGGCGGATTCGTCGGCGACGGGAATAGAGAGCGAAAACACGACTCCGGCAGCAATTCCTGGAAGGGTTAGGACATCGGGGAGGATGCGGTCGCGCAGGTCGGTCACGATCAGAACCAGGAGCAAGAGAGCAAAGACGGCGTTCTTCCACCCGAGCGGAGAAAGCCCGTGACGCAGATAGAGGAGAGCAAGCAAGCCGGCGCTGGCCAACTCGACCAGGGGATAGAATGCCGCAATCGGCTGGTGACAGTTCCGGCAGCGCCCGCGCAGCAGCAGATAGCTTACGACGGGGATGTTGTCGGTCGCGCGAATCTGCGCCTGGCAGTGAGGACAGCGGGAGCGCGGATGTACGATGGATTCGCCGCGGGGCAGCCGGTAGATGCAGACGTTGAGGAAGCTGCCGATGGCGAGGCCGAGGAGGAAGACGAGGAGCAGGCTCATAGCGCGCTGTCCTGCGACTGGCGGACGGAGCGATACACCTTGAGCGTTTTCTCCACCATATGATCGGCCGTAAAGCGTTCGGTGATGGTGGTGCGGGCTTGCAGCGCCAATTCGCGCGCCAGCTCCGGATGGCGCGCGAGGTAGAGGACGGCGCCGGCCACGGCCTCGGGCCGGCTGCTATGGAGGAGCCGGCCGGATTCACCGTCGCGGATCACCTCCGCAGCCGCGGTCTCATCGAGCGCGATCACGGGCAATTGGTGCGCCATCGCGTGCAAGAGCGAAGTTCCCAGGCCTTCATTCTGCGCCAAAAAGATAAAAATGTCGGTTGCCGCAAAGAATGCTTCCAAGTTGTCGACGTAGCCCAAGAAGCGGACGGCGGAGTCTACTCCCAGCGCGCGCACGCGCTGCTCAAGTTCTCGCCGCAGGGAACCCTCACCCCCGAGCAGGAGCGTGGCGGGGAGGGATTGCCGAATGGCCGGCAGGGCATCGATGACAGCCGCCTGGCCTTTGCCCGGCTCCAGCACGCTCAGGCAGGAGAGCACAACGCCATCCAGTGGGATGCCCAGGCGCGTGCGCGCGTCCTTCCGACTTGCCGGGGAGGACACGACCGGCAGCTCCACGCCGTCGTGGACCACTGACACATTGACGAGGCCTTTCGTCGCCAGACTCTGGCGGACGTGGTCGGAGACGGCGATGTAGCGGTCGAGCCCACTCCGATATTTCCTTCCGGAAAGCCAGTTGCCCGCAGGAGAGTAGGTAACGCGGCGCGAAACAATGCGCGCGCCGGGGCCTGGAATCCGGGCGAGCCAGAGTGCGGTGTGGGCATGGGCCTCGTGCGCGTGCACGACGTCGAAGCGTTCGCGGTGCACGAGTTCCCGCAGACGGCGGGCGGCCCGGAGGCGGGCAAAGCTGGATGAGACTTCCTCGACCGGAATGCGGGTGTGTTGCGCACGCTTTGCCAGGGGGCTTCCGCGCACGGTGAGCAGGGAAACGCGGTGGCCGCGCGCGGCCAGGCCGCGCAGCAGGAGCCAGGCCTGGTATTGGCCGCCGCGCCAATCCGGCCGCAAGTCCACGTGGAGGGTGTTCAGGGTTGACGCCATGCCGTGGGCTCGTCGAGCGTGCCGCCGCCGGCCAGCACGCCGAGTTTGGCGTACTTCAGGAAGACGTAAAACCCGGCCATCGCCGCAATCAGGAAACCTCGATAGCCGTCGCGGAAGCCTTGCTGGAGAAAGTAGGTGCGCAGAAACGTGAGCGGCGGGGCGAGCATGGCCGGCAAGAGCCAGCCGCGGCGGCGGTGGTTTCCCGCCTGCGCGTAGAGTTCGCGGGCGGCAAGCGTGGTGAAGAAGTTGACTTGGGCCACGTGGTCGGCGAGCGAGTCGCAGGTAAAATGTAGAATTTCGCCTTCGAAATCTCCCACCGGCCCCTCGGTTCTGATGGTCTCGTGCAGCGCGCCGACAAAGCGGGCGCGGTCGCGCCGGTAGAGGCGAATCTTGGGGTCCGGATACCAGCCCGAGTGCCGAATCCATTCGCCCAGATAGCGCGCCTTGCGCGGCATCCGGTAAGCGACCGCCTGCGGCTCAGCTTCCTTCCAGGCGCGGAGTTCGGCTTCGAGCGCTGGGCTCAAAGCTTCGTCGGCATCGAGGTTGAAAATCCAGTCGTGGGTCGCCTGCGCGGCGGCGAAATTTTTCTGTTCGGCAAAATTCGTCCAGGGCCTCTCCAGGACGCGTGCGCCCTGCTGGCGGGCAATGGCCACGGTCTGGTCCCTGCTCCCCGCGTCCACCACAATGATTTCGTCCGCCAGGCGCAGGGAGGCCAGTACGCGGGGGAGATTCCGCTCCTCGTTGCGGGTGATGAGGGTAGCGGTCAGCTTCATGCGCGCCCGATTATCGCAAATCCCCGCACGCCGTAGCAGGTACAAAGTACAAGGCACACGGTACAAAGTACGAGGTACAGCGTACAGCCTGGGATTGACACACCGCTTTCAAAATCACTACAGTCCCCGCTTACCGTGTTTGGCTACTTCATCCAATCCGTCGAACGGGCGCATTGGCGGCGGGAGACGCGCCGGCGGCTCCAGCCCTTCGGCTGGGGGATAGAGTACCTGGGAACGGACGGCCCCGGAGTCGAGCCGCGGGCGTTTTTGGCGGAGTATGCGGCGCAGGCAGTGGCCGACAGTGAGCGTTTCTTTGCGACCGAGCCCGCGCCGTGGTACCGGCGGGAAGGCGACCGCCTGCTCTTCCCAAGCGCGATTCAGACCGCGTTTCCGGAGAACAACACCGTGTATGCGCGCATCTTCGAGTCGGGCGCGCCTGGATCGCGTCGAGGAGAGCGCGCCGTCATTGTCCTGCCGCAGTGGAATGCCGAGCCGGAAAGCCACGTCAACATTTGTCGCACCCTGGCGCGCTTTGGGATGACCGCTGTGCGTCTCAGCCTGCCCTACCACGACGAGCGCCAGCCGCCCGGTGCCGAGCGCGCCGACCAGATGGTGTGCCCGAACGTGGGGCTGACGCTTGAGGCTTCGCGGCAAGCGGTGCTGGACGTGCGGCGGCTCGTGCCCTGGCTGCGCGAGCAAGGCTACCGCCGGCTGGGGATTCTCGGCACGAGCCTGGGGTCGGCGATTGCCTTCATCACGCTCGCCCACGAGCCGGCGCTCCGGGCCGGCGTGTTCCTCCACGTCTCGACCTATTTCGCCGATGTAGTGCGCACGGGGATGACGACTGCGCATGTATGGGAGAGCCTGCGCGCGCACGTTACTCCGGCAGAGTTGCGTCACTACTGGTTGCCCATCAGTCCGTTTCCCTACGTGCGGCGGATGGCCGGGGCGGGGAAGCAGTGCCTGCTCATCTCCGGCCGCTACGACCGCGCCTTCCTGCCGGAGTTTTCGGCCGAGCTCTGGGCGGAGTTCGAGCGCTGGCAGATTCCCTACGAGCGGCTCCTGCTGCCCTGCGGTCACTACACGCTGGGTTATTTCCCCTTCAGTTGGCTCGCCGGCCTGCGTTTCGTTCCCTTCCTCCATCGCGCCCTCGCTTGAAATCGAAGAACGAAACTCGAAAATCGAAACTCGAAACCGGCTCTGACAACCGACTACTTACTGCTGACTACTTGATTGGAGCGGGAGACGAGTTTCTGAAAAGTTCGCGCGGAGATGAGCTGGCGGGCAGCCTCGATGTCGGGGGTGAGGGGGCGGTCGGCGTCGAGTTTGGGGACCGTGCGGCGTACGGCTTGCACAGCGCGCTGAGCCAGGCGGCCGGTCTTCAGCGGGGCGAGCAAGTCAATCCCTTGACAGGCGCAGAGCAACTCCACCGCCAGAATGGTCTTGACGTTATCGGCCACCTGCCGTGCCTTCAAGGCCGCGCCCATACTCATGCTGACGAAGTCTTCCTGTCCCGAAGTCGGGATGGAGTCCACCGAAGCCGGGTGCGCCAGGGCTTTGTTCTCGGACGCCAACGCCGCTGCGGTCACCTGCGCCATCATGAAGCCGGAATTCAACCCGGCCTGCTTGGTGAGAAATGCCGGCAGGCCGCTGAGCGCGGGATTGACGAGCCGCTCGACACGCCGCTCGCTGATGCCGCCCAACTGGGCCAGCGCGATGGCCACCAGATCCATCGCCAGCGACACCGGCTGGCCGTGGAAGTTGCCGCCGGAGAGAACTTCTTTGCCGAAGACCAGCGGATTGTCGGTGCCGCTGTTCATCTCGATGGTGAGCACGCGGCGGGCGTGGGCCAGCGCATCGCGCACCGTTCCGTGCACCTGGGGGGTGCAGCGCAGGCTGTAGGCGTCCTGCACACGGGGGTCCTTGGCCGGCGAACGGTGCGACTCGCGGATTTCGCTTCCCTGATTCAACCGCAAGAGGTTGCGCGCGCTCTTTTTCTGTCCGGGAAAGGGACGCAAGTCGTGGATGCGGGCGTCAAAGGCGGTGGGCGTGCCGCGCAGGGCATCAAGGGTCAAGGCGGCAGCCACGTCGGCGGTGTCGGCGAGGGTTTCGGCATCGAGCAGGGTGAGCAATCCGACCGCCAGGGAAGGTTGTGTGCCGTTGATGAGCGCGAGGCCTTCCTTGGCTTCCGGGCGCAGGGGCTTCAGGCCGGATTGTGCGAGCGCCTTGGCACCCGGCAGGCGGGTGCCTTCGACGATAGCCTCGCCCTCGCCCACGAGCACCAGCGCGAGATGCGAGAGCGGCGCCAGGTCGCCGCTCGCTCCTACCGAGCCGCGCGCGGGGATGACGGGATGCACGCAGCGGTTCAGCAGCTCGCAAAGCAGGTCAATGACGGCCGGTCGCACCCCGGAGTATCCCTTGGCCAGCACATTGGCGCGGAGGAGCAGCGTGGCGCGCGTTTCGGCCTCGGTCAGGGGCTCGCCCATGCCGGCGGCGTGGCTGCGCAGGAGGTTGAGCTGCAGGTCGCGGAGTTGATTGCGAGAGATTTTGACGCTAGCCAGTTCCCCGAAGCCCGTCGTCACGCCGTAGACGACGGCATCGTGGGCGACGAACTGTTCGATGGTGCGGCGCGAGCGCTCCACCGCGCGGCGGGCGCGGGCGCCTAGGCGGCACGCGGCTCCGTCAAAGACGACAGCCCGAAACTGTTCAACTGTAAGGCTGCTTCCGGTCAACTCAACGGTCATTGCTTTCCTCATGTGAGGCTGAAGAGGGCGCGGTAGCGGTCGGGCAGCGTGCGGGGGCGGCCGTCGCGGTCGGTGATGACGTGGGTGGTTTCGCCGGTGGCGAGCAGCGCGCGGTCGAGCTGGCGGAGAATCTCGTAGGCAAATACCAGGGTCCGCGTGCGCGCTTCCTGCAACCAGGTGCGAATAATGATCAGGTCATCGTAGCGGACGGGGGCTTTGTAGCTGCAGCGCGCCTCGGCCACGATGATGTAGGCGCCATCCTGCTCTTCCATTTCCTTGTAGACGAAGCCGTGCTGGCGGAACCATTCTACCCGACCCACCTCGAACCAGACGAAGTGATTGGCGTAGTAGGCGACGCCCATGCGGTCGGTCTCGGCGTAGCGCACGCGCAGGGTGGTCTCGACGGGGGTGGGCATGCGGCTGCGTCTACTCGTCTTTCTGCCAGAAGAATTTGCCCAGCGGCTTCTTCACCGGCCAGAGCTGGTCCATCGTGGTGGCGTCGTAGAGGTTACCGTTGATGAGGACGTAGGCGATGTCGGTGGAGGTGCGGAGGTTGGCGAGCGGATCGGAGTTGAGCACGATCAGGTCAGCGAGCTTGCCAACTTCGATGGAGCCCAAGTTTTGCGCGAGGCCCATGGCCTCGGCACCGCGGAGGGTGGCGCTGCGGAGCGCCTCGTGCGCGGTCATTCCGCCCATCTCCAGCGCCCAGAGCTCCCAGTGCGCGCCCAGACCCTGGACTTGCCCGTGTGCGCCCAGGCAGACGTTGCCGCCGCGGCGGGCAATGTCGGTGGCGCCGCGAGACACGGCGGGGAAGTTGTATTCGTCGTCGGGATAGGTAATGCGGCGGCGGCCGAGCGGGTCAAGCTCGCCGTGCGGGGTGAAACGGCGGAGCTTGGCGTCGTCATGGGGGTTGGCCTTGTTGTAGAACCAGTGCTCGGCGGTGGGGCCGCCGTAGGAGACGATGAGCGTAGGGGTGTAGTAGATCTTCGTCTGGGCGACGAACTCGGTCGTGTCGCGGTAGAGCGGCGTGATGGGCAGGGAGTGCTCGAAGCCACTGTAGCCATCAATGGCGAAGGTGAGGTCGAGCTTGAGGTCGCCGCCACCTTCGGCAGTGAGGAAGATTTTTTCCTCGCGCGCGGCCTGGGCCAGCCATTGGCGGGATTCGCGCCGCATCTGCTGGTATTCCTTGAGCGAGGTAGCGCCGTAGGCTTTGTAGCGGCGGACGACGCGCCGGGCGTCTTCGATGCTGTTGATGGGGGTGAACTGGGCGATGCGGTTGCCGCCGTAGATGACGTGGCCGGTGGAATGAATCCGTGGGCCCAGGAGGTCGCCCGTCTCCACCATTTCGCCCTGCCCGAAAACGTCGAGGCTGGGGGCCGACACATCGCGGGTTGTGGTCACGCCGTAGGCGAGGTTGGCCACATACTGCCACTTCTTCTCCGGAAAGATTTCGAAGGCGGAATAGTGCATGTGCGCGTGCGTGTCGACGAGGCCCGGGATGATGGTTTTGCCGCGCAGGTCGTAGGTGGCGGCGTCCTTCGGCAGGGTGACTTTGCCGCTCGGGCCGACGGCGGTGATGCGGTTGTCCTCGATCACGATGTCGCCGCGCGGGATGATTTCCTCGCCCTTCATGGTGACGAGCTTGGCGTTGCGGAGCACGAGCTTGCCGGTAGGCCGGGCGCGCGGCACGCGCAGGTCAATCTCAAACGTCTCCGGCTTTTCCTGATCAAGCCGCTGGCGGAAGAACTTGTTGGTGAAGCCCCAGGTGAGGGTCTGGTTGTCGGCCCAGGCGACGAAGCCGCCGCCCTCCGTGGTCAGGCGTTTGACCGGCAGCGCGCCCTTCTCGAGGGCGATGTCCACGGTTTGGAACTGAACGCCCGGCAGCGGGACCACAAAGACGTTGTCGCCACTGACGAAGGCGGCCTGGGTTTCATCGGGGGAGGGAACGACCTCATCCTGCGGGCTGAAGCGCAGCAGCGACTTCTTGTCTGTCCCGTCGAGTTTGACCGAGATGAGGTCGGTCTTGGGCGGGTCATCGGGCTTGGGGGGTGGAGCCGGTTGGGTGAAGTAGAGACGTTCGCCATCTCGGCTGAAGGTGAGGGCGGGGAAGTAGCGCAAGCCGTTGCTCGGGCGAATGGGCATGACCAGGTGAGTTTCGCCGCCGGAGGCCGGCAGCCAGCGGACTTCGAGGTAGGGGTCGTCTTCAGGCTGCTGGCCGCGGAATTCGGCGCCACTGCCCATGATGACGGCGAGGCGGTCGCCCTGGCGCGACCAGGCGGGATTGGTATAACGCGCCGGACGTAGGGTCAAGCGCTGTGGGCTGCCCCCGGTGGCAGGCACTTTCCAGACGTGGCCGCCCTCTTCGTCCGACCAGGAGACGTAGGCAATCCAGCGTCCATCGGGCGAGAAGGCGGGCGCGTACTCGCGGTGGACGTCGGTGGTGAGCCGCTGGGGTTTTCCATTCGGCAGGGTCATGGCCCAGAGTTTGCCGAGCGCGGAAAAGGCCAGCGTCCGGCCGTCGGGGGAGAGCGTGGGCCAGCGAATGATGCGGACGCGCAGCTCACCTTCCTCGACCCGCAGCGGCGGATAGACTTGTTCCGCCACCTCCTGTTCGACTTTGGCGGTGAAGGGAATCACGTCGGCTTTCCCACTGGCCACATCAATGCGCTGAATCTTTCCCCCATTGCAGAGGAGGATGGCGGAGCCATCGGGCGTGAAGGCGTAGCCGGGGAAGACGTCCTGCTCGGCGAAGCCTTCCTGCTCATCGCGGGTGATGGCGCGGGCGAGGACGCGTTCGGCGCCGGTGCGGAGGTCGCGCAGGCGCAGGGTGGTCGCCGCATCCACGCGGCGGGCGTAGGCCAGCCAGTTACCGTCGGGGGAAACGAGGGGCCGGATGCCGCCGCCGTAGCCGGTCGTCATCCGGGTAATCTCGCCGTTCTCGCGGTCGAGGCGATAGAGGTGCCAGAGGCCACTGCTCATATCCGGCAAATAGGAAAACGAGGGGCGGCGGGCAGAGAAGAAAATGTAGCGGCCGGCGGGATGCACGGTGGCGCCGCTGACGGTGTGGTACTGGTCTTTCTTGACCAGTTGCACACCCGTGCCGCCTTCGACGTGGTAGAGCCAGAGTTCGACGGGCGGGATGCCGGCGGGTTTGGTGTCCTGTTTGCGCACGACCAAGTAGCGGCCATCCGGGGTCCAGGTGGGCGAGCCGAGGTAGAAATCTTTTTCTTTGGTGAGCTGCTTGGGATTGGAGCCGTCGGCGTCCGAGATCCAGAGGTTCTCGTTGCCGTCGCGGTCGCTGATGAAGGCGATGCGCTTGCCATCGGGGGAGAAGCGCGGCTGATGGTCGAAGGCGGTGCCGGCGTGGATGCGGCGGGCCTCGCCGCCGGTGGCCGGCATCGTGTAGATGTCGCCGAGCAGGTCGAAGACAATGGTCTTGCCATCGGGCGAGATGTCCACCGACATCCAAGTGCCTTCGTCGGTGGTGAACTCAATCTTACGCAGGGGGCCGAGTTCGGGCCGCTTGGGCTCTTCCTTCTTGGCCTCTTCTTTCTTCTCCTCGACGGGCGTCGCAGGTTCCTCCGCCGCCGGCATGGGTCGGATAGCGGCCGGCAGCAGGAACGCTGCGACCAGAAGGATGGGATAAAGACGGAGTCGAGTCATCACGCCCTCCTCAAATCTGCGCAGTTCGTTCCAGCTCAGGCTGGCACAAATCCTTCGATGTCGAGGATGGAGCCGACGCGTTTCGCCTTGGGTTTGATGCGCACGCGCGTGCGGGTGCCGATGCGTGGCGGTTCCTTGCCCAGCCAGTAATGGACAAGGACGGTGTCGGTGCCGTCGAGCTTTGCGGCGACAACCGTAACCGGCACGGGCAGCCGCGCGCCATCGCGGTCGAGATGCACACGGGTGAAGCTCGAGACTTCTCCATCCGGCGGGACCGGTTTCGTCTCTGTCAGTTCAGCCAAGCAGTGGGGGCAAAACTGTTGCGCCGGGAAATAGGAAACCTTACATGCGGGGCAGGGCGAGGCGAGAAGCTCTCCCCGTTCCTTCAGCGCGCGGAAAAAGAGCGTGCCGCCGACGCCGGCGGTGTAGAGCGAGGTCACCGGGATGTTGCCCCGCCAAGTACGCGGTGCTTCAGCCGAGTTGCTCATCGCTTCCCCTTCCGCTTCCGCCGTGCCGCGGTCCCGTTGCCTTTGAGCGGCGCGAAGTAGAGGATGTCGGTGATGCTGCCGGTGCGCTCGGTCGGGGGCTTCCAGACTGCCCGCACGCGCATGCCGACGCGAACTTTTTTCGGGTCCACGCCACCCAGCAGGTGCATGATGCCCATGCCGGGCGAGGCACCGTCCATCTCGATGACGGCGGGAATCTCGGGTTTGCGTAGCTTCCGGACGTCCCAGGTGACGTAGCAAAGCGAGAAGGTGTTCACCGTGCCGGTATCTTTTACGAACACCCAGTCATCCGTCGGCCGGAAGCAGACTTCGCAGAACATGCGCGGAGGGAGCAGGGTGCGCTGGCAGCGATGGCAGGTGCGGGCGACGAGCCGCCCATTCTTAAGTTCCTCGAGATAGCGCGTGATGGCTTCGCCGCAGTCCCAGGCGTACTCAAGCCGCGGCGTGTAGGGGAGGAGGAAGGTTCGCCCGCGCTTGATGTCGTCGCTCGAGAGCGAAGTGCCGCGCGGATTTTTCGGCTGGCCTTCCATCTAGACTCCCACCACCACAACCGTTCCGACTTGCATCAAGTCGCCCCAAGCCTGCGCCACGCCGCGGCGGGGCTTGCCGGGGACCTGGCGCGCGCCCGCCTCACCGCGCAGTTGCCAGAACAGCTCGCAAATCTTCATCGTGCCGGCAGCGGCGATGGGATTGCCGACGCCGAGCAGTCCGCCCGAAGGGGTGGCGGGCAGGTCACCGTCGCGGTCGAAGACGCCGTCGGCGAGCAACTTGGCCGCCTGACCTTTGGGGGCGAGTTGCAGGCCTTCGAGGTGGTGAAGTTCTTTGTAGGCGAAGGGGTCGTACGGCTCGGCGATGTTGATTTCCTTGCGCGGCTCGCGGATGCCGGCCATCTCGTAGGCCATGCGGGCGGCGCGCTCGACGTAGCGGGGGTAGTAGAGGTCGCGGTTGGTCCAGTAGGCGGTGTCGAGGCACCAGCCCACACCTTCGATCCAGACCGGCTTGTTGGTGACCCGGCGGGCGACGTGCTCGGCGGCAAGAACGACGGCGGCGGCGCCGTCGCTGGTGGGGCTCACCATCAAGCGATGCACCGGCCAGGCCATCACTTCGCTCTTGAGCACATCTTCTACCGTGAGTTCCGCGCCGAGCTGCGCGCAGGGATGGCCGAGGGCGTTGCGCTTGTTCTTGACGGAGACGCGGGCGATTTCCTCGAGGGTGATGCCGTGCACCTGCATGTAGCGGTTCTGCTCGAGCGCAAAGATCCAGAGGAGGTTGGGCTTGAGCGGCTGCTCGGTGAAATTGTCGAAGATGGTGAGGAAGGCGCCTTGGGGGTGGGGCTGGCAGGTGGACATTTTTTCTTCGCAGACCACCAGGCAGGTATCGAAGAGGCCCGAGGCGACGTGCAGCCAGCCCTGGGCGATGGCATAGACGCCGGTGCCGCCGCCGACGTAGCAGCGCAGGTAGGGCTTGCCCCAAGCGCCGCAGCCATCGGCAACGAATTCGCCCTTCATGTGCAGGCCGTCGAAGGCGTCGGGGGCGGAGCCGAAGACGACGGAGTCAACCTGGTCGAGCTTCATCTCGGCTGAATCGAGGGCGGCTTTGGCGGCGAGCCAAGAAAGCTCGCGCGGAGTTTCCAGTGCCCGGCGCACGAATTTGGTCATGCCCGCGCCGACGATGGCTACCTTCCGATATCCCATCTTCACTCCAGGCCCAGAATTGCGACGGCGGCGCTGGTCGTGGGTACGCCGCGCCAGGATTGGGCGAGGCCGACGCGCGCGCCTTCGACTTGGCGTGCCCCTGATTGGCCGCGGAGCTGCAGAACGAGTTCGGCGACGCGCGCGAGGCCATTGGCTTCAAGCAAGTTGCCCATGCCGAGCACGCCGCCGGAGACGTTCACGGGCAGCCGCGCGCCCTGCTGCGTCTCGCCACGCTCGGTAGCGCGGGCAGCATCGGCAGCGTTCGGGAAGACGCGCAGGGCTTCGAGGTGCTGCAATTCCTTGTAGGCGTAGGTGTCGTCCACTTCCAAGAGTTGAATTTCGCGGGCGGGGTCGTGGATGCCGGCTTGCCGGTAGGCGATTTCAGCAGCGCGGCGGACGTAGTCCGGGTGCGCCCAGTTGCGGGATTCGAGGGCGAAGGAGCCGTTGGCCCAGCCCACGCCGCGCACCCAAACAGGTTTGGCGGCACTGCGGTGCGCCCGGTCTTCACCAGCTACCACCAGGACGATGCAGCCGTCGGCGGTGCGCGCGATTTCCTTTTCATGCAGCGGCTCGAAGGCAGGCGGGGAAGCCAGCACGTCTTTCGCTTCCAGATGTGCCGGGTAGGCGGCAGCGGGGTTGCGGAGGGCGTGGCGGCGATTTTTGGCGGCGACGTGCGCACACTGCTCGTGCTTCACGCCACTTTCGTGGAGGAAGCGCTGCATCTCGAGTCCGGCGATGTAGTGCGGGTTGAGGCCGAGGGGACGGTTGAGGACCGGGTCGGTGGCGTAGTCGGCGATCCAGTCGGGGGCGACGATGTTGGAAGCCTTGCTATGGGCTTCGACGACAACGAGTTCGAAGAGCCCGGAGAGAATCTGCAGGGCGGCGTCGGCGAGGCCGTGCAGACCATCCTGGGTGAGCGTGTGCATGGGCTTGAGCATGGCGCCGAGCTGGTCGGGCGTGTACTCGTCGAAGATGCTTAGACCTTCGTTCAGGTCTTCGGCGCAGGTGACGAAGGATTGGACGTCGGCGGCTTCGATGCCGGCGTCAGCGTAGGCGCGCTGCGCCGCCTCAAACATCATCTCCTTGTAGGACTGATGGGATGAAGTAGGGCGGGCCGGCGTGAAGCCGAGGCCGATGATGGCGACGCGGGACCCCATGAAAGGAAGGCCAAGTTAGTCCAAGAGGGCGTCGGGGGTCAAGGGAATCGGGGAGCTCTTGAGCCGCCGGGCTTCCGCGATGGCGGCGGGCAAGAGTTGCTCGGCTGGCACGAGAAGGTCGACGAGTCCGATACTGTGGGCCTGCGCGGCAGTGATTCTGTCAGAAGAGAGAAGCAGTTCCAGGGCACGGCTCTTTCCCACGAGTCCCGGCAGGCGCTGCGTGGCACCCCAGCCGGTGACGAGGCCGAGCGAGCTACTGGGATGGCCGAAGACGGCCGCCGGGGAGGCCAGGCGACGGTGGCAGGCGAGCGCCAGGTCGAAGCCTCCGCCGAGGCAATAGCCGTGGATGGCGGCCACGATGGGTTTGGGCGAGGCGGCCAGCGAGTCAAAGAGCTGCTGGCCGCGGCGGGCGAAGGGCAGGGCATTGAGAGGAGTGAGAGCGATGACTTCGGCGATCTCGGCGCCGACGGCGAAAGCCTGGTCGTTGCCGTGGATGACAATACCGGTGCAAGAGGCGTCGCGCCAGAGGGCGAGCAAGGTGGCTTCCAATTCGGCTAGGGCAGGCGTCGAGAGGCGAGGAAAGTCGCCCAGGGGGAGGAGTTCGATGCGAGCGATGGGGCCGGCCCGGTGCAGGCGGAGGGTAGAAGGCACGGCGGTTACTTGGCGCGCGTGCGGATGAACTCGATGATGGCCTGGGTCGGCGTGCCCGGCTGGAAGACTTCGGCGACGCCGGCCTGTTTCAGAACCGGGATGTCCTCACTCGGAATAATGCCTCCCACGAGGACGAGGACGTCGTCGGCAAGCTTGTTTTCGCGCAGCAGCTCCATCAGACGGTTGACGATGACTAGATGCGCGCCGGAAAGAATCGAGAGGCCGATGACGTCGACGTCCTCCTGCAGGGCGGCGCTGGCGATTTGCTCGGGGGTCTGGCGGAGGCCGGTGTAGATGACTTCCATGCCAGCGTCGCGCAGAGCACGGGCGATAACCTTGGCGCCGCGGTCGTGGCCGTCGAGCCCAGGCTTGGCAATCACCACCCGTATCTTCTTCTTCGCCATCTCTGTGTTCTCTGTGCCTCTGCGGTGAGTCTCTTGGTCAGGTGATGGAGACTTCTTCGTAGGTGCCGAAGACGGAGCGGAAGGCGTCGCAGATTTCGCCCAGGGTAGCGTAGGCGCGGACGGCCTCGAGGATGTAGGGCATCGTGTTCTTGTCCCCGCGGGCGGCGGCCTCGAGGTCGCGCAGGCACTGGGTGACGCGGCGGTTGTCGCGGGTGCGGCGGAGCTCGGCCAGGCGCTCCTTCTGGCGGCGGGCGACAGATTCATCAATCTGGAGGATTTCGATGGGCGGCTCCTCGGCGGCGGCGTATTCGTTGACGCCAACGATGATCTTCTCCTTGCGGTCCACGGCCTGCTGGTAGCGATAGGCGGCCTCGGCGATTTCGCGCTGCGGGTAGCCGCGCTCGATGGCGGGGATCATTCCGCCCAGGGCGTCGATCTTTTCGAAGTATTCGTTGCAGCCGCGTTCCATTTCGTTCGTGAACCACTCGAGGAAGTAGGAGCCGCCGAGTGGGTCGACGGTGTTGGTGACGCCGCTTTCGTGGGCGATGACCTGCTGGGTGCGGAGGGCGAGGGTGGCGGCGGCTTCGGTGGGCAGCGCCCAGGCCTCGTCGAGCGAGTTGGTGTGGAGAGACTGGGTGCCGCCGAGAACGGCGGCCAGCGCCTGAATGGTGGTGCGGATGACGTTGACGTAGGGTTGCTGGGCAGTGAGCGAGCAGCCGGCGGTCTGGGTATGAAAGCGCAGCATGCGGGCGCGCTCGGTGCGGGCGCGGAAGCGCTCGCTCATCACGCGATACCAGATGCGGCGGGCGGCGCGGTACTTGGCGATCTCCTCGAAGAAATCGTTGTGGGCGTTGAAGAAAAACGAAAGTCGGGGGACGAACTCATCCACGTCCAGGCCCCGCGCGATGCCCCACTCGACGTATTCGATGCCGTCGCGCAGCGTGAAGGCGAGCTCCTGCAAGGCTGTGGAGCCGGCTTCGCGGATGTGGTAGCCGCTGATGGAGATGGTATTCCAGCGCGGCGTGTGCTTGACGCCGAATTCGAACGTGTCCACCACCAGCCGCATCGAGGGCGCGGGAGGAAAGATGTATTCCTTCTGCGCGATGTACTCCTTCAGGATGTCGTTCTGGATTGTCCCCGATAGTTGCTCGAGTTTGGCGCCCTGCTTTTCGGCCACGGCCAGGTACATCGCCCAGATGATGGCGGCGGGGGAGTTGATGGTCATCGAGGTGGTGACCTGAGCGAGCGGGATGCGGTCGAACAGTACTTCCATATCGCGGAGGGAAGAAACCGCCACGCCGCACTTGCCCACTTCACCTTCCGCCAGCGCATGGTCGGAGTCATAGCCCATCAGGGTGGGAAGGTCGAAGGCGACCGAGAGGCCGGTCTGTCCCTGGGAAAGCAAGTAGTGGTAGCGCCGGTTGGTTTCCTCCGGGGTGGCAAAGCCGGAGAACTGGCGCATGGTCCAGAGGCGGCCGCGGTACATGGTGGCGTGGATGCCGCGGGTATAGGGAGGCTGGCCCGGAAAGCCGAGGTCGCGCTCAGCGTCGAACTCAGGCAGATCGGCGGGCGTATAGAGGCGCCGGAGGGGAACACCGGAGACGGTAGTGAATCCTCCCGGGCGCTCTGGAGACACCTCCAGGGCCTTGCGCAGCACCGTCTCTTCCCATTGGAGCTCGGCGGGGGTTGGCTTGCGCTGGGTCTCGCGGCGTTCTTCGGTGAGCGTCTTTGATTCCTTCGTCATCGTGGCCTCGCTGCCCGCCTCCGAAGCTGCTTGAACGCATCATAGGGCATGGCTCGAGAGAGGTCAACGGGCGAGCCAGCGACCGGTGGTCAGCGACCAGCGACCCGTGAGGAACAAGCGGGCGGAGGTTCCGCCGTAACGGAGCCTCCGCTCGACAAGTGGACGGAGGCTTTACGGGTTAGCGACGCCGGTGTGGGCGCCCTCGACGGTGATGCTGCTGCGCTCGAGCGTACGTCCTAGGGCGCGGTCGAAGCTGACCTGGGCGCGGACGAAGTCCACCCGGGCGCGCACCTCCTGCGTGGCCGCCTGGGCAAGGTCGCGCTGCGCCTGGATGACCTGGAAGATGGTCGAGGCGCCGAGCTGAAACTTCTTCTGCTCGGCGTCGAGAGTCTCCTGGAACAGGCGGCGCGACTTCTCGGCCGCGTCAATCCGCGCCCGAGTCTGCTCGAGCGAGATCTGGGCGTTGCGCACCTCGACGATCATGGAGTTGACCGTGCGGCGATAGCGCACCTGCGCCTGCCGCTCTTCGATCAGCGCGCGGGCGGTATCGGCTTGGGCTGAGCGGTTCTTGAGCGGAATCGTGAGCGTGACCCCGAAACCGTAGTTGGGGAAATCGCCCTGCCAGGCCTGGGTCATGCTGCGGTTGAACCCGCCGATAAACTGACTGTCGGGGAAGGTGAAGAAGGGGTCGCCGACCGCCAACTGGTTGATCTGGCCCGCCAACCCCGAGCCGGTATAGAAGCCGAAGACGTCCAGGCTGGGCAGCATGGAGTTCTTCACCGCCGAGATGGTGATGCCGCGGTTCTTCAGGTCAATCTGCGCCTGGATGATCTCGGGGCGTTTCTCCATCGCAATCTGAATCGCATCCTGGATGGGGAGGACTTCGGGCACTTCCGGCACCTGCACGCTATCGGTGGGGACAACCTCGACCAGCGCGAGCAGCGGGTCCATGGGGTTCTTGGCGATGAGGTCTTTGAGCGTAATCTGTTGCTGGAGGAGGCTGGTTTGGCTGACGATGAGGTCCTGGCGGGTGCGGGCGACTTCGGATTCCGCGCGCACGACTTCGATGGGGGCGAGGGTGCCGATTTCGACCTGGCGCTTGTTGTCCTGGTAGAGGCGCTCGGCCAGCGCCAGCGACTGCTCCTTCACCTTGACGTCCTCGCGGACGAATACCAGTTCCCAGTAGGCGTTCTTGACGTTGCTGATGATGTCCATCACCTGCTGGAGGAAGGCGTGGTCGCTGATCTGCTTGTTGTTCTTGGCCACGCGGATGAAGCGGAGGTTGGGCCCGAGGCCGAAGCCGCTGAGCAGGCGCTGGCTGAAGCCGACCTGGAGGCTGGAAGTGAACGAAGGGTTGAAGGAGGAGCGGAGGGAGTTGGTGGAGGTGCGGGAGGAGTCGAAGATGAAGCTAACGCTGGTGCCGGTGGCGAAGGACTGGGAGATGGTGACGTTATTGGTCATGGGGGTAGTCTTGAGTTCGTTGGTGCCGGTGATGAAGGTGGTGGTCTGAGGGACATCGCGGCGGGTCCAGTTGAGGCTGTAGCTGATGGTGGGGTCGAACGAGCCGACCGTGCCCGCGCCCAGGGCCGTGGCCGTGCCCACGCCGCCGGCGCCGCGCGCCAGCGCGCCGCCCTTGGTGCGCAGGACGTCGGTCTCGGCAATGTCGGGGCCGTAGCGTGCCGCCACGATGTCGAGGTTGTTCTCGAGCGCCAGATAGATGGCGTCCTGCAAGCTCAGATAGAGCTTGCCCTCGCGGATGAGGGTTTCAATGCGCGGAGAATTGGCGAGGCTTGGCTGCGGCACAAACCGCGCCGTGTAGGGCGAAAAGAAGAACGGGAAGTGCCTCTTCCCCTTGGTGAAATCAACGTTCTGCGCCGATAGGGGCAGCGCGAGCAAGAGCAGGCTCAGGATAACGGCGGTCGCACGGCCTAGGGTCGTTCGGGTCATTGCTAGACTCCTCATTGAGCAGATTGTCCAATCAACCTATTTAGACTTACGAAACCCGGGCAGGTGAGGTTTCATTCTTTTCTTTTTCAGCGGCTATTTACTTCATCTTGAGCTGAGGCTTATTAAAGTGAAGAATCGAAAATACGGAAGGCAATTCTTGCTTCCCCGGTTGAAATACAAGCCGCACCTCATCCCCCTAACAGACATTTCCGCGGAGCTCTATGCACGCGTGGCTTCGTATACCTGAATGAATTTCTTGACGGGCATGCCGGCGAT
Source organism: Acidobacteriota bacterium (assembly GCA_037442885.1). GTDB lineage: Bacteria > Acidobacteriota > Terriglobia > Acidiferrales > 2-02-FULL-67-57 > JACQTG01. The sequence goes on along the minus strand of JBBIPK010000009.1, from coordinate 51,111 downwards.
GGCCTTGCCGATGACGTCCAGCGCAAGGTCTTCCACTTTCTTAAATCGAATGCAGCTCTTGCCCATGTCCAGTGTTTTCCCGCTGGCTTTGTATGCGGCGCGCAAGCTCGCCTCATCTTTGCTGTTGACGTACAGGCAGAACATGTAGATGGCCATGTGATTTTTTTGCGAGGCCAGGCAGATGAACGGCAGGGGCTCATCTTTTTTGCAGTGATAGCCGGGCGGATAGAGACTCAGCGGCACGGCATAGCTCATCATGCCGTACTGCATGGTTTCTTCGTACCCTCTCGGCAGATGCTTGCGGATGGCGGCGCGGACTCGCTGCATGGCCTTGCGCCGGTCGGCGGGCAATGCAGCCAAGTATTGAGTGACGGTCTTGGCTTTGCTTCGCATCGTTTTACCCTTCAGAGCGGATTTTTTCGCGTAAATCAGGCATGAGGCGTGCTCCGCTTTCCTTCAGGGCCTGGGCGGCTGGGTGGGTGGGCCTCGCCAATTCCGAGGCTTCGGGACTGCGGCGGGTTCACCCTGAACCGGTTCACCGTGAACGGGCGAGGACGCAGGTGGGCGGCCAGGGCTCCGTCGGAGTGTTGGGCCAGGCGGGTGAAAAGTTCGGCGGTGGCGCGGGCGTCGGAGCCGGCGCGGTGCGGCCGCTCGTGGGTGAGGCCGAGCGTGCGGCTCAAGGTCTCCAGCCTATAGTTTTCCATCCCGGGCAGGAAGTGCCGCGACAGCTCGACGGTGCAGAGGTAGCGGTTGCCGAGGCGGCGGCCCAGCAGGCGGCTGAATTCGTGGCTGAGGACGGCGACGTCGAAGCGGGCGTGGTGGGCGACCAGGATGGCGTCTTCGAGTTCTTCGAGGAGTTGCTCGGCCACATCCGCGAAGTGCGGCGCCTGGCGAAGCTCGGCCTCGCGGATGCCGGTTAGCTGCCGCACCCAGGGGGAGAGGGGGCGGTCGGGATTGAGCAGTTGGCTCCATTCGCGGGTGATGCGGCCGTTTTCGATGCGGCAGAGACCGATTTCGATGATGCGCTGGTCGCGGCGGCTACCGTCGGTGGCCTCGAGATCGAGGACGAGGAAGTGGCGGCGCTGGCGCCAGACTTCCTGCGGGTCAGGCTCGGCCCACTCGATGCCGTCCTCCGCGGTCAGCCGCAGGTGGGGCTGGTCGCGGATGAATTCCTCGACCAAGGTGCGGGCCAGCACGGGCGGAGCCGCGGTGAGGTGGAAGAGCTCGCGGCAGACCTCTTCGCCTGAGATCGTGCCGCCCTTCTTGCGCAGCAGGCTTTCTAGTTCCTGGTGGAGGTAGGAGTCGGGGAGGAGGTTCTTGTACGGGCGCATGAACTGAGCACGTATCTTAGCATCCCGATCGCGCTTGCGGCAAGCAGCAGGTGATCCAGGCCGTCTTCCGATAAGGGAGGTAACCACAGGCAGCTCCGGTTTGTCATGCTGAGTCGCGAAAGCTTTCGGGACGAAGCATCTCAACACCGCGATCACTGCTTCGCTGAGATTCTTCGCTGCGCTCAGAATGACAGCACCGGGGCACCGAGCCTCTAGGCTCCCGCCTGGGGGAGGCCAAGTCCCGCAATGAAGTTCAGCATTGGAGGATCGTTCAGGCCGGGGGGTTGGCTTGACAGCCTCGGCGGGCAGCCCGTAGGCTGGCCGCGTGGAGGCCAGCGAAGCGCTCAAGTTGCTGGAGCAAGCGGGAGCGGTGCGCCGAGGGCACTTTGTGTTGTCCTCCGGGTTGCACAGCGCCGTCTATGTGCAGTGTGCGCAGGTTCTGCAACACCCCGAGCAGGCGGCGCGGCTAGCGGCTGCGCTGGTGGAGAAGGCCGGGTGGAAAGGCGTGGAAGCCGTGGTGGCGCCGGCGCTGGGCGGGATTGTCTGGGGGTATGAAGTGGCGCGGCAGTTGGGGGCACGGGCGCTGTTTGTGGAGCGCGATGCCGACGGACGGTTTGAGCTGCGCCGGGGATTTCAACTGCGGCGTGGGGAGCGCGTGCTGGTAGCGGAGGACGTGCTGACGACGGGTGGCTCGACGCGGGAGACTCTGGAGGTGGCGCGGGCCAGCGGGGCAGAGGTGGTGGGCGTAGCGGCGTTGGTAGACCGCAGCGGTGGACGCGCGACGTTGAATGTGCCGACCTGGGCGCTCGTACGCTTGAACCTGGAAACGTATCCTGCCGAGGAGTGCCCGCAGTGCCACGCCGGGTTGCCGGTTGAGAAGCCCGGGAGCCGTCGCTAGGTTGTGCACACTTGTCCAGGTCTTGTCCCGCCTCGGCGCGGTCGTGTCCACGGCGCGGCTTTCTACCGGTAGAATGCAGATACCAGTATGCGCAACCTCAAACTGACCCTGGCCTATGACGGCACTGACTACTACGGCTGGGCCATCCAGCCGAAGCTGCCCACGATTCAAGGCGCGGTGGTCGAGGTCTTGGAGAAGATTACGCAGGAGCGGGTGCGGCTGCACGGCTGCGGACGCACCGATGCCGGCGTGCACGCGCTCGGCCAGGTCGCCCACTTCAAGACTCGCTCCGAGATTCCCGCGGAGAACCTGCGGCGGGCACTGAACAGCCTGTTGCCACCGGCAATCCGTGTGACCGATGTACAGGAAGTCCCGCGGGACTTCCACGCGCGCTGGCACGCGGAAGCCAAAACCTATCGCTATCGCCTGCTCTGTGCGGACATTTGTCCCCCGTTTCTTTGGCGTTATGTCTATCACTATCCCTACCCGCTCAATACCGACGCGATGCGCGCGGCGTTGCCGTGCTTCATTGGTGAACACGACTTCACGTCGTTCTCCTCCTGGGCGTCCGAGCGGGACGAGGAGAAAAACAAGGTGCGCACGATCCTCTCGCTGGACTTGACCACCGGCGACAGCGATCAGGAGGTGATCCTCGCTATCCGCGGCCGCGCCTTCCTCCGCCACATGGTGCGCAAGATTGTAGGAACTCTGCTGGAAGTGGGAAAGGGAAGGCTCCAGCCGCAAGACATCGCTGCGATCTTTGCCGCGCGCGACCGCACCCGCTCCGGGCCCACCGTTCCCGCCAGTGGCTTGTGTTTGGTTTCGGTGGACTATCCCGAGCCCTACCGCTGACGTGGGTTAGCGTTCGTGCTGCAAACCAGAGAGGCATTCGGTATAATTCACTTCGAGTGCCTCGACAGGAGAACCGATGGCTGCAGCCACCGCGACGCTTCCAGCAACTGCGCTCAGGATCAAAACGAAAAAACCGCGCCAGCGCGCCTGCGACGAAAAGGACGAAAAAGGCAAGGCCTGCCTGGGCCACCTCAAGCGCTGGTACGAAGTTCCGAAAGAAATCGAACGTCAGGTCGGCAAGAACGCCGAGATCTATCGCTGCGAGCGGTGCAAGACCCTCTATCAGCCCGACCCGACGGAGCTGCCCCGCTCCTACGTGCATCGCTACTGAAGAGTGATGGAGCCAGGCCTCATTTACGATTGGAACACCGCCGGCGGGGTGGAGTCTCTGCCGCGTCCCGCCCGCTGCCTCCTCGACGATGAAACCCTGCGCGACGGCTTGCAGTCACCTTCGGTTCGCGATCCCAGCATCGGGGAGAAGATCGAGATTCTCCACCTGATGGAGGCGCTGGGAATCGATTCGGTCAACATCGGACTCCCCGGTGCCGGCCCGCGCGCGGTGGCCGATGCCGAGCGGCTGGCGCGCGAAATCGTCACCGCCAAACTCAAGATTCGTCCCAATTGCGCCGCCCGCACCCTCGAGGCTGACATCCGCCCGATTGCCGAAATCTCCCAGCGCGTGGGCATCGCCATCGAGGCGGCCACCTTCATCGGCTCCAGCCCCATCCGCCGCTACGCCGAAGATTGGACAACCGACTTCCTGCTGCGACAGACGGAATTCGCCGTCACCTTCGCGCGCTCGCTTGGCCTGCCGGTCATGTACGTCACCGAAGATACGGACCGCTGCGACCCCCAGACCGTCAAGAAACTCTATTCGACCGCCATCAATCATGGCGCCCAGGCCATCGTCTTGTGCGACACCGTCGGCCACGCCACGCCCGCCGGCGCGCAGAACCTCGTCCGGTTCGTGCTCGACGAAGTGATCAAGCCCAGCGGTGCCACCGTTCGCGTGGACTGGCACGGGCACAACGACCGGGGATTGGCCGTCATCAACAGCCTGGCGGCTCTTGCCGCCGGTGCCGACCAGGTGCACGGCTGCGCCCTGGCCATTGGCGAGCGCGTGGGCAATGCCTCGATGGATCAGTTGCTCGTCAACCTGAAACTGCTCGGCTGGATTGACCGCGACCTCTCCAAACTGCGCGAGTACTGCGTGAAGGTTTCCCAGGCGACCGGAGTCCCGATTCCCAGCAACTACCCCGTCGTCGGCAGCGACGCCTTCCGCACCGGCACCGGCGTCCACGCCGCCGCTGTCATCAAGGCCTACAAGAAAAACGATGTCCACCTGGCCAACATCGTCTACTCCGGTGTCCCGTCCCATCTGTTCGGACTCGACCAGGTCATCGAAATCGGCCCCATGAGCGGGAAATCAAACGTGATTTACTGGCTGGAGAAGCGGGGCATTCCGGCTACCGACGAGCGCGTGGAGCGAATCTTCAATGCCGCCAAGCAGTCCGACCGTTTGCTGACGGAGGAAGAAGTCTACGCGCTGTGCGGCGAAGACGTCCCGGTGCCTTCGGAACGCCCCAAGGTGGCGCGTTCGTCCTAGAGCGCAAACACGAGGGATGGGATTCTGGGTCGAAACCCTTGAGCAGAGCTTGCGCGTTACTTGCAGCGTTCCTGCTTACCCTGCTTATGCCTGTCCGACTCTCTACAGTTGAGATGAATCCCGCCGCGCTGGCCCAGCACCCGGCCGTCGCCCGCGCCCTGCGCGCTGCCGATGACCTGTCCGATTGGACCCTGGCGGAACAGATTCGGGTGACGGAAATCCCCGCTCCCCCCTTCCAAGAAGGCGAGCGGGCCCGCTACCTCGAAGCCCAATTCCGCAACCTGGGCCTGGAACACGTGCGCATCGATGCCATCGGGAATGTACTCGGCGAATACCGCGGCCGCGATGCGAACAGTTGGGTCATCCTGGCCGCTCATCTGGACACGGTATTCCCTCCGGAAACACCGGTGCGCGTGGCGCGGGAAGGGAAGCGGCTCGTGGGTCCCGGCGTTTCAGACAACGGCAACGGTTTGGCCACGTTGCTCGCGGTGATCCGTGCCCTCGGGACGGCCAAGGTGGCCACAGCCGCCAGCATCCTCTTCGTTGCCAATGTGGGCGAGGAAGGCGAAGGAAATCTTCGCGGCATCAAGCATCTGCTGGATGACAACGAGCTTCGGCAGAAAACGCGCGCCGTAATCGCGATTGACGGCTCGGGCAACGACCGCCTGACCCGCCGGGCTCTGGGCAGCAAACGCCTGGAGGTGACCGTGCGCGGCCCGGGCGGTCATAGCTGGGGTGACTTCGGTCTGCCGAACCCCATTCAAGCGCTGGCACGTGCCATCACCGAACTGGCCGGTGTCTCCATCCCGGAAAAGCCCCGCACGGTCTTGAACGTGGGTGTCATCGAAGGGGGAACCTCGGTGAACTCGATTCCCTACCAGGCTGCGATGAAGATTGACATCCGCTCGGAAGGTGCGGAGGAAATCACGCGGCTGGAACAAGCAGTCGGCCAGGCGGTTGCGCGGGCCGTAGAAGCCGAGAACAAGGCGGCGCGGCGCTCGGAAAGTCTCCAGGCTGAAATTAAGACGATTGGCGAGCGTCCCGGTGGCGAGGTCCCCGAATCGGCGCGCATTGTCGAGGTCTTCCGCGCCGTGGATAACCACCTGGGCATCAAGACGCAGTTCCGTACCGCCTCCACCGACGCGAATGTTCCGATCGCGCTGGGGATGGAAGCGGTCGCGGTCAGCGGGGGCGGCCGCAGCGGCTCGTCTCATTCGCTGCGCGAATGGTACGACCCCACGGATCGCGAGTTGGGAACCAAGCGCGTCCTGCTGGCGCTGCTGCTCCTCACCGGGGTGGAGCCATGACGTGGATGGGCCGGGTATTTCTGTTTCTGCTGCTCCTTGCGCCGTCCGCCGCGGCGCAGCAGGCCGATCTCGTTCTTCAGAACGGGGTCATCTACACCGGGACGCGAACTCTGGGACGGGTGGAAGCACTGGCGATCCAGGGCGAGCGCATCGTTGCCGCCGGGACGCGCAAGCAAGTCCAGCGCTGGATCGGACCCAAGACTCGCCTTCTCGACCTGCAAGGCCGCTTCGTCATGCCCGGGTTCAATGATGCTCACGTTCACTTGGGCGGCGCAGGCCGCAGCAAGCTGACGGTGGACTTGACCGGCGCGCGCTCCCTGGCCGAGATGCAAGAACGGATTCGTGCCCGGCTGTCGGAATTTGCCCCCGGTCAGTGGATTGTGGGGCGCGGCTGGGACCACTCGCTCTGGCCGGAGCCGCGCATCCCTACCCGCGCCGACCTCGACGCCGTTACCACGCAGCATCCCATGCTCTTGGAGCGGGTCGATGGCCACTCCTCGGTCGCGAACTCACTGGCGCTCACCATCGCCGGTATCACCCGCGACACCCCCAATCCGGAAGGCGGCGACATTGTGCGCGACGCCACGGGCGAGCCGACCGGCTGGCTCAAAGAGAGAGCCGAAGGGCTGGTCGCGCGGCACATCCCCGAGCCGACGCCTGAGCAGCGGAAACGCGGCCTGGAACTTGCACTCCGCGAGGCCGCACAGAATGGCGTAACTTCGTTGCAAGACAACTCCTCCTGGGAGGACTTTCTCGCCCTGCAGGAGTTGAAGCAAGAAGGCAAGCTGACCGCGCGCGTTACCGAATGGCTGGCCTTCAATGCGCCCCTGGAAACGCTGAAAGCCCGCCGCGAGCAGGGCGGTACCAGCGATCCCTGGCTCAAGACCGGCGCCTTGAAGGGTGTCACCGACGGCAGCGGCGGCTCCCATTCGGCGGCGATGCTCGAGCCCTTCTCCGACGAGCCCAACAACCGCGGCATCCTGCTCTACGAGCCTGAACAGTTGAAGCAGATGGTGATCGAACGGGACGCGGCCGGCTTCCAGATCACGCTCCACGCCATTGGCGACCGCGCCGTCCGGGTCGCGCTGGATGCCTTCGCCGCCGCCCGCGCCGCCAATCCCACGCGGCGTGATGCGCGTCACAAGATCGAGCATGCTCAATTCGTGCATCCCGACGATGCCCCGCGCTTCGGCGAGCTCGGCGTGATTGCCTCCATGCAGCCCAGCCACATCCTGAGCGACATGCGCTGGGCTCCGGCCCTGCTCGGCCCTGCTCGCCTGCGCGAAGCCTATCCCTGGAAGACTCTCCTCCGGGACAGCCCCGTCCTGGCGTTTGGCACCGATTACCCGGTCGAGTTGATCAATCCCTTCCGTGGCCTCTACGCCGCCGTCACCCGCGAGTTTGAAGATGGCGGGCCAGCGGGTGGCTGGGTACCGGAGGAGAAAATCACCCTGGAAGACGCGATCCGAGCCTACACGCAAGGCTCAGCCGCCGCAGAATTCGAAAACCACCGCAAGGGAACGCTCGCGCCGGGCATGTTCGCTGACTTCATCGTCCTCTCGCACGATCTGACGCGACTCCCGCCCCGCGATCTCCTGCGCGTGCAGGTGTTGATGACCGTGGTCGGGGGCAAGATCGTTTTCGATCGCCTGCACCCCCACCCCGCAACCCCCGAGGGCAGCCGGGATTGACCCGCAAACGCCTCGAGGCCGACCTGCTGCTGGCCTTCATCAGCTTTGTCTGGGGCAGCACCTTTGTCGTCGTCAAGGATGCGCTCGCCTACGCTTCTCCTCTTCTCTTCTTGCTCCTGCGCTTCTGCTTGGCATTGGCCGTGTTGCTGCTGGTCGCAGGCCGCCGGGCGGGTCTGCGCCAGGCCGGACTCGCGCAGGCCGGAATCGTGATTGGGGCGTTTCTGGCTGCGGGGTTCAGTTTCCAGACAATCGGACTGCAGTATACAACTCCCGCCAAATCCGCCTTCATCACCGGGTTGTCTGTAGCCTTGGTTCCTCTGTTTCTCGCCTTGTTTTTCGGGCGCCGGATTCATCTCGGCCCAGCCGCTGGCGTCGTGATGGCCGTGGCAGGCCTCTATTTCCTCACGATCCCTGCGGAACGGTTTGTCATCAATCGAGGCGACCTGTTCACGGTTTTCTGCGCCGTCTGCTACGCGGGCCACATCATTGCGGTCGGCCACTTCGCGCCGCGCTTCTCCTCGGCGGTCAGAGGTCAGCAATCAGATGTCAGCGGAAGAGGGCCGAAAAGAGTTGCGCAGGCGGCGCGGCGGGGCTGCTCAGTCGGCGACGCCCCCACCGTCGACGACCAGCGCCTCGCCGGTCACGAAGGAGGACTCGTCAGAGGCCAGAAACAGCACCGCGTTAGCGATTTCCTCGGCGGTGCCAATGCGACCGAGTGGTCGGTTGGCGGCAGCGGCAGCGTATTCCTCCCAGGACAGGCCCCGCTTGGCAGCATCGTCACGCAGCATGGGGGTTTGCACATCGCCCGGGCAGACGCAGTTCACGCGGATGCCGTCGGGGCCGTGGTCAATCGCCATCGCCTTGGCCATCACCACCAATCCACCTTTGGCGGCGCAGTAGGCCGCCGCCTTGTCGCCTCCCTGGATTCCCCAGCCAGAGCTATTGTGGATGATCGAGCCACTGCCGCGCTCGATCATCGAGGGCAGCACGTATTTCGACATCAGGAAGGCGCCCTTGAGAGAGGAGTCGATGGTCTCGTCCCATTCCTCTTCGGTGCATTCCGGGACGGTCTTGGGATGGAACACTCCGGCGTTATTGAACAGGACGTCAATCTTGCCGAAGCGCTCAAGAGTCTGTTCGACCGCCCGGCGACACTCGTCGGCAAAGCGCACATCGGAACGTATGAATAGGGCCTGGCCGCCATTGGCGACGATAGCCTGAACCACCTGCTCCCCCCGCTCAGCATTGCGCCCGGTGATCGCGACCGCCGCCCCCTCGCGGGCGAAAAGTTTGGCGGTGGCCCTGCCGATTCCCGAGGTCCCTCCGGTTATTAGAGCTACCTTTCCTTTCAGCCTCATGCGCTCAGTCTCCTATCTTTAAGCTTGAAAACTACTCGTGGACCCACTGGCTGCAGAGGCCCCCGGTGGTTTCTGCGCCGTCGAGGACATAGACGTGGCCAGTGGCAAAGGCAGCGTCCTCGGAGGCCAGGAAAGCAAACAGCGCGGCAATCTCCTCCGGTTTCGCGTGTCGCCGCAAGGGGATCTTGCGGTTCACGGCGTCCAGCATCGCGTCCGTGTACTCGGCGCGCTGCATGGGGGTGAGTACGTAGCCGGGGGAGACCGCGTTCACGCGGACCACGGGAGCCAGCTCCAAAGCCATTGCCCGGGTCAAAGCGATCACGCCTCCCTTGCTGGCGCTGTAATCGGCATAGTGTGGGTAGCCGGTGGAAGCTGCCGTGGAGGCGGTGTTGAGAATCACGCCGGAGCCCTTGTCCATCATGTGGCGCGCGGCGGTCTGTGCCACGTAGAAGACTCCGTTGAGGTTGACAGCCAGGACGGCGTCCCACTCCTCGCGGGTGATCTCGAGGAAGTCGTGGCGGATACTAATGCCGGCGTTGTTGATGAGGACGTCGACTGAGCCCATGCGATCAATCGCCTCTGCGAAGGCCGTCTGTACTTGTTCCAGGCTGGAGACGTCGGCGTCAATCATCGCGGTCAACCCAGGCATCTCCTGGGCGACGCGGGCTCGCGCCGCGGCGTTGCGATCGAGGACGCAAACGGCGCAGCCCTCTTCCAGGAAACGCGTCGCGGTGGCTTGGCCTATGCCACTGGCTCCACCCGTCACCAGCACGTTCTTGCCCTTGAGGCCGCGCATTGGTCACCTCCTGTCACTCGCTTTCTAACTGGAATTTCCGATTCCAACTTTGCCTTTCCGCGGAATCATGCGCAAACCGCCCTGTGACGTCAAGCTCAGGTCGCAATGGCGGGCCCGGCGAGTGTCGAAGTTTTTACCACCGGCGCGGGCGGCGAGGGAAAGAGAGAGAAGGGAGAAGGCGTGCCTTTGCACAAACTCCTAGGTCTGGGCCAGGTCTTCGCGAAGGACTTCATCTAGCGTCTTGACCACGAGGTCCGCGTCCGCCTCGCTGAAGGGGAGGGGCGGGCGGATCTTGATCACGTTCTGAAATCGTCCCTCAGTGCCGGTGAGGATGCCCCGCTCGCGCAGCCGGTTTACCACATAGGAGGTCTCGCTGGGAGCCGGCTCCAGCGTAGTGCGATCGCGAACCAGCTCGACCCCCACAAACAGGCCGAGACCCCGCACATCGCCGACCACAGGATGCTTGTCCAACAACCCGCGCAAGCCGGCCAGGAGATGGCTTCCCACGCGCTGGGCGTGCTCTTGGAGACGCTCCTTTTCGATGACCTCTAGGACCGCCAAGCCCACGGCGCAGGAGACGGTGTTCCCGCCGAAGGTGCTGAAGAATTCCATGCCGGTGTCAAAGGAGGCAGCGACCTCGGGCGTGGTCACCACCGCACCCAGAGGATGGCCGTTGCCAATCGGTTTGCCCAGCACCACAATGTCGGGCACCACGCCCTGCGTCTCAAATCCCCAGAAATGGCTGCCCAGGCGGCCGAAGCCCACCTGCACCTCATCGGCAATGCAGAGCCCGCCCGCTTTGCGCACGTAGCGGTAGGCATCCGCCAGGTAGCTGGGTGGCGGCACAATCTGCCCGGCCGTGCTGGGAAGCGGCTCGCAAAGGAAGCAAGCCACGCCGCCACCTTCCGCTTGGATCTCCTGCGCCAGCCGGGCAACCTCCCGGGCGTACTTCTGGCCCGCCTCGGGATCGTCTCGTCGGTAAGGGCCTCGGTAGTCGTCGGGCAGCGGCGCCACGTGAACCCACGCTTTTGCCCCCGCGCCACCCGGGCCAAAGAATTTATACGGACTGGCGTCGATGAGGGCCGTTGTGTGTCCGTGATAGGCTCCCTCGAGCACGATGACGTCCTCCCGGCCGGTGTGAGCCCGCGCCAGGCGCAGCGCCAACTCGTTCGCTTCGCTGCCCGAGTTGACGAAGAAGCAAATGCGGAGAGGCTCCGGCAGCCGGACGCACAACCGCTCGGCGTAGCGAGCCAGGTTGTCGTGCAAATAGCGCGTGTTGGTATTAAGTAGGGCCATCTGCTCCTGCGCGGCCCTGACGACGCTCGGGTGGCTGTGCCCAACGTGCGGCACGTTGTTGTAAGCGTCCAGGTAGGTCCGGCCCGTCTCATCGTAGAGGTATTGCATCCAGCCGCGCACGATCTGGAGCGGCTCCCGATAGGAAAGTCTCAGGTTTCGACCGATGTGCCGGCGTCTCGAGGCCAAGATTTCCGTCTTGGTCGGCTCCCGCGAGGCAAGATGCTCCGCCGGGAGTCCCAGGATGACGTTGGGATCAGGCGAGAGACTCCGCCACACGTCGCGCTGGCTGGCCAGCGCCACGCCGGGGAAGTTGCGGTCCAGATCCAGCAAATCGAGGATGAGTTGAAAGTGGAGATGCGGCGGCCAGTTGCCGTTCGTCGGCGGCGCGCCCACGCTGCCCAAGCGCTCGCCGCGCGCCAGGGATTGTCCGGGAGTGAGCCTGCCGATGGACTCCTCGCTCAGATGGCCATAAAGCGTGTAGAAGGGGCGGCCGGCGTCGGTGGCGTGCTGCAAGATGATGAGCGGGCCATAATCCTTGTCGGCGGCATTGTTGGCCAGACAGTGCACGTTTCCCGCCAGGGGCGCATGGACGGGCGTGCCCGGCGCGACGAAGAGGTCAATCCCCAGGTGTACGGTGCGGCGTTCATCGGTGGGATTTTCTCCCGTGGCGTAGGCGGGAGAGGGATAGAGCAGCCGCGCCTCGTCGTAGCGCCCGATGCCGATCTGCGCACCCTGTGCGCGCATCTGCCCGAAGAGCGTTAGCGTCAAGGCGACTGACTCCGCCGCCTGCGGGTTCGCCCCCAGGAGCAGGCTGCCCACGCTCAGGTCGAAGACCAGACTCGGCGAGCCTCGCAGATCGGCGAGCACCGGCGCCAGCTCGTTCGCCTGCGCGCGCAGCCAGGCCACTACCGACTCAGCGTCGGGCACCGGAGACAGTCCGCAAGCTTGGCGGAGGGTGTAGTGCGCAAAGCGCGGATGCAGGGCGGCCAATCGCTGCAAGGCCTCCCAGGCCGGCTGTTCGTTGATGGTGACGTGGGGATCGCCGGGCTCGATCGTCTTCCGGTAGGCTGAATTGGTCACGCTGACGCAGAGCCGGGCGCAGATGAGCGGGAAGAGGAGCGAAATCTCTCGCTCGGTGAGCGGAAAGGCCCTGTGGTATCCGGCCACAACCTGCGCGGCCGCCGCCAGCGGATCACGCTCGCCCAGCAGCGCGTAGGCGGCGGCCACCGCTACTTCGCCGACGGTTTGGGTGTGCAGCATGTCGCCGAAATCTATGACGCTGATCACCTCCCGAGGCTCGGTGCGGGACTCGCTGACCAGGACGTTGTAGTCATTGGCGTCGTTGTGAATCACGCTCCGGCGCAGGGCCGGCAGCGCCGGTGCGGCCTCGATTTCGTACATCGTCAGAAGCCGACTGACGAGCTTGCGCCCCTCGGGATCAGGGATGTGGTGCAGGTAGTCGCGGATCCAGCTGGCGCGGGCGAGGTCCCACTTGAGCTCCCGCCGGGCCGCCGGGTGGTCGAAGTCTTCCAGGGCGGCGTCGATACGTCCCAGAAAACGGCCGAGACTGAACCGCATCTCTGGAGTGTGCGGGTTGGTCTTGGCCAGCACCCGACCCGGGACATACGTCAACATCCAGACCAGGCGCTCTGTCCCGTCGGCGGCCCGGACTCTGCCAACGACCTCTCCCGCCAGCGTCTTGCACACGCGAGGCAGCGAGAGCGACCGCGCGCGCTCGGCCACGCGGGCCAGGGCCTGGCACTGCATGTCGATGAAGTCGAACTCGACGCCAGGGCGCATGACCTTGAGCGTGAATTCCTCCCCGCCCGCGACGAAAAGGTGAAAGTTGTCGTCGTACTCGCCGGGGAGCCCCTTGGCGGTGGCGTCGAGCCCGTAGAGTTGGCGGGCGATGCGTACGCCCTCCTCCTCAGGCAAGCTGGGGGCGGGATGTTCACGGAAAGCCATCGGCGTATCTCCTTTCCTGCAACCAGGATTCTAGCGGCTTAGTGCTCGCTCGAAAAACCCTGCCCCACGCGAACGAGCCTGTGGAGGTGTCACGCTGCTCAGTCGCCGGCCGGCGCGCCCCGGCCTCCTGCCCGCTCAGCGTTCCCAGCCGGTCAGCCTTGCTCTCATCCCCCGGGCTTGCTCGCCTGCCACTTGAGTAATAGCACAGTTTGGACCCAGCCGGGCTCTCGCAGGGATGAAAGTCTAATAAGAAGGGTGGTCTTGAAGTCCCGGTGGCGGTGGTATAATTTAGTTTTTGTGGGGAGGCCCAAAGAATGAAGCCAGAAGAAGTTTATCAGTGGTTCAACCGGCAACGGTGGGGTACGCGCCTGGCGATTGCGGCCGCGCTGGCCGTTGGCATCCTCCTGGGGACACTGGTGTCGAACGGGGTGCGCGCGGCCCGGGACGGCTCGGGAAACGCGGGCGCTCCGCTGGCCATCCCCTCCCCGGTGGAGCTCTCCACTGCTTTCAGCAAGGTGGCCAAGCAGGTCGAGCCGGCCGTCGTCAACATCAGCACCGACACCATCGTCCGACCCAGCGAGCGCCGCTCCCGCCCCGAATCCCCCGAGGATTTCTTCGAACGCTTCTTTGACTTCGGGCCACCCCGCAGCTTCCGGGAAACCAGCTTGGGCTCCGGCGTCATCGTGGATGCGAGTGGCTACATCCTGACCAATCACCACGTCGTGCGGCAGGCGGACCGGATTACGGTGCGCGTGCACGGTGACAGCAAAGAATACAAGGCGGAACTGGTGGGCTATGATCAGGAAACCGACCTCGCCGTCATCAAGATCAACCCCAATCGATCCCTCCCCGTGGCCGAACTGGGTAACTCCGACGGCGTACAGGTAGGGGACTGGGTGCTCGCCGTAGGCAGTCCGTTTGGCTTCGACGCTACAGTCACGGCGGGAATCATCAGTTACAAAGGACGCGAGGTTCTTGGCGCCGAGCAGTTCCAGCGCTTCCTGCAGACGGATGCCGCCATCAACCGGGGCAATTCCGGCGGGCCGCTGGTGAACCTGGCCGGTCAGGTCATCGGCATCAATACCATGATCGCGACCAACAGCGGCGCCAACGCCGGCATCGGTTTTGCCTTGCCGTCCAACATCGCGCGTGAGGTCTACAACCAGATTCGTGCCCAGGGTCGCGTTGTGCGCGGCTCGATTGGTGTCCAATCCATCCGGCGCTCGGACGCGGAGCGGGAAGTGCTGTTGCGAAGTTTCGGCGCGGATTCCGGCTACATCGTAGATGAGGTGCAACCGGGCAGCCCAGCCGAGCGGGCAGGCCTGCAGCGGGGAGATGTCATCACCGAGGTGAACGGCCAGCGCATCCGCGGCGGCGACGAATTGGTGGATCTCGTGGCGGCAACGCCGGTTGGGCAGGAAGTGCACCTCACGGTCGTTCGGGCAAAGAAGAAACAAAGCATTTCGGTTCGCGTCGAAGATCGCTGCAAGGTCTTCCCGGACCGGTGCGGCGAGCCGCAGGCTGCGGCCGAGGCGGAAGTCGAGGCCGGACGCCTGGGGTTGCGTGTGGAGGAAATAACGCCTGGGCTTCTCCAGCGCTGGGGCCTTGACCCCGAGCAAGACCAGGGTCTGGTCGTCCGGGAAGTCGAGCCCGGTGGCTTTGCGGATGAGGTGGGTCTGGTTCGCGGTGACCTGATCGTCGAAATCAATCAGCGCCGCCTGCGCACCCTGGAGGAGTTCCGGGCAACCGAGCGCGGCTTGCGCTCTGGCGACGACGTGGTCTTCGGAATCAAGCGCCGCGTGCAGGACCGCTGGCTCTGGATCTATCTGGGTCGCACGCTCCCCTAAGCGCCTGCGTTCATGCTCTTGCATCAACGAATTCGTCACCAGCTTGCCTTCCTCGCCCTCTGGCTGTCCCCGCTTGCTTTTCTTCCGCTGACAGCTGACGCCGACCCACCTCCCGGGAAGGGGCTGAGTGCAGCTTTTCAGCAGCAAGCCAAGAAACCATTCGGGCGCTCGGCGCGGAAACGCTCTCGGAGGCAGCAAGCGCAGCAGCAGCCCAGCCCAGAGCGCATCCGGGAGATTCAGGAAGCGTTACGCCGAGCGGGCTATTTGCAGGCGGAGCCCACAGGTAAGTGGGACAGTGCCACAGAGGCAGCGATGCGCCGCTTCCAGAAAGAGCACGGACATCCGGAGACCGGCAAGCCGGATGCTCTCTCCCTCATCAAACTGGGCCTGGGTCCAGAAACCGCTGGCCAGGCGGCCCCGCGCCCGGCCACAGCGTCGGGAGAAGCAGCGAACACTCCCCGCGACCCTTGAGATGGACGCCCTGATCCCTTCGTTCCCGGCGTTGTCTCGAGTCTGTTCCTGACTTACACTAGTTTCGAAACGAGCTGGCAGTCTCTTCAGAGGAGGTCATCATGGCAGCCCCCAAGGTGTACAAGAATTTCATCAACGGTGAGTGGGTGGAGGCGCGGTGCGGGAAAACCTTTGAGAACACCAACCCCGCTGACCGCCGCGATGTTATCGGAGTATTCCAGGCCTCGGATAAGTGTGACGTCGAGGACGCCATCGCAGCCGCGCGCGAGGCCTGCCGCTCCTGGCGGCTTCTGCCAGCCCCGAAACGGGCCGAGATTCTCTATCGGGCCGCGCAAATGCTCGTGGAGCGAAAAGAAGAATTGGCCCGTGACATGACCCGCGAGATGGGGAAAATCCTCAAGGAAACCCGCGGCGATGTGCAGGAAGCCATTGACATGGGCTTCTACATGGCCGGTGAGGGACGCCGCCTGTTCGGGCACACCGTTCCCTCCGAGCTCCCCAACAAGTTTGCCATGTCGGTGCGGATGCCTCTCGGTGTCTGCGGAATTATCACCCCCTGGAATTTCCCCATGGCGATTCCCTCGTGGAAGATTTTTCCCGCTCTCGTCTGCGGAAATACTGTTGTCTTCAAGCCGGCAACCGATACGCCGCTCTCGGGCTGGAATTTTGTCAAGATCTTGAACGAAGCAGGTTTGCCCAAGGGAGTGCTGAACTTCGTGACCGGCTCGGGGGGCGCAGTGGGTGTGCCCCTCATGAAGCACAAGGACATCAGCGTCATCTCCTTCACGGGTTCCACCGAGGTGGGGCGGATGGTGTCGGAAGCCTGCGCGCCGGACTTCCGCCATTGCAGCCTGGAGATGGGCGGCAAGAACATGATCATCGTGATGGACGACGCCGACCTGGACTTGGCGGTGGACGGCGCCCTCTGGGGCGGCTTCGGCACGACCGGGCAGCGCTGCACGGCGGCAAGCCGCGTCGCAGTGCACAAGAAGGTGTACAAGGAATTCACCGAGAAGTTCGTCCGCCGGGCGAAGAGCCTGAAGGTCGGTAACGGCCTGGATCCTACCGTGGAGATGGGTCCTTGCATCAACGAGAGCCAGCGCAAGACAGTGGACAGCTATGTGCAGATTGGGAAGGATGAAGGGGCGCGTCTCTTGTGCGGCGGGCATCCCCTGACGGACGGAGACTGGGAGCACGGCTCCTTCTATGCGCCCACTATCTTCGGTGAGTGCGACCCCAAGATGCGGATCTCTCAGGAAGAGATCTTCGGCCCCGTTGTTTCCGTGATCCCATTTGACACCTTCGAGGAAGCAGTCGAAATCAACAACGGTGTTGTCTATGGCCTCTCCTCCGCTCTGTATACCCGCGATGTGAACCGGGCCTTCGCAGCCATGCGCGATCTCTACACCGGCATCGTCTACATCAACGCGCCCACCATTGGGGCGGAAATCCAGCTCCCCTTCGGAGGCACCAAGCAAACCGGCAACGGGCACCGGGACGCCGGCCAGGCCGCCCTGGACGTCTTCTCCGAGTGGAAGAGCCTCTACGTGGACTTCAGCGGTACTTTGCAGCGGGCGCAGATTGACACGAACCCGTAAGCTTGACCCTCTTTGCCAGCGCCAGTAAAATCAGCGCGGAAAGCGATTGGAGGTTCGGCGAGGCTGCGCAGCATGGTGTCGCCGGAAAAAGAACAGCGGCGCAACGAGGAAATTCTGGCTGCGATCGTGCACACCTACATCGCGACCGGAGAGGAAGTTGCCTCGGGTCAGATAGCTCGCCAGCACCACGGAGAACTCTCTTCGGCGACGATTCGTGCAGTCATGGCGCGCCTGGAAGCGCAAGGATTCCTGCATCAACCGCACACGTCGGCCGGCCGAGTACCGACGATCAAAGCATACGAGTTCTATGCCCGGCAGGTGGCCGAGCGTGCCCGACTCTCCCGCGCCGACCGGCACTGGATCAATGCGCGTCTCCTGAGTCAGCGCGGCAAGGGTGAAGAATTGCTCCCCCGGGCTTCGCACGTGCTCGCTGAACTGGCACAGGGACTCGGCATCGTCGTCTCCCTGCCGGTTACCCGCGAGCCCCTGGAACAAGTGCGCTTTCTGCAGATGGAAGGAAACCGGGTGCTCGTCATCCTCCTCACCAAGACCGGCCAGGTCCAGGATGTGCTGCTACGCCTGCCGAAGCCGTTTACCCCCGAAGAGTTGGAATGCACCGCCCAGTACCTGAATGACAATTTTCCCGGCTGGGCGCTGGCCAGCATCCCGGCGGAGCTCGAGCGGCGTGCGGCTCGCGATCGTTCGCGTTACGAACGGCTCGCCCGCAGGGCGGCGCTGCTGTGCCGGGAGAGTCTGGCGGGCATCCGCGAAGGCGCCGCGGTCTACGTGGAGGGCACACCCCATCTCATCGAGCAGGCGGAGGAAGCTGGCCGGGACGAATTACGCGAACTGCTGCAGACCATTGAGCAAAAAGAGAAGCTGGTTCACCTGCTGCGCGCCACTGTTGAACAGGTCGAAACCAATGTGCACATCAGAATCGGTCTGCAACAACTGTCTCCGGCCATCCAGCATTACGCTCTCATCAGCGCTTCCTATGGGGCCGGAGCTGGGCCTCTGGGTTCTCTCGCCATCCTAGGCCCTACCCGCATGGATTATCCGCGGGTGATCACGGCCGTCACCTATGTCGCCCGGCTCTTCGATCGGGTCTTGCATGAAAACTAGCAGAACGCCTGCCAGATTCAGGGAGAGGGGAAGTTGAGGGACGAGGAAGACGTTTCCCGCACGCCCGCACCCGAGACCGCTATGGCGGCCGAGCCGTCCCTGGAGGAATCGTTCAAGAAACTCCAGGCTGAGCGGGATTCCCTCTTTGAGCAGCTGATCCGGCGGCAAGCAGACTTCGAGAACTACCGCAAGCGCGCTGAACGCGACGCGCAGGAGTTTCGCGAGCGCGCCGAGGCGGACTTGATTCTCGCTCTGCTGCCGGTTCTGGATGCCTTTGAGCGGGCTCTCCGTGCGCCCAACAACGCCCTTCAAGACGAGGAATATCGCAAAGGTGTGGAGCTCATTTACAAGCAGTTGCTTGACGCTCTGCTGCTCCGCGGGCTGAAGCCGGTCAAGGCACTGGGCGAGTTGTTCGATCCCTATCTGCATCATGCGGTGGAGCGGATTGAGACCGAAGAGCTCGGTGACCGCGAGGTGATGGAGGAGCTTCAGCAGGGCTATACCTTCAAAGGGAAACTGCTGCGGCCCGCTTTGGTCAAAGTGGCCGTGCGCCCGGCAAGCTCCGATGGAAACAGCACCTGAAGGAATGCCGACTACGAATCAAAAGCGCGACTACTATGACGTTCTCGGCGTGAACCGCCAGGCCGGTGCCGAGGAAATCAAGAAAGCCTACCGGCGCCTCGCCCTCCAGTGGCATCCCGACCGGAATCCGAGCAACAAACACGAAGCGGAAGAACGGTTCAAGGAAATCACGGAAGCCTACACCGTCCTGGCCGATCCCCAGAAGCGGACGGCCTACGACCGCTACGGCCACGCGGGATTGGGGGCGCAGCCGTTCGCCGACTTTGACGAAACCATCTTTGCGGATTTCGAAGACCTGTTCGGTGGACTCTTCAACTTGGAAGACCTGTTTGGATTGGGTGGAGGCAGGAGGCGCCGAGCACGCGTGCGGCGCGGCGCTGATCTTCGCTACGACATGGAGATCAGCTTCGAAGAGGCAGCGCGTGGCCTTACCACCAAGATCAAAGTGCCGGGGCGGGAACCCTGCCCTTCCTGCCGGGGCTCGGGCGCCCGCGCCGGCACCGGCCCCACGTCCTGCGAAGCCTGCCACGGGCGCGGACAGCTCCGCTACCAGCAGGGATTCTTCACCGTTTCCCGTACGTGTCCGCAGTGTCAGGGCACGGGCCAGGTGCTGCGTGATCCCTGCCCCGAGTGTCGGGGTGGCGGTCAAGTGCAACGCGAGCGGACCCTGGAGATCAAGATTCCTGCCGGCGTGGACACCGGGACCAGGCTACGAATCGCGGGGGAAGGGGAGGCCGGAAGCCAGGGAGGTCCGGCGGGCGACCTCTACGTCGTCCTGCACGTGCAGGAGCACCCGATATTCGAGCGCCGGGAAAACACGCTCTACTGCTCGGTGCCGATTACGTTCCCGCAAGCGGCTCTGGGAGCCGAGATTCGCGTGCCGACTCTCGACGGGGAGGAACGAATCAAGATTCCGGGCGGGACACAGAGCGGCACCATCATTCGGCTCAAGGGCAAGGGGTTTCCTAGCCTGAACGGGGGAGCGCGCGGGGACCTGTTGGTCGAGCTCAACGTCGTCACGCCGAAAAAGTTGAGCCGCGAGCAGCGGCGCTTGATCGAACAATTGGCCGAAACGTGGCCGGCCGAGAACCGCCCGGTTGAGAAGAGTAGTCTGTTCCGGCGTGTCAAGGACATCTTCGGCTGATCTCCGACTGAGTCCGGCAACCTTCGTTCTCTGCGCGAGTGAGTGACACGCAGGCGCATCATCGTCGAAAAGCTCGGCCCGCAGGGAGCGATCCTCACGGGCGAGCAGGCTCATCACCTGGCAAGAGTTCTCCGCGCGCGCCTGGGTGAAGTCTATGAGCTCTCCGACCAGCACAGTGTCTGGCTCGCCCGCATCGTTTCTCTCCAGCCGCGACGTGTCGAGTTTGCCCTCGTGGAGCGAATAGACAAGGAACCAGAGACTTCCGGGGCGACTCTGCTCATTGCCATCTTCGACTTTCGGCGCTTGGAGTGGGCGCTGGAGAAGGCTACGGAGCTGGGAGTCTCCGAAATCCTTCCCATTGCCGCCAACCGCTCGGACAAGCACTTGGTCAAGGCTGCGCCAGGCCGGATGGCGCGCTGGGAGAAGATCCTCCACGCGGCGGCGCAGCAGTCGCGGCGGATGACTGTGCCGAGTCTTCTTCCCCCGCGAGCCTTCCAGGATGCCTTGGCTGGTATCACTTGCGAAACACGGATTCTGCTTTCGGAAGTCCCTGACGCGCCACCGTTGGGTCGAATCCTCAGGGCAGCGGCGAATCCGCGCCCCGCTGCCCTTGCTGTCGGACCTGAGGGGGGCTGGACGGCCGAGGAAAGGCGAACTGCAAGCCGCTTCGGATTTGTCGAGGCTTCGTTAGGCCCGTGGATTCTCCGCACAGAGACCGCTGTCCTGGCTGCGCTGGCAATTCTCTCGGCTCAGCTGGATGTTGGCTGAGGTGCTTTGCCTGCGCTTGCCTCAGCGTGTTTGATTCTCCATAATACGCGCGCCTTGCGGCTTGCACGCGTCACTCTTCTGTTGGTCGCTCTCTGCTTTTTCGACTCTCCTCCCCTGGCTGCCCAGCAGCGCCCCCTGCTGACCCAAGAAGTGGAGGTAGTGACACCGAAAGAGATACTGGTGCAAGTCGGCTTTGAGTTTTTGCAGGATGTGGACTTTCCCCTCTCGGGCCTGACAGGCGATCTGACCCGCGTCGGCGCGCTCGGGTTCCACTTGGGGATGAGTCGAGCAGTTGAAATCCAGATGGAAGGCACGATTCGCAATTTCCTGTCCGTCACCCAGCAGCGCCCCGCCTTTGTCCTCCCTACGCTGCAAAACAACGGGACCGCGACCAATGATTTTGGAGAGTTCACGCTGGCTACGAAAATCAAGCTCGTGCCAGAGCAAGAAAAGCGGCCCGCCTTTGGGCTTCGCTTCGGGGTGGAATTGCCGACTACGGATGAACGGCGCGGCATCGGCCTGAATACGACCAATGCGTTTGCCACTGTCTTGGTGCAGAAACATTTCGGGCGGCTCAATACCTTTGGTCATGTGGGTGTCGCGATATTGCAGGCGCCGGCCGGGTTGTTTTCCCAGAACGACGTCCTGCTGCTGGGATGGGCCTTGGTGCTTTCCGTTCATGAGCGGTTAAGTATCGTGGGGGAAGTACAGGGGAGGAAGAGCACCCGGGCTACGCCCGACGCGAGCGCCCTGGTGGGCACGGGGAGTCGCGGAGAGGCGCGCTTGGGAGTTCAAATCTTCGCTGGCGGCTTCCGCTGGGACGTGGCCAGCATCGTCGGGCTTACTCGCCGCGACGCTGCGACGGGTTTAACCTTCGGCGTAAGCAAGACGTTCCGGAGTTTCTTCGGTCTCGGCCGGAACAACTGAAGCCGTTAGCGCGAAAAGCGCAAGCGGAGAATCGTCCAGAAGATCTTGCCGCCGGCCTTCAGGCTTCCTTTCCAGGTACCCGAAATCTTCGACTGCCCGAGACGTTGGCGATAACTGACCGGGATCTCGACAATGCGCAACCCTTGGCGGGCGGCCTTGATCTGCATTTCGACCGTCCAGCCGAAGTCGCGATCCTGCAGAGCGAGTTGCTGCAGCGCCCGCCAGCGGATGGCGCGGAACGGACCAAGGTCGGTGAAGCGAAAGCCGAACAACAAACGGATCAGGGCGGTGAAGGAGCGATTTCCCCAGCGCTGGTGCCAATAGAGAGCTCCCGGGTCGGTCTTTCCCAGCCGACGGGAGCCGATGACAAGGTCGGCCGCGCCTGCTTGCAGGGGAGCCAGCAAATGGAAAACCTCAGCCGGTAGGTCGCTCGCATCTGCATCCAAGAAAACCACGATGTCTGTGTCGGGCGCGACGTGGGCGAGACCCGCCAGACAAGCCTGGCCGTAGCCACGACGCGGTTCGGAGACGACTTCTGCGGCGTGCCGCCGGGCCACCGCGGCAGTCTGGTCCGTGCTGCCATTGTCAACCACGATGACTTGACGGAACAGCCCCGGCGGCAGTTCCGCAAACACCTTCGGCAGTGCGTGCTCTTCGTTCAGCGCGGGGATGACAAGAGCGATGCGTGTGGCCGGGGTGCTCATCGCGAGAGTTGCAGAGCTCGGGAAAGCATGTTATAAAGTTGAGAGTCAGGGATGACAGATGAACTTCACTCAGGCTCCCGGCTAGGCCTGCTGGGCCGCCGGGGGCAGGGTGCTCGCCGCGCAGCTGCTTCTCTTCTCTCTATCACTTGGCTTCGGGAACTGCTGACTGCCAGTCTCTTGGCGGTTGTTATCATTGCTTTCCTCTATCAGCCGGTCAAAGTGGAAGGGACGAGCATGGCGCCGGGGCTCGAAGACCAGGAGCGAGTCTTCATCAACAAGTTTGCTTACCACTTCCGCCCCATTGAACGGGGCGACATCATTGTATTCCGCTACCCCCGGGATCTGTCGAAATCGTTTATCAAGCGCGTCGTCGGTTTACCCGGTGAGACCATCGAAATCCGAGCTGGACGAGTGTACGTCAACGGCGTAAGGCTTCAAGAAGGCTATCTACAGGAGCAATCGAGCGAGCGGCAGTCCTCACCGCCCCTCACGCTTCCGCCGGATCACTTCTACGTCCTGGGTGACCATCGCTCCAGTTCCAACGACTCACGCAGTTGGGGGCCGGTGCACCGCCGCTACATCTACGGCAAGGCGGTTTTCGTCTATTGGCCGCTGGGGCGGATGGGAAGTGTCACGCGATCGGGGGAGATTACCCGGTGAGCACGGGAGGCGGGAGGAGAAACGGGAGAGAGGATGCACGCTATTCTCGCCCTCGAAGACGGGCGCATCTTTCGCGGTAAGGCCTATGGCGCCCGCACCACGCGGGGCGGGGAAGTTGTTTTCAATACCTCGATCACCGGTTACCAGGAGGTTTTCACCGATCCTTCCTACGCCGGCCAGCTTGTCTGCCTCACCTACCCCCATATCGGCAACGTCGGCACGAATCTCCTCGATCAGGAAGCTCCGCGCCCCTACATCGAAGCCCTGATCGTCCGTGAGTTCTCCCAGGTGGCTTCCAACTGGCGCAGCCAGCAGGCCGCCGAGGAGTACTTGGCGACACACCACATTCCGGTCATCAGCCACGTTGATACCCGCGCGCTGGTGCGCCATCTGCGCACGCACGGGGCGATGCGCGGCGTACTTTCGACAGTTGAGTCCGATGCCGAGAGGCTCGTTGCCCGCGCGCGCGCGTTGCCGCCAATGGTGGGCCTGGATTTGGCCCGCACCGTCACCTGTGCCGGCTCCTATGAATGGACCGAGCCGAGCGTAGCCCTTTCAGAAACCACAAAACACAGAGGAGAAGGCACGCGGTTCCACGTTGTCGTCTATGATTACGGCATCAAACAGAACATCTTGCGCAGGGTGGTGGACGTGGGCTGCCGCGTTACCGTGGTCCCGGCACTCACTGCGCCCGAGGACGCGCTCGCGCTCAAGCCCGACGGCGTCTTCCTCTCGAACGGCCCCGGCGACCCCTAGCCCTGCACCTATGCCATCGCAGCGGTGCGAAAACTGATGGGCCGCGTGCCCGTCTTTGGCATCTGCCTGGGTCACCAGATCATCGGGCTGGCGCTCGGAGGCAAGACCTACAAGCTGAAGTTCGGCCACCACGGGGCAAATCATCCCGTAAAGAATCTGTTAACGGGAAAAGTCGAAATCACCAGTCAGAACCACGGCTTTGCGGTTGACCCCGATTCGCTGCCAGCAAGCGATGTGGAGCTGACCCACAAGAACCTGAACGATGACACGCTCGAAGGCCTTCGGCATCGCTCCCTGCCGCTGTTCAGCGTGCAGTACCATCCCGAGGCTTCCCCCGGCCCGCACGACTCCCACTACCTGTTTGGGCAGTTTTGCGAATTGATGGAGCAGGCGAGAGACTGATGCCGAAACGGACGGACATCAAGCGGATACTGATTGTGGGGTCGGGGCCGATTGTCATCGGGCAGGCGTGCGAGTTTGACTATTCGGGCACGCAGGCCTGCAAGGCGCTGAAGAGCGAGGGCTACGAAGTTGTCCTGGTCAATTCCAACCCGGCCACCATCATGACCGATCCGGAGTTTGCCGACCGCACCTACATCGAGCCCCTGACCGCTGACTACCTCGAGGCCATCATCGCCCGCGAGCGACCGCAGGCGCTCCTGCCCACGGTCGGCGGACAGACAGCGTTGAACCTCGCCGTGGAGCTCTCCGAGCGCGGGACGCTGGAGAAGCATGGAGTCGAGTTGATTGGCGCGACGCTCCGCGCCATCAAGATTGCCGAAGACCGCCTCTGGTTCAAGGACGTGGTGGCGGGCTGCGGGCTGGACTGCCCGCGCAGTACGCTGGTGAACAATCTGGCCGATGCGCGTGGCTTCGCCGAGAAAGTGGGCTTTCCCGTCGTGATCCGACCCTCCTTCACACTCGGCGGCACCGGGGGCGGAATTGCCTACAACGCCGAGGATTTCGAGGAAGCGGTGAGCCGGGGGCTTGACCTGAGCCCGGTGCGCGAGGTGCTGGTGGAAGAGTCGGTTCTGGGATGGAAGGAATTCGAGCTTGAGGTCATGCGCGACCTAGCCGACAACGTGGTGGTGATTTGCTCGATTGAAAACTTCGACGCGATGGGCATCCACACGGGCGACTCGATCACCGTAGCGCCCGCGCAAACCCTGACGGACAAGGAATACCAGCAAATGCGGGACGCAGCGCAGAAGATCATCCGTGCGGTGGGCGTGGATACGGGCGGCTCGAACATCCAGTTTGCAGTGGATCCGCAGTCGGGGCGGATGGTGGTCATCGAGATGAATCCGCGCGTGTCGCGCAGTTCGGCCCTGGCCTCCAAGGCCACGGGTTTCCCCATCGCCAAGATTGCGGCCAAGCTCGCGGTCGGCCTGCGGCTCGACGAGATTCCGAACGACATCACGCGCAAAACACCGGCGAGCTTCGAGCCTACACTCGACTATGTGGTGGTTAAGATCCCGAAGTGGCAGTTTGAGAAGTTCCCCACAGTCGAGCGGACCCTAGGCACGCAGATGCAATCGGTGGGCGAGGTGATGGCCATCGGGCGAACCTTCAAGGAGGCGTTGCTCAAAGGGATTCGGTCGCTCGAAACCGGCAAGCGGACTGATCTCCCGCGGAACATCGAGCCGGACCGTTTGCGCGAACTCTTACGCGTGCCCACGCCGGAGCGATTGGAGGCGCTCTTCGCGGCTCTGCAGCAGGGGATGAGCTTGCCTGAAATAGCGCGGCTGACGTCCATTGATCCCTGGTTTCTCCAACAGATGCGGGAGATTGTGGAGACGGAAGCGCGCTTGGCAGACGCTTCGCTCGAAGGCGTTTCAGCAGAGAACCTCCGCGAAGCAAAGCAGATGGGCTTTTCCGATGAGCACCTAGCGCGCTTGTGGGGCACGACGCCGGCCGCGGTGCGGAGGCAGCGGCTCGCGCACGACATTCGAGCGGTCTTCAAGCGGGTGGACACCTGCGCGGCCGAGTTCGAATCCTTCACGCCCTACCTCTATTCCACCTACGAAGAGGAAGACGAGACTGAGCCCACGTCGCGGCCCAAGATTGTGATTCTGGGCAGCGGGCCGAACCGCATCGGGCAGGGGATCGAGTTTGACTACTGCTGCTGCCATGCGGCGTTCGCACTGCGGGAAAAGGGCTTCGAGACCATTATGGTCAACTGCAATCCGGAAACTGTCTCCACCGATTATGACACTTCCGATCGGCTCTACTTTGAGCCTGTCACGTTCGAGGATGTGATGAACATCATCGAACGGGAGCGGCCGAACGGGGTAATTGTTCAGTTCGGGGGCCAGACGCCGCTGAATCTGGCATTGCCGCTCAAACAGGCGGGTGTGCCTATCATCGGGACAACACCGGAATCCATTGACTTGGCCGAGGACCGCCAGCAGTTCAGCCGCTTGCTGCGCGCGTTGAAGATTCCGCAGCCGCGCCATGCCGCGGCGATGAGCCTAGAAGAAGCTGTCGAGGCGGCGGAGAAAATCGGCTATCCGGTGTTGGTGCGTCCCTCCTACGTGCTGGGCGGGCGGGCGATGGCGATTGCCTACGACCGGGCCACGGTGGAGACGTACGTCGCGCAGGCCACCGAGTTTGCTCAGGCCTTACCCATTCTGATTGACGAGTTCCTCGAAGATACCATTGAACTTGACGTAGATGCCTTGTCGGATGGCGCCGATGTGTACATCGGCGGGATCATGGAGCACATCGAGAAGGCCGGCATCCATTCCGGCGACTCCTCCTGTGTGCTCCCCACCTATCAGTTTTCTCCTGGCGTGTTGGAATGCCTCCGGGAGTACACGGTGCGCCTAGCGCGGGCGCTGAACGTGGTCGGCTTGATGAATGTCCAGTTCGCCGTGCCCCGCGGGAGCGACACCGTCCACGTTTTGGAGGTGAACCCGCGCGCCTCCCGCACCGTTCCCTATGTCAGCAAGGCCACCGGAATCCCGCTGGCGAAGATGGCAGCGCTGCTGATGACCGGGGCACGATTGAAGGATTTCGATCTGCCTGCGGAAGCACCTTCCCACCACTTTTATGCGGTCAAGTCATCAGTTTATCCCTTCAGCCGTTTTCGTGGAGTAGATACAGTTCTGGGTCCGGAGATGAAGTCCACAGGCGAGGTAATGGGCGTAGCGCGGGGATTCGGGTCGTCCTTTGCCAAGGCGCAGTTGGCTGCAGACCAGCGCTTACCGACAGCCGGTACGGCGTTCCTGAGTGTGAATGACAGGGACAAGCCGGAATTATTGCCGATTGCGCGGAAACTGACGGAACGGGGTTTTGCGCTGGTTGCTACCCGGGGAACGGCCCAGGCACTCTCCGGTGCGGGACTGACGGTTGAGAGTGTCTTCAAGGTCAACGAGGGTCGCCCTCATGTCGTGGACCTGATCAAGACCGGCAGGATACAGCTGATCATCAATACCCCGCTGGGGCGCAAGTCCTTCTACGACGAGCGCGCGATTCGCCGCGCAGCAGTACGGCATCGGGTTCCCTGCATCACCACATTGGAAGGAGCGACCGCTGCGGTGGCGGGGATCGAAGCTTTGCAGAAGGAAGAGATTGAGATTCTGTGTCTCCAGGATCTGTATCCACGGTTTGAGGCGCGAGGCAGCCTGCGGGCTATGAGACGTGCCGGCCCGGCAACTGGCGTCCGCAGCTCCCTCGCCGGATCTGAAGTTGTTGCTCCCGCGAAGAGAGGCCCCCGATGAGTGTCCCTGCGCCCAAGCTGCACGGCATCTATCCGCCTCTCACCACGCCTTTCGCTCGCGATGGCACAGTGGCGCTCGATCATCTGGCCGAAAACGTTCGGAAGTATAACCAGACGCAACTTGCCGGATACGTCGTGGTGGGTTCGACGGGCGAGTCTGTGTACTTGCGGGAAGAGGAAAAGCTGCGGGTTTGGGAGACTGTTCGGAAGGCGGCGGACAGGAACAAGCTCCTGATTGCGGGCACGGGAATGGAAGCGACCAGGGAGACGATTGCCCTGACGCGGCAGGCAGCAGAGTTGGGGTACGCGGTTGCTCTGGTCAAGACACCGCACTACTTCAAGCCGCAGATGAACGAGGCAGCCCTTGAACGGCACTTCCGCGCCGTTGCCGATGCCAGCCCGATCCCTGTGTTGATTTACTCCGTGCCGCAATTCACCGGCCTGGCTGTGGAAGCGCCCTGGGTCGCCCGGCTCGCCGAGCATCCGAACATCCTCGGGATTAAGGAAAGCTCGGGGAATGTGGAGCGTGTCGCCCAGATGATCGCGAGCACTCCAGACACGTTTACCGTTCTAGTGGGCTCAGCCACGACGTTGTATCCATCACTGGCGCTGGGTGCACGTGGTGGAGTGCTGGCGGCGGCTTGTGCATGGCCGGAGGTTTTTACTGCTCTTTACGAAGCATATTGCAGCGGGAATCACGATCGTGCACGCGGGCTGCAGCAGAAGGTGATCCCTGCGGTCAAGCTTGTTGTTTCCACCTATGGCGTGCCGGGCATCAAGTACGTAATGGACCTACGCGGGTATTATGGTGGGCCGGCGCGCCCCCCGTTCCTCCCTCTGGACGAGCAAGCCAAGCAAGAGCTGGCCGACGTCGCGCGTGGGCTCGAAGCCGCCGCCTAGCGGTTTGCTTGTCCCCCTCCGAGCGGCTGAGTATGATGGGCGCTCGATGGAGCCGCACTGTATCTCTTTCCGCGAGATTCCTCACAGCACGCGCCTGTTTCTCGATTTCCTCTACGATTTCCCACGCGTTGCGCATTTCTATGCCTGGGATCCGTTTGCCGCGGACTCCTTCATTCGTGCGGCTGAGAGGGTGCCTGCCGACCGGATGATGCGGTCCGCCGTTGCGGAGGTTCTTGCCGAGCAAAATCGCGCATACGGAGCGGGGCCCAAGACCCAAGAGAATATCGAGCGCCTGCGGATGGGCGCGGCCTTTGCAGTTGTGGCCGGCCAACAGATCGGACTCTTCACGGGACCCAGCTACACGATCTACAAGGCGATTACTGCGCTGCGGCTGGCTGAGAAACTGACGGCTGAAGGGATTCCGACTGTTCCCCTCTTCTGGATGGCGGCGGAGGACCATGACGTTGCTGAAGTGAATCACTGTGCCGTTCTCGACCGGCAGCACCACTTGCACAAGTGGGAGCATCCCGCGCCCCCCGCAAGGCACGTGCAAGTGGGAGGAATCCTCTTGGGGGATGAGATTGCCAGGATTCGGCAGGAGCTGTGCGCAATCTGGCAGTATTCCGTGGAGGCCGAAGAACTCGACGAGTTGGTGCGGGCCTACCAACCCGGTGCCTCCTACGCCGAAGCCTTTGCGCGCACTCTCCACGGGCTTCTAAGAGAGACGGGCTTGGTGGTTGTCAACCCGCTCGATGCGCGCCTGCTGGCGCTGGCGGCCCCGCTCTTCCGCCAGGCGCTGGAGCAGGGGGAAACCTTGCAGCAGCGTTTGGCCGAGAGAAACAGCGCCCTGGAGCGGGCGGGGTATCACCGGCAAGTTCGACTCCGGGAAAGCGCCACCCTGCTTTTCCTGAACGTAGAGGGAGAGAGGCGACCCCTACGTCGTCAGCGCAACGGGTTTCAGGTGGCCAATCACGGAGTTCTCAGTCGCACAGAATTGCGTGAGATGTTGCATCTCCATCCGGAGCGGTTCAGTCCGAACGTGCTGCTCCGTCCGCTGACTCAGGATACGTTGTTCCCGACCGTGGCCTACGTGGCGGGCCCGGCCGAAGTTGCCTATTTTGCTCAGGCAAGCGCGTTGTACGACGCGCTGCTGGGACGAATGCCGGTCATTGTTCCCCGCGCTAGTCTGACGCTCGTGGACCGAGGGCTCCAACGCCTCCTGAAGCGCTACCAGCTCGCGTTCTTGGATGTGTTTCAACCACGGAACGCGATCTTTACGCGGATGGCCCAGAGCCGCTTGCCGCGCAATCTGCGGCGGCGTCTGGCGGTCAATGAAACAAAGCTGACTCAGATGCTGGCACAGCTGGAGCCAGGGATTGTGCGTCTCGACCCAACGCTGCAGGGAGCAGTGGGCACGGCTCGGCGCAAGATGCTCTATCAGTTTCAGAAGCTCTCGGCCAAGGTTGCCCGCAGCCATGCCGGCAGAGAAGAGATCGTGGAGCGTCATCTGGCACGCCTGAGCCAGGCTCTCTACCCGGAGCGGAGTTTGCAGGAACGCACGATCAACATTTTTTCCTTTCTGGCGCAGTACGGAAAGGATTTGATTCCTCGGTTGGCGGAGCGGGTGCACTCCCCCTGCCGGGATCACCAGGTCATCTACTTGGATCGTTGACCGCGATAGCGAGCGACGGATGGCTGTGGTAGGATTCGCCCGAGTGGCTATAGCTGCGAGTCGGAGGAGGAGCGAAGACATCGGATGGCAGAACCCAAGCGGGGATCGCCGGCGAGCCCGGTCGCGAGTCAGGTTTTCTCGGTGCGGTTCAAGACCAGCCGACGGTCTGAACTGAAGGACATCACTGCGGAGGTGACGCAGGTAGTGGCGGAATCGCGGGTCGAAGATGGCCTCTGTTGTGTCTACGTCCCACACACGACCGCGGGAATCCTCATCAATGAGAATGACGACCCCAATGTGGCCGCCGATATTCTCACCCTACTGGAGCGACTCGTACCCCAATCGGGTTCCTACAAGCATTGGGAAGGGAATGCCGACGCACATGTGAAGGCGGCACTGGTGGGAACATCGCAGTCGGTGCCGATCGAGGGCGGCAAGCTGGGCCTGGGACGCTGGCAAGGGATTTTCTTCTGTGAATTCGACGGGCCACGGCAGCGGGAAGTAAAAGTGAAAATCTTGGCTGATACGACCGGCCCGGGCCGCTAACGGGGAGCGATTCATGGCGACAGTTCGTCCGGCAGGCATCCAGGAAGAAGAGACCAGGCGCCCGCAGGCGCAGCCAGTTGATCTGCGCAGCGACACCGTCACCAAACCAACGCCAGAAATGCGTAGAGCCATGGCCGAGGCGGAGGTGGGGGACGATGTGTACGGCGAAGACCCCACGGTCAACCGGCTGGAGGCGCGCGCGGCCGAGATGTTCCAGCGAGAGGCAGCTCTCTTTGTCCCCTCCGGCTCGATGGGAAACCTGATTGCTCTGCGCATTCATTGCGACCACGGCAACGAGGTCATTTGCGAGTCGCGCGGGCACATCTACAACTTCGAGATGGCAGCACTGGCAGCTATTGCCGGCTGTCTGCCGCGGCCGGTATTCGCCGAGGACGGCATCTTGACCTGGCGATTGATCGAGCCTGCGATTCGCCCGAAGGTCTACTATCGTGCACAGACTGGACTCATTTCACTCGAAAACACGCACAACATTGCGGGTGGTGTCGTGATGCCGCCGGAGGTCCAAGAAGAGATTTGCGACCGGGCACACGAGCGCGGGCTTCCCGTGCACCTCGATGGAGCCCGGATCTTCAACGCTGCGGTGGCGCTGGGCAAGTCGGTGGTGGAAATGACGCGCCAGGTGGATTCGATCATGTTTTGCCTGTCGAAAGGACTGGGCGCTCCGGTGGGTTCCATGCTGGTCGGGAGCCGAGGCTTTATCGAGAAAGCACGTGTGTACCGAAAAATGTTCGGTGGTGGAATGCGGCAGGCAGGAGTGCTGGCTGCAGCAGGTTTGGTCGCGTTGGAAAAGAGTCCGCCGCTGCTGGCGCGCGACCACCGGAATGCGCGCCGCCTGGCGGAAGGGCTGGCGGCCATTCCAGGCATTCAGCTGGATCCGACTAAGGTGCAGACGAACATCGTTATCTTCGATGTGGCGGGCACAGGAATGACCAGCCAGGAGATTTCCGCACGGCTGAAGGAGCGCGGGATACTCGCGAACGGGGTGGATCCGCGAACGATGCGAATGGTTACCCACTTCGATGTGGATGCTCCGGGGATTGAGCAGGCCCTGCAGGTACTACGTGAAATTGTTCGCCACTAGCGCCAAGCCACACAATCGGTTGTCTCGGCCCGCTGACGACCAGCGCCCAGCGTGGTATAGGGGTCTGTTTTGCAGTTGAGGACGCCGCCGGGAGGTCAGGAAAGTGGATTTTCAGTTCACAGATGAGCAGGAGCAGCTGCGCCGTGCTGTTCGAGAGTTTGCCGAGGCCGAGATTCGCCCCCATGTGATGGAATGGGATGAAGCCTCCCGCTTTCCGTCCGAATTGCTCCCGAAGCTTGCCGAACTGAACCTTCTCGGTGTGACTGTTTCAGAGGAATACGGAGGTGCCGGCTTGGGCTATGTGGAATGGACAATCGTGATTGAGGAACTGGCGCGCGTGGATGCATCCGTTGCCATCATCGTGGCTGCCCACGCTGGCCTGTGCGGCTCCCACCTCAACCTCTTTGGAAACCAGGAGCAAAAGCAGCGTTATCTTGCCCCACTGGCTGCCGGGAAAAAGCTTGGCTGCTGGGCATTGACGGAACCCGGGGCGGGGTCGGACGCAGGCAACTTACGGCTGCGAGCCACGCGTCAGGGGAATCACTGGGTGTTGGATGGTACCAAGGCGTTCATCACCAACGGCAACCGCGCCGATGTGTGCGTGGTGATGGCCTCCACCAATCCCGAAAAGGGACATCACGGAATTTCTGCTTTCGTCGTGGAGAAAGGAACCCCGGGCTTCCGTGCCGGGAAGAAAGAAAACAAGCTGGGCCTGCGGGCCAGCGATACCGCAGAAATGATCTTCGAAGGGTGTCGCGTGCCGCAGGAGAATCTGGTGGGACAGCCGGACGAAGCCTTCGCAAACGTTCTGCAGGTTCTGGACCGCGGTCGGATCTCCGTAGCGGCGTTGTCGCTGGGCATTGCGGGCGGCGCGCTTGAGCATTCGCTGCGCTATGCACACGAGCGCAAGCAGTTTGGGAAGGCGATCGGCGAGTTCCAGGCGATTCAGTGGAAGCTGGCCACGATGCGCACAGAAATCGAAGCCGCGCGGTGGCTGACCTATGCGGCCGCGGAGCGGGCTGATCGCGGTCAGGTCGACACGAAGCTTTGCTCGATGGCCAAGCTCTATGCCAGCGAAGCCGCCGTGCGAGCGGCCGGGGAGGTCGTGCAGATCTACGGTGGCTACGGGTTCGTCAAGGACTACCCGGCAGAAAAGTACTACCGCGACGTGAAGCTATGCACGATTGGCGAAGGCACGAGCGAGATTCAACGGCTCGTCATCGCGCGCACGTTGCTGGGGAAGCCGCACTGAGGTCGCTGTGACCCGCACGGCATCGGCCGATTCCGTTGTGGAGCGCATTCGCGCAGGTGACCCACGGGCCATCGCGCGGGCAATCAGCGCGATTGAAGACGCGGAACCGAGCAGCGAAAAACTCCTCCAGGCGCTGTTCCCGCACACGGGTAACGCCTCGCTCATCGGTATTACTGGAGCCCCCGGGGCGGGGAAAAGTTCATTGGTGGACAAGCTGGCGGCAACGTATCGAGAGCAGCACCGGCGGGTCGGGATCATAGCCGTGGATCCTACCAGCCCGTTTACCGGAGGAGCGCTGCTCGGCGACCGCATTCGCATGCAGCGCCACGCCACCGATGCGGGCATTTACATTCGCAGCATGGCGACGCGAGGGCACCTGGGTGGGCTGGCCGGCGCAACCGCCGACGCTGCGCTTGTGCTGGATGCGGCGGGAAAGTCAGTAATCCTGATTGAGACGGTCGGGGTAGGCCAGGACGAGGTGGAAATCGTGAAGCTGGCGGACACGACCGTATTGGTCCTGGTTCCAGGCATGGGTGATGAGGTGCAGACCTTTAAGGCCGGAATCATGGAGATTGCCGATGTATTCGTCATCAACAAAGCGGACCGGGGAGGAGCCGACAAGCTGGAGCACGAGTTAAAGGTTCTTCCCGGCCTGAGCCCGCGTGCCGATGGGTGGGTGCCACCTATTGTTCGTACCGTGGCCACGGAGGGGGCGGGTGTGGAAGAACTGGCAGTTGCTCTGGGCGCCTACGACCGCCACCTCAACGAGCACGGCTTGAGGGAGAGAAAACGTACGCAGCGCTGGTTGCAGCGACTGCGCGAACTTCTGCACGAACGCCTGCTGGCGCGGTTGCTGGGCACGCCCGGCAGTGAAGACGAGCTGGCCGCTTTTGCGGAGCAAGTAGCGCGGCGCGAGCGGGACCCCTACAGTGTTGTGGATGAACTCCTCCGAAGCGCAGGGATTCGGTAGGAACCCAGAATGAAACTTGACCACATCGGCATTGCCGTGCGTTCGCTGGAGAGTGCGCGAAACCTCTATGAGCGTTTGGGATTGCGTATTGCAGACATTGAGCACTTGTCATCTGAGAAGGTGCGGGTGGCATTGTTGCCACTGGGTGATACCCGAATCGAGTTGATGGAGCCAACCGGGAACGATTCACCCATTGCCCGCTTTATCGAAAAGCGCGGAGAGGGCCTGCACCACATCGCGATTGAGGTGGAGGGTCTCGAGCGCCACGTGCACGCACTCGAAACTGCCGGCGTACGAATCATCCCCTCCAAAGCGGAAGCCGGAGCCGGCGGGCATCGTTATGCATTCCTTCATCCGGAAAGTTGCGGGGGCGTATTGGTAGAGTTGGTCGAGGCCGCGGCGCGGGAGAAACAGGGATGAGGTTCGGTCAATTTGAGCTCCATTTGCTATCCGACGGCTTCTTTCGGCTGGACGGGGGAGCGATGTTCGGCGTCGTACCGCGAGTTCTCTGGCAGAAGAAGTTTCAACCGGATGAGCGCAACCGCATCCGACTCGCCTTGCATTCGTTGTTGATTCTGAGTGGGAAGCAGGCGGTGTTGATTGAAACCGGGATCGGCGACAAGATGTCGGCGAAACAGGTTGATATCTACGGCATTGAGCATACAACGACCTTGCCCGGATCGCTGCGCGCTTACGGCCTGAGTCCAGACGACATTGACATCGTGGTGGACACGCATTTGCACTTCGATCACTGCGGCTGGAATACGCGCCGGGCAAGCGACGCGACCCTCGTGCCGACCTTTTCGCGCGCGCAGTACTACGTCCAGGCGGGCGAATTGGAGCACGCGCGGCAACCGACGGAAAGGGATCGGGCCAGCTTTTTGCGGGAGAATTTCGAGCCCATGCAGGCAGCGAACCAATGGATAGCCCTGACTGGCGACAGAGAGATTATCCCAGGGGTGGAGCTGGTGCGCGTACCCGGCCATACACGGGATATGCAATGCGTGCGGATCAGATCGCAAGGACGCACAGCGTTTTTCTTCGCTGATATGGTTCCTACCACCGCGCATCTGCCGGCTGCCTGGATCATGGGGTACGATCTCTACCCGCTGCAGACGTTGGAACAAAAGAAACGGTGGATTCCACAGGCGGTGCGCGAGGAATGGCTGTGTTTCTTTGTTCACGACCCGACGGTGCCGGCGGCGTACCTGCGGCAGAAAGGCGACGAAGTGATTGCGGAACCAGCCCCGGAGTTTGCGCCGGCATCCGTGAGTTGAGGAGAGGCCTGATGAAGCCGATCAAACTGGGAATCATCGGAGGCAGTGGTCTCTACGGAATGGAAGGCCTGAAGAAGACGCGGGAGGTGGCCGTCCGCACGCCGTTTGGGAAGCCGTCCGACAACTACTTGGTCGGGGAGTTGGATGGGCGGCCCGTGGCGTTTCTGGCACGACACGGGCGGAAGCACATGATCCTTCCAAGCGAGTTGAACTTCCGGGCCAACATTTACGGATTCAAGTTGCTGGGCGTCGAGCGCATTCTGTCGGTAAGCGCCGTGGGGTCGTTGAAGGAAGAGCTCAAGCCACTGGAGTTTCTGATCCCGGACCAGTTCTTTGACCGGACGCGGGGACGTATTTCCACTTTCTTCGGCGATGGGGTGGTGGCGCACGTCAGCTTTTCGCATCCCATCTGCCCAGTCCTCATGACGGTTCTGGCGCAGGCGTGCCAACGGGCGGGTGTCGGCGTGCATCGTGGCGGAACCTACGTGTGCATGGAAGGGCCAGCGTTTTCGACGCTAGCCGAATCGCAGGCGTATCGTAAGCTGGGGTTTGACGTCATCGGGATGACGAACCTGCAGGAGGCAAAACTCGCGCGCGAGGCCGAGACTTGCTACGCCACGGTGGCCATGATCACCGACTACGATTGCTGGCACCCGCAGCACGAAGCCGTCACCGGCCTGGAAGTCCTGGAGAATCTGCGGCGGAACATTGCCAACGTGCAGAACGTCATCCGGGAAGCAGTGCGGCTGGTGCCGGAGGGCCGGGAGTGCAAGTGCGGGCGGGCCCTGGCGCAGGCGATTGTGACGGCACGAGAGAACATTCCGGCCAGGACGAAGAAGAAGCTCGCGGCCATTCTGCGGAAGTACCTCAAATAGCGCACACGGGCGCTGCGTGTGCGGTAAAATCCGCTTAAAACCCGTGGAGAATAGAGTATGACGCCCTTGGACCTTACGCCGACGATTGTGCTCAAGCTCTTGCTGGCCGCCGTGCTAGGAGGCTTGGTGGGGTTGGAGCGAGAGTTGCGGGGAAAGCCCGCAGGACTGCGAACAAACATGTTCATCTGCGTCGGCTCAGCTTTGTTCACGATTCTTTCCACCGAACTGGCTCGTGCGGGCGGGGCAGACCCGACCCGCGTGGCGTCGCAGCTCATTCCGGGCATCGGCTTCATCGGCGCCGGCTCCATCATCCGGGCGCGAGGCTCGGTGATGGGATTGACGACCGCAGCGACGATTTTTGTCATGGCGAGCATCGGCATGGCTGTGGGGGGCGGGCTCTACGGAACGGGAATTTTCATGGCGGTGCTGATCCTAGGAGCGTTGTCGGTGCTGGGCTGGCTCGAGCGGCGGCTGCGACTGAAGACCGAGATCCACGTGTACCGCTTGAGCGGTCCCACCGTAGACGGAATTCTGAACCCCCTGAGCGAAGCGGCGCGCGCACGTAACCTGAGCCTGCACAATCTCACCTGCCGGCGAGCCGGAGAGCTGTATGAGGTTCAGTTCGAGGTGGATGCAGCCCCGCAGGTTCATTCGGAATTGCTTCGAGAATTGAACAACCTGAAATTGGCGTGCGAGATTGTTCATCTGCCCTATGGCGAGCGGGAAGAGCGCAGCCAGCTCTTCTAGCGGGCCGGGGGCTTCAGGATACCGGTACCGCTTGACGCAGCCTTTCTCTCGCCTCTTGGCTCAGGGACGCGCCACTTGGTGCGCGGCTTTTATCTTCCTCTACATCTTTGTCGTCGGAACGCCAGCTCTCCTCTATGCTCTACTGGTCAAGCGGATCGATCTGCTGTATCGAATCGGCTGGTGGGGGGCGTGGCTGGCATTGCGGCTGGCTGGCGTGCGATTGCATGTGGAAGGAGTGGAGAATCTCCCGCGCGCCGGGACTTGCGTGTACGTGGCGAATCACCAGAGCAACATCGATCCGGCGGCGCTCTTTGTCGTGCTGCCGCCACGCATCGCTCTGTTGGGAAAGAAGGAGGTGTTTTCCCTTCCCATACTGGGGAGGGGGTTACGGTTGGCCAATTTCGTGCCAGTGGATCGGGCAAATCCCGACGCAGCCAAGGAATCAGTGGAGCGCGCACTGGCATACGTTCGAAACGGCACAACCTTTCTGGTGTTCCCGGAAGGGACACGGAGTCCGGATGGACGTTTGCAGCGCTTCAAACACGGAGTCTTTGTTCTGGCAATTCGTGCCGGCGTCCCGATCATCCCCATCACCGTGGACGGCGGGGATAGCCTGATGCCCAAAAGGAAGTGGGAGCTGCGCCCCGGGACTTTTCGAATCACGATTCATCCCCCGGTTTCGACCGCCGGGTTGACACTGGAGGATCGGGCGCTGCTAGCGCGCCGGGTGCGGGCAGTGGTGGCCTCTGCGCTACCCCCGGCCAAACGGGGGAAGGAAAAAACAGAAGATGCCCACCAGCCAATGCGTTAGCGCGCTTTCTTTGGTTTCTTCGCGGTTCGAAGAGCTGCCACCTCCGCGCGGAGCGTCCGCAGCTCCTCATAGAGCTCGGGGAGGCGGGCGAAGAGGGCGGAGGACTTCAGCCAGAGCCGATTCTCGATGGCAGGATAGCCCGAAACGGTGTGGCCTGCAGGAACGTCGTTGGGGATACCGGATTGGGCGGTGGCGCGGGCGGCATCTCCGATTTCGCAGTGACCGGCGACGCCGACCTGACCGGCGAGGATGACGTCGCGGCCGACGAGGGTGCTTCCCGCTAGTCCCACTTGGGCACAGAGTAAAGTGTTTTCCCCGACCTTGGAGGCATGGCCGACCTGGACTAGATTGTCAAGCTTCGCGCCGCTGGCGAGGCGGGTTTCACCCACCGTCGCCCGGTCGACGCAGGTGTGGGCCTGGATCTCCACATCGTCTTCGATGATGACTGAACCCGCTTGGACGATCTTGTAGTAACGACCGTCTTCCTGTCGCGCAAACCCGAAGCCATCGCAGCCGATCACAGCCCCATTCTGGAGGACAACCCGGTGCCCCACGCGGCAATACTCACGGATGATGGCGTG
Organism: Acidobacteriota bacterium; assembly: GCA_037442885.1. Lineage (GTDB taxonomy): Bacteria > Acidobacteriota > Terriglobia > Acidiferrales > 2-02-FULL-67-57 > JACQTG01. The sequence goes on along the minus strand of JBBIPK010000009.1, from coordinate 12,978 downwards.
GGAATGGGCAGTGAAATCATCACCGATGTGAGCGCCGCGATAGATGACCACGAAGCTGTGCAGGCGGCAACGTGCGCCGATGACAACGTCATCGTCGACAAAGCAATAGGGGCCAATGGAGGATCCTGGACCAATGCGTGCCCGCGGGGAAACGACGGCGGTGGGATGAATTCCCGCGGGGAAGGGTGGGGGCTGGTAGAAAAGTTCCAGCGCTCGGGCAAAGGTAAGGTAGGGGTTCTCGGAGCGCAAAGTGGGCAGAGGCAGGTCCTCGAAGTTGGTATCTACGATCACGGCAGCTGCACGGCTGTCCTTCAGTTTTCGCCGGTAGCGGGGATTGGTTAAAAAGGTCAGCTCGCCAGGTCCTGCGGTTTCGATGGGAGCCACCGCACGGACTTCCAGCTCACCATTCCCCCGGAGGACACAACCCAGCCGCTGTGCAATCTCGCCTAGTTTCATCGGATGCTCTCCGTTCTAGCCCTCAGAATGAAGACATGCGACGCGATTCTAGCGGATGTGTTGCGCCGCACGAAACAGAACTGGGATTATTCGGAAAAGAGGCCGGGCTGCGAGGGTCGAGGGAGCGGCCGGCGTCCACTAAGGGGCGCGATGACACCGACAATACGCGCATCGGTCACGGCGCTGCGCGGCACAAAGACCCGTGTGGGACTTCCCCCGAGGGGCGGTGGAGTCAAGAGGAAGCCGACGGCATAGGTGGGCAGGAGGTTGTTAGGAAGAATGCCTTCGATGACGTCGCCGTCGGGAAAGCTGAGACGAATCCAGAGTCCCTGGAGGCGAGGGCGGCGGGCGAAAACACGCGGGCGGTCAGGCAGGGGAAGGTTCCACTCGGAAACAAACCAGATAGCGTGCACTTCGCTCCACGCCAGACTTTGGAGTTCGCTGCTCTCATTGAGGAGCTCCAGGGTCGAGTCATTCTCCAGCGCGCGCAGGTTCAAGAAGCCGCGCCGCAGCTCGCCGCTGCGGGTTTCGACAAGAACCTTTTTGTGCGTTGACGCAGGTCTGCTGTTCACGTGCGACCGTCAACTGAAGGGCGGGAGATTTACGCGCAGTGGCCGCTATGCTAATATGCTTTCGATGTTCTGTCAATTGGCGGCGCCGGACGGGCGAGGCATTTGACGGAAAAGCAGCAGATCCTACGTTCGGCAGGATTAGTCAGTTTTCTTACCCTTTTGAGCCGTGCGCTCGGCTACGCGCGCGATTTGGCGCTGGCCATCCTCTTGGGAACCTCCCTTGCGGCTGACGCCTTTGTCATCGCCTTCCGCATCCCAAACCTGCTCCGGCGTCTGACCGCCGAAGGCGCGATGACAGGGGCCTTCATTCCGGTTTTCTCTCAGTATCGGGCGCAGCGCCCGGCGGAAGCTTGGGACTTTGCCAACCGGATGTTCTGGACGCTGGCGGCGGTGCTGACCGGAGTCACGCTGGCCGGGATGCTGTTTGCTCCGGATCTTGTTCGTTTGTTCACACTGCTGAGCCCAGCGCCCGGAGAATGGAAGCTAGCGGTTGTGCTGACCCGAATCATTTTTCCTTACTGCACGCTGATCGGCCTGACTGCCTTGGCGAGCGCCGCCTTGAACACGCTGGGCAGTTTCGGGCTGCCGGCCTCGACCCCGATCTTCCTGAATGTGGCAATTCTGGGCGCAGCCGGTACGGCCTATCTCACGGGGTATCAGGAGCCGGCGATTGCCTTGGCCGTGGGGGTTGTCGCGGGCGGGGTGTTGCAGTTAGGAGTGCAAGTGCCGGGGCTGTGGCGGCGGGGGATGCACTTTCTTTGGGGTTTCGGGTTCACTCACCCGGGGGTGCGGCGGGTGGCGCGGCTGGTGCTTCCAGCATTTGCGGGCGTGGGAATCTATCAGGTCAACGTACTGATTAGCACAGTCTTTGCCACCTCCGCGTGGGTGCCGAGGGGGAGCGTCGCGGCACTCTACTACGCTGACCGCGTAATGGAAGTAGCGCTGGGAGTATATGCGATCAGCGTGGCAACAGTCATCCTGCCCTTGATGTCTCGCCAGGCGGCCGAACACAACCTGGAGGGATTGAAGCGCACGCTGCTGTTTGCGTTTCGCAATGTGGGCTTCATCGTCATCCCCGCCAGTGTGGGCTTGATTGCGCTGCACGAGCCGATCATTCGAGTCTTGTTTCAGCACGCGGCGTTCGGGAGCGAGTCGACAGCGTTGACCGCGCGCGCGTTGCTTTATTATGCGCTGGGACTGCCAGCGTTCGCAGCTGTACGGCTGGTGGTGCAGGCGTTTTACGCGCTGGGCGACACGGCGACGCCGGTGCGGATGGCGGGGATCGCGCTGGTGGCGAACGTAGTGCTGTGCGCCGTGCTCGTGCGTCCCCTCCAACATGCAGGGCTAGCCCTGGCGACGTCTCTGGCCTCGGTTGTGAACTTCGCAAGCCTCTACTATCTCTTGCGTCGAAGAATTGGCGGGCTGGAGGAGGGAGCTTTGGTCGGGTCGCTGTTCCGCACAGCTGGCATGGCAGCGGTGATGGGCGGCTTGTGCTGGTTGTTGAGTGGGACGCTGGGTCTGGGGACCAAGCAGTCGTTTGCCGACCTGCTCCTGCGTCTTAGCCTTACACTGGGGTTGGCCCTTGCTCTCTACGGGTTTCTTGCCTGGGTGTTACGTGTGGAAGAGTGGCGCGAGTTCCGAATGCTGTGGCAACGAAGCCCGAATGGAACCACCGAGGTCGCGCGCCGGGCGGTCGCGCCGACAGCAGCGCAGGATAACTGATGGCCAATTACCTCTCGCCTTTCGTGAACTATCTCCGCGTTGAGCGCGGGCTTTCGCCCCGCACCGTGGAGGTGTATCGGCGGGACGTACGCAAGTTTCTGCAGCACTGCCAGGTGCGGCGGTTGGAGCCAACCGGAATCGAGCGTGCGCAACTCGTGGATTTCCTGGGCCAGCTCTACAAGCAAGGCTTGGATGCGCGCACGGTGGCCCGGCAACTGGTGAGCCTGAGAGCTTTCTACAGGTTTCTGTTGCAGGAGGAGGCGGTTGCTGCGGATCCCACGGCGGAGGTAGCATCGCCCCGGGTGTGGAAACGGCTCCCCGGATACTTGACACTGGAGGAGGTCGAGCGCCTGTTGCGCCAGCCGGATCGGAAGACGCCGGCGGGATTGCGGGATCGGGCGATGCTTGAGTTGCTTTATGCCACAGGACTGCGGGTGTCCGAGCTGGTGGGTCTGGAAGTGACTGACCTCGAGTTGGAGATGGGGACTCTGCGTTGTTTGGGGAAGGGAAGCAAGGAGCGCGTGGTGCCGGTCGGGCGGGAGGCTGTGAACGCCCTGCGGGAGTATCTGGCGGCAGGGCGTGCGAAACTGGCGCGGCGGCCGAGCAGTGCCCTCTTTCTGAGTCACCGAGGGCGCGCACTGACGCGGCAGGGTTTCTGGAAGATTCTTCGGGCCTACGGACGGCAGGCAGGGATTCGCAGCCGGCTGACACCGCACCGGCTCCGGCACAGTTTTGCCACACACTTGCTGGAGCGTGGGGCAGACCTGCGATCGGTTCAACTTCTGCTGGGGCACGCCGACATCTCTACCACCCAGATCTATACCCATGTGGCACAGGAGCGCTTGAAGCAGGTCTATCGCGCCCATCATCCTCGGGCCTGAGGCGCGCTGAGCGAGGAGGGCTATGCCGGATTACATCTTCATGCTGCAGAGCCGGCTTTCCCCGGAGCAGTGGCAGCTGCTGAATCGGCTGCAGGACTTGGCGCAGACGATTCCGGTGAATCTGTACCTGGTCGGTGGTGCGGTGCGAGACCTGATGACCGGCTCGCCGATTCGCGACTTGGACTTTGCCGTCGAAGGAAACGTCCAGCGGTTTATCCGTCTGCTGGATGAAGCTGAATTCCGTTCGTTTCAGTGGGAGGAGAGACGTCGGGCGGCAGAGATTGACTTCCACAACGGAGTACTCTGCAGCATCGAGTTGGCGCGGACTGAAATCTTCTCCAAGCCGGGAGAACCGCCAGAGGTGAAGCCCGCGCCCATTCTCGAAGACTTGCGACGGCGAGACTTCTCCATCAATGCCATCGGCATCTCGCTGAACCCCGGGTCGCGCGGACTGTTGTTGGATCCGGCAAACGGTCTGGCCGATCTGGAAAGCCGGACGTTGCGGCTGCTGCACAACTACAGCTTTCTCCACGACCCCGTGCGGGTGCTGCGTCTGGTGCGATTCAGGACACGACTTGGACTGACAGCAGAGCCGAGGACAGAAGAGCTGTTCGAGTTGGCGCTGGAAAAGCGGTACACGGACCTGATCACACCGGCAGCCGCCGGGTGCGAGATGCGACAGTTGACCCGCGAGGACAATCCCACGGCGATTCTCAAAGCTTGGCAGGGGCAAGGGCTGCTGGGAGTGTTTCACGCCAAGCTCCAGCGTCGGGGCCCCGACTACGGAGGGTTGGCCAAACTCCAGAAGTATCGACAGGCCGCTCTTGCGGCGGGCTACCTCTTCGATCCCCATCGCCCCGTGTTGTTCTACATCATGCGCCGGCTGAAGAGTCGGGAGGCCTACGCCCTTCTGCGAAACATCGGAGTCAAAGGAAAAGCCGCGGAGAGTGTGCTGCGGTTGGAGTCAGAGGCCAAGAAGGTTGCGCAGTCGTTGAGCGGGCGGCGGATGGCGAAGCCGCGGCAGATCTACGACCTGTTGCAGCCGGTGGCGATTGAGCTTCTGGTGTTTACCCTGACGTGGTTCAGCCAGAAAAAAAAGGTCCAGGCGAAGGTGCACAACTACCTGTTTCGTTACCGGCCGTTGCGGCGAGAGTTGCCCGTGCGCGAGCTTGAGCTGCTGGGCGTGCCCCGCGGGCCGAAGTTTGATGAGATCCTCGAGCGGTTTTTCTACGCCCGGTTGGACGGCAAACTGCCGAACCGAGCAAAGCAGATGCGATTTCTGAACAAGCTAGCGGGTGTGGCGAAACCGGTGAAGAAAGCGCGCAAGGGGGCAGGGAAGCCCAGATCCCATCTCCCGGCGGCGAAGACAAAGCCAGCGAAGAGCAAGAGCCAGTAGCGAATCTTCTGCTAGAATAGGGGGCCAATGCAGCGGCCCGATTTTGTCCACCTGCATCTTCACACCGACTACAGTCTGCTGGACGGGGCATGCGAAATCGGCGGGCTGGTGAGGGAAGTGGCCCGCCAGCGGATGCCGGCGGTGGCGGTCACCGATCACGGGAATCTGTTTGCCGCCGTGAAGTTCTACCACGCGGCCGAGGCCGCCGGAGTGAAGCCGATTCTGGGGTGTGAACTCTACGTTACAGAAGGAAGTCGGCACGAGCGTTCGGGCAATGGGGAACAGACACACCACCTGGTGGTGTTGTGCGAGAACAACGAGGGCTATCACAATCTCGTGCGATTGGTTTCGCGCGGGTTTCTGGAAGGCTTCTACTACAAGCCCCGCATCGACAAGGAACTGTTGGCGTCGCACAGCCGCGGGTTGATTGCGCTGTCAGCGTGCCTGCGGGGCGCGGTGGCAAGCCGCCTGTTGGAGAACGATTACGCCGGGGCCCGGCAGACGGCCGGCGAACTTGAAGACATTTTCGGGCGGGGGAATTTTTTCCTTGAGCTGCAAGACCAGGGGCTGGAGTTGGAGCATCGGATCCAGCCAAGTCTGTTGCGACTCGCCCAGGAGATGGCCATTCCCCTGGTGGCAACGAACGATTGCCACTATCTGACCCGGGACGATGCCCGCTCCCACGACGTGCTGCTGTGCATCCAGACCGGTAAGACGATTGGCGACCCGAACCGGATGCGGTTCGGCTCCGACCAGTTCTATTTGAAGACGGCGGAGGAGATGCAGCACGTGTTCCGGGCCGTGCCGGAAGCCGTGGCTCAAACCGTGCGGATTGCGGAGCGGTGCCAGGTGAAGCTGGAGAAAGTGGCGCATCCCTTCCCGCGGTTCGAGGTGCCGGATGGTCACACGCTGGAGAGTTATTTCGAAAAGATGGCGCGGGAGGGTTTTGCGCAACGCCGCGCGCACCTGGAAGCGCTGGCGCGGGCGGGGCGCCTGCGGCAAGCGCTCGGAGCCTACGCGGAGCGGCTAAATCTAGAAATCGAGACCATCCAGCGGATGCGATTCGCCGGCTACTTTCTCATCGTCTGGGACCTGGTGCGGCGAGCGCGGGAGCAGGGGATCCCGGTGGGGCCGGGCCGCGGCTCGGCGGCCGGGAGCCTGGTGAGTTACGCGCTCGGGATCACCGACATTGATCCATTGCAGTATGACCTGCTGTTTGAGCGCTTCCTGAATCCGGAGCGGATTTCCTTGCCTGACATTGACATTGACTTCTGCATGCGGCGGCGGGGCGAGGTGCTGGACTACGTGACGCAGAAGTACGGCCGGGACAACGTGGCGCAGATCATCACCTTCGGAACACTGGCGGCGAAAGCGGCGTTGAAGGACGTAGCCCGTGCGCTGGAAATCCCCTACGCGGAGGCCGACCGGATGGCCAAGCTGGTGCCGCCGGTGCTCAACATCACACTGGAACAGGCGGTAGCGCAGTCGCCGCCACTGGCGCAGCTCTGCGAGCGGGACTCGAAGGCGAGAGAAGTGCTGGCGGTGGCGAAGAAGCTCGAAGGGCTTGCGCGGCACGCTTCGACACATGCGGCCGGAGTGGTGATTTCGCCGCAGCCGCTCACAGACTTGGTTCCGCTCTACAAGACGAATCGAGACGAAGTGGTGACGCAGTATGCGATGGACGATCTGGAGAAGATCGGCCTGCTGAAGATGGATTTCCTGGGCCTTACGACCCTGACCGTGGTGGACGACACGTTGAAGCTGGTGGTGCAGAACCGCGGGCAAGCGGTGCGGCTCGAAGACATCCCGCCGGACGATTCCGAGACCTTTGCCCTGTTCGGACGCGGCGAGACCAGCGGTATCTTTCAGTTCGAGTCGCGCGGGATGCGCGAGATTCTGCGGCGCTACAAGCCGACGCGCCCGGAAGACCTGATTGCGCTGAACGCGCTCTATCGGCCGGGACCGATCCAGGGAGGCATGATTGACGACTTCATCCAGCGGAAGCAAGGTCTGCGGAGCGTCACCTACGAACTGCCGGAACTGAAGGAGATCCTGGAAGAGACCTACGGTGTCATCGTCTACCAGGAACAGGTGATGCAGATTGCCAATCGCCTGGCGGGATTCAGCCTGGGAGAAGCTGACATCCTGCGCCGGGCGATGGGGAAGAAGAAGCGGGAGGAGATGAAGGCGCAGCGCGAGAAGTTCATTGCGGGGTGCAAACAGAGCAAGATTCCCGAGAAGAAAGCGGCTCGTATCTTCGATCTGATGGCAGAGTTTGCCGGATACGGATTCAACAAGTCCCATTCGGCTGCGTACGCGCTGGTCGCCTATCAGACCGCGTACCTGAAAACCCACTATCCCGTGGAATTCATGTCAGCGCTGCTCACGGCGGAGACGGGGAATTCGGAAAAGGTCGTGAAATACATTCATGAGGCCCGGGAGATGGGCATCACGGTTCTGGCCCCGGACATCAATCAGAGTGATTGGAGCTTCACGCCGGCGGGGGATGCGATTCGTTTCGGATTGGGTGCGGTGCGAAACGTGGGCTACAACACCGTACAGGCGATTCAGCAAGCGCGGCAGCAGGTGAACCGATTCAGTTCGCTCTATGAATTCTGCGACAGAGTGGACCTGCGCGTACTGAACCGGCGCGTGCTGGAAAGTCTGATCAAGGCCGGCGCTATGGATTCGTTGGGAGCGCGGCGAGCGCAGCTCTACGCGGCGATTGACAGCGCCTTGGAGCGCGCGGCGCGGCAGCAACGAAAGGAAGCCGCCGGGCAGTCCGCACTGTTCTCAGGAGAGGGCGTACTGCCCGCGCCTTCTCCTTCGTTGCCCGAGGTGGACGAATGGCCGGAACACGAGCGGCTGCGGTATGAAAAGGAGATCCTAGGCTTCTACATTACGGGGCATCCACTGGCACGGTACCGGGACCGTCTGGCGGAGTTGAAGGTGACTGCGATTGCGGAAATGGAAGAGCGGCCGAACGTAGAGGAAGTGTGCCTGGCCGGTATTGTGGTGAAGGTGCGGCCGTTGCGCAGCAAGAAGGGCGAGCGATGGGCGATTGCAACGCTGGAAGATATGACAGGTGTGATTGACTTGCTGGTGTTTCCGGAGGCCTTTGCACGGTTGGAGTCCAAGCTGTTCCCGGATGCAACGGTGGTGGTGAAGGGGCGGATGCGGGTGGAAGAATCGGGGATACGTATTGCGGTGGTGGACTTGAAGCCGCTCGAGGAGGCACTGCCGCAGCCGGCGGGTCAGTTGGTCATTCGGTTGAATCTCGCGCAGGTGGACGCCGGGCTGGTGGAGCAATTACTGGAACTGTTCCAGCGCAAGCCAGGGCGGGCGGCGGTGGCGTTTGAGCTGGAGCACAGCCAGGAGTACCGGGTACGGCTGGATCCCCGCCAGCCGTTACGGGTGGAACCGGACGAGGAGCTGCTGGGGCAGGTGCGGTCACTCTGCGGAGCGGACGCCGTTTCGGTCATGCTCTGAGGATGCGACGAATGGCGGAGTCACGCGACACAGCACAGCCACTGGCGACGGCGGCCAAGCGGACGGCCTGGCAAAAGGTCGAGCTGGCCAGACACCCGCAGCGCCCCTACACGCTTGATTACGTGAAGATGCTGTTCGAAGGGTTCAGCGAGATTCACGGCGACCGTGGATTTGCGGATGACCCGGCGGTTGTCTGCGGGATGGCACGGTTTCACGGCATGCCGGTTCTGGTGGTGGGCCATCAAAAAGGGCGGGACACGAAGGAACGCGTGGCACGCAATTTTGGCCAGCCCAAGCCAGAGGGTTATCGGAAGGCATTGCGGACGATGCAGCTAGGGGCAAAGTTTGGGCGGCCGATTCTGACGTTTGTGGATACGCAGGGCGCCTATCCCGGCATCGATGCCGAGGAACGGGGACAGGCGGAAGCGATTGCGCGGAATCTGCGCGAACTGGCGCGGCTGCCGGTTCCGATCGTGGTGACGATAACTGGCGAGGGGGGCAGTGGCGGAGCGTTGGCGATTGCCATCGGGGACAAGATCAACATGCTGGAGAATTCTTTCTATTCGGTGATTTCCCCGGAGGGCTGCGCGTCCATCATGTGGCGCGACGCCACCCAAAAAGAGCCCGCGGCCGAGGCGCTGAAGATTACGGCTGATGACCTGCTGGCGCTGGGATTGATTGACGAAGTGGTGCCGGAGCCCGAGGGGGGCGCGCACCAAGACTGGGAGGCGATGGCGGCCATCCTGGATTCTGTGCTGGTGCGGTCGCTGGAGGCGCTGCGCGAGCTGGGGCGTGAGCAGCTCCTGGAACGGCGGTATGAAAAATTCCGCCGCATGGGGCAGTTTTTCGAGGAGCTGCGTTCCTGACTGCAGGGCAGGGTTGCGTGCCGGAATGCGCCGGTGTCGAGAAGTTCCGCAGGGAACAAGCTTTGGAACATAAGTTCACCATATCGAACGCAACAAGCTGACGGATTGTCCGGCAGGGACTTTTTGGCTAGGCTACCCTAGACGGTGTGGTCCACACATGAGCCGAGTCCACGATATCGTCATCCGCGTCGGGGGCGAGTCCGGTGAAGGAGTCATCTCGACCGGTGAACTGACGACGCTGGCCGCCGCCCGCGCCGGCTTTTACGTTTACACCTTCCGTACCTATCCAGCCGAAATCAAAGGGGGCCATGCCGTTTTCCAACTCCGCTTGTCCGACCATCCGTTGTATTCCCAGGGGGACGAGCTCGACGTGCTCCTGGCTTTCAACCAGGAAGGTTACGACAAGCACCACGCCGACCTGCGTTCGGGGGGGACGTTGGTCTATGACAAAGACCAAGTGGAGGAAGCCAGCGTCCTCGTGCAGAAGAAGTTCGGTGTGCCGCTGACCAGCATCGCACGGGACGAAATCAAGATGCCTCTGGCAAAGAACATGGTGGCGTTGGGGGCGTTGGCGCGGCTGTTCTCCATCCCGGAGGCGATTACACGAGAACTCGTCGAGGAGAAGTTCAAGAAGAAAGGCGCGGCGGTCATCCAGAAGAACCTGGAGGCGGTGACCGCCGGGGGGAGCTACATCGAGAAGAACTTTCCGGATCTGGAGGCACTGCACATCACCGTAAAGCCGACAGATAAGCGCTTGGTGCTTTCCGGGAATGAGGCCATCGGGCTGGGGGCAATTGTCGCGGGCTGCCGGGAGTACTTCGGCTACCCCATCACGCCGGCGAGCGACATCATGGAGTTCCTGGCTGAGGAATTGCCGAAGCTCGGGGGAACGATGTTGCAGGTGGAAGACGAGATTGCGGCGCTGGCGATGGCCATCGGCAGCTCGTTTGCGGGGAAAAAGGCGATGACGGCGACCTCAGGCCCCGGCTTCTCGCTGATGACGGAATTGATGGGGCTGGCAGGGATGGCGGAGGTGCCGGTGGTAGTGGCCGACATCCAGCGCGCAGGGCCTTCGACCGGGATGCCAACGAAAATGGAGCAGGGCGACCTGAACCTGGCGGCATATGGCAGCCACGGAGAAGCGCCACGGATTGTCGTGGCACCGATCAACGTGGAGGATTGTTTCTACCAGACGATTGCGGCATTCAATCTGGCGGAAAGGTATCAAATGCCGGTCGTGCTGCTGAGCGATCAGTCACTTGCCTATCGGACAGAATGCATCCGACGTCCGGACTTGAGCCGTGTCGAGGTCTGGGGTCGGGAAATGTTTCAGACAAACGGGGATGGCTACAAGCGCTACGTTTTCAGTGAGACGGGTGTTTCGCCGATGGCGATTCCGGGGACTCCAGGTGGGAACTATGTGGCCACGGGGCTTGAGCACAGCGAGACCGGTCGTCCGCGATACGATCCGACAACACATCAGAGGATGACGGATAAGCGCTTCCGGAAGGTCGTAGCAGCCGCCCGGGATTTTCCTCCAGTAGAAACCTTGGGCGACGCGGATGCGGAGTTGGGCATCGTGGGCTGGGGCTCGACGCTGGGGCCGGTGCGCGAGGCGGTGGAACTGGCCCGGGCGAGGGGCATCAAGATATTGTCCTTTTATCCGCGTGTTCTGCATCCCCTGGCGAATGGTTACCTCATCAACGACCTGAAACGGGTGAAGCGGTTGATTGTCGCCGAGGTGAACATGCTGGGGCAATTCGCGGGCCTGATCGAGCGCCAGTACCGGGGCGAAGTCATCCGGCTGAGCGTGTACGGGGGCCTGCCGTTCAAGACGCGGACGATTGTGGACAAGATTGCGGAGGTGGCGCGGAATGGGTGAGATGCCAGCGGCCGTGCAGGCCAAGCTGGAATACAAGAGCGAAGTGAAGCCGACATGGTGCCCGGGTTGCGGGGACTTCGGCGTGCTCCGGGCGGTCTACGAGGCATTTGAGCGGCTGGGTGTGGACACGAAGGACATCTGCCTGGTGTCGGGGATTGGTTGTTCGAGCCGGATTCCCTTTTTTGTGGCGAGCTACGGCTTCCACGGAGTGCACGGGCGCATTCTCCCGACGGCGACCGGAATCAAGGTGGCGAATCCGGAGCTGCACGTGGTGGGGCTGGGCGGAGACGGGGACGCGTTTTCCATCGGGGCCGGGCACCTGCCGCACGCGGTTCGGCGGAATCCGAATTTGACCTACATCGTGATGGATAACAACATCTACGGGTTGACGAAGGGGCAGACGTCGCCGACGAGTGCCAGCCAGTTTGTCACCAAGAGCACTCCGTACGGAAACGTGGAGGATCCGATCAACCCGCTGGCGATGGTGCTGGTGTACGGGGCGACATTCGTGGCCAAAGGGTTTTCGGGGAAGGCAAAGGAGTTGACGGACCTGCTGGTGGCGGCGATCCAGCACGAGGGGTTTTCGTTTGTGGATGTGTTGAGTCCGTGTCCGACGTTCAACAAGGTGGACACGTTCAAGTATTACGCCGAGCATGTGGCGCCGATTCCGGCCGAGCACGACGTGACGGACAAGCTAGCCGCGCTACGGCTGGCGCTGGAGCCGGAGAAGCATTATCTGGGGATCTATTATCAAGTGAGCCGGCCGACGCTGGAGCAGCGGCTGGATGCAAGCCGTCGAAAAGTGCGGGCGGAACCGCAGCGCGAGTTGGAAGAGCTGCTCGCGCGCTTCAGCTAGTGGGGACAGGCCTGGGCATTCGATGGGTTCCCTTGGAGGGTGGGGCGGAGGGGTTGTGTATACTGAGGTGATGGAGCCAAGCCCGTTCCGTCCCTACGAGCGACTGGTCACGATCAAGATTCTGGGCAAGAAGTTCGAAGTGCCGGAGAAAAATATTGTACTCCGGTGCTTCCAGTACTTGAGCCCGGAAACGATTCCTTACGGGCGGTTCTGTTGGAATCAGGAGTGCCAGACCTGTCGAGTGTCCTGTCGGGTGGCGGGCGAAGGGGAAGCACGGCAGATGTTAACCTGCAAGGTGATCGTACGGGAGGGGATGGAGATCACGGAGCTGTCGCCGGAATTGCTCTGGAATCTGAAGCGGACGCTGAATCTCGGGTAGCGGTTGCGAGGAGAGAGAAATTGACAGAGTTGGCAGGCGATGAAAAAATGACGGCGATGGAAACGGCGACGCCTGCAACCGCCTATCAACCCCGGCCGGTGGAGAAATACGAGCCGAAGTCGAAGGGCATCGACAAGCCGCGCAAGAAGGTGCCCAAGCTGCTGGCGGTGATCAACGAATGCTGCACGGGCTGCGCCGGCTCGCCCGCCTGCGTGGACTATTGCCCCATCCAAGACTGCATGTACTGGGTACCGGACCCCGAGCACCCGCCCTTCGGCAGGATCGAGGTGGATCCACTGCTTTGCATCGGGTGCAAGCTGTGTACGAGCAAGGGGCCGGACGGGGCGTTTCTGGAGGGCTGCCCGTGGGATGCGATCGACATGGTAGCCACGGAAGCGTGGGAAGCGGTTCAAGGGAAGCTGCCTTACTAGAAGCTATTGCAAAACCCTCCGTAAGACGATCATGAAGCAGGCGATATG
>JBBIPK010000008.1:0-70814 GCA_037442885.1 Acidobacteriota bacterium | reverse complement strand
CATATCGCCTGCTTCATGATCGTCTTACGGAGGGTTTTGCAATAGCTTCTAGTGTGATTGGTTGCGCATCCAACAAAAAATAGGTAGACTCGTCTGCAAGGGCGCCAGAGAGAATGCGCTCTGGTGAGGTGACAGGCTATGAAGAAAGTTCTGCTTCTGGTCGCAACCCTCTTCTTCTGCGCGAGCGGCCTGCTCGCGCAATCGCAGCCGGCACAGCAAACTCAGCAGGAAGAATCGCTGGGTGCGGTTGCGCGCAGGCTGCGCAAACAGAAGGCCAAGCCGGCTGCGGCCAAAGTCTACACCAACGATGACTTGGAAAAGCTGGCTCGCGGGCGAATCTCCGTCGTGGGCCAGCCAACGACAGCCGCCGCTGCTACGACCGCCGCGCCCGAAGGCCAGCCCGCAGCCGCCGCGCCGGCGGGCGAAGCGGCCGCTGCCCCCGCTACAGAAGAAAAGGGAGAGCAATACTGGCGTGGGAAATTCGCTGAAGCCCGCGCCAACATCGCTCGGGCCGAACAAGAGCTCGACATCCTGCAGCGGGAATTGAACCTGGCGCGGATGCAGTTCAATCAAGACCCCAACCAGGCGATGCGCCAGCAGTACCTGGGCGAGCAGGCGGGCGGCAAGGTCGCCGAACTGCGGCAGAAGATTGAAGCCAAGCAGGCGGAGCTGGAAAAGCTCCGGAGCGCCCTCGCGAACCTGGAAAACGACCTGCGGCGCTCCGGCGGTAGCCCTGGGTGGGCCCGGCCGTAGCCCCTGCGTGCCGCGCTGCTCGGCTGAGTCGCCCCTACGTTCCCCCCAGCCTGATGCCGGTGTGGAGGGCAACCGTCCCGGCGGTCCACCGTTCGTAGCGCACCTCGCCGAAGCCGGCGGTCCGCATCCACTCGGCAAACTCATCACAATCAGGAAACAGTTCGACTGACGCGGGAAGATAGCTGTAAGCACCCGGCACGCCTGAGAGCCAATTCCCCAGGCGCGGAAGAATGCGGCGGAAGTAAAAGCGATAGATCCCTCGCACCAGCGCGCCTTGTGGAAGCGAAAACTCCAAGATGGCTGCGATGCCCCCTGGCTTCAGCACCCGGCGTATTTCTTCCAGCCCGCGGCGATAGTTGGCCAGATTGCGAAAGCCGAATGCCGCGCTGACCACGTCGAATGTGCCGTCCGCGAACGGCAGGCAGAGCGCATCGGCACCAAGCAGTTGAACTCGCGATGAATCCCGACGAGCTTTGGCTTGCGCCAGCTGCAACATCGGATGACAAAAATCACTCGCCCACACCTTCCCCGGAGTAACCCGCGCAATCTCCAGGGCAAGGTCGCCCGTTCCCGCGCAGAGATCGAGAGCCCGGGCGCCCGCTGGCGCGAGTGCCGTGCCCAGACGCGCGGCCGTGCGCCGACGCCAGCGACGATCAAAGCCGAAGGAGAGCAGATGATTCAGGAAGTCATAGCGCGGAGCGAGGGCGGCGAACATTCGGTTGATCGTGGCGGCAGCCGCGGCTTCCGCCTCTGCCCCTTTCGGGCGTGTCCCTGGGAGGGGATTCTGCTGTGCAGAATTCGTCATCGCCGCAGAAACTCTCGCAGAGTCGCTCGGAGCGCAGTCTGCGGAACACCGGCGGTCACTTCAACCCGACCAATGCCGCGCGGGAGAACAAACACAAGCGCTCCACCCTGGCGCTTCTTGTCAGCCTGCATCTGCGCCAGCACGCGCTCCGGCGCAACCTGCGGCAACGCGGGCAAACGGCCCGCGGCGTCGACGACTGCAGCGATGCGTCGAGCGTCGCTCGCAGAAATCCGCTCCAGCCGCTCGGCGAGCCGCGTCGCCATCAACATTCCCCAGCCAACGGCTTCCCCGTGGCGGAACCTGCGATAAGCCGTCAGGGCTTCCAGCGCATGACCGAACGTGTGGCCAAAATTCAAAACCTGGCGCAGACCCCGCTCGCGCTCGTCGGCCGCCACGATGCGTGCCTTCTGCCGAATCGCTCGACCGAGGACACGAGCAACCACCGCGGGCTCGCGTCTCTTGACCGTTTCCAGCCGACGCTCAAGGAACGCAAACAAGCCTCGGTCGCCGATGACGCCGTACTTGATGAGCTCGTACAGCCCGGCTTGAAATTCACGGGGCAGCAAGCTGCTCAGCAGCGTCGGGTCCACCAGCACGAAGCGCGGATGGTGGAACGCGCCCACTAGATTTTTCCCTTCCGGGAGATTGACGCCGGTCTTGCCGCCGATGGCGCTGTCAATCTGGGCCACGAGCGTCGTCGGCACCTGAATGTAGTCCACGCCGCGCATGAAGCTGGCAGCGAGAAACCCAACCACGTCGCCGACTACCCCTCCTCCGACCGCCATCAGCCGCGACGTGCGGTCGGCTCCCCGCCTCACCAACCGCCTCGCCAGTTGTTCCACCGTGGCGAGCGATTTCTTTTCTTCCCGGTCGTCCATGAGCAAAAGACCGTAGGGAATGCCTGCGTGCGCGAGCCCGCGCCGCACCACGCGCGAGACATACCGCCAGATCCGGGGCGAACTAAACACGAAAAGCCGGCGGTTCTCCTCTTTCCGCAGCCACCTACCGCAGTGCCTCACGAGCCCAGCCCCCACGTACACCGGGTAGGAGGGAGACACCCGCACGACGATTGTTTGCGCGCGACTAGGCATGAGCGCTAGTTTATACCATCGAACTCAGGTCCCAGGGCAATACCGCCGGCTGGCACGTTGCCTTCTCTCCGAGTAAGCTTGTAGCGACTCCCGGGTGAGTCCGTGGTGACAGCGCACAGTTCGGCCCGACAGCCAAGCGGCGTGGACTTCCTCGTCATCGGCTCCGGCATTGCTGGCCTGCGGGCAGCCATCGAGCTGGCCGCTTCCGGCCGCGTCCTCGTTGTCAGCAAGGCCGAGCTGACCGAGTCGGCCACCCAGTACGCCCAAGGGGGAATCGCTGCTGCCCTCAGCGACGACGACGAAATCAGCCTGCACCTGGAGGACACGCTGAAGGCCGGCGATGGGCTGTGCCGCGAGGAAGCGGTCAAGGTGTTGGTGGAAGAAGGCCCCGGGCGGATTCAGGAACTGCTGGACTGGGGTACTAGGTTCGACCGCGAGGGTACCAAACTCGCCTTTACCCGGGAAGGGGCGCACAGCCGTTCCCGTGTCCTCCATGCGCAGGGCGACTCCACCGGCCGGGAAATCCTCCGCGCCCTGTTCGCCCGCGCTCGCAGCCTCGGGCACATCGAATTCCTGTCCAATTTCTTCACCATCGATCTGCTGCTGGACGACGGACGGGTCTGCGGCGTTCGTTACCTCGATGAGCAAACCGGCTGCGTGCGGCAGATTGAGACGCAGCGGGTCTTACTCGCCACCGGCGGCCTGGGACAGGTCTACGCAGAAACCACCAACCCGGCCGTCGCCACCGGCGACGGCGTGGCCATCGCCTATCGGGCCGCAGCCGTTCTGGCCGACCTCGAATTCGTCCAATTTCATCCCACCGCCCTCTACGCGAAAGGAGCGCCGCGCTTTCTACTCACCGAAGCCCTGCGCGGCGAAGGCGCCCGGCTGGTCAACACGTCTCTCGAGCGGTTCATGCGCCATTACCACGACGATGCGGAGCTCGCGCCGCGCGACGTCGTCAGCCGCGCCATCGTGACCGAAATGCAACGCACGGGAAGCGAATTCGTCTATCTGGATCTCACGGAACTCGACCCGGCCCACGTCCAGCGCCGCTTTCCCCGCATCTACCAGGTCTGCCAACAGTACAACCTCGACATCACCGCGGACTTGGTTCCCGTGCGTCCGGCAGCCCATTACGCCATGGGCGGCGTGCTGACCGACTTGTGGGGACGAACGAACATTCCCGGGCTGTATGCGGCGGGTGAGGTTGCCTGCACCGGCGTCCACGGCGCCAACCGCCTGGCCAGCAATTCCCTGCTGGAAGGGCTGGTCTACGGAGCGCGTGTCGGCCAGGCGATGCGCGAGGAAAAACCACGGCGCCGCAGGTCCCGCGCCGCCCCTCCACCCCAGTCCGCCGCACCCGCGGCGAACTCGACCGAACCGGCATCAGCCACTCGAGAGCGCGAACTGGCGAAACTTACCGCCGACATTCAGGCAGTCATGTGGAACAAGGTCGGGATTGTCCGCACGGGCAAGGAGCTGCAGGAAGCTTGCCGGCACATTGACCAGGTTACGCCTCCGCCGCTGGCCGCACCGAACCGCCAGGCGTACGAGCTTGTCAATCTCCGGGATGTGGCGCGCATCATCGCCGAATGCGCCCTGGCGCGGGAAGAAAGTCGCGGCAGCCATTACCGGAAGGATTTTCCCATGCGCGATGACACGCGCTGGGCTCGCCATTCCCGCATCGCCCGCAACCGCCCGCCCTGGCTCGAATAGGAACGCCTGAGCTTTCCTACCTCCCGGCCGCTCTCTCCTCCAGCCGGCGGACAACTTCCAGGATGACTTCGCCGACGACGTGCAGGCTCCGCGCGCTCAGCTTGTCCAGCGTGTCGGCAGACGTGTGCCAGTAGCGGTTCGCCGGGCCGTACTCGAAGTCAATCAAGTCGACCGCGGGTACACCTGCCTGCGCAAATGGCAAGTGGTCATCTTCGATGGCTGTGACTTCATCCAGGAAGTGCGCACTGTGGCCGAGCTCCCGGGCGGCTTCCCACACCAAGTCCACCAGCCAGCGCGTGGAGTTCAGTTCGCGGCGCAGCCCGAGTTCACGGTCACCCACCATGTCGAGAAGAATGAAGGCGCGAATGCGCGGCAAGATTCCCTCGCGCTTCCAACGAGAGGCGAGATAGCGCGAGCCGTAGAGGCCGTCGCGCGGACTCCAGCGCTCGAGCGCTTCTTCCCCATCGAAGAACACCATCCAGATTGTCAGTTCGTTCTTGCGTTCGGCCAGCGCTCGCGCCAGCTCCAGCAAGAGCCCGGTGCTGGAACCGCCATCATTGGCGCCGATAAAACCAGGGACTCGGCCGGGTTCCAGCGTGTCGTAGTGGCCCGCCAGAACAACGATGTCAGCGCTCTTGCCGGGAATCTTGGCCACGAGGTTCGTCATCGCGAGCGAGCCGCGCGGCGTACTGGCGACAAAGGCCAGTTCTTCCACCTCAATCGAGGAACGGCGTAGCTCTCTGCGGATGTATTCGCGCGCTTGCTGGATGCCCGTGGAACCCGGGGCACGCGGCCCCAGTCGAACCAGCGCCCGCACGTGCTTCAACGCCCGCTCACCGCTGAACGGGGGGTGGAGACTCTCGGCGGCAACCACCGGTGCCGAGAGGGGAATTAGGAGGAAAGCGGCAAGAACGCTCATCCGCCTGGACCGGGACGTGCCACCGCGGTTACGGGGCGCTCCCGGCGACGCACCACGAGAAACGATACCCCAATGCCCAGCAGATAGAGCGCCACCATCGGTACCGCAAACACCAGCAGCGTCACCACGTCTGTGGTCGGCGTGATGGCCGCCGCCAAGATGGCAATGATCAAGACCGCGTGACGAAAATACCGCCAGAGAAAACCCGGCGTCACCAGGCCGGTCAGCGACAGGAAAAAAATCAGAACCGGAATTTCGAAGATAACGCCCAGCCATATCAGGATCAGTAACGCCAGACTCAGGTACTCATTGATGCTGATGTAGGCCTGGAAATCCTGGATGCCCAGCCCGATCAAGAATTTCAGCGTGATGGGCAAGGCCACCCAGTAGGCAAAGGCCACCCCCACCACAAACAGCCCCGAAGCAAAGAACAAGAACGGTAGCACGTAGCGGCGCTCGTGCCGGTAGAGTCCCGGCGCCACGAACAACCACAACTGCCAGAAGACTGCCGGCGCAGCCAGGACGAGTCCCGCCAGCAAGCCGACCTCGAGGTAAATCTTCAGCGGCGCGGCCGGACTCGTGAACACCAGCCGGTTCTCCACCCCCAGGCCTTGGAAGGTGTCGCGGATGGGCTTGGCGAGCAGACGGTAAATGTCGCCGGCAAAAGTCAGCCCGAAGCCAGTGCCCGCGGCGATGGCCACCAGCGAGATCAGCAGGCGCCGGCGCAGCTCTTCCAGGTGCTCGAAGAAGCTCATCGAGCCTGCGCTTTCGGCTGCGTCAGGACTGGATGGATTTGGGCTGGTCATCCGGGGCGGGCGGCACCGAGCCCTCGCGCTCCACCGCCTGGATCTCGTCCTCGATCGTCGCACGCAGCTCGTTCGAAGCCCGGCGGAATTCCGCCAAGCCCCGACCCAAACTCCGGCCGAGCTCGGGCAGTTTGCGGGGGCCAAACAAGAGCAGCGCGAGCAGCAGGATAACGAAGAGTTCGGTGATGCCTATCGGCGGCATTGCCACTACCCTAGCCATCATAGGGACGCCGGAAGAAGAATGTCAAGGAAAGGGCCGCGCCGTTGGCGCGCAGGGAGGGCTATGCTATACTCCTGCCGAACCAGGGCGGACGGGACCCGGGTGCAAATGAGGAAGCGCATGCGTGGCAGTCAACGCGGTGTGCTGCTTGCTTTGACTGTGATCGCCCTCTCTGCGGCGCTGGGCGGAATCTACGGGGCACGGGTCGAGGCCACTGTCGCGGGCGATTCCGACCTGCAGGAGGCCCTGGCTGCCTTTACCAAAGTCTACGCCATCATCGAACAAAACTACGCAGCCCCCATTGATCCCGAGCGCGCCATCTTTCAGGGGGCAATCCCGGGCATGCTCCGGGTCTTGGACCCCCACTCGACCTTCTTTGATCCGCGCGCGTTCCGCATCCTCCAGGAAGATCAGCAGGGGCACTATTACGGCGTCGGAATGCAGGTAGCGCCCCGCGACGGCCGCACTATTGTGTTGGCGCCCTTCGTTGGCTCGCCTGCCTACAAGGCCGGCTTGCGGCCCGGCGATGTCATCGTCCAAGTGGATGGCACAGCAACCGACGGGATGACAACCTCGGAAGTGGCTGACCGCTTGAAAGGCCCGAAGGGAACGGTGGTGCGCATCCAGGTGATGCGCGAGGGCCACGGCGAGCCGCTCGAGTTTGTGATTACGCGGGATGAGATTCCGCGCGTCAGCGTCGAGCATGCCTTCGAGATTCGCCCGGGCATCGCCTACGTGCGCGTGGCCAACTTCAACGAAACTACCCAGGAAGAGCTGCAAAAGGCCCTGGCCCAGTTCGACCTCCGCAGCCTGCGGGGACTGATCCTCGACCTGCGCGGCAACCCCGGCGGCCTGCTGAACCAGGGTGTTGCGGTTGCCGACATGTTCCTCGCCAAGAACCAGCTCATCGTCTCCCATCGCGGACGTACCCAGCGCGACCGCCGTTACTATGCCACCCGGGGCAACAGCGGGATCGAGTTCCCCTTGGTCATCCTGATCGACCGCTGGAGCGCGAGTGCGTCCGAAATCGTCGCCGGAGCGTTGCAAGACCACGACCGCGCCCTCGTCGTCGGCGAAACCAGCTTCGGCAAGGCGCTCGTGCAGTCGGTCTACCCCCTCAGCCAGGAGACCGGATTGGCACTCACCACCGCCAAGTACTACACCCCCAGCGGACGGCTGATTCAGCGCGACTTCAAGGCGTTGTCGCTCTACAGCTACTTCAACCGGTCGGAGCGGCGAGAGAACAACAACCAGGGACAAACCTACACCACCGACAGCGGCCGGGTGGTCTACGGCGGCGGCGGCATTACCCCAGACGTTCTCATTCCCCACCCCGCCTTGAACCGGTTCCAGAACCTGCTCCTGCGGCGCTACGACGCATTCTTCAACTTCGCCAAACACTTCCTGGCCGACCGCGATACGGTGCCGCGTGATTTCGTTGTCGATGAATACGTACTCAACCGCTTCCGGCGCTTCCTCGACCAGAACAGCATCCGCTTCACCGAGGCTGACATTCAGGAGAACCGGGAGTGGCTGGAGCGCCAAATCAAGAGACACATTTTCAATTCTGTCTTCGGTACGCCGGAGGGCTTTCGGGTGGAGTTGGAAGGCGACCTGCACGTGCGGAAGGCAATTGAACTGCTCCCGCGCGCCGCGGAACTGGCGGCGGCCGCCCGCCGCGTGACGGCCCGCCGCTAACCCTTGCTGCCTGTCTACTAAGTCACTACAATCTTTTTCGTGGGCCGCTAGCTCAGTTGGGAGAGCGCCGCGTTCGCAACGCGGAGGTCGTGGGTTCGAATCCCATGCGGTCCACCACCCCTGCACGAGCTGGACTCAGGTGCGTGCCGCATTGCGCACCACGTCCAGATACTTCAATCCCGTTCCCGTGTTGCAGAGCACAATCGCTGCGTCCCTTTTCAGAAACCCGTTGGCCAGCAGTTTTCGCGCAGCCGCCACGGTCGCCGCCCCCTCGGGGGACAGAAACAATCCCTCCTTCTCCGCCGCCGCGCGCATCTCCGCCAGAAGTTCTTTGTCCTCCACTGCTAAGGCGGTGCCCTCGCTCTGGTAGACAGCTTCGAGAATCAGGAAATCTCCCAGTGCCTTGGGAACCCGCAATCCGGCCGCCACGGTCTTGGGGTGAGGCCACGGCTCGGACACGCTGGCGCGCATCTGAAATGCGCGCACAATCGGCGCGCAACCCGTGGTCTGCACGGCAATCATCCGCGGGCGCTCGGACCCGATCCAGCCCATCTCCTCCATTTCCGCAAATGCCTTCCACATCCCGATCAAGCCGACGCCGCCTCCCGTTGGATAAAGAAGCGCCTCCGGCAACCGCCAGCCCAGTTGCTCGAAGATTTCGTAGCCGAGGCTCTTTTTCCCCTCAACCCGATACGGCTCTTTGAGTGTCGTGACCTCGAACCAGCCTTCTTTGTCTTTTCGTTGGCTCAAGAGCCGCGCGCAATCTCCGATCAGGCCGTCAACAAGAATCAGCTCGGCTCCAAAGAGCCGGCACTCGAGCTGATTGGCCGCGGGGGCGTCCCGCGGCATCAGCACATATGCCTCCAGCCCCGCACGGCTCGCATACGCCGCCAGCGCCGAACCTGCATTCCCCGCGGTCGGGATGGCGAGCTTCTTCAATCCCAGTTCCTTCGCCCGCGTCACCGCGACAGCGAGACCCCTGGCTTTGAACGTGCCCGTGGGGTTGGGAGACTCATCCTTGATGTAGAGGTTGGCTGCGCCCAGCGCCTCTCCCAGCCGCTGGGCACGCAGCAGCGGTGTCCCGCCCTCACCCAGGCTCACGGCCGACTCGGCCGCTCCGGGCATTACCTCGGCATAACGCCACAAACCCGGTCCCCGCCGCTTCAATTCCTCCTGCGTCATGCGAAGCGCCGCCAGCGCCAGATCGTAGCTCGCCAGCAGCGGTGCGCCGCACGCGCACACGTTCTGGGGGATATCCGCAGGGCGCACAGCCCGGCAGCGCGAGCATTTCAGATGCGTGAGTGTCGATGGCACACGAATTCGGCAGCAGCCGAGTCTAGCAGGCCGCTCCCGCACGGACAAGTTCGCGCATGCTAGAATCGCGCACGTGCTGCCACCCATTCGCCTGCTTGCAGTAGACATTGACGGGACCCTGCTCGACACGCGCTTTCAGCTTCCCGCCGCCAACCGCGAGGCTCTGGTGGCCGCACATGCCCGTGGCATCGAAATCGTTCTCGTCACCGGTCGGCGCTTCTCTTTCGCCCGACCCATCGCCGCCCAGCTTCCCCTTGACCTCACCCTGGTCGTCAACAACGGTGCGCTCATCAAGTCCAAGGAAGGAAATACCTTCTATCGCCGGCTCCTTCCTGCCTCCCTCGCCGTGCAGGTGCTTGCCGCTGCGGCCGCCTGGCGCCGCCGTGCGCTGGTTCTCTTTGACCGCACTGGCACGGGCGAAGTTCTGGTCGAAAACCTGGATCCCGCCCACGAGCCTGTAGCCGGCTACTTCGAGCGGAACCGCGACGCCATCTTGCTGGTTGACTCCTTTGAAGCTCATCTCACCGAAGACCCCATCCAGGTGCTCTACGCCGGCCCGCTCGAGGAAATGCGGGCGCTGGCTCGCCATCTCGAAGCTCCCGACCTGGCAGATCAAATCAGCGTGGCGCTCGCCGAATATCCACGGCGTAACTTTACTCTGCTCGATGTCCTGACTGCAGGTTGCACCAAGGCGGCGGCGCTGGCCTGGTGGGCCCGCCGGCGGCGGATTCGCCGCGAGGAAATCATGGCCATCGGCGACAATTGGAACGACCGCGAAATGCTCGAATTCTCTGGCCTGGCGGTGGTGATGGCAAACAGCGACGAAGAGCTGCGCGGCGCGGGGTGGCCGGTCACCCTCTCGAACGACGAATCCGGGGTCGCCGCCGCCATCGAAAAATACATTCTGGCGACCTAGCCCACACAACCGCTCAGCGTGGCGGCGTCGGAGAACGTGCAGGGGAAAGCGGCTGGGTGGTTCCGGGCGGCGTGGCACGGCTCACCGTGTCGGCTACCGGATCGAAGATGAATTCCCAACGCGCATACGTGCTCTCATTCTGATAAACCTTGATTCCCCGCCGCCCGCTGCGGCTCGCCACGCCAATGATGGGAAGATTCGTGGCTCCCGACTCAAGTCCGCGGGGCTCCTCTTTCGCTTTCTCTTCCTTCTTCTCCCTCTCGGCGGCGGCACCAGCCGCGCCGCCCGGAGACGCTTGCATCTGCATCCGGTCGCGCGTCACTGACCCGACCAATTCGCCCAGCGGGCCCACGCGGATCAACCGCCACTGCCCGTCCGTTGTCATCGGGTCCCGCCACGGCTTGCGCAGGAAGCGCAGACTGTTGTTCGGCTCGTAGAGCTCTTCGAGCTTGAGGGGCAGGCGCCCATACTTGCGGAAGTGGAGCGCGAGCGCGCGCCGGTACTGCTCGCCCCGGAAGATCAACTCGTCCTCTTTGTCGCGCTGCCCCTGCGTCAGGATGCGCGGGGCTTCGATTCCGAGCAGGATCAGGACGAGGGCTGCCATCAGCAGCAAGCTCATCAAGGCATAACCGGTCTGGCGCTCTCTTTTCCTCACGGCTGCTCCAGGGGCAGGACCCACTGACGCTTGGCTATCACGTCCTCCAATTCGATGCTTGTGGCGCGAACCCGTGCCACCCGATACCGCCGGAGAAGGGTCTCGCCTTCACTCGCGATGAATATCTCCTCGCCGTTCGTCAGGAAGACTCGCCTCCTTCCTCCCTGGCTGTCCTCTGCGAAGCCGTAGAAACGAAAGGGCGCCGGCGGCGCCGGCTCCACCACTGGTGCAGGAGGAGCCACGACCGTTGTCTGAGCCGGTTTGGGCCGTGTCACTTCCCGGACCTGGTACTGGAAGATATTCCGCCCCACTTGAGCCCGCCGGCCTGCTTCTTCCAACAAACCCAGTCGCAACTCCAGGTCGGGAATCCGTTTCTCCTGTTTCTTCCCCTGTGCTGGGCTGGAAGCCGCTCGCGATGCAGGGGCATTCTGCTTGCGCCCGAGATTCACTGCCACAAGAACAACCACGAGCACCAGCAGGACGGCGAGCTTTCCCTTCTGTTTCACGCTGACCCCCGCCGCAGATAGGTGCTCAACTGCAAGTCGAGTTGCAAGTCGCCGCCCGCCCCTCGTTCCTGACTCGCAGCCAGGCCCAGCCGCTCCACCAGGTAAAAATGGGCTGACCGTTCCAGGGTCTCCAGGAATTGCACGATGTTGCGGTAGCCGCCCTCAACCGTGGTTCTGATTTCCATCCGCACCAGTTCCGGCCTGTCTTTCAACTCGAAGGATCGGAACTCAATCCGGCCCGGTCGGACGCCCACGTCGCCGGCAACACGCTCGAACCCGGCCAGCAGAGCCGAGGAGCCAGTTTGCTCCGCGTGGAAGTGTTCGGCTACAAACTGGCTCAAATCCCTTCCTGCCGTGGGCAACGCCTGCGCGATTCGTTCGAGCCGCGTCACTTCCGCTTCGGCTTGCGCCACCTGCCGGCCGAGCTCTGCCAGCGCCGCCTCGTCGAGCGGTGTCGCCTCCTGGGGGCGCAGGACGAGCCAATAGAATCCCGTGTCGGCCACCACCAGGGCGGCCAAAAGCGCGAAATATACCCACCAACCGCGCCGTCTTCGCATCTTACCTTCTGCTCCGATAGAGCGCGCTCACATCGGCCAAGATTCGGTCCTCTCCCGGGCGCGTGGAACGCTGCTGGGAGTGCGGTGCGACCTGGGAAAACTCTGGTCCCTGTTCGAGGGCTTGCAGGAAGCGCACCAGTGCGGCCGGAGATTCGGCTCCCACGCGCAACTCCAGCCGCAGGCTTCCGTCCTCTTGCAGCTCCGGAGCTAATTCGAGCACGCGCACGCGATCGGGCAGGTGTTTCTCCAGAGCCGAAAACAGCTCCGCCCACGACACCGCCTTTTGTTCCAGCAGCCGGTTGTAGAAAGCTGCCTGCTCCAGCACAGACCGGGCAGCGGGGGTTTGGAGTCGTGCCTCGAGTTGCTGTTGCCTGTGGGTCAGCTCGGCCAAGCGAGCGCGCATCTCCGCCAGGCGCACACGCGGATTCGTCGTGTGCGCCCACGCATTCCAGGTCTTGATCCCGATCGCGAGCGTCAATCCAAGAACGAGAATTCCGGCGACGAGCGCGCTCAGCCAAACTACGCGCTGCGCGCCCGTGGGGTTTGTGGCCAGATTCAACGTGACTTTCATGGTTCCGACCCTGCGCGCAGGAATCCCAGTGGCGCCGCAAGATTCCGAACCTGAGCAGGCGAACCAGCGGCGGCGGCCAGCAGAGCACCCAGTTCCAGCGGGGCGGCCTGGCAGCCCGCCTCCTGCGCGAGCAGCCGGACAAGCTCCGCGGTCGCGTCCCCCACGCCTATCAGGTACGCCTGCTTCACCGGCTCACCCCAGGTGTCCTGGAAATAAACCAGCGACGGATAGATCTGCGCGAACAGCGCATCGGCGGAGCCGTCCGCCAGCGTTGCCGGAATCGAGCGAACAAACCGCAGGCCCTTGCCCCGCACGACGGCGAGGCCCAGCGATTCAGGGTCGCGCCGCACGAGCAACTGGTTGGTGGCACTGTCGCCTTGTATCCAACCCAGTGTCGCTAACGTTGCCAGCGTGACCCAGTCTGGCTGATACCCGGCTGCTTCCAGACACAATTCATATTGCCGCAAGATGCTGCGCAGCACCGCCACGACCAGCACAGTCTTGCCCGCGTCGCCCGCAGAAAAAACCTCGTAGGAAAGAGCGGCCTGTTCGACATCGAACGCAACTTCCTTCGCCAAACGCCACCGGAGCAACGCCAGGGCGTCGGATGGCTTCTCGGGAAGATTGTCCAGGGCAAGCAGCCAAGAGCGAGCGGCCGCGTCGGGCAAGATCAGAGCCACTCGCTTTTCCCTGCCGGCGGCTTCCTGCAACACTTCCTGCAGGCTGCGCCTCAGGATGTCGCCGTCTGCGATGTTCTCTGTCAGCGGGCCGGGGCGAACCACACCGCTGGCGAGCAGACGTGTCGCCCAAGCCTCGATCCGCTCCCCGCCCCGGGCACCGCGCACGGCGGTTACGGCGTCTACGGCCACCTCGCAGGCCACACCCGGCCACTCGGATCCAGTCAGCCACTCGCGCCACCGTGCCAGCCATCCGAATCCGTCGTTCGCAGCCATCGGCTCAAACCGTTTCGATGAATGTCACCTTGTTCAACTCACGCAACGTGGTGATGCCCGCGCGCACCTTTTCCAGGCCCGCTTCCCGCAAGAAGATCATCCCTTCTTCCTTAGCCAGGCGCTTGATCTCGGAAGTGGGTCGTTTGTCGACGATCATTTCCCGGATGCGGTCAGAGAGGTCCAGTAATTCTGCGATGGCGGTGCGCCCGCGATAGCCTGTCCCGTGGCACTCGATGCAACCAGTCCCTTCATAGAAAATCACCTTCTCCCACTCCTTCGCGTTCAAGCCTGACTCTTCCAGGGTTTCCCGTTCGCACGGCACCGGACGCCGGCAATTGGCGCAAATCACACGCACCAGACGCTGCGCCAGGATGCAGTTCAGCGCCGAGACGAAGTTGTAGGGCTCTACGCCCATGTTCAGGAAGCGCCCGATGACATCCACCACGTTGTTGGCGTGGACGGTGGTGAAGACCAGATGACCGGTGAGCGCCGACTGAATGGCGATTTGGGCGGTCTCTAGGTCGCGGATTTCACCCACCATGATCTTGTCCGGATCGTGCCGCAGAATCGAGCGCAGGCCGCGCGCAAATGTCAGTCCTTTCTTTTCGTTCACGGGGATTTGAGTAATTCCGCGGATTTGGTATTCGACTGGGTCTTCAATGGTGATGATTTTGTCCTCGTCACTCTTGATTTCCGAAATGGCGGCGTAGAGGGTCGTGGTCTTGCCGCTGCCCGTGGGCCCTGTGACCAGAATCATTCCGTAGGGCTCCCGAATGTAGCGCCGCAGCCGGCGCAGCTCGGACTCGGAGAACCCGATGACGTCCAGGTTCAGGGTGCGGAATTTCTCGCTCAAGGATTCCTTGTCCAGGATGCGGAGGACGGCGTCTTCGCCGTGGATGGAAGGCATGATGGAGACGCGGAAGTCAATCGAGCGGCCTTTGTAACGGACGCGGAAGCGGCCGTCCTGCGGGACGCGCCGTTCGGCGATATCGAGCTCCGACATCACCTTGATGCGGGAAATAATGGCCGAGTGCCACTCCTTGGCGATGGGAGCCATGGCCTGATGGAGGACGCCATCAACGCGGTACTTGATGATCACCTCGGTGTCGCGGGTTTCGATGTGAATGTCGCTCGCGCGTCGTTCGAGTGCGTTGAAGATAGTCGAGTCCACGAGGCGAATGATGGGGCTGGCCGCCGTGTCGCGTGTGAGTCGTTCAATGGATATCGTCTCCTCGCCCTCTTCCGTCTCGCGCAGCACATCTAAGCGAAGCCCTTCCGTTACCTCTTCCAGCACGCGCTGGGCCTGTTCCGTCCGCTTCAGGATGTCGTCAATCTGCTCAGCTGCGGCGACCTTGACAACTACCTTATGCCCCAGCCGCAGAGCCAATTCGTCCAGGACGGCAAACTGGCTGGGGTCAGCCATGGCAATGGTCAAGGTGCCGTCGCTCGCCTCCAGCGGAATGAAGTGATGGCGAAACATCAGGTCGACCGGGACCAGACGGAACAGGTCCGGGTCCACGCGCTGTGCGAGGAGGTCAATGAACTCGCACCGGTAGCGGGCGGCCAGTTGCCGCGCCCGGACGGCGGACTCCTCCGCCGACGTCTCCGAGCGATTCTCCTTTGCCATAGCGTGCCTCCAGTCCCTATCGCACCATCGTTCCCAGCGAGAATACAGGAAGATAGAGCGCCACAAGGATGAATGCGATCAGCAAACCCATGAATACGAGCACAAGGGGCTCCACCAACGCCATCAGCGCCGAAAGCCGCGTGTTCAGGTCTTCTTCGTAGAACTCCGCCGTGCTCGCCAGCATCTGCGACAACGCTCCGGTGCTTTCTCCGACCTCGACCATCTCTAACAGCAACTCGGGGATGAGGCCGCCTTCCTGCAACGACACATGCAGGGGATGGCCTTCCCGAACCCGATCGGCCGCGCGCGCGACCACATCGTGGAGCAACAAACTCCCCACGGCACCTCGGGCCGTTTCCAGGGCAGGTACGAGCGGGATTCCGCCAGCAAGCAGTGTGCTCAGCGTGCGGGCAAATTGCGAGATGCGGAATTTCAGCCAGATGTCACCCACGATCGGAATGCCCAGCTTCACTCGATCCAGTAACCGCTGGCCGCCTGTGCTGCGCGTTGTCAGCCAAAACCCCGCCACTCCGGCGACCGCCACCATCAACAACACCGTGACGGAGCCGCGCACATTGAGCGCAAAATTGATTACAAGCTGAGTCAGAAACGGAAGGTCGCGGCCGAGCTCCCGGTAGAGTTCCGCAAAACGCGGAATCACGTAGGTAATAACGAACGCCAGCACGCCGCTGGAAAAGGTCACCAGCAGTGCCGGATAGACGAGAACCGTCAGCAACCGTCGCCGCACGCTCCCGGTCACCTTCTGGTAGGCGATGTACTGGTCGAGAACGCCGGTGAGGTTGCCGCTGCGCTCGCCGGCCAACACCGAAGCCGTATAGACCTCGGGAAACAGCCCGGTTGCCTGGAAGGCACTGGAAAGGTCTGCTCCGGCGCGGACTCGCTCGCGCACCTCGTCCAGCACGGACCGTAGGCGCGGCCGCGCTGCGCGTGCAGCCAGCAAGTCGAGCGCACGGAGGATGGGGAGGCCGGCACGAATCAACGTGACGAACTGTTGATTGAAAATGAGGAAATCATCTGCCCGCAACCGCGGCTTGCGCGCGGGCCTCTCCAGGCGAAATGCTCGCAGATCGAATTGTGGCCGTACGGAATAGACCAGCAGTCCTTGCGAGGTCAGGCGAGCGCGCAGTTCGGCCTCCGACTCAGCCCGCTCCACCTGCTCGAATATCTGGCCCCGCGCGTCGCCGACTTTGCAGACGTACTCGCCCATCAGTGCCCCAAAGTGTAGCACCGAGCCGGAAGCAAGGGGAAGAATGACGACGGTCAGGGTACCAGAGGAGCGTCAACCCAGGCCGTACCAGGCGGCACGCGGAGGCGGAAAAGGTCGGGCGGCAGCGCGTGGCCTTCGCGCCACTCCCGGAAGTGAAACTCCATCAGCACGTCTCCCGCTTGGCGGATTTCGATGCGTTCCAGACGACGGGCTTCATTCACGTCCAGCCAGATCTCGGTAAAGCCCTGCCGCTGCGACTTGGGCAGAGCGCGCAACTGTGTCAAGGGGGCTTGTGCAGTTCGTTCGACGCGGTGGATTTCTACGCGCGAGAACAACTCGGAGAAGTCAATGCGTCCGAGCAGCAGCGCGAACGGCACGCGCCAGTCGGCCGCGTCCGAAAGGCGGCTCCGACTTACCTGGCGCTCAGCGGGAACGTAAAGGTAAACGTGCGTGCCATCAGAGAGGAACAGTTTCTCTTCCGGAGACTCGTACTCCCAGCGCATCCTGCCGGGTTTGAGAAAATAGACCTTGCCGGACTCCACCCGGGTCACGCCGCCGAACGTGTGCCGTTGGACAAAACGCGCCTGCAGCGTGCGCGCGCGATTGTAGTGGCCTTCCAGCGAAGTCAGCAGATCGGGCTCGCGAGCTGCCACACGTTGAAGCGCGCTCCAGAAGATTCCTGTACACAAGGGGATGACGAGGAAGTATCGCCAGCGCACGTCAGGGTCGGTGCCGGGGCTGAAAGCGCACCAGTGGGCTCTCCGGATGCAGGCGCACTTTCCCTCCACTTTCGAGCCTATACGGATAGCCGCGGGGGTCCACGGGGACGCCCGCAAGGTAGCCTGCGGCAATCAGATCCCGGAGGGACTGTGGCTCCTTCCCCTGCTCGCGCACGTACCGCGCCGCCAGCTTCTCCAGTTGTTCCATGTCTTCTTCCGCCCGCAAGAATTGCAGGTTCCCCAGCGCATGGCGGCGCATGGAGGGGTCGTCTGTGCTGTCATGAATCTCGCGCCACAGAAACATCGAGGTTCGCCGCTCTCCGCCTTCGCTAGCCACCCGCGCAGCCATCACCTTCATCCACGAGGGAGCGCCGGGCTTCTTGCTGCCCTCCAAGAAGGTGGCGGCCGCCTGCGCATAGTCCCGTGCGTTCCAGTAATAGACAAAACCCAGGTCACCCCAAAACCGCCAGTACTCGGGTCTCTCCGCCATCCCCTTCTGCAGGAGTCGAACCGCCTCCTCTACACGCCCCGGTCCCAGCGGCGGCCGCTCGG
The DNA here is from genome assembly GCA_037442885.1 of Acidobacteriota bacterium. Lineage (GTDB taxonomy): Bacteria > Acidobacteriota > Terriglobia > Acidiferrales > 2-02-FULL-67-57 > JACQTG01. The sequence continues at coordinate 53,205 of JBBIPK010000008.1, read as the reverse complement.
CCAGGAAAATCGCCCCAAAGCGATAAGCGATGACCAGCTCGGGGTCGAGCGTAGTGGCAATGTCAAGCAGCGGATACAGAATCGGGAATGCATCGCTTCCCGCCAGCCGCTCGCGCCCGTAGTGCTGCACCGCACGTGTCCAGTAGAAACACGCCAGCAAGCTGTCGTAGCCGAGAGAGAGCCGCTTCAACCACAGCCCGGAGGGCAGATACAAGACCGCCTCTTCCCGACGCAGCGGCTCCAGAACCGCATCCGCTCGCCGCTGCAGGAAGACCAGGACACTGCCGCCGACCAACACGACAGCCAGGATCAGCGGTAACCAGCGGCGCGGCGGAATCATAAGACTATCTCAAATTACGATTCTGAAAGATCACCACACTGGCGGCCACAACCATCCCGATGTAGACCAGCCCGTAGAGCGTGTTCAGCCCCACGGCCGTCAACGGAATCGCCTGACCATGTGCCACGGCACTCGTGACGTTGAAGTTGCGAAAGTTGGGCAGCGCGTAATAAAGAGCGCTCAACGCGCCCTTCATCCAGCCCACCTCCACCACCGCCGCCAGCTCCCGCAAGTCCTGCGCAAAACTGCCCCCCAAGAACAAGCCAGCCGTGAACACGGCCGACAGGATGGGTGATGAGAAACAGGAGAAGAACAAGGCCCAGGCCGTAGCCAGGAGCAACTGCAGGAACACAAAATAGATGGCCACCCACAAGTACGTATCCGCCGACTCAAAGTTTCCCCGCACATAATAGAGCGCAGCAAAAAATCCAACACTCATCAACGCTGTATTTACGGCGAGCGTTAGCCCCAGCCCGAGGAACTTTCCCAGAATGAACTCGGCGCGGGACACCGGTTTCGAGAGCAAGGTGTAGAGCGTGCGCTTGTCCATTTCCTTATAGACGAGGCCGACTCCGATGAAGATCGCAATCGCCAAGCCAAAAAAGGTCATCGCCGCCAAGCCGAGGTTGACGAGAATCAACTTCTGCACGCCAACCGATATTTGCCCGAAGAGAATGGCCGTCCCAAAAAGTAGGAACACAAACAAGAGGAGGTTATAGAGCACGCGGTCGCGGACCGCCTCGCGGAAGGTATTGAGTGCAATCACACACATGCGTTCCACAGCCCTTATCCCCGCTCAGCCAAATCGAGCTGCCGTTCCGTCCCGAATTGCTCGAAAAAGTAATCCTCCAGCGACCGCCGGATGGGTGTCAGCGCCAGCAGACGTCCGCCATGGTTGCGAACGAGGTTCAAGATGGCCTCTACGTCTGCCTCCGGCACCTGCACGCTGACCTTGTCGCCCGTCACCCGCACGGAATTGCCGCGTGCGCGGAACGCCTCGAGCAGCCCCGGGGAAACCTGCCCGATCATGAGCTCGGTCGCCTCCACCCGAAACGCGAGAATCGTGCTCAAGGCGCCCAAACCATGGAGGCGGCCTTGATTCAGGATGCCGACCCGGTCGCAGAGCATTTCCACATCAGGCAGAATGTGCGTGGAAAAGAGAACGGTTTTCCCCCGATCACGAAACTCCAGGATGAGATCGCGAAATTCTCTCCGGCCGACTGGATCCAGCCCCAGTACCGGTTCGTCCAGAAACAGCACGTCCGGATCATGGAGCAGCGCTTGGGCCAGGCCCAGGCGCTGCAGCATCCCGCGCGAATACTTGCGCAGAGCTATGTTCTCTGCGCCGCGCAGACCAACTTTCTCCACCCATTCCCCTACGCGCCGCCGCCGCTCATCCCGGGAGAAACCAAACAAGCGCGCGCAATAGTCGAGGAATTCCCACCCGGTGAGGTAGTCGTAGAAGTAGGGGGCTTCGGGCATGAACCCAATTCGCTGCCGGACCTGAACATCCTCCAGAGGATGTCCCAGAATGCGCGCCGTGCCTGCGGTGGGATAGATGAGGCCCAGCAGCAGCTTCAGCGTGGTCGTCTTCCCCGCTCCATTGGGGCCCAGCAGCCCGAAAACCTCGCCGGGTTCAATCGTCAGGGTAAGACCATCGAGAGCCCGGCTGGGACGCTTGCGCCAGAATCCGTGCAGGTAATCTTTGGTGAGCCCGAGGATTTCGACGGCGTGCATACTAAACCCCGTCCGCAAACGCAGGGAATTCTACTGAGTTCCTCCCAGACTGAAAAGTCTGACCAAAAAGATACTGGGGCTCTCTCCCCATCGAGAGAGAGCCCCAGGGGTAGCGAATCGAGTCGTGCGCTTAGCTGATGGGTAGGCTGTTGATGTTCGCCACGCACGGACCCGCAGCCGCCGGCGTCACGAACCGAATGACCGCGCTCGCTTCAGTGAAGAAGTTGCGGTCACCGGTCCGCTGCGGGGCCGTCGGGTCGCCGCAGAGGCTGAAGTCATCGTTGTGGATTCCGCCCACGCAGGTCGGACACGGGCTGGTAGTTGTAATCGCGTAGGTGAAGAGGTAGCCACTCTTGTTGCCACCCGCCAACTGGGCGTCAATCAGGTTGTCGCCCGGGGCCGGACCGAGGGCGGCCAGGTTCGCCGGGAAGCCGATGTCCGGGTGCGTGGAGGAATAGGTCACGGCCGAAGTGACGATGGTTTTCATCGACCCAACGGCCGAGGCCTCGTTGGCCGCCATGCGCGAGCGCAACAGGTTCGGAATGGCGATGGCGGCGATAATCAGAATGATCGCCACCACGATCAACAGCTCAATCAGCGAGAAGCCTTTCTGCTTGTTCCTCATCGAGTCTCCTTTTTACCCTCGCGTCCTGAGTATGGTCATGCCCCCACCTAGTCCTGTCCTATGCAAGCTCGTTTCCATAGGACTGCAATTCCCTATCCCATGCCTAACATATTCACAATCAGCATGATACAGGAGACAGTGTTATTGCACCGTCGGAATGTTATGTTCCGTTTGACAGATTGTGTCACCAACGATTGACGAAAAGTGTCATTCGGAGACTCTACAAGCCATGCTTCTTCGCAAGGTGACGGAATGATCTGTAGCTCAATCCCACTAATTCGGCGGCAATCTGGCGGACTCCTCCGTTGCGCCCACCTTGTTCCTTCAGTTCCCGCGCCTTCTCCAGTGCTGCCTCCAGATAGCTCCGTTCGAACTCGGCCACTTGCCGTTGCAGATCGACCCCGCTCGGAGGTAGCAGATCAGCCTTGGAAACAGCAGGCAACACCACCTGACTGACTTTCTCCGGAAGGCTGCGGATTGTGATTTGATCAGTTGTTTCCAGCGCAACGGCTCGTTCAATGGCGTTTTCCAGTTCGCGCACATTTCCCGGCCAGGCATAGCTTGCGAGACACTCCAGAGCTTTTTCTTCAATCCCCTGTAACGTCTTTCCCATCTGCTTGGTGTAGTGGCGCAGGAAATGCAAAGCTAGCAGCGGAATGTCGTCACGACGTTCCCGCAGCGGCGGGACTTGAACCGGAATCACACTGATCCGGTAATAGAGGTCTTCGCGGAATCTCTTCTCCTCTACCAGTGCCACTAGGTCCTTATTGGTGGCAGCGATGACGCGTACATCCACGGGAACTTCGGCCGTGCTCCCCAGCGGACGAACCTGACGTTCCTGCAGGACGCGCAGGAGTTTTACCTGCATGGCTAGGCTCATTTCGCCGATCTCGTCGAGGAACAGCGTCCCACCATTCGCCGCTTGAAACAGACCCACTTTGTTCTGTTCTGCGCCGGTGAATGCCCCCTTAACATAGCCAAACAACTCGCTCTCCAGCAGGGTCTCGGGGAACGCCCCGCAGTTGATCGAGACAAACGGCTTGTCGGCGCGGCCGCTGTGCAGATGAATCGCCCGTGCCACCAGCTCCTTGCCCGTTCCGCTTTCGCCAGTGATCAGGATGGTGCTCGGCGTGTCGGCGACCGCGGCCACCATCTCGAAGATGGCTCGCATCGCCGTGCTCTGGCCGATGATATTGTCCACCGACAAGCGGCGGACTTCTCGCCGCAGCACATCCCGCTCGCGGCGCACCCGCAGATAGTCTTCCGCCCGGCGAACCACCTGCTCCAATTCTTCAACCAGTTTGTCGGACTTGACGATGTAGCGATCCGCACCCAGGTTGAGCGCCCGGATGATGGTTTCGCCCAACTGCTCGTTTCCCGTCATCAGGACAAACAGCACCTCGGGGCTGATCTCGCGCGCAGAGGCTAACAACTCAATCCCGCTCACGTCGCCGCGCACGCCGCGGAGATTGATGTCGCAAATGATCACATCGAACAAGCGAGCCGCGAGCTTGCGCCGACCCTCAGCTTCGCTGGTCGCGATGTCCACCTGATGCCCGCGCCCGCGCAGGGCCACCTCGAGCATCTCGCAGATGGATCGTTCGTCGTCAACTACGAGGAGGGTCAGCATAAACTACTGGCTGCTAGGCACGCTCGGACGTCGTGGAAGCTCCACGGTGAATTGCGCTCCCGGTGAAAGGGCCTGGACGCGCACACGGCCCTGATGCGCGCGCACGATCTGGTCCACAATGGCCAAGCCCAGCCCTGTGCCTCCGGGGAAGGTGCTCTCAAAGGGCTCAAAGATCTTGTCCACGTCGGCTTCCCCCAACCCCACGCCCGTGTCCGCCACATGCACGCGCACAGATTCGGAACCGACCTCCAGGGCAACCCGCAACGTGCCGCCGTTCGGCATCGCCCGCAGCGCATTGTCACACAGATTCCACAAGACCTGGCGCATCCGGGCACTGTCGATCCAGAGACGCACCTCGCGTGCGGGGTAGAGCTTGACGATGCGGAATTTTCCATTGAAATTCGGCTGCTGCTGCAGCAGCAGCAAGGTTTCCTCGAGCAGATCGACCAGGTTCGCCTCTTGCAACTGCACCCGTTTCTCCTGCCCATAGCTCAGGATGTCGTTGACCACTCGATTCAGACGCTCCGATTCTCGGCTCACGATTTCCATCAGCCGGCGCTCGGCAGGCTCGTGATGCCCCATCTGATTCAACTGGCGGACCGAACCAGCCACGGCAGCCAGCGGATTGCGAATCTCATGGGCGATGGCAGCCGCCATCCGACCCAAGGCTGCCATCCGCTCCTTCTGGGCAATCTGCCCCTCCAGGCGTTTCAGTTCGGTCAGGTCTTGGAAGTTATAGATATGCCCGCTCGGCTCTCCGCCGGCAATCCGCAGCGGCGCGACGCTGATGCCGAGATACTTTTCCTTCCCATCGGCGCTGTGCAGTCGAATCTCGCGGCGCTCCGCGCCGGGCAGGGGTGGAAAGTCCGGCAAGACAGCCGCCAGCAGGCGTCCGACGATCTCGCGAAAGCGCAATCCGGTAATCTCCTCGGCTGCAGGATTCATTAATACGATGTGCCCCGTGAGATCGGTTGTCAGCAGGCCGCTTCGCATGGAACGGATGACGTTCTCATTGAACACCTGCAAATCGGCGAGCCTGTCCTGCTCCACCTGCAACTCCACGCCCGTTTCCCGCAAACTCTGTGCCAGATGGCTCGCCAGGTAGGCCACTGCCAGAAAGGCGAACAAGTTGATGAAGATGTAGGCCTGCAGGGTCCGCGGTTCAATCGAACCCATCCCCATGCGGGGTAGCAGGCCGTAGTAGGCACCCTCCAGCAGAACAGCAAAGAGGATAAAACCCGCTGCCGCCACCAAAAACGCGCTCCGGCGGGTGAGCAAGATGCTGGCGACGATGATCGTCAGCGGATAGAGAAACAGGAAATAGCTTTCCACCCCGCCGGTGACGTAGACCACACCCGTCACCAACAGCAGGTCGAGGAGAATCTGCGTGTACGCCTGCAGGTATTCATCCACCCCCAGCGCCTGCAGGATGGCGTACAGAATGGAAACCGTGTACCAGAAGAGAATGAGCGACAGGAAGTACTTGATCGGAACGCCCGTGGGGGTGAACTGACGGATGACCAGTTCCAGGCCGAGCAGGAATGTGATAACCAAGATTCGGACTTTGATCAGCCAGGAAAGCCAGTCGTGGAGTTTCCGTGTGGTTGCCATGACTGCCTGTTCCCTGCTGGCTGTCCTGTGGTTCCGCTAGCCCTGCGAGAGTTTGGAGATGAGGGAGAAGAGCGGCAGGTAGAGCGAAATCACGACGCCGCCCACGACCACACCCATGATCAGGAGCATGATCGGTTCGAGCGCCGTCAGCAGGTTCTTCACCGCCGCGTCCACCTCGTCCTCGTAGAAATCAGCAATCTTGGCCAACATCGCGTCCAGGGCGCCGGTTTGCTCCCCCACGCCAATCATCTGCGCCACCATGGGCGGAAAGACTTCGGTCTGGCGGAGCGGGTCCACAATCGTGCGGCCTTCTTCCACAGCCTTGCGCACACTCATCAAGGCGCGTTCAATGACGGCGTTGCCCGAGGTTCTCGCCGTAATGACCAGCGCCTCGAGAATCGGCACGCCGCTGGCAATCAGCGTCCCCAGCGTCCGCGTCATCCGGGCAATGGCAATCTTGCGCATCACGGTGCCGATCAGCGGAACCCTGAGGATAAAGCCGTCGAGCGCATAGCGCCCGGCCGGAGTCCTATACCAGGTGCGAATCAGAAGGATGATCGACACCGGAACCACCAGCAGGATCAGGAAGCCCAACCAGCTCCCCACGAAGTTGCTGAGCCCGATGACAATGCGGGTGGGCAGCGGCAGCTCGGCTCCCAGATCCAGGAACAACCTGCTGAACACCGGAACCACCTTCCACAGCAACAGAATAATCACCAGCGCCATGATGGTGAAAATCGCTGCCGGATAGACCATGGCGCCTTTCACCGCCGCCCGGAGCTTCACGTTTTTCTCAATGTAGTTCGAGAGACGCTGCAGAATCCCATCCAGAATTCCACCTGTCTCACCTGCCTCCACCATGTTCGTGTACAGGTCGTCAAAGACCTTCGGATATTGACGCAAGGCATTCGCCAGCGTGGAGCCGCCTTCCACGGACGAGCGCACGCCCAGAATCGCCTTCTGCAGCGTCCGGTTGTCTGCCTGGTTGCCTAGAATCTCGAGGCACTGCACCAGAGGCAGCCCCGCATCAATCATGACGGAAAACTGCCGCGTGAAAATCGCCAGCTCTTTGGCACCGACGCCGGCTCCGATGGTGGGCAGAGCAAACTCCCGCCCCTTTTCCTTGATCATCAGGGGCGTAATGCGTTCGCGGCGCAAGATCTGCTGGAGTGCCGTACGATTATCGGCTACGCGTTCGCCGGTCACGGTCGTACCCGACGGGTTCGTTCCTCGGAAAACGTATACAGGCATAGTGGTCCCCCTCTGCCGCGAACCTCAGCGGCGCACAACCGCGGCAGCTGCGCGCGCTTGCGGTGTCATGCCGGCACCGCGGTTGATCATGTCTTGCAGCTCTTCCGGATTGGAAGAACGCGATAACGCCATATCGAGAGAAATCTTCTTCTGCATGTAGAGAGTCGCCAGGGCCTGGTTGAACGTCTGCATCCCAAACTTGTCCTGGCCGGTCTGCATCGCGGAATAGATCTGGTGGATCTTGTCCTCGCGGATGAGGTTGCGGATGGCGGCGTTGGGCACCATGATCTCCAGCGCCAGCACACGTCCCCGGCCACTGGCATGGGGGAGAAGCGCCTGGCACATGATGCCTTCGAGAACCATGGAGAGCTGCGCGCGAATCTGGGGCTGCTGGTGCGGAGGGAACACATCCACGATGCGGTTAATGGTGGACACGGCGGAATTCGTATGCAGGGTCGCAAAGGTCAAGTGGCCGGTTTCGGCTATGCGCAGCGCGGACTCGATCGTCTCCAGGTCGCGCATCTCGCCGATGAGCACCACGTCCGGGTCTTCCCGCAACGCCGCTCGCAACGCGTCGGCAAACGACTTGGTGTCGGAATGCACTTCGCGCTGGTTCACCAAGCAGGCCTTGTGCTGGTGAATGTACTCGATGGGGTCTTCAATCGTCAGCATGTGCTCCGGCCGCTCGCCATTGATCTTGTCGAGCATCGCCGCCAGAGTGGTGGACTTGCCACTGCCGGTCGGGCCGGTCACCAGGATTAACCCCCGCGGCTTCTCGCACAGTTGTTTGACGATGGGCGGCAACCCGAGTTCCTCAAAACTCCGAATCTGCCAGGGAATAGTCCGGAACACGGACCCGACCGCGCCGCGCTGCATGAAAACGTTCGCGCGAAATCGTGCCAGACCCTTGATACCGAAGGAAAAGTCCAGTTCCCAATGCTCCTCGAAGCGGTGCTTCTGAGCGTCGGTGAGCACGCTGTAGGCCAGTTGCTTCGTGTCGGCCGCCGTCAGGGGCGGCATCTCCAGGGGACGCAGTTTGCCGTCTACGCGGATGCGCGGAGGGGTGTTGGTCGTGATGTGCAAATCCGATCCCCCCATCTCGATCATTTTCTTCAGTAGCTCAGCCAACGAGAGCGTGGGCACATGACCTCCTACTAGAGCACGGACTCGCGGACGACTTCTTCAATCGTGGTGATGCCTTGGGCAATCTTCATGAGCCCGCTGCGCCGCAGCGTGAGCATCCCTTGTTCGATTGCTTTTTTCTTCAGCTCCAACGCCGACGCACCCACCAGAACCAGTTCCCGCACCTCATCGGTGATTTCCATCACCTCGTAGAGCCCCGTCCGGCCCTTGTATCCGCTATTGTTGCAGCGATCACACCCCTTGCCTTTATACACTTTGTTAGTTTTGGCTTCTTCCGGCGTAAAGCCGATGTCAATCAGGGCCTGGGGCGGAAGCTTGACTTCTTCTTTGCAATCGTTGCAGATGCGCCGCACCAATCGCTGGGCACAGATCAAGTGCACCGACGTCGCCACCAGAAACGGCTCAATCCCCATGTTCATCAAGCGGCTGATCGTGGAGGGGGCATCGTTGGTGTGGAGGGTAGAAAGCACCAGGTGGCCTGTCAGCGCCGCCTTCACGGCAATCTCAGCTGTCTCGAAATCGCGAATCTCGCCCACGAGGATGATGTTCGGATCCTGCCGCAAGAAGGAGCGGAGCGCGGTGGCGAAGTTCAGGCCGATCTGCTCCTTCATCTGCACCTGGTTGATCCCCGGCAACTGAAACTCCACCGGGTCTTCCGCCGTCAGAATGTTCGTGTCGGTGGTGTTCAGCCGCGAGATAGAGGAATAGAGCGTATTGGTCTTGCCACTCCCGGTAGGGCCTGTGACCAGCACCATCCCGTAGGGCTTCAGAATTGCCTTTTCGAACTTCCGCAGAGATTCTGGCTCAAACCCTAGCTTTGTCATATCCAAGCGAAGATTCTCTTTGTCGAGCAGCCGCAGGACAATCTTTTCACCGTGCAAGGTGGGCAGGCAGGAAACCCGGTAGTCGAGCTCCTTTTTCCTGCCGTCCTTCATGAAGCGCAGCATGATGCGGCCGTCTTGGGGCAGGCGCTTTTCCGAGATGTCGAGCTTGGCCATGATCTTGATCCGGCTCGTCAAGGCATCCTTCAGCTTGAGCGGAGGCGTCATGATGGGTTGCAGGAGACCATCAATGCGGAAGCGCACCCGGAATTCTCTTTCATAAGGCTCAATGTGGATGTCACTCGCACCGCGACCTACCGCTTCGGTCAGAATCAGGTTCACCAGCTTGATGACCGGGGCCTCCTCGGCCGCATGCTCGAGCTCCGCAGCGCTCAGCTCGGCTTGTTCCTGTACCTCCTCCACGTTCGCGTCGGCCGCTCCCAATTCCGCCATGACGTCTTCGATACTCTGTTCCGGCAGAACGCCTGCCGCGGCGCCGTAGAACTTGCCGATGGCTTCGTTGATGGCTGTTTCGGAGGCGACCACGGGTTCCACGTTGAGTCCGGTCATGAACTTGATGTCATCCATCGCAAAGACGTTGGTGGGATCCACCATCGCGATGGTTAGGGTCGAGCCCACACGCGAGAGGGGCACGACCTGGTACCGCACGGCTGTATCCTGCGGGACAAGTTTGACAACGGCAGGGTCCACCTCGTAATAGCTCAGGTTGATCGCCGGCACACCGTATTGGCGGGAGAGGACACCGGTGATTTCATCGTCGGTGATGAAACCCAGCTTTACCAGCGCTGCGCCCAGGCGGCCGCCGTTGGCTTTTTGATAGTCGAGTGCCTTGTGCAGCTGTTCCTGCGAGATGAGTTGTTCCTTGACGAGAATCTCGCCGAGTCTAGCGGACACCTAACTGCTCCACGTAGCCGGTTCGGCCCTTCGGCATCCCACCGTCTCTGGCGCTGCGGACTTCCTGCTGTCGGTCAACGGGGATGTTAGATGCCCCCCCGCCGAAACCTTGGGTGGCATCGTAGGCAACTTCTTGCATCCTGTCAAGCAAGTAACTCCTTGCCGGGCGGTTGCTTGACTTGCCGGAGAGGGGTGGTTATCGTGCTGCTTCTGTGGTGCGGCAAACACGCAACAGGGTGCTTTCCCGGCCACCGATTACTCGCTACTATCGCCGCTTGTTAGCTCATTTTGGCCCACAACATTGGTGGCCCGGACGCACACGCTTTGAGGTGGTTGTGGGCGCGATTCTGACCCAAAACACCGGGTGGGCAAACGTCGAAAAAGCCTTGACGAACTTGCGCCGCGCTTCACTGCTGGCTCCGCGCCGGCTGGCCCGCCTCTCGCCACAGCGCCTGCATTCTTTGCTCCAGCCTGCCGGCTACTTCCGCCAGAAGACACGGACACTCTCCAGCTTCTTGGAGTATCTAGGAAGCCGATACCGTCACTCCCTCCAGCGGATGTTTCGCACCCCAACGGCGCAGCTCCACCATGAACTGCTCGGGCTGCGCGGCATTGGCAAAGAAACGGCGGACTCAATTCTCCTCTACGCCGGGAATCGCCCGGTTTTTGTCATCGATGCTTATACCCGGCGCATCCTCCTGCGTCACGGCCTGGCTGCTCCCGATGCGACCTACGAAGCACTACAGGGGCTTTTCCTGAGCCAGTTGCCACGCCGAGCCAAGTTGTTCAACGAATACCATGCCCTGCTGGTTGCTGTTGGCAAGCACTATTGTCATCGCCGACAGCCGGATTGCTCCCAGTGCCCACTCGGCCCGGAGTTGGGAGGGAACCGTGGCAGCACCTGAGCGACCCAGACGCCGGTTCCTTTGGTTCGGCAGTTTTGTGCTGGCCGTGCTCGCAGGAATCGTGTTTGCACTGGGCTCGCTGCGCCTGGCTTTCATCCGACCGGCAAGCTCCGAAGGCACGGTTCTGCTCTATTTCCTCTCCACGCTGGTTTTTCTCTCCTTCCTTGTCCTTGGTTTTGTTTTGCTCCGAAGCTTGCTGCGCGTTTATGCGGAGCGCCAGCGGCGCGTGTTGGGGGCAAAGTTCAAGACCAAGATGGTCGTCGGTGCGCTGGCTTTATCCTTGTTGCCGGCTATCGCGCTGTTCTTCGTCAGCTACGCCCTCGTCAATCGGAGCCTGGCCAAGTGGTTTCCTCGGCCCCTGGAAGTTGTGCGTGACGACGCGCGCGCCCTCGCGCGGCATCTGGTTAGTGAAGGTGAGCGACGTGCCTCCGAGTTGGCCCGCACTCTGGCCGAGGATCCTTCGCTGCGTCCGACGCTGGAGCGCCGTGCCCCTTCGCACGCCCAGGCCTTCCTGCGGCAATGGATCGAGCAAAAGGAAGTGGCATGGGCGGCTCTGAGCACGCACTCGGGTGAACTGATCGCGGTCGCACGCCGCCCCGGGGTAGCGGCTGATTTCCGCTCTCTACTCCGTGGTCTGGGCTCGGTGCCGGAAAGACGTGCTTTCACGCAATTCATCGGAGACCGTAACTTCCACATCTCCTGGGCTCCCATTCAGGCTCCGTTCCGTGGATTTGCAGCCACGGCAATCGTGGCTGTGGCCATGCCCATGGAGGTGCAAGTCAAAATTCACGAGATTGAGGCCGAATCGCAGAATTATGAGGCCCTCGCAGCCGAACGGAAGACGTACAACTGGCAGGCGCTCCTGATGCTACTCTTCATCACGGTGCTCGTTCTCTACGCTGCGACCTGGGCGGCACTCTACCTCGCCAAGCAAGTCACCGTTCCCATCCAGGCCTTGGCGCTGGCAACAGAGGAAGTCTCGCGCGGAAATTTTGACTATCGTGTCGAAATCCCCGCTCAGGATGAACTCGGAACCCTGGTGGACTCTTTTAACCGGATGACCTTTGAACTCGGAGAAAGCCGGCGCCAACTGGAAGCTTCCCGGCACCGCCTGGAACAGACCGTGACCGAACTGGAGCAGCGAAAGCAGCTGATGGAAGCGATCTTGGAGAGCATCCCCACCGGCGTTCTGACCCTGAACCAAGACCGCATCGTGGTGAACTTCAATCCCGCGGCCGCCCGTCTGGGCGGGCCCGCCGCGGTCACGGGTGTCGGCCTGGCCGAGTGGTTCGGGAACCAAGATCTGGGTTTGCTCCCGGCGCTCTTGGACCGCGCGGCCCGGTTGGGAACCACGTCCGGCGAACTCGAACTCCGCTTTCGCCACCGGGTGGCGCAATTAGCCGTAACCATTTCGGCGTTGCGCACTCACGGCCGTGAGGAAGGCTTTGTCGTCGTCCTCGACGACCTCACGGAATTACTCCGGGCACAGAAAGCGGCGGCCTGGCAGGAAGTGGCCCAACGCATTGCGCATGAGATCAAGAATCCGCTCACTCCCATCCAGCTTTCTGCCGACCGCATTCGCCGGTACTTGGAGCGGCAGGGTCGGGCCGGGCCAGCCGCGCGGGAAGAGAGCGCGCGGTTGATCGGGGAGTGCGCAACGCAAATCGCCCTGGAAGTGAATGGGCTGAAGACGCTGGTGGACGAGTTCAGCCGCTTCGCCCGCTTCCCCGCTGCCCGGCTTGCTCCTGCACAGTTGAATCAGATCGTCGAATCCACTCTGGCTTCCTATCACACCGCAGCCAACGGCGTGACCATTCAGCGCGAACTCGACCCCACCATCCCGGAAATGCAGCTCGACACTGACCTGCTGCGGCGGGCACTGGCCAATCTGCTGGACAACGCAGTCGAGGCTCTCAACGGAGCGGCAGCCAAGCAGATCGTGGTTCGCACCCGCCATCTGACCCCGCTGTCGGCGGTCGAGCTCAGTGTGGCTGATTCTGGCGCCGGAATCCCCGCGGAAACAAAGGCCCGGGTCTTTCTTCCTTTCTACTCGACCAAGCCAGAAGGGATGGGCCTGGGCCTCGCGATTGTCGAACGCATCGTCAATGAACATGGCGGCGTGATTCGTGTGGAAGACAACGAGCCTTCCGGGACACGCTTTGTGATTGAGTTCCCGACGCGGGCGGCTCCCGCCCTCTAAGCAGATGCGCACCGCTTCCATCCTCATCGTGGACGACGAGCAGGGAATCCGGACCTCCCTGGAACAAATACTGCGCGAAGAGGGCTGGCAGGCGGATTCCGTTGCGACAGGCGAAGACTGCCTGGAAGCGCTCCGCCACCAACGATACGACCTGGTCCTGCTCGATGTCTGGCTGCCTGGGCGTGACGGCCTGGCTGTTCTGGAAACCCTGCAGCAGCAGGAAGCCAGTCCGATGGTCATCATGATTTCTGGGCACGGGAATATCGAGACAGCTGTCCGGGCGACAAAACTCGGCGCGTTTGACTTCATTGAAAAGCCCCTCACCATCGAAAAAACCGTATTGGCGGTGAGAAACGCCCTCGCGCATCTGCACTTGGCCGAAGAGAATCGCCAGTTGAAAGAGCAATTGCAGGCTCGCTACTGCATCGTGGGTGAGAGTGTGCCAATGAAAGCCTTGCGCCAACAGTTGGCGCTGACCGCTCCCACCAATAGCCGGGTTCTGATCTATGGAGAAAGCGGCACGGGGAAGGAGTTGGTGGCCCGCGCCCTGCATGCGCAGTCGCAGCGGGCAGCCCAGCCTTTCGTCGAGGTCAACTGCGCCGCCATCCCGGACGAGCTCATCGAAAGCGAGTTGTTCGGCCATGTGAAGGGCTCCTTCACCGGCGCCAGTGAAAATCGCATGGGCAAGTTTGAGCGTGCCGACGGAGGAACGCTGTTTTTGGACGAAATCGGCGATATGAGCCTGCGAACGCAGTCGAAAGTTCTGCGGGTCCTCGAAGAGCAGCGGTTTGAACCGCTGGGCGCCACTACACCGATCAACGTGGATGTGCGCGTCATTGCGGCAACGAATAAGAACCTGGGAGAACTCATTATCGGCGGCCGCTTCCGTGAAGACCTGTTCTACCGGCTCAACGTCATTCCCTTCGTTGTGCCGCCCTTACGCGAGCGCGTGGAAGACATTCCTCTGCTGACTGACTATTTCCTGGAGGAATTTGCCGCTGCCTACGGGCGTCGGAAGAAAACCATCGGCTTTGACGCGCTGGCCATCCTGGAGAAATATCCCTGGCCGGGCAACGTCCGTGAGCTCAAGAATCTCGTCGAGCGCCTCGTGATCATGGTGCCCGGGGAAGCGATCGAGGCGCGTCACTTGCCGCCCGAGCTCTTTCGTGGGGCTGACAGGATTCCGCTTGACCCTGCTCTCGGCCAGAGCCCCACCTTGCAGCAGGCCCGGGCCGGTTACGAACGAGACTTCCTCCTCCGCAAACTCGAAGAAAACCGCTGGAACGTCAGTCGAACGGCGCGGGCGGTCGGATTGGAGCGTTCCCACCTGTATCGCAAAATGCGGGCGCTGGGCATTGTGGCGCGCAGAGCCGCCGCCTCGTGACCGCAAACGAGCGCGCCGCCCTTTCAGGAAGTTCGCCAATCAACCCACTGGTGCACGTCCGCCCGCTCCTGCCATTTCGGGAATCGCTTGACGTGAAGCTCCAAGTACACCTTGCGGCCAAGCATCAACTCGATCTCCTCGCGCGCGAGCCGACCGATCCTCTTCAACTGCTGTCCTTGCGCGCCGATCAGAATGCCTTTCTGACCTTCTCTGGCCACAACGATGGTGGCCTGAATGTGCACGAGACGATCCGATTCCTCATATCGATCCACCACCACCGCCGTCTCGTAGGGAACTTCCTGCCCGGTTTCGTCGAAAATCTTTTCCCGGATGATCTCGGCTGCCAGGAATCGTTGCGGCTGGTCGGTGAGATAGTCGGAAGAAAAATAGGCCGGCCCTTCGGGCAGATGCCGGACGATGGCCCCCGCCAACCGATCGAGGTTTTCTCCACGTAGGGCGGAGATCGGAACGTACTCGGCGAATTCGTGCTCACGCCGGTATTCCTCGATCAGGGGCAAGAGTCGCTGTTTGGGGATCAAGTCGATCTTGTTCAGTACGAGAAGACTTTTCACCTGCGAACGTCTCACCGTATCTACCGCCAACCGATCTTCTTCGCCCCGGGCCTTGCTGACGTCCACTACCAAGAGAATCAAATCAACTCCCTCGAGCGCGTTGGCCACCGCCGTCATCATTTCCTTGTTCAATGCGGTTCGAGGACGGTGAACCCCGGGGGTATCGATGAGAACGATTTGCGCGGTTGAGTTCTCGACCACACCCTGAATACGGGTGCGCGTGGTCTGCGGTTTGGCCGACACCGCTGCCAGTTTCGCTCCCACCAGGGCGTTCAGCAGCGTAGACTTGCCTGTATTCGGCTTTCCGACCAGAGCGACAAAGCCGGACTTGAAACCCGGAGTGGTGGAAGGCAGGAAGGATTCCGACACAGAAACTAGCGAGTCGCCGTTGCCTTTCGTCCACGGCCTTTCGGTGCTGTCACTCGAGGAAGCACGCTCACGCGCAGGCGCACGACGCGGCGTGGCGTTGCTTCCAATACCTCAAAGCGGAGGCCGTCGCGTTCAACACTTTCGCCCGGCTTGGGCACGTATCCGAACCAGTTGTGCACGAGCCCGGCGACCGTGCTGCAGTCCTCGGCCTCGAGCGGGCGCTCCAAAACCTCTCGCAGCCGATCCAGCGCCGCACCGCCGCGCACCAAATACGCTGTCTCCGACTCTTTTACAATCTCAGCCCGGCGCACTTGATCCACATCACTGATTTCACCGACGATTTCTTCGACCAGATCCTCCAGTGTCACCAGACCCGCCACGCTGCCGTACTCGTCCACCACCATCGCCATTTGCTGGTATTCGCGCTGCATCTCGCGCAGCAACTCCACCAGCGGTTTGGTCTCGGGCACAAACAGGGCCGGACGCATCAGTTCGCGCACGGTCTTTTCCACCTTGCTGCTATCGGGTACGTCCAGAAGATCGCGCACAAAGGCAATGCCGAGAACATCATCCAGGTTCTGCCCGTAGACAGGGACGCGTGAGAACTTTCGCTCGCGAAGGAGCGCTTGCAACTCCCCAAGACGCGCATCCGCCGAAATCGCCACAACCTCAGGGCGCGGCGTCATCACCTCTTTCACCGTCTTGTCCGCGAATTGGACAACCGAAGCAATCAGCCGCACATCTTCCTGCGCCAGGATGCCCCGCTCCTGGCCCACCTCGACCAGCTCCTCAATCGCCTCCGTTGGCGTCTCTTCCTGTGCAGGTTCTTCTTCGTCGGTCAGATGGAGCAACGAGATGCCAAACCCGTACACCACCAGCAGCGGCCACACCAAGTAGCAGAAGACTCGCGCTAGGCCGGAAAAATGCACAACCCAGTCTCCCGTCGTGCGGAGCAGCAGGACGTAGGGAACAAACTGGTATACGACCAGAATCTCCAGCACGACAAAGAAGGCGGTCTCAAACACTCCGGTCGCAGCACTGTCGGCAAACGTGTAGGTGGCTGAGCCAATCGCCAGCGCCGCCAGCACGAGCATGAGCTGAGCC
This sequence comes from Acidobacteriota bacterium, assembly GCA_037442885.1. Lineage (GTDB taxonomy): Bacteria > Acidobacteriota > Terriglobia > Acidiferrales > 2-02-FULL-67-57 > JACQTG01. Next base: position 36,598 of record JBBIPK010000008.1, on the reverse strand, counting down.
AGCAAGCTGAAGCTCTGCGCGGCGCGCCGCGGCTCGATCCGGAACCGCGGGGCCACGTGCTCGTGAAAGTGGTCCAGGTGCTCGCGCACGCGCCGCGTGGCTCCCCAGCCCTTCTCCTGAAAAACGCGATGCAGATAGGAAAAGACGGCAAGCAAGACCGTGAGCACGGTGATGGAGAGCGCGTGCGCGATGACGGACCAGAGTTCAGACGACATCATTCCCATCCTAGGCGCCGGCGCAGCCGCCGCTCCCGACGAGCCATCCCGCCCCGGTCGGTCTCGTGATCATAACCGAGCAGGTGGAGCACCCCGTGCAGCATCAACCAGCTCAACTCCTGGTAGAGACCATGCGGGGCGCGCCGCGCCTGCTGCGCTGCCCTCTCCACCGAGATGACGACGTCTCCCCAGTAGCCATTCCTGGGTTTTGACCTGGGCTTTCGCGACGTGGGAAAGGATAGCACATCGGTCGAAGCATCGCGGTTTCGGTAACGCCGGTTCAACTCGCGGATCCGTGCGTCGCGGGTCAGAACAACGCTGAAAGAATCGGGAGAAATCCCCACCACCTCCGCGATCGCTGTCCTCGCTTTCTCCAGTCGGCTCGGGGAAAGGCGGACACAGCGCTGCCGGTTGAAAAGCATAGGGGAACCTGCTCTAGCGGTTGACCTGCTCGCTGTCGGTGGCCGCTTTCGCCCGGGGCGATTGATTGCCTTCGTAGTCTTCGTAGGCACGGATGATCTGCTGAACCAGGTTGTGCCGAACGACGTCGCGCTCGTTGAAATAGACAAACGCAATTCCGGGAATCTGTCCCACGACTCCGACCGCCTCGACCAGTCCCGAGCGGCGGCCCGCCGGCAGGTCGATCTGTGTCACATCGCCGGTGATGACGGCCTTCGAATTGAACCCGAGTCGCGTCAGAAACATCTTCATCTGCTCGCTGGTCGTATTCTGGGCTTCATCCAGAATCACAAAGGAATCGTTCAGTGTCCGACCCCGCATGAACGCCAGCGGAGCCACTTCCACCGCCCCCTTCTCCAGGAAGCGCGCCAGCTTGTCGGCATCGAGCAAGTCGTAAAGGGCATCGTAGAGCGGCCGCATGTACGGATCCACTTTCTCCTGCAACGTGCCCGGCAAGTAGCCGAGTTTCTCCCCGGCCTCGACAGCCGGGCGAACCAAGATAATGCGATTGACTTCCCGCGACAGCAACGCCGACACGGCCATCGCCACCGCCAGGTAGGTCTTCCCCGTACCTCCGGGCCCGATGGCGAAGACCATGTCGTACTTCTCGATGGCCTCCAGATAGCTGCGCTGATTCGCGCTCTTCGGCGTGACGACCTTTTTGCCGAACAACCGCGGGCGCGGCCCCTGCAGCAGCTCCCGCAGCGAAACCTGCGGGTTCTGCTCGATCATCCGCAATAGCGATTTCACTTCACCCGCGCCCAGGGCGTGACCCTCGCGGGCCATATCTCCATACTCACGCAGGAACCGCTCGGCGCGCCCCACGTCGCTCGCCTCTCCCTCAATCTCCAGATGAGAGTCGTCCTTCAGCTGAGTGCGGACGCGCAGGGCTTGTTCGAACAGCTTCAGGTTTTCGTCCAGGGTTCCGAAGAGGGGATCCAGCGAGGCTTCGATTTTAACCGTGCGTCTCATCTACTGCGAGGGAATGTATAAGTCTCCTCGCGCCCAACGACCTCAGAGGCGAGCCTAACCCAGCCCTTTTCCCAGGTCAAGACATGGCCGCAATCAGCGTTTGTTGACAAGCCTCGCCATCTCAGATTATCCTGAACTTTAGGAGTGAAACAAAGAAGCAGACCCTATGCCCACGGCCACGGCTGCTAAGCGCAAGAAGCGGAAAATATCGGTTCTCAAGCGGATTCGACAGACCGAGCATCGAACGGCCCTGAATCGAAGGAATAAGAATAAACTGCGTCGAAGCATCAAGGAATTCCGCCGTGCCCTGGCGGCGGGCAACCGGGAAGAACTGCAGAAACTTCTGGGCGACACACTGTCGACGATCGACCGCTCCGTCGGCAAGGGCATCATTCACAAGAACACGGCCAGCCGCTACAAGGCACGCCTGATGGCACGCTACCATCAGGTCCTTTCTGCCCCAGCTTCTGCTTGAGAGCTCCTCCGAATTGCTTCGCCGAGCCGGCTCAGCCGGATAACCACCGTCTCCAGCAGCGCCACCGGGTCAGGCGGCGATGATTTCAACGCCCCGTCCGCCTCCGCGAGAACTCCGAGCGCTTCTGCCAGTTCTTCCTGCCTAAACCGCCGCGCCTGCCGCAACAACGCCTCTGCCCGTTCCCGGCTCAGCCCCAGGCGGCGTTGTGCCTGCCACACCGGACTGTTCGGGGGCAACTCCTGTGCCTGGAGCAATTGCCGGAACAGCCAGGCCAGCGCTCCCACCACGCCGATCGGATTCTCACCCTCTGCCAGCAAGCGCCGCACGCGGCCCAATGCCTCCCCCTGCCTTCCGTCGGCCAGCAGCGCAGCTACTTCGAACACGTTGAACTTGCGCGCCGGCTCGACCAACGCTGCGATCTCCTTCGTCCCTACGCTCCCGGCCGCCCCCACATAAGCCCGCAGCTTCTCCAGTTCGCGGCGCAGCTGACTCAAGTCGCCTCCCAGAACGAACACGAGTTCTTCAGCGGCCGTAGGCTCCAACCGCATGCCCAACTCCTTGGCAAACTGTCGAGCGATTGCCGCGGCTTCTCTGTCTTCTTCTGGAGACTCAACCTCAATCACGTGCGTCTTCTCCAGCAGCGCACGTGCCAGCCTGGTTCGCCGATCGAGGGTGGACGCCTCAAAGATGAGAACACTCGTAACGTTCGGATTGCCCAAGTAGTCTTCCAATGACTCCACGTCTGCTTCGCCTGTGCGCTCCAACTCATCAATCACGAAAACCTGGCGTGGCGAGAGCATGGGCAGAGTCTGTGCCTGCCGCAGAATCTCGGCCAGCGATGTTTCTTTCAGTGAGAAGCGAAACACCGCCAGTGCGCGCGCCTCCGCCGGCACCGCCGCTTCCACAATGTGGTTCCGACACAAGTCCCGCAGATACGCGTCGCCACCGAGGAGAAGATAGGCCGGCGCCAGGCGCTTTCGACGCAGTTGAGCCAGGAGCTCATCCGGAACCAACTCAGTACCCCTCCAGAACCGCGCTCACCAGCGTGGCCGCAAAATCTCGCGCCAGTCGCTCCAGCGCCGGTCCACGTTCCTCGAAGAAACTTCTCAGGTCAGCGGTGATTTCGTACTGTTCGCGAAAAACAAAGTTCGGCTCCTGATACAGGACCTGCTGGCTCCGGAGGTCTCGCAGCAACACGCTCGCGCGCACGGTAATCAAGACGTGGGTGGCACGACCCGTGTCGGGGTCAAAGATCACCGGGGCGCTCTCCGCGGCCAGCACGATGCCAGTCAGCACCGCATCCGCTCCCGCTGCCTTTCCCACAATCCGATAGCGTGTGCGGGCCACGAACTCGCGCACGACGGCTCCGGTCAGCTTTTGCTCCAGCTGCATCCAGGGGGTTCGGTTCTCAAAGGCCGGTACGGCGATGACCTTCCACGCCGGGGGAAGCGCATCTCCCTTCCCTGCGAGCCGGTAACCGCAGGCCACAGCCACCAGCAAGGCTATGCCTACGAGGGAAAGAAACAGCCGGGCTCGGCGGTCAGGAAACAACGTCTTCGGCCAATGCCACTGCGTTCCGGACTGCCAGGCGGAGATTGTCGGCGACAGCCCAAAACCACAGGGCCCCAGGGGAAGTCCTGTCGGGCATGACCCGAGCCAGCAGGATGTCGTCTTGCCCCACCGCATCGCTTACCGCGGGAACTCCTTCCTGCTGACTCCGAACCTTCACCCAGGAACCTTGGAACATTTCCTCGATGGCCGCCGCTACAGGGTTCCGATCGAACTCCGCCCAGATCGAAACCCCCACGCCATGAAACACCGGTAATTGCAGGAGGCGGAGGGCGGTGTGCGCCGCGAGTTCGGCCGAACAGCGCTCAAGTTCCCGCGCCACAATCGTCTCGACCGCCTGCAACGGCGCCCGGCTGCGCTCTCCGTATTCGGCCAGCAGGTTAAACGCCACCTGCGCATCGTAGACTGTGCGCGGCACTTCCTGGAACGACAACAAGTTCACCGTCTGCCCCTGCAATTCTTCGATTCCTGCCGCACCGCGCTCCGACACAGGCTCAAATACATGCGCCACCGCCCGAGCCAGCCCGAAACGCCGGTGGTACGGCAGGAGAACCGCGAGAAGGATCAGCACGCCCGGATGCGGGGCAACCAGCCAGGGACGGCTCGCGCTTTCCTTCTCCCGCGGCAGAAAGGCTGCGCGGACGACCGCACCCTCGACGTCCAAGAGCGCATGGGTCAGGTCCACAAGGACACAGTCGGCGGCAGCGGCCTTCTGCCAGTGCTGCTGGGTGAACTCGGGGCTCGTCGAGGCAAAAAACACCACCTGGCCTGCCTGAAACGTTTCCGTCTCGATCGCCTGCACGAAGGTGGGTTCGCCCGCGTATTCAGTCAACTGTCCCAAGGCTTCGTCGTCGTCCAATAAGGCCAGGTTTTCGGAGACGAGCCGGCTCGTGGCGAGGACTTCCTTCAGTTCTTTCCCCCGCAGGGAGGTTGCGCCGACAATAGCGACGCGCGCGCTCTTTGACTGCGTGTGGTTCCGCACGGCGTCTATCCGGCAGGTTGAGGCACGTGCCGCCGAACCATCGCTGTCACCTTGCTGGTGATGCCCGACAGCGCATAGGTGAAAGCCAGTGCGAGCAGGACGTATTCCGAATACACCCAAATGGACCAGGCCAGGATTCCCAAACCCAGAAGCTGCGGCTTACGTCGCAGCGCGATGTGCTTGAAGCTGTAATAGCGGATCGGGCTGACCATCAGGAAGGCCAGGATGGCCACAATGCCGAGCCAGAGCAAGGCCCAATACCAATTCGCAATCGGAACCTTGAAGGCGTGAACGGTCGCCGCAATCAGGCCGGCGGCAGCCGGAATTGGCATGCCCACGAAGTAGCGGTGCTCGTAGGGGTCGTGGGTCACACTGTGGATGTTGAACCGCGCCAACCGCCAAGCGCCGCAGATCAAGAACGCAAAGCTGACGATCCAGCCAATCTGCTGGATATGCTGCGCGAGCACGGATCTGCCCACTGGCTGGTCCAGTGATTTCACTCCCCAGGCCAGCATCAAGAAGGCCGGCGCCACGCCGAAGCTGATGACATCCGCCAGGGAATCCAATTCCCGCCCGAAGGGGCTGGAGGTGTTGCTCATCCGGGCCACGCGCCCGTCCAGCGTGTCAAACAAGATGGCAAAGCCGATCGCCTTGGCGGCATTGTCGAGGTCGGTGACGGTTCCTTTTATCGTCGAAAGGATGGCGTAGTACCCACAGAGAAGATTGGCAATGGTGAGGATGCTCGCCAGAGGCGCCAATCCTCGACGGGGTCGCGCCACCTCGGGTTTCTTCATCCTAGCACCGCCAGAATGCTCGAGCCGCCCCGCACGTGCTCGCCCGGACGCACCTGCACGCGGCAGCGCGGATCGAGCAGTACCTCCACGCGCGAGCCGAAGCGGATCATCCCCACTCGCTCGCCCCGCGCCAGCGAATCGCCCACCTTCTTCCAAAACTCAATCCGCCGCGCCAAGATTCCGGCGATCTGCTTGACGACCACGCGTGTCTGTTCCCCCTCAATGAGGACGACGTTCTGCTCGTTTTCTTCCCCCGCACGGGTTGTACTCGCCACATGGAATCTCCCGGGGCGATATTCTACTCGCTGAATCGTACCCTCGAGGGGGGACCGGTTCACGTGCACATCGAACACCGAGAGGAAGATGCTCACTCGTGTCCGCGGCTCTCCCTGCACCTCTGCCGGCTCCACCGCCAACACCCGGCCGTCCGCCGGCGATACGATCAAGCCCGGCCCAGCCGGAATCTTGCGCTCCGGATCGCGGAAGAAGAAGAGGACGAACGCCGCCAGACCCAAACAGACCGTTGCCAGGCCAGGCCATCCCGCCAGAAACAGCAGCGCTCCGGCCACACCCGGCGCGGCGGCAAACCAGATACCTGTTCGAACCATTTGCAGCTCTTCAAAAAAACGGTAACACAGCCCTCGGGAGGCATCAAGCTGCCGTCCGCGAATCGAGTACGCGCCGATAGACGACTGCGTCTTCGTCCGGATTCTGGTAGAAGCGTGGGCGCCGGTAGGCTTCTTGGAAGCCAAAACTGCCATAAAAGAGGCGCGCACGCTGATTCGATTCGCGCACTTCCAACCAGGCGCTCCGGGCGCCGCGACGCACAGCCTCTTCGAGGACTAGGCCAAGCAGCCGAGCCCCGACGCCACGCCCTTGCCGCTCTGGCAACACGGCGGTATTGAGGATTGCAAGCTCGTCTGCGGCCAGTCGCCCCACCAGAAACCCCACCACATCGGCTGCCTCCGCAACATAGAGGAGGCCGCTCGATTCCGCCAGCAGACTCTCGTAATCGGCCGCACTCCAGGCTGCAGCACCCGCGCTTGCTTCCTGCACGCGGAGAATCGCGCGGATGTCCTCCCTACAGGCGGCGCGGAGTTTTACTTCGGCTTCCACAGGAGTTCGGCGTCGGAGCGCCGCACATAGTTTGCAGCCAGGTGTACCGCATTGCTGACCTCACCCCGGGCCAGCTTCGCACGCGCGCGGCGCCCGACAGCATCTGCCAGAACCGAGGGCACAGCCTCTCGGCGGATGCTCGCGAGCGGGCTCGCAGCCAGCTCGGGCTCCAGCTGCGCGAGGCTGGGGCTGACGAGGGTTGCCGCGCGTGCCTCCACGGCGTCGCGGCCCACAGCGGCGAGAAACTCTCGCAAGCGGAGCACACGTTCCGGTCGGCGAGCCACAATCTCGCCTTCCCTCTTTTCATAGAGGCCGCCAAAGACCTGGCCGCGATAGGCGTCCACGACGGGAGCCAGCAGTCCTTCCGCCCGGGCGTGCTGGCACACCGCTTCCAATACGCTCACCGCCACCACTGGCTTGCCGTACATCTCGGCAAAACTCTTCACCGCTGTCAGGCCGACGCGCAAGGCCGTGAACGCGCCCGGGCCATTGGCGACTGCGTAGACGTCAATGTCTGAGATGCGCAGCTTCAGCTGCTGCAGCGCGCACTCAATCTCACGGAACACGCGGACGGAGTGCTGCTCCTGCCCGGGCGTGGCGACCAGCGCGGCCATGCGGTCGTCGTCGAAGAGTGCAACGCTCGCCGCGCGCCCACTGGTGTCCAGCGCCAAGAGCCACATTGCCCGTCACCGGCCATTATAGTCGAAGGCTCGGTGCCCCTCCGATTTACAAACGCGTGAGGCTCTTCGATAATAGCCGAGGCACGATGAGCCAGCCTGCCTTGACGCCGCTGATGCGGCAATACCAGTCCGTCAAGAAGCAGTACCCGCATGCTCTGCTTTTCTTCCGGCTCGGAGACTTCTACGAACTTTTCTATGACGACGCCGTCACGGCAGCGCGCGAGCTGCAGATCACTCTGACGGCGCGGCATCGGGAGCGCGGCACGCCCGTTCCGATGTGCGGTGTTCCCTATCACGCAGCGGAAAGCTACATCGCGCGGCTCATTCGCAAAGGCTACAAGGTGGCCATCTGCGACCAGGTCGAAGACGCGAAGCTGGCCAAGAAACTCGTCCGGCGAGAAGTCGTGCGGGTGATTACACCAGGGACCGCGATCGATGCGGCCGCCGTCGAAGCCAGGGAGAATAACTACCTGGCTGCGTGCCTCGCCAGCCCGCGCCGGGACGCCGTCGGTTTGGCCTACGCCGATCTCTCCACGGGAGAGTTCCGGGCCACAGAGATTGCTGCGCCGAATGCCCTCGAGCGACTCGCTGAAGAGCTGCAAACTCTCGCGCCCCGCGAGGTGCTCCGCCCGCAGGCGGCGGACTTCACCGCCCGCTGCCGGCAGAATGGCTGGCAGCTGAGCTTTGTCGAAACGCCAGTGGATGACTGGGTATTTTCTCTCGATTACGGTACGCGCCTTCTGTGCGAGCAGTTCGGCGTTGTGGCACTGGACGGACTCGGCTTGGCCGACAAGCACCTGGCGACGGCGGCGGCGGGAGCTATTCTTCACTACCTCCGCGACACCCAGCGCAGCACGCTGGCGCACCTGGACCGTATCGCTTTCTACCAGCAGCAGGATACGCTGGTGCTGGACACGGTCTCGGTCTACAACCTGGAACTCGTCGAGCCGCTCTTCGGCAATGACCGTTCCTGCACCGTTCTCGCCACACTGGACGAGACGCGCACGGCGCTGGGCGCCCGGCTGCTCAAGAACTGGCTCCTGCGGCCGGCGGTTGAGCGGGAGGAAATCGAAGCCCGCCTGGACGCGGTCGAGGAACTCTTGCGGGAAACCGTTGCGCGCGAGGAGTTGCGCCAGGCGTCGGCGCACATCTACGACCTGGAACGTCTCCTGAGCAAGTGCACGCTCGAGACCGCCACCCCACGCGACCTGCTGGCTTTTCGGACGGGCCTGATTCCGCTGCCCACCGTGCGGCAGTGGCTCGGCCAACTCTACGCCCCGCGCTCTCGCCAGCTCCTCGAGCAACTCGATGAACTTGCTGACCTGCGCGACCTCATCGAGCGGGCGGTCAGTGAGAACGCTCCTGCCAGCGGCAATGAACCCGGCATCATCAAACCGGGCTATCACGCCGAACTGGATTCCCTGCGCACGGCACAGAGCGAAGGCCGCACCTACATTGCTTCCCTCGAGGCTCGCGAGCGGGCGCGCACGGGAATCGCCTCGCTCAAGGTGCGGTTCAACAATATCTTTGGTTACTACATCGAAGTCTCGAAACCCAACCTGAGCCGTGTGCCTCCCGACTACGAGCGGAAACAGACGTTGGTGAACGCAGAGCGTTTTATCACGTCGGAACTCAGGGAATACGAGCGCAAGGTGCTGGAGGCAGAGGAGAAGATCAGCAGCCTGGAGCGGCAGTTGTTCGTCGAACTTCGCCGCTCGGTGGCAGCGCAGGCCGCCCGTATCCGCAGGACTGCGGCCGCCATCGCCCAGGTTGACGTCCTCGCCAATTTCGCCCACCTGGCCGCTCACCGGAACTATGTCCGTCCCCGTTTCACCGAGGCGAGCGAAATTGTCGTCGCAGCCGGCCGCCATCCCGTCATCGAGAAACTCGAAGCCGAGCGGGGAGAACGTTTCGTCCCGAATGACCTCTACCTAAACGATTCGACGAATCTGATCCTCATCATTACCGGCCCCAACATGGGGGGCAAGTCCACCTACTTGCGCCAAGCCGCCTTGATCGTCCTCATGGCTCAGATGGGCTGCTTCGTCCCCGCCGAGCGGGCTCAGCTTCCCATCTTTGATCGCATCTACACACGCATCGGCGCCTCCGACAATCTCGCCCGGGGTCGCTCGACCTTCCTGGTGGAGATGACCGAGGTCGCGACCATCTTGAACACCGCCACGCCGCGCAGCCTGATCCTGCTGGATGAGGTGGGCCGCGGCACCGCCACCTTCGACGGCCTCGCCATCGCCTGGGCGGTGGTCGAATATCTCCATACGCATACCCGTGCCAAGACACTTTTCGCCACGCACTATCACGAACTGACCGAGCTCGGAGAGCTGCTTCCGGCCGTGAAGAACCTGCACGTTTCGGTTCGGGAATCAGGATCAGAGATTGTTTTCCTGCGACGCGTGGAGCCGGGGAGTGCAGACAAGAGTTACGGGATTGACGTCGCCAAGTTGGCCGGCTTGCCTCCCAGTGTGATTCACCGTGCCCGGGAAATCCTCCTCCGGCACGAACGCAGCCAACACGCCGTGAGTGAACAGTTGACGCCACCCCAGGAAACAGCGGAACAGCTTCCTATGTTCACCCCGCTCGACCAGAAGATCATTCGCGCGCTCCGCGAAGCCGACCTGGACAAGCTCACGCCGCTGGAGGCGCTCAACCTGCTCGCCGAACTCAAGAAGAAGCTCGAGTGAACCGTGCGCGTCGTGGGGATGCTCTCGGGAACCTCGGCCGACGCGATCGACGTCGCGCTCGTCGCGATGCGTGGCCGGGGCAAGCGGCTACGCCCACGCCTGGAGAATTTCTGTACGATCCCCTTTCCTGTCGCCGTGCGCCGCGAAATCCTGCGCGTCGCCAATGCCGCCCAGCAACCCTGCTTGAGCGTGGCCGAACTGAGCCAGTTGAATTTCCTGTTAGGAGATCTCTTTGCCCGCGCCGTCATCCAGGCTTGCCGGCGGTTTCGCGTCCGCCTCGCCGCCGTGGGCCTGATTGGCTCACACGGGCAGACCGTCTATCACCAGGGAAAACCCGGACGCTTCTGCGGCCGCCGCGTCGCTTCCACGCTGCAACTGGGGGAGCCGAGCTTGATTGCGGAGCGCACGGGTATCCCTGTGGTCGCTGACTTTCGCCCGCGGGACATCGCCGCCGGCGGTCAGGGCGCTCCGCTTGTTCCCTACGTGGACTACCTGCTCTACCGGCATCCCCGGCGCGGCCGCGTGGCCCTCAACCTCGGCGGCATTGCCAACGTGACGGTCATCCCTGCGGGGGCAACGCCGGAAGACGTCTACGCCTTCGACACCGGGCCGGGCAACATGCTCATTGATGGCGCAGTCCGCCGCCTTACGGGAGGTCGGCAACAATTCGACCGCAACGGAGCTCTGGCCGCGCGCGGCCAAGCGGACGAAAGATTGTTGACGCGCTGCCTGCGCCATCCCTACTTCCGACGGCCTCCGCCGAAGAGCACCGGGCGGGAGCAGTTTGGTGAACTGTTCCTCTCGGAATTCCTGCGCGCGGCTCGCCAGCGAAAGGCCGCGGATGTAGTCCGCACCGCCACGGAATTGACAGCCCGAAGCATTGCCGGCGCCTTCGAGAAGTTTATTCTGCCGCGCGTGAGGACGCCGGAGGTGATTGTGTCCGGCGGGGGACTGCGGAACACGTTCCTGATGCACCGACTTCAGGAAAGCCTGCCCGGATTGCGCTTCCTGCCTGCGGATGCCTTCGCCCTCCCGGCCAAGGCGAAGGAGGCTTTCGCCTTCGCCGTGCTCGCGTATCAAACCTGGCGAGGAATCCCCGCCACGTTGCCCCGCACAACCGGCGCGCGGCACGCAGTAGTGATAGGAAAGATTATCCCGGCCAGATAGGCTCAGCCACCCAGGGCCTCGCGGATCTGCTGCTCGGTCACGACGCCCTCGCGCAGAATCCGCCAGCCGTCGCCGCGCAGCTCAGCGATGGTCGATGCCAGCCGGGCCTTGGTATCCCCGGCGTCAATGATGAGCGGCAGACGGTCGCCCAACTGCTTCTGCACCTGCTCGCCCGAGGAGCAGGCCGCAAAGCCCGAGAGGTTGGCGCTGGTTCCGGTGATAGGCGTTCCGACAGCGGAGATCACGGCGTGTGCGATTTTCGAGTCCGGCAAACGGAGAGCGATCCGACCCGTGTTGCCGGTCACTTTCAGAGGGACCTTGGCAGCGGCTTCCACCACCAGGGTCAACGCTCCGGGCCAGAACTTCTCCACCAGACGATGAAAGGTTTCCGGCAAGAAAAGAGCCAGTTCCTGCGCCTGGTCGACCGAACTGACCAGCACCGGCAGCGCACGCCGCTCGGGGCGTCCCTTGATGGAATAGATGCGATCCACGGCGGCCAGATTGAACGGGTCGGCTGCCAAGCCATAGAAGGTATCGGTGGGGATGGCGACAACTTCACCGCGTCGAATCAGCTGCGCGGCAAATTCGATGGCGCGGGCTTCCGGGCTTTCAGGAGAGACTCTGAAGAGTTCGGCCACAGACGACCTTGTGGGGGTCGGTATGAGTCCGTGGACCCATTGAATGCACGCTAGCATATCGCCCCCACCCAGTCAAGCAAGGCTCAGCCACACTCTCCAGCTGCCGCACAAGAACCAGATGGATGCCGCATCGAGGTGGAAGCCGTAGCCATGGCGACTCATCGCGGCACGCCCCGAGAGCCCGCGCGGCTCCCCACCCGGCCCTCTAGCCTTCAGGCTTCCTTCCCGAGCCTACCCGCCCGGCCGGCCCCACTCGTGAGCCTTCCGGGTGGCGGCCGGATTGGCGAGCCAATTGTCAAACACCTCTTGGCGCCCGACCGAGCCCCAAGCCTTTATCCGCACCCAATTATATTCGCGTTATCTTCGCCTGTCAGGCTCTTCCTCTCCCGGTAGCAACTTACTCGCTGCAGCTTCTTGCAAAACCTGCTCTTGGCGGGTCAGGGCTCTAGCCCTGGCATGAAGGGCCCAAACATCAGGGGCTGTCCTCCCTGAGGACTTCCTGTAGCGGGACGCTTCGGAGTTCCAACTGGCAACCTTCGCGTGTCACGGATCGCTCTGGGCGAGCCGAGCAAGGTGCTTGGCACTCTTCGCAAGAGTCTGTTAGGCTCGCAGGGGGAGAAACTCATGCTCCCGGTGGCACGGATTTCCAGCCCTCGGAACCCCTGGATCAAGCGCCTGCGGGCTGGCTTGCTTCGTGGCGAGCTGAGCGAAACGGGCGAGTGCGCTGTCGAAGGCTTCCATCTCGTCGAAGAAGCCCTTCGCAGTGGATTGGAAATCACCGCTGTCGTTCGCACCCCGGCGGCGGAAAAGTATTGGCGGCGAATCGCCCCGCAGCTCAACGGGGTCACTCCTTGCTTTCTCACCTCGGAACGCGTGTTCCGCAGCCTTGCCCGGACGGAGACCAGCCAGGGGATTGCCGCGCTGGTGCGTTGGCCCCGCTGGCGGGAGGAAGAAGTTCTGGGCATACGCAGCCCGCTCCTGGCGGTCTTGCTGGGACTGCAGGATCCCGGCAACCTGGGAACCCTCCTGCGCACGCTTGAGGCCTTCGCGGCCACAGCCTGTCTGCTCGGGCCCGGAACTGTGAATCTGCTCAACGCCAAGGCCATGCGGGCCTCGGCCGGCTCGGTGTTTCGGGTTCCCCACTTCCGCTGCCCGACAGAAGAAGACGCCCTCGCCCTGTGTCGGCGTTATGCAGTGAAGACAATCGCACTGGATCCGAAAGGGCGGCAGTATCTCTCTGACCTCGACCTGAGCCAGGGCGTTGCATTCTTGGTCGGGCGCGAGGGCAGTGGCCTCACCCCAGCAGTGCTGGCGCGAGTGGATGAAACGGCCCGAATCCCAATCTCCTCCGCAGTCGATTCGTTGAACGCCGCCGTGGCTGCCGCCCTCGCCTTGTATGAAACGGCCCGGCAGCGCAACTTCCGGTTCTGACGATGGGGCTCTTCCCGCCAGCGACACGAAGAACGCACCGCCAGCCCCCGGCGCCGTTGGCTGACCGGATGCGGCCGCGCACCCTGGATGAGTTCGTCGGGCAGGACCATCTGGTAGCAAACGGGATGCCGCTCCGCGTGATGCTCGAACAGGATGAACTCACCTCCCTGATTTTCTGGGGCCCGCCCGGCTCGGGCAAAACCACCCTCGCCCGCATCATCGCCGCCATGACGGCCAGCGAATTCGTCCCCTTCAGCGCCGTGCTCGCGGGCATCAAGGAAATCAAACAGGTGATGCTGACCGCGGAGCGAGCCCGCAGCTACGGCCGGCGCACGATCGTTTTCATCGATGAGATGCACCGCTTCAACAAAGCCCAGCAGGATGCTTTTCTCCCCCACGTTGAGAAAGGCAACATCATCCTGATTGGTGCCACTACGGAAAACCCCTCCTTCGAGGTCATCGCACCACTGCTCTCGCGCACGAAGGTTTATGTCCTCCACCCGCTGACGACCGAGCAGCTCCTCGCGCTTCTCCGCCGCGCCCTTGCCGACCGCGAGCGCGGGCTGGCGGCGCTCAACGTGACTGTCTCGGAGGAACTGCTGCGGGAGATCGCCGTTCGAGCCAATGGTGATGCCCGCGTGGCCTACAACACGCTCGAGGCAGCGGCTCTGGGTACCCGTCCGCAAGACGCCAGGCGCGTGCTCAGCCGGGACGTCCTCGAACAGGTCCTGCAACGTCGCGTCCTGCTCTATGACAAAGCCGGCGAGGAGCATTACAACCTGATTTCTGCCCTGCACAAGTCCGTGCGGAACAGCGACCCCGACGCAGCTCTCTATTGGCTGGGACGAATGCTGGAGGCGGGGGAAGACCCGCTCTACATTGCGCGGCGACTCGTGCGCATGGCCTCCGAAGACATCGGGCTCGCCGACCCCCAGGCGCTCACGGTGGCGGTGAATGCGATGCAAGCCGCCCATTTCGTTGGCCTGCCGGAAGGCAACCTGGCGCTGGCTGAAGCCGCTGTCTACCTGGCGCTCGCGCCCAAATCGAATGCGCTCTACGAGGGCTACGGGAAGGTCACCGAAGACGTGCAGCGCACCGTAGCCGAACCCGTCCCGCTCCACCTGCGCAATCCCGTTACGCCGCTGATGCGCGAGGTGGGCTATGGCAAAGGCTATGAATATGCGCACGACTATCCTGAGAAAACCGCCTCCATGCCCTGCCTGCCCGAGAGTCTCCGCAACCGGCGCTACTACCTTCCGACGGAAGAGGGCTTTGAGCAAAGGCTGCGGGAGCGGCTCGACGCACTCTTCAAGCTCTGGGGAAAGAAGTGATGGGCGCGGTTGTTGTTTCACTGCTTCCTATAGTTCTTTTCGTCGCAACACCGGTTACTCTGGCGCAGTCACCCGCGCAGGCGGCGCTTGTTCTGACGATTGCTGGCGAAGAACCGGTCCTGGCGGCGGCCTTCTCTGCGGACGGCCGGCTGGCCTATGCCATCCAGAAAACGATCGAGCGCGGAGAACTCTGGGCGCGGGGAGCGGAAGTCTACGTCGTGTCGCTCGACGGTAAAGAAAAGAAACGCATCCTGCGGGCCGATCGGTTTCGCGAACCGCGGACGGGCCGAATCCTCTCCTTCCAGATCGACCGCCTCGCATTTTCCCCGGACGCTACCAAGCTCGCCGTCGAACTGACGCCCCGCCAAGGGACGACGGAAGTCTTCTTCTACAAGAGCACGGGCGGCGAAATCAGCCTGGGTGGTCAGGGAAACTCCGCGGCTGGCTACGGCGTCGCGTGGCTGGGAGACAACTCGGTGGGCATGCTGGAAGAGGCAGCTCCGCCTCGACTCCTGCACCGCGTCTTTGTTGTCCGGTTGGAGGCCGGACGTTTCGTGCCTCTGTTCCGTCCGCGGCTCTTTGCGGCCGTTGCCTGGCTCGCAGGAAAAGAGGAGGCGGTGCTGGTGGAACGAGATGAGAATTTCTCCCAGCCACCCCGTCTCCTGCGCGGGAACTTGGTCTCTGGCAGCGTTACCGAGCTTGCGACCGGGCCAGACTACTTGGGAGGACTGCGCGCTACGGGGGACGGAGAGGAATATTCCTATTTTGCCGGACAAAACAAGCTTGTGCGACGAAAGCTCAACGGGGAAGTCACGGCCACGATCGCAATCCCCTTCAGCCACTATGAATGGCTAGGAACGAGCGGCGCCCTCGCCTATCTGGAACCGGAAAAACCCGGAATGCAAACTGGCTGGCTCGCTCTGTGGAATCCAGAGCAGGCCGAAAGAGCGCGCCTGCTCCCGGATGAACGAATCAAAAATTTCTGGGTCGCCCCCGATGGAAAGCATGTGGCTGTGTTGACAGCCGAGGAGATTCCTGTCCTCAAGGTGTATCGGTTAGCCGTGCCGTGACCAAGTCAGCGGGGCTGCCGCCGGGCGTGCTCTTTGAGCATGCAACGATCCATAACTACCAGCAAACCCGCCTGACGCGCTCGCGAAGCAGCCTCCTCGTGCACCACGCCTTCCTGCAGCCAGATCGCTTTCGCCCCGACGCGAATGGCACTCTCGACTATTTCCGGAACATGCTCGGCGCGACGGAAAACATCCACGACGTCAATCCTCACCGGAACGTCTTCCAGTCGCGCATAGGCTCGCTCCCCCAACACTTCGCTCTCGTGTGGATTCACCGGAACGATGCGGTAGCCAACTGCTTGCAGGTAGCGCGCCACGCCAAAGCTGGCGCGATGGGGTTTCGACGAGAGTCCCACCACAGCAATCGTTTTTGCCGATTGCAAGATCGCAACGATGGTATCGGTCATCAGGCAGGCTGGCGGGTAGCGAGAACTTTTTTCAGGGAGTCCAGGAAGCGCCGATTCTCCGCTTCCGTCCCCACGGTCACGCGCAGTGCCCGCGGCATCCCCATGAAGCCCAGCGGACGAACAATGACACCCATCTTCAGCAGAGCCTGAAAGTCCTGCTGGGCATCGTTCCCGGTTTCCAGGAACACAAAATTGGCATAGGAGGGAACGTAGGTCAGGCCGAGGCGCGGCAGTTCCCGAGCCAGAACCTCCAGCCCCCGTCGGTTCGACTCGACGGAGCGGCGAACATGTTCCTGATCCTCCAGCGCAGCCTCGGCGGCCACCTGGGCGAGGCGGGAGACGTTGAACGGAGAGCGAAGCTTGTCAATGGCCGCAATCAGCTCGGGATGACCCATCGCATATCCGATGCGCAATCCAGCAAGGCCGTGAACCTTGGAAAACGTGCGCAGCACCAGCACGGGGCGCTGCTCGCGCACGTACTCCAGGCTGTGGCTGTAGTCCGGATGCTCCACATAATCACAATAGGCTTCATCGAGCATCAGCACCGCACTTTCTGGCAGCCGCGCGAGCAACCGGTCAATTTCGCTTGCCGTGACCAGCGTGCCAGTGGGGTTGTTGGGGTTGGCGATGTAGACGAGCCGCGTGCGCGGCGATATGCGCTCCGCCAGTGCCTCGAGATCAAAGCGCCACTCTTTCATTCGCACTTCGACCGGTGTCGCGCCCGCCACCCGCACCGAGAGCGCGAACATCACAAAGGAAAACTCCGAAGTCAGCCCCTCCGTTCCCGGTCCCAACAACAGACGTGTAACCAACTGGATCAGTTCGGTGCTGCCGGCGCCGAGCGTAACCTGCTCCATCGGAACTCGGTGGCGCTCGGATAACTTGCGCCGCAGGTAATAGCCGCCCGCGTCCGGATAGCGGTGCGACTCGCGGAGGTAGCGTTGTATCGCCTCCAGCGCTTTCGGAGAGGGGCCGAGGGGGTTTTCGTTCGAGGCGAGCTTGATTGCCTCCACCCCCAGCTCGCGCTCCACTTCCTCGATCGGTTTGCCGGGTATGTAGGGCTGAATTCCGGCAATGTAGGAAGGGATTAGGGCAGCCAGACTTTTCTTGGTATTCATTCAATGCGCCTCAGCGCGGCGGCTTCGCCGTCCCACTCCATTGTCTCCACGAACAGATTCTGCCAGCAACTCGTTCTGCTCGGCCCGTTCTGCGGCGGAGTCAGCAGCACCGCTTCATACCACGGATTGGCTCCTTCTTTCACCAGTTCCGAGGGCGAAGCCAGACCTGCGCGGGCGATGGGTTTCTGCAGGCCTTCAGTTCCCATTGTCGCTTCCGGCGTCCGCCCGTGCCGGCTGGGAGGCAATTCCCCCGCCGGAGGATGCTTCCGCTGTTTCGCCCAGCGAGGCCCGTGCCAGTTCTTCGAATTCCTCCAAGGTCGGCAACTCACTCAGGTCTTTCAACCCGAAGCGGAGCAGAAATTCTCTGGACGTGCGATACAGAATCGGGCGGCCCACGCACGGCTTGCGGCCCGCGGTGACAATGAGCGCCTTGTCCAGCAGTGTCTTGATGACGCTGACGGCGTTCACGCCCCGGATTTGCTGGATTTCGGGCAGCGTGACCGGTTGCTTGTAGGCGATGACCGCAAGGGTCTCGAGCGCCGGCAGTGTCAGGCGCAACGGAGGTTTCTGTTTGCGCACGAAGCGGCGAACCGCGTCGTGGTGCTCGGCCCGCGTGTACATCCGGTATCCGCCTGCGACCTGCCGGATTTCGACGCCGCGGTCGGACGCCTGCGAGGCGACCACAAGCTCATTCAGCGCCGCACGTAAGTCCTCGCGCCCCACGCCGTCGAACGCTGCCGCGAGCTGGTCGAGCGTCACCGGTTCCTCCGAAACATAGATGATGGCTTCCAGCAGCGCTTTGAGTTTGTTGCGTTCCATATCCGGACAGCTCACTGATACTGCGTGTCCACGGCTTCCAGTTTGTCCGCCCGCGCAAAAACCACATCAAAGAGCTTGTGTTTACGCAGGAGAATGGGACCGAAGGGTTCCTGCTGAACGGCGAGAATGGCTTCCAGGCGAATCAGTTCCAACAGCGCCAGGAAGGCGACAATGAGGGCCCGGCGGGTGGAGTAGCGCTCGATGACCCGCTCCAGCTCTACCGGGCCTGCGCTGGCTCGCAAGATCTCCTGCATTTCCGCCATCATCTGCCCGACGGTTAGCTCCTCCTTCGGAATGTCGAGCGGTGGAGGCAGCTGCGGCCGGTTCAACGCAGCTTGAAACGCCTTGACAACGTCCCAGAGCGTAACCACGAGCTCGCCTTCTTCGTGCTCAAAACCTTCCGGGTTCGGCCGCGACCAGCTGGCCGCCTCCAGAATCTGTTTCTGCTGCAGCATCTCGGCCGCCTTCTTGAATCGCTCGTGCTCCAGAAGTCGCTGCACCAGGTCGCTGCGCGGATCGAGCGGCTCGGCCGCGGGGGCGTTGGGGTCAGGCGGGAGCAGCATCTTGGCTTTGATGTAGATCAAGGTTGCGGCCATCAGGATGAAATCGGCCGCAATGTCCATGTCGAGCTCTTCCATCTTGTGCAAGTAGTCGAGGTATTGCTGGGTGACGCGCGCGATGGGGATGTCAAGGATATTGATTTCCTGTTTGCGGATCAGGTCGAGCAGGAGGTCGAGCGGGCCTTCGTAGGTTTCGAGTTGGACGCTGTAAGGTGGCTCCACGGTTTAGGAAGTGGCCTTCGCTCCTCTGCGGTTCGGGATGAGCTTCATGGCCACACGCACCTGCTCCATCGTTTCGCGCGCAACGCGCCGCGCGCGCTCCGATCCTGCCCACAGGATATCCCAGACTCTTTTCGGCCGCGCGGCAAACTTCTGGCGACGCTCGCGGATGGGATCAAGGAAGGCAGTCAGGTGCGCAGCCATCAGGGCTTTGCAATCCACACAGCCGATTCTGGCGGTGCGACATTCCGAGTCGACCTGCTCGATGACCGCTTGCGGAGAAAAGCGGCGGTGGTAGCCGAAGACGGGACAAACCTCCGGCCGGCCTGCGTCGGAGCGGCGCACGCGTTGCGGGTCGGTGAGCATGGTCGCAACCTTACTCCGAATTGATTCGGGACTCTCACCCAGCTCGATGACGTTTCCAATGCTCTTGGACATCCTGCGGCCATCGAGACCCGGAACGCGTGGGGTCGAAGTCAACAACGCGTCCGGTTCAGGGAAAACCGGCTGGCGCAACGGAAGCAAGTAGAAGCTGTTGAAGCGCCGGGCGATCTCGCGGGTCAGCTCGATGTGCGGAACCTGATCTCCGCCCACCGGCACATAGTGCGCTCTGTAGATCAAGATGTCGGCCGCCTGCAAGACGGGATACCCCAGCAGGCCGTAGTTGATCTTGGTCACCTCCGCGTCATCATCGGAGGCGATGAGTCCCAGGTCACGCGCCTGCTCCTTGATGGTGGGGTTGCGAAGGAGCCAGGGGGTCGGGGTGATCATCGAGAACAACAGATGCAGCTCGGCATGTTCGGGCACGCGGGACTGAATGAAAAGGGTGGAGCGGCGCGGGTCAAGGCCCACGGCGAGCCAATCGGTCGCAACCTCCAACGTGTTCCGCGTGACGTCTGAAGTATCGGCGTAGTCGGTCGTCAATGCGTGCCAGTCGGCGATGAAGAAGAAGCATTCGTACCGCTTCTGCAACTCGAGCCAGTTCTCGAGTGCACCAACAAAGTTTCCCAAGTGGAGCTTGCCGGTGGGGCGCATGCCGCTCAGAACGCGGCGGGCACTCACGGATTGGGCTTTCCCGCTCCGTGCCCGCTGCTGCGTTGGCATTCTCTGGCGCTCCTCCTGCTGCCGATGAGGTCACACGCGGCTCATCTTAGCACACCCGTTCAGGGTCAGGCAGGAGACACCACAAGGAATGACTCCTGGCGCGCGAGGCTCCAGAGGCGCGGTGCTATAATGCGGTTTCCATGCGTGCTTCACCCCATCAGACCGCGAGGGCGCGATGAGCACCTTCTGGCTCTGGGTAACCCTCGCCTTCTACTCCATGGGTCTTGCCCATGCCGTCGTCACAGTCGTCCGCCGCCAGTCTGCGATCTTCCGCGTCTCGCTGGCAGCCCTGGGACTGGGGTTCCTGTTTCACTTCGTTTCCCTGGCGGAGTTGGGCCTGACTGAAAACCGTTTCCCGGTCGGCAACGTTGCCGAAGCGAGCTCCTTCTTTGCCTTCCTCATTGCGTTGGGATTCCTGCTGGCCTATTGGCGCTATCGGGTGAGCTCCCTCAGTGTCTTTGCCTTTCCACTCGTATTCATCATGACCTTGGCGGCGGCCATGACCCGCCCGGCCGGCCCGCCACTCACCCCCCTGCTGGAACAGAGATGGGTGCCCTTGCACATCTCACTGTCACTCAGTGGCTATGCGGCGCTCATCCTCTCCTTTCTCGCCGGAGTGATGTACCTGATTCAGGAGCGCGAGTTGAAGCACAAGCAGCCACGCGCCTTCTACTACCGCCTGCCGCCGTTGGACACGACCGACCGACTCGGACAGCTGGCTCTGCTTGTCGGGTTTCCCCTGATCACGCTCGGGCTCATCCTGGGTATGATCAACGCTTCCGCCTCATGGGGCGACGGCTGGCTCGGCGACCCGAAAGTGATGCTGAGTTTTGTGTTGTGGGTCATTTACTTGCTCCTGGTGTATTCACGGGTTGGAGTGGGCTGGCGGGGGCGCAAGGCAGCCGTTTTCACCATCCTCGGCATGGCGGCAGTAGTACTGAGCTGGAGCGCAAACTATCTCAGCAGCCATCACGCCTTCTTTCCGCGGTGAGGCTATGCCCCTGACCGTTGTCGGACTGAACCACCAGACAGCCCCCGTCGAAGTCCGCGAGCGGCTGAACTTTTCCCCTGCAGAACTTCCCGGCGCACTCCAGAACCTCGTGGCCCAGCCAGGCGTCATCGAAGGGCTTATCTTTTCCACTTGCAATCGCGTCGAGGTCGTAGCCCGGGGCGAGGAAGGCGCGAATCTGCCGCCCCTGCTCGCCGACTTCCTGGCCGCGCAGCGCGGTCTGGACCGCTCGGATTTCGAGCGCTTCCTCTACGTCCATCGTGGACGCGAAGCCGTCCGCCACCTGATGCGGGTGGCGGCGAGCCTGGACTCGATGGTCGTGGGCGAAGCACAAGTCCTCGGGCAGGTCAAAGAGGCCTTCGCCGCTGCCCGCACGGCTGGAGCCGCTGGCGGCGTGCTCGAATTCGTGCTGAACCGTGTGCTGGCCGTCGCCAAGAGAATCCGTACGGAAACCGGTATCGGCACGGCGGCGGTTTCAGTGAGCTCGGTGGCGGTGGAGTTGGCGCGCAAGATTTTCGGCTCGCTCGAGAACCGCACGGTTTTTCTGCTTGGTTCCGGGGAGATGAGTGAGCTGACCGCGCGGCATCTGCGCGAAAACGGTGCCCGGGCGGTGTTTGTCGCGCATCGTTCCCACGAGCGTGCCCAACAGCTCGCCCGCGCGCTCGACGCCCGGCTCATCCGCTTCGACGAACTGGCCGACCACATCGCCGCCGCCGACATTGTTATCGCCTCTACCACCGCCCCTCACTACATCCTCCACCAAGACCAGGTCGCCAACCTCCTCGCCCAGCGCAAGAATCGGCCGATGTTCTTCATTGACATCAGCGTTCCGCGCAACCTTGACCCCGCCATCAACGACCTCGACAATGTCTTTCTCTATGACATTGACGACCTCCAGCACGTGGTCGATGCCAATCTCCGCCAGCGCCAGCGCGAAGCCCACCGCGCCGAGGAAATCATTGAGCGCGAAACCGATGTCCTGCTGAGTCGGCTGAAGACACTGGAACTGGGCCCCACCATCGCCGCGCTGCAGGAGAAGCTGCACAGCATTCGGGCCAGCGAGTGGGAAAAGACTCGCCACCGGCTGCGCGACCTCACCCCCGAGCAAGCCCAGATCATCGAGGAGATGAGTCGCGCCACCGTCAACAAAATCCTCCACCTGCCCATCAGTCAGCTCAAAGAATTAGCCCGCCAGCCCGATGGACTGAAACTGATCGAGTTCCTCCGTAGAACCTTTCAACTCAAGGACTAGCAGCGTGCCGGAGAAGTTGCGCATCGGTACGCGAGGCAGCCCGCTGGCTCTCTGGCAAGCAAACCACGTGCGCCAACTCTTCGAGAGCGCCGGAATCGCCAGCGAATTGGAAGTGATCCGCACCTCAGGCGACAGGCTCACCAACATTCCCCTCGCCCAAATTGGAGGAAAGGGCCTGTTCACCAAGGAGATTGAAGAAGCCCTGCTCGCCCGCCGCATTGACCTCGCCGTGCACAGCTTGAAGGACCTGCCGACGCAGTTGCCGCCCGGACTCGTGCTGGGGGCTGTCACGCAGCGTGAAGACCCTCGCGACGCGCTCGTCAGCCGTTCCCGACAACCCCTGTTGGAACTCCCCGGCGGAGCTCGAATTGGCACGAGCAGTCTCCGCCGGCAGGTGCAGCTGAAACGACTCCGACCAGACCTCGTGATCGAGCCGCTGCGCGGCAACCTCGACACCCGCCTGCGGAAGCTCGACTCCGGGCAGTACGATGCCATCGTGCTGGCGGCCGCCGGCCTGAACCGCCTGGGTGCCTTCGAACGCGTGACGCAGGTTTTTGAACCGGAAGAAATGATTCCCGCCATCGGCCAGGGAGCCTTGGCGATTGAGGTGCGCGCGGACGACACGCGCATCCGCCCCCTGCTTTCAGTCGTTCACCATCCAGACACCGCCACCGCTACTAGCGCCGAGCGCGCCTTCCTCCAGCGTTTGGGCGGGGGCTGCCAAGTTCCGATTGCCGCCCATGCCCGTCTCCGCGACGACGGCCTCTATCTCATCGGCCTGGTCGCGAACCCGGATGCATCGGTAATGGTCCGCGGCTCGCGTGCGGGGCCGGAGGAGGAGGCCGCGGCACTCGGTGCGGCTCTGGCGGAAGAACTCCTCGCGCGGGGCGCAGCTGAAATCCTCGCCGCCTTCGAGCACCAGATAACTAACGTTCGTCCGCCCGGTGCTGCCTGAGAGGCAGATGCTCGTGAGAATCCAGCCTGCTCATTCCTCCGCCAAGCCTCTGGCGGGACGCCGAATCGTCATCACGCGTGCGCCCCAGCAGGCCTCAAGCCTCCGCCGGGCACTCGAGGCGAGAGGTGCCACGGTTATTGAGCTTCCTACTATCGCCTTTGCCCCGCCGCGGAGTTGGCGTCCGCTCGACACGGCCATCCAACGTCTGGAGGACTACGCCTGGATTATCTTTACGAGCGCGAACGGCGTTGAAGGCTTCTTCCGGCGCCTCCGGCGGGCAAAGAAAACGATCCGGGCACTTCGACGTTCCCGCGTGGCTGCCATCGGCCCGGCCACGGCCGCTGCGTTGCGGCGCCATGGAATCAGACCCGACGTCGTGCCCGCTGACTATCGGGCGGAAGGATTGGTCCGGTCCCTGGGGCGCTGGCCGTGGCGCGGCACGCGCGTGCTTCTGGCACGCGCGGCCGCGGCCCGCGAACTCCTCCCGCAGGAGCTGCGTCGCCGCGGCGCAGAGGTGGATGTGGTTGCTGTCTATCGAACGGTTGTACCACCGACGCGCCGGAGGGAAGCTTGTGCGCTGCTGGCCCGCGAACGCCCCGATCTGATTACCTTCACCAGCTCCTCCACAGCACAGAATTTCGCACGCCTGCTCGGGAAGCACCGGGCGCGGCGGCTGCTGCGCCGTGTGGCCATCGCCGTCATTGGTCCGGTCACGGCCGCGACGGTGCGGGAGTTGGGCTGGCGCGTGGCGGTGATTTCGAAACCCTACACCATTCCCGCCTTGGTCGAAGCCATTGTGCGCTATTTCGCGGCGCGCAGACGACCGTCTTCGGGGCGGTAGGTCGCAGCCTGCCAGTACCGCGAGCGCCGAACTTGCTTCAGTGAAACCTCCCGCCCATCGGAAGAGACCATCTTCAGCAATGTGTGGGGTGCCTCCTCGCCGAACCAGTAGGTTTGCGAAAGTTTCCCGGCCTGCACGCTGACCTTCCACGCCGGCACGCGCCCGTGCTCGGTTGTCACCACTTCTCGTTCCACCACCCGGATCGTCGCTTCGACAAACCGTGGAGCTGCCCCGAGCTTGTTAGAGATCACCGAGGGCAATAACCGTGTGCGAACCTCGAGTCCCGGGGAAAACCGCAGCCCTCGCAGGCTCAATGGAAGCTGATCCTCGAGCAAATCACCCGGACGAAGTTCGAGTGCACGCGTGCCATCTCCTTCGTCATCCCAATAGGAGTGGAAGACGAATTCAGCGGGACGCGTCCAGCCCTTGACCTCCTTGAACGTGTTCCCGCACCACTCCTGGCTGCTTTGGGTGAGTTTCACCAGAGCGGTCGGGTCATCCCGCCGCACGAACACACTGGTGAGGAAGTGATAGGGGTAATTCTCTGTCCAGTAGCTCTGAACCAGGTTGAGTTTGAGGACCCCTAACAGGCTCCGTCCCTGGTAGGGCGGCTCGGCCTTGGCGTAAACGGCGGGATTGAAATCCTCCTTGACGACAATGAGCACAGTCTCGAAGTCGCGCAGCTTGCCATACTGCGGGCGCCGGGCGGCATAGAGAGCCACTTCTGCCTGCCCATCGTCCCAGAGCGGCGCCTGCGCCCACCCAGCGTCAAACGCATCCACCGCGGCAGACATGCCCGGCTCCGGACCGAGCGCAGAAGGTCCTTGGCAACTACCCGCGAGCAACACTACTGAAAGGAAGAAGAGAGCCAGCTTAACGCGCACCATCAGTTCACCTCGAAAAAGTCTGGTAGGATTGTAGCCGATTCCGCGCGCGAGGTGTTTGTGATGAAGAATCTCCTTCGGCTGTTCCCACTGGCTGGGTCCCTCCTTTTTCCCGTCGGCCTGGCGGGCCAGGCACCAACGCGGGATCCCGTACTGGAAGGTGTGCGGAGCTGGAGGATCGCGCATGCCGATCAAATCGTCCGCGACCTGGTGGATTTCCTTTCCCTCCCCAACGTGGCCACGAATCAGGATGACATCTGGCGAAATGCCGAGTGGTTGAAAGAGCAGATGGAGCGGCGCGGGATCCGCGTCGAGGTCGCGCCCACGACGCGCAGCCCGGTGGTGTACGGTGAGTTGCTCGTTCCCGACGCGACCCGTACGCTGCTGTTCTATTGCCACTACGATGGGCAGGCGGTGGATCCCACCAAGTGGATCAACTCGGAACCCTTCCGGCCGGCATTGCGCCGAGGCATCGCGGGCGATTGGAGTACGATTCCCTTCCCTCCGACCGATCAACCCTACGAGGACAATTGGCGCTTGTATGCCCGCTCGGCGTCCGACGACAAGTCGCCCATCGTGGCGCTGCTGGCCGCCCTCGATGCTCTCCGCGCCCAGAAACTCCAGCCACGCGTGAATCTGAAGTTCCTGTTTGACGGCGAAGAGGAGCAGGGCTCACCGTATCTCCACGAATTCATCCAGAGCAACCGGGCGCGCCTGCAGGCCGACGTCGTCATCATTGCGGACGGCCCCGTGCATCCCAGCGAGCGCCCCACGGTCTTCTTTGGCAATCGCGGCATTATGACCTTCGACATCACCGTTCATGGTCCGCGCGTGTCGCTCCATAGCGGCCACTACGGCAATTGGGCTCCGAACCCTGCCCTGCGCCTGGCGCAATTGCTCGCCACGATGAAGGATTCGACCGGACGCGTGCTCGTGGAAGACTTCTATGCGGACGTAGCGCCCCTGAGCGAAAGCGAGCGGCAGGCCATTGCCGCCATTCCCAACCTGGACGCGCAGTTGATGGAACGTCACGGCTTCGCCGAACCCGAAGGCAGTGGCCAGCGTCTCGATGAACTCATTCAGTTGCCTTCCCTCAACATCCGCGGACTCTCCAGCGCCTGGATCGGGGAGGAGGCGCGCACGATTGTCCCCGCCACCGCCACTGCTGCCATTGACGTGCGTCTGGTGAAAGGCACCGACCACCAGCGGATGTTTGAGCGCATCGTGACCCACATTCGCCGCCAGGGCTACTACGTGACTGCGCAACCCCCGACGGAGGAAGAACGCCGCAAGCATGCTCGCATCGCTCAAGTCATAAAGCGCGAAGGCTACAACGCCGTCCGCACACCGCTCGACTTGCCGGTAGCACAGGTCGTGCTCGCCGCGGTCGGCCGTGCCACGGGGCGGGAGGTTGTGAAGCTGCCCACGCTGGGCGGGAGCGGGCCTTCGCATCTGTTCGAGGGGCTGCGACTCCCGGTTATCGGCGTTCCCATCGTCAACTTCGATAACAACCAGCACAGTCCCAACGAGAACCTGCGGTTGGGGCACTTCTGGCGCGGGATCGAAATTTTCGCTGCGCTCTTTCTGGCGGAATGATGGCGGTCAGAGGTTCAGCAGTTCACGCAGGCGGCGGGTCTGAGCGCGGCTGACCGGAACTTCGCTTGCCTTCTTGTCACCCATGCGAAGCTGGAAGCTCGACTTGAACCAGGGTACCACTTCCTTGATGTGATTGATGTTGATCAGATAGCTCCGATGCACGCGCCAGAAAACATTCGGGTCGAGACTGCTCTGCAATTCCTCTAGCGTTCGATAGTTCGAGGTTCCCTCCAGGTCGCGGGTGACGAGCGTGATCAGGCCGTCTTCAATGGTGGCGTAGACGAGATCGTCAGCATCCAGCAGAAACAGCCGCTGCTGCGCGCGCAAAAGCAGCTTCTGCGGTTCCGGGCGGCGTACGCGCAATTGCTCCAGCAGGGCTTCGATCCGCTCGGCCGGGCTTTCCTGAGCTTCCAGGATCTTGCGCGTACGGGCCACCGAGCGCGCGATACGTCCTTTGTCGAACGGTTTCAAGACATAGTCGACCGCATTCACCTCGAACGCCTGCACGGCATAATGGTCGTAAGCGGTAGCAAACACGATGTGGGGCAGGCGAACCTTCTTGTCGATCAGTTTCTTGATGACCCCGAAACCATCCAGGCCGGGCATTTCCACATCCAGGAAGACGACGTCGGGTGTGTGTTCTTTGATGAGGCTAAACGCTTCCAGGCCGTTCTTCGCCTGCCCAACGATGTTGATCTCGGGGAAACCCTTTAACAGGAACGCGAGCTCATCCCGCGCGGGCTTTTCGTCATCAACAATCAGGGTCGCAATCTGCACGGCCAAAACTTTCCATTTGCAAGAGAGCGTTCTTGCGCCAAGGAATAGGTCCAGTCCCCTTTTTCAGTATAGAGAGCCCCCGAAAAGGGGTCAACCCACGCCAGGCTCTGAGGTCGGAATGCTGGGGGCAGCCATCCGGGTGAAGGCAGCGCGTACGCTCGCCCGCGACAAGTACCAGATGACCAGCGCGCACAGTCCCAGGTACACCACGTGCAGAACTCGCAGCGGCTGCCGCAGCAGCCCGATCAGCGTGAACACGACTCCGACGTACACCAGCACAAGAACCACCTTGCGCGCCCAGTTCCGCAACGTCCACAATCCCCACCCCAGTAGGGCATCAATGCCAGCGGGAATCGCACAGACGGCAGCAAGAACGACGCCGGGGCCGTACTGGCGCGTGATCTCCTCGACCATTTCGCGCACCAACGGGTCTTCGGCCGGAAGCGAGCCGGCGCCTCTCGTCATCCGAAGCAATCCGCCCGCGAGAAACAGGATGGCGGCGGCAAAATGCAGAACGGCCAACAGCGTTACACCCAGCGGCCGCGCGCGTTGATTCATGGACAGCAAGTATAGCCTCTCGGCTCAAGGTGGTATAGTCACCTGTGAAATCCGGGTGCTCCCATGCGGCTACGAGTCAGGAAAAGCGAACGCGTATATCGCGGGAAGCTGTTCTCCGTGCGGCGCGATCTTGTGCGTGAGCCGCGCGCTCAGGGTGGCAATCCGATCGAGGTGGTTCGCGAGGTCGTCGACCACACCGGCTCGGTCGTCCTCCTGCCAGTCTTGCCGGACAGCAAGATCCTCCTGGTGCGTCAGTATCGTTACGCGCTCCGTCGCTTCCTCTGGGAACTACCGGCCGGGCGCATCGAGCCCCGCGAGAATCCGCTGGCAGCAGCACAGCGCGAGTTGCGGGAGGAAACCGGCTACCAGGCGCGGCGCTGGCGACGGCTCTTGAAGCTCTTCCCAACTCCTGGATTTGTAAGTGAGGTAATGATTCTCTACGAAGCACGCGGCCTGCACCGGGGAAAGGCGCGTCCGGAGCCGGACGAGGCCATTCGCGTTCGCGCTTTCACAGTCGAGGACCTCCTCCAGAGGATCCGCCAGGGCAGGCTGGCAGACGCCAAGAGCGTCGCCGGGATCCTCTTCTATGCCCGCTCCCGGGCCTGAATCCTCTTGACTTTGTCTGCGCCTCACGCTTTACTCTGGCCAAACTCTGAGCCAGGAGTGGCCTCATGACCGTCTCCGACAAGACTGTCGTCACCGTAGCCTCCGGGATGATGCTGCTGTTTCTGACTGTAGCGTGGCTCGAAACCCAGTTCTTCCTCCTCCACTTCTTCGAGGCACTCATCTACTTGATCATCATCCTGCTGTTCTTCTATTTTGAGGATCGCTTCGGGTACGCCCTGGCGGTCTTTGTGCCTGCCCTCTGGATCGTCCTGCAATTCTTCACCGGCCGGTTGCAGGCCGGCCTGCGCGAGCTGGTCCGCGTGGCCTCCTTCCGCGGAGTCGATAACCCGGTCAGTCTGGTGGCCGGGCTGATCCTGCTCACGGGGCTGCTCCTGATTTTCCTGGCCACGCATGCCTTGCGACGCGAGGTCTCGGGGACGCCGTACCTGCGCTCGAGCCTCCTGGTGGGAGCCTGTGTTGCAGTCGGCTACTATGGAATCGTCGTCTACTGGTTTTCCAGCATGTTTCAGCCAATGCCGTAGAACGAAAATCCTCTTGACAGTCGGTGACTCCTTCCTATAATCGGCGCGTGCTTGATCGGCCCTGCTTTTCGGGTGGGAAAAAGAAGGCCAGCCGACGCGCTGGCCTTTTTCTTGCCCAGAGGAGAGCGTGCGACGAGGCAAGCGCAACCGATTGTTGCTCACAAGGAGGAACGTAAGTGAAAGTTCAGGGACGCGTAAAGTGGTTCAACAACACCAAGGGTTACGGGTTCATCGGTCGCGACAGCGGGTCGGACGTCTTTGTCCACTACACCGCCATCACCGGTGATGGCTTCCGCAGCTTGCAGGAAGGCGACCTGGTAGAGTTCGAAATCGTCCAGGGCCAGAAGGGTCCCCAGGCGTCGAACGTCGTCAAGATCTCCTGAGAGAGGGACTTCCCACCACAACTTAGAGGCCCCGTGCTCGATACTTCGGGCTGTACCGGGGCTTTCTGTCCTCCCGGGGGTATAATTTCTCTGGGTCGGTCAGCGTGTCATGGAAAACCGGGAAATAGCCAAGATCCTGCGGGAGACCGCCAACCTGCTCGAGATTGACGGGGCTGACATTGGCCGCTACCGCAGTTACGAGAAGGCGGCCCAACTGATCGAGAACTTGGCCGACCGCGTCGAGGACCTGGCCAAGGCCGGCACGCTCACGGACCTCCCCGGCATCGGCGACCGCATGGCCGCCCACATCCAGGAAATCCTCAAGACCGCGAATTACAGCCTCCATCAAAAGCTCTTGAAGAAATATCCTCACACCATCCTCGATGTCCTGAGCCTGCCCAGCCTGGGCCCCAAAAAGACGGCTCTGCTGTGGAAGAAATTCAAGGCGGCAACGGTCGAGGACATCGAAAAGCTAGCTCGGGCCGAAAAGCTCCGCGACCTCGCTGGCTTCGGCGAAAAGAGCGAGCAAAACATCCTGAAGGGCATCGAAATGTACAAGCGCCAGGCGGGTCGCTTCCATCTGCACGAGGCTGACCGGGAAGCCAAGGAACTGGCGGCCTACATCGAAGCGCTGGGCAAGACAGTGCAGAGAGTGACACCGGCAGGCTCCCTGCGCCGGGGCAAGGAAACCATCGGCGACCTCGACCTGCTGCTGATTTCAAAAGAAGTCGAAAAAGTCAGCGATTACATTCTCAAATACCCCCGCATCGAGCAGCGGCTGGCCCGCGGCGAAAACAAGGTGAGCTTCAAACTCGGCAACGCCATGCAGGTGGATGTGCGCATCCTCGAGGAACGCTCCTTTGGAGCTGCCCTCCAGTACTTCACTGGCTCCAAAGAACACAACATCGTTCTACGCGGCCGCGCCAAGGATCGCGGCTGGAAACTCTCCGAATACGCCCTGGAGACAATCAAAGGAAGTCGGTTCCTGGCTGGACGCACGGAAGAGGAAATCTACGAAAAGCTCGGCCTGACCTACATCGAGCCGGAACTGCGGGAAAACACCGGCGAAATTGAAGTCGCCGAGAAGCACGCACTGCCGAAACTGGTTGCTCTGGGGGACATTCGCGGCGACCTCCAGATGCACACCACAGCCAGCGACGGCAAGAATTCCATCGAAGAAATGGCTCGAGCAGCCCAGAAGATGGGTTACGAGTACATCGCCATTACCGACCACTCCAAAGCCGTCACCGTGGCCAACGGGATGGATGAGAAGCGCACGCTCGAGCAGATCGGAAAGATTCGACAGGTCGAACGACGGATGGACGGATTCCGCCTGCTGGCCGGAATCGAAGTGGACATCCTGAAGGATGGACGACTTGACCTTGATGATGAAGTGCTCGCGCAACTGGACGTGGTGGTGGCCTCCGTCCACTCGTATATGAACTTGGAACCGGCGGCAATGACGGACCGTATCCTGCGGGCGTTTGAGAATCCGAACTTGATGATCCTGGCGCATCCCACGGGCCGGCTACTGTTGCGGCGTGACCCGTTTCCCTTTGACATCGAGCGCATTCTGGATGACGCCGCCCGGCGTGGGATCGCCGTCGAGTGCAATGCCTACCCCGACCGGCTCGACCTGAAAGACGTTCATCTGCGGATGGCCCGGGAGCGCGGCGTCAAGGTGGTCATCTCCACCGACTCCCATTCCACCACCCACCTGCCCTTCATGAAGTACGGTGTTCTCACTGCACGCCGTGGCTGGCTGGAAAAGAAAGATGTGCTGAACACGCTGCCGGTAGAACAATTGCTCAACGTACTGCATCGCCGCCGAACTCGGGGCAAGCCTGCCCGCCGGCACTGAGATGCCGTGCGGATGGTGACGAACGCACTTGCAAAAGGCTGAGGCTTTGCCGATGATGGAGAGCTTGTCAGCGCGTGGGAGGGAGCGCTGAGCCGCTGTGATTCGCCGTCCTGCAAGGATTGAATCCGCCAAAGGCAAGCTGGGCGTGCTGCTGCCTGGCATGGGAGCGGTCACGACCACATTCATGGCGGGAGTTGAGCTCGTTCGCCGCGGCAAGGCTCTTCCCGTGGGCTCGCTGACCCAGATGGGCACCATCCGGCTGGGCAAGCGCACCGAATTCCGCACTCCCCCGATCCGGGAATTCGTCCCTCTGGCCGCGCTCGATGACCTCGTGTTTGGCGGCTGGGACATCTTCGCAGACAACGCCTACCAGGCGGCACAGAAGGCCGGCGTGCTCGAGGAGCGCCACCTGCAGCAGGTAAAGACCTTTTTGAGCCGGATCAGGCCCATGCGGGCGGTCTTTGACCCGAACTACGTACGGAAACTGCAGGGCAAACACATCAAGAAAGCGCGCACGAAATGGGACCTGGCGCAGGCGCTGAAGGAAGATATCGCCGATTTCAAGGCGAAGTCGGGCGCCCGGCGACTGGTGATGATCTGGTGCGGCTCGACGGAAGTTCATCTGAAGCCGCAAAAAATCCACCAGAGTGTCGAAGCCTTTGAGCGAGCGCTCAAGCAGAACCACGAAGCGATTGCGCCCTCGATGATGTACGCGTATGCAGCCATCACCTCGGGCGTGCCGTTTGCGAACGGAGCCCCGAATCTGACCGTCGACATCCCCGCCCTAGTGCAGTTGGCGGGCGAACATCGGGTCCCCATCGCGGGAAAGGATTTCAAGACCGGTCAGACGCTGATGAAAACCATCATCGCACCCGGCCTGAAGTCGCGCATGATTGGGCTTTCCGGATGGTTTTCCGCCAATATCCTGGGCAACCGCGACGGCGAAGTGCTGGACGACCCGCTCTCGTTCAAGACCAAGGAGGAATCCAAGCTGGGCGTGCTGGAATACATCCTCCAGCCACAACTCTATCCCGAACTCTACGGTAACTACCACCACAAGGTGCGCATCAACTACTACCCCCCGCGCGGGGACAACAAGGAGGGCTGGGACAATATTGACATCTTCGGCTGGCTCGGCTACCCGATGCAGATCAAGCTCGACTTCCTCTGCCGGGATTCGATTCTGGCAGCGCCGCTCGTGCTCGATCTCGTGCTTTTTCTCGACCTCGCCCAACGGGCCGGCTTCCGCGGTATTCAGGAATGGCTGTCCTTCTACTTCAAATCACCGATGTGCGCGCCCAATCTCTACCCTGAGCACGACCTCTTCATCCAATTGATGAAGCTCAAGAACACGCTGCGCTGGCTGCGCGGTGAAGAATTGATCACCCACCTCGGCACGGAATATTACGACTAAAGCTCCTGTTGTTGGAGGCTGCTTATGCCGCGCCTTGATGAGGTTACAGGAAGTGGCCACGAGTTCGTCCAAGTGCCGAGCCTGCCCTGGCTCCAAGAGGCAGTGGGACCAGGTTTCATCAAAGGGGGTGTGTATTTGGTGGCAGGGGAGCCGGGTATCGGCAAGACCACCTTGGCCCTCCAGATTCTGGGAGACCTTGCACAAAGAGAATTGAAGGTACTCTACCTGACCACTGAGCAGGCGTTGCTGGACCTCAAGCAAGTCGTGAAAAGGCTTTTCGGGTCGCGAACCGGGGAGGTGCCACCTTCGCTGAGGCAGAACTTTCTCATGGATGACTCGGTTGACGACATCGATCGGCTCCCTAACTTCCTGGCCCGACGTGTGCTTACGGAAGGTGAGGAATATAATGGGTGCTCTGCGATCGTTGTTGATTCTGTCCAAGGGCGCGGGCTGCACGCAGCTGCCACGCAAAAATACCGGGCTCTCTACCAATTCTGCGACAACGCTAAAGCCCAACGGATGGTTACTTTCCTTGTTGGACATGTGACCAAGAAGGGACAAATCGCCGGGCCGAAGGATTTAGAGCATAATGTTGATTGTGTCATTTATTTACGCCGCGCCTTCCGGCTAAGACCGATGTTTGTTCCCAAGAATCGGTTTGCCCCAGCTGTAGTAGACCCCATAGTCCTCCTGATGGATGACAAGGGTAGGTTGATTAAGTCACCCCACACAGCAGCGCAAAGCACAGCTATTTTTGGTTACGCTGGTATTAGTGACGACCTTGCGGAGGCACAGGCATCCGTCAGCCTTCCCAAGTATGGGTCTAGGCCGGAGCTGAACGCGCCGTTCCTGCCCGGCAAGAAGGTGAGACAGCTTCATACGGTAATGAGTAGCTTGAAAGATGTGGACCTGGCCGATCTCTCCTACCAAATTAGCTGTTACATACCGGGCCCAAAGGGCTACCGGGCGGAGCTTGACTTGCCCCTCGCTGTTGCGTTGCTGAGCTCGTATCTGCAGCAAGCGGTGGACAAACGGACCCTATTCGTGGGCGAACTGGATCTCACGAAACGAATCCGTCCCCCTCAAAGCACGTACCTAGCGGCACTAGCAGAGCTAGTCGCTGGTCCACAGAAAGGCAAGATCAAAACCGTTTACCTATCTGCCGATGTGGCCGCAGATTTTGCCAAGATGAGACCGTCGCAGAACCAGCCTCCGATCGGAGAACAAGTCAAAGTGCAAGGAGTCGATCAACTAGAAACTCTCATCTGGCAGCTTTGGCCGAACCTTGTCCCGGCTAGGGCGACGTCGTGACATGCCGGCACGTTCCGTTCCCAGACGCGTGGGAGACCTCATCCTTTACTACTACGCCAAGCTTGTGATTGCGCGCTCCGCCGGCTTTGAAGGGAATTATGCTTTCATCATCGATGCGTACCAGCGTCTCAAGGCCGGTAAAATTTTCATGTCAGACTACCACCGAGAGCTGCTGCGTATGGCTCAGGACCCCAACTCTTGCAATTTTTGCGGGGCCAAACCAGGCAAGGTCATACCCGTTCACGTTGTCCCACGGCATCTCGGCGGACCTGTCGGGATTCACAATCTGGCGAGCGCGTGTCGCAGCTGCGCACAATCTAAAGATGAGAAAGACCTTGTGCGCTGGTGGTGTAAGGAGCTGGGCAAGCCGCGCGACGAGCTTCCGCGGATCCCGATTGGCCTTTATCTAAAGATTGCCTACGAAATACATGCTGCCCGTTTCAACTTGCAGAAACCATGCAAAAGCCTAGAGGAGCTCTTTGAGGCGGTGGGACCTAAAAGCAGGGAGTAACACGGTGGCTCGCGGAAAGACGATCGTATTTGTCGACAACTCAAATATCGAGAGTGTCCTGGATTCCGTTGGAGGTTGAGCGGCGGTTCTCCGGCCCGATTCAGTAGAATCGGGCGGGGAAAATCTCTTCGAAAGGAGAACCGCCGTGGAAAGACCATATCACACGATGCACAAGAATGACACCCAGGCCTTAGCCCGCTTTCTGTCGAAGAACGGGCAGGCATTGCTGCCGATGGTGGAACTGATCGAGCAGTCGCAGCTGGCCGTAGACGAGCTGATTGACGTGCTGGGGCGGGCCAGCATCGAGGCCGTATTGCAGCTCTCCGCCCAAGCGGTGGCGGGGCCGCCGCATCCGGGGAAGAAAGGCGGAGCCCTGGGATGGCACGGACGGGAAAGTGGAACGGTCTGCTTGCGGGAGCGCAAGCTGCGGGTCTGCCGACCTCGGCTGCGGAAAAAGGGCCAGGGAAAAGGCGGCGAAGTGGCCATCCCGGCCTACGAAGCGATGCAGGCTGACCCTCGGCTCGGCAGCCGGATGTTGGAGATTCTGCTGCGCGGGGTGTCCACCCGGCAGTACAAGCGGGTGCTGCCGGCGATGGCGGAGACGGTGGGGGTGGAGCGTTCCAGCGTCAGCCAAGCGGCGATCGCGGCCAGCGAGGAAGAACTGCACCAGTTGTGCGAGCGGCGCTTCGACGAGCTCGACCTCCTTATTGTCTACTTGGATGGGTTGATCTTCGGCCCCCATCACGTGTTAGCCGCCGTGGGCGTGGATAGCAGCGGCCACAAGCATGTCCTGGGCCTCGCCGCAGGGGCCAGCGAGAACCGGGTGGTGGCCCAGGGGTTGCTGGAGGACCTGGTGGCGCGGGGGTTGGACCCGCAGCGCAAGCGGCTGTTTGTCATCGACGGCTCGAAGGCCTTGCGGGCCGCGATTGAGGCCGTGTTTGGATCTGAGAATCCCGTGCA
The DNA here is from genome assembly GCA_037442885.1 of Acidobacteriota bacterium. Taxonomy (GTDB): domain Bacteria; phylum Acidobacteriota; class Terriglobia; order Acidiferrales; family 2-02-FULL-67-57; genus JACQTG01. The sequence goes on along the minus strand of JBBIPK010000008.1, from coordinate 1,313 downwards.
GCGCTGCCGGCACCACAAGATCGAGAACGTGATGGGCTATCTGCCCGAAGACCTCCAGGAGCAGGTCAAGGCGGCCCTGCGGGCGGCGTTCCGGCTCTCCGCGGAAGAGGGCATGGCGCGGCTGGAGAAGCAAGCCCAGTGGCTGGAGCGGGACTATCCAGGTGCCGCTGCCAGCTTGCGCGAGGGCTTGGCGGAGATGTTCACCGTGAACCGGCTGGGCTTGCCCCCGAGCCTGGTCCGCTGCCTGGTCTCGACCAACCTCATCGAGAGCCCGCACAGCGGGGTGCGCTTGCGAACGCGGAGAGTTTGCCGCTGGCGCGACGGGAAGATGGTGCTGCGCTGGGCGGCCGCGGCGTTCCTGCTCACCGAGAAGAGCTTTCGCCGCCTTCAGGGCTACCGCGACCTCTGGATGCTCAAAGCGGTCCTGGAGCAAAAGCCGGTCGCAACGGAAAGGCAGGTGGCGTAGAATGCGTTTGGCCGCTGCTCACCTCCAACGGAATATCGGACACTCTCCAAATATCTTCCACGGCCTTTTTCAATACAATCTATCCCAATACGGGAATCCCAAAGACAATCGCGAGAAGTACAAAGCACTTGAGTGGAAGAAAATCGCAAAATTCTTGGAGAAAGGGGGAAGTATTTGGGAAGTGCACTTCTTTGCCAGCGAAGTAGATCCGCCGCGAGCTGCGCAGACAGCCTTTTACAAGATGCTAAGCGAGGAACTGAAATTTGTGACACATATCAGCCAAGCAAAAAAGCGAAACATAGAGTGCCGAAGCTGTGGCCAGCAATGGCATGCGGTCGTTGAAAAGGGGGTTGATGTTAGCTTGGCCACAAAACTCCTCACGCTTGCGTTTACAGGAGCTTTTGAAACAGCAATTATCATGTCGGGAGATGGCGATTTCGAGCAATGCGTCCGCTTTCTCCGCGACCGTGCGGTTAAGGTGGAGCTGGTGGCCTGGAGAGGCACGGTGTCGCCAACACTAACAGCTTTCAACTTGCCGGTTACGTACATCGACGATCACATCTCAGAGCTAACAGTGGATTGGGCCAAACGAAAGGAACCAGCGCCCGAAGAGACTGGCGATTAGCGAATAGCGCAGAATAGCTGTTGGCCGGAAGCGGATAGCTCAGGCCGCTGTGTCACTCTGTAGTTGGCCCAGCAACGGCAAGGCGGCCCGGCGGAGGCGGCGCCGTGACCCAGTCGAGCAGGGCCTGGCGGGCGGCCGCAGGGACGATTTCCCAGTTGTTGTCAACAGCTGATTCGAGCCGTCCCATTTGGCGGACGTATTCAATGACCAGCTCCCGAATCT